>NZ_DATCVK010000063.1:0-79057 GCF_036566905.1 Microbacterium sp. | reverse complement strand
TCGCAGCGCTGCTCGGCCTCGCCGCGAACGCCGCGGCCCCCGAGATCGCCGACGCCGCAGCAGGCCGCACCGGCCTCGACCGCCGCGCGGTGCGCGGCATCCTGCTCGACGAGATCCCGCGCAGCGACGCCGACCTCGTCGCCCTGAGCACACGCCTGAGAGACCTGGAGGACGCCGTACGCGCGGCCGTCCGTCCTGAAAGGAGCCCCCGATGACGGATTCGCCCGTGACGCCGAGTGCGACCGCGTCCGACGCGGTCGACCGCCCGACCACACGCCCCGACGATGCCGCGCTGCGCGAGGCGATGAATCGCGTGCGCCTCGAAGTGGGCAAGGCCGTCATCGGCCAGGACGGCACGGTCACCGGCCTGCTGATCGCGCTGCTGGCACGCGGCCACGTGCTGCTCGAAGGCGTGCCGGGGGTCGCGAAGACGCTGCTGGTGCGGTCGTTCTCGACGGCGCTCGGCCTCGACACCACGCGCATCCAGTTCACCCCCGACCTCATGCCGGGCGACGTGTCAGGCTCACTGGTCTACGACGCGAAGACCGGCGAGTTCGAGTTCCGCGAGGGGCCTGTGTTCACCAACGTGGTCCTCGCCGACGAGATCAACCGCACGCCGCCCAAGACGCAGGCGGCGCTGCTCGAGGCGATGGAGGAGCGTCAGGTCTCGACCGACGGCGTGACGCGGTCGCTGCCCGACCCGTTCCTCGTCGCCGCGACGCAGAACCCCATCGAGCACGAGGGCACCTACACGCTGCCAGAGGCGCAGCTGGACAGGTTCCTGCTGAAGCTCATCGTCGACGTTCCGGCTCGGGATGCCGAGCTCGCGGTGCTGCGCCGCCATGCGAGCGGCTTCGACCCCCGGGATCTCGCGGGTGCGGGCCTGCGCCGCGCCGCGACGGCCGACGAGATCCGCGCGGCGCAGCGCGCCGCGGCATCCGTCACCGTCTCGGATGACGTGCTCGGCTACATCGTCGACCTCGCGCAGGCCACGCGCAGCAGCCCTTCGGTGCAGCTCGGCGTCAGCCCCCGCGCGGCGACCGCCCTGCTGGCGGCGTCGAAGGCGTGGGCGTGGCTGGGGGCGTACCCCGCCATCACGCCGGACCACGTGCAGACGATGCTGCTGCCGACGTGGCGGCACCGCATCCGCCTGCGCCCCGACGCCGAGCTCGAGGGCGTATCGGTCGACGCCGTGCTCGGCTCGGTGCTGCAGCAGACCCGGGTCCCGATCTAGGAGCCGGTCGTTGAGCGAGCGAGGAACGAGCGAGACGAAACGCGCCGAACGGAACGACGCCTGATGTACGTCACTGGCCGGCTGCCGCTGCTCCTCGCCGTCGGAGCGGTGCCCGTCGTGCTGCTCTCGGCGGCGGGGGTCGACCCGTGGCTCGCGGCGGCGGGGTGGATCCTGCTGTGCCTGATCGCCGCGCTCGGCGACGCGGCGGCGGCACCGGATCCGCGCCGGATGACGGTGGTGCGACGCCTTCCGAGCCGCGTGCTGCTCGGACAGGCGGTGCGGGCCGAGCTCGTGCTGCGCAACACCGGTGATCGCACCGTTCGCGGACGCGTGCGCGACGCGTGGCAGCCCACCGCGGGCGCGCCGGCGGAACGCCCGGCGATCGCCATCCCGCCTGGCGAGTCCCGGGCGATCGGCCTCCCGCTCCTCCCCCGTCGACGCGGCGAGCTGCGATCGAGGTTCGTCGTGGTGCGATCCGACGGGCCGCTGCGCCTCGCCGGACGCCAGGCGCGCCTCGACGAGCCGGGCACGCTGCGCGTGCTGCCGCCGTTCACGGCGCGACGCCACCTCCCCTCGCGGCTCGCTCGGCTGCGTGAGCTCGACGGCAACACGAGCATCCAGGTGCGCGGTCAGGGCACCGAGTTCGACAGTCTGCGGGAATACGTCCGCGGCGACGACGTGCGCTCCATCGACTGGCGGGCGACGGCGCGGTCGAGCACGACGATGCTGCGCACGTGGCGACCCGAGCGCGACCGGCACGTCGTCATCGTGATCGACACGGGACGCACGGCGGCGGCACGCGTCGGCGACGGCGTGCGGATGGATGCCGCGATGGAGGCCGCGCTGCTGCTCGCCGCGCTCGCGACCCGGGCGGGCGACCACGTGCACCTCCTGATGTTCGACCGCACGATCCGCGCCCGCGTCACGCGCGTCGACGGCCCGGGTCTGCTGCCCGCGATGGTCGACGCGATGGCGCCGGTCGAGCCCCAGCTCATCGACACCGACTGGGATGCCGCGTTCGCGCAGGTGCGCGCGCTCACGTCCCGGCCGTCGCTGGTCGTGCTCCTGACGGCGCAGGACGCCCCGGAGGCCGCGCGCGGGTTCCTGGGATCGCTGCCCGCGCTGTCCCGAGGGGCCCATGTGCTGGTCGGCGCGGTGACCGATGAACAGGAGCCCCTGCCCGAGCGCCCCGACGCCGCCGACGTCTACCGCGCCGCCGCCATCGAGCGAAGTGCGCACGACGCCGGCGTCGTGGCCGCTGCGATCGGCCGCGCGGGGGGCGAGGCGATCGCGGCCACCCCGGAGGACCTGCCACCGCGCATCGCCGACCGGTATCTGGCGCTCAAAGCCGCCGGGCGACTCTGAGCCCGCAGCTGCCGGCAGGGTCCTTCGGCGCACGACACGGCGCCGACCTCGTGGCGCAGCATCCGCCGGCCCAACGAATGTGAACGAACGCCTGAACACGCAGCGAAACATGGACTGACGTGGCGTCGCACGCCGACACTCCGCGCCCGGTTCCTGGGAATCCGCTGGGCGTAGCGCTAGCCTCACGACGAGGAAAGGAGTCCGCCATGTCGGATACCACCATCCCGCCCACCACGGTGAACAGGCTCGTCGCGGAGGCTCTGGGAACGTTTCTGCTCGTCTTCGGCGGTGTCGGCGCGGCCCTGTTCGCAGCCAACTTCCCGGCCGACTCGGAGAGCAACCCGCTGGGCATCGCCTTCGTCGGCGTCTCACTCGCGTTCGGTCTGACCGTCGTAGCGGGCGCGTACGCGTGGGGACCGATCTCGGGCGGCCACTTCAACCCCGCGATCACCCTCGGGCTCGCCGCGGCGGGGCGCTTCGAGTGGAAGAACACGATCGGCTACATCATCGCGCAGGTGATCGGCGGCGCCCTCGGCACGACGCTCATCGTGCTGATCGGCATCTTCGGGACCGACAACTGGCTGGCGAACGCCCAGGACAGCGGATTCGCGTCGAACGGCTACGGCACCGGCGACTTCGGATCCCCCGGCGGCTTCGAGCTCGGTGCGGCGATCATCGCCGAGGTGGTGCTGACGGCGATCTTCGTGCTCATCATCCTCGGGGTGACGCACTCGACCCGGGGCACGGCGGCGCTCGCACCTCTGGCGATCGGCCTGACGCTCACCCTCATCCACCTCATCTCGATCCCGATCGACAACACCTCGGTGAACCCGGCCCGCTCGATCGCCGCGGCGATCTACGGCGGCCCCGGACCCCTCTCGCAGCTGTGGGTCTTCATCGTGTTCCCGATCGTCGGCGGTCTTCTCGCCGGCGTCCTGCACCGTGCGCTCTTCGAGCCCAAGGGCACGCTGCCCCCGGTCCAGGCCGAGGCGCGCGTGAAGTAAGCGCTGACGCATCGCACGAAGGAGCGGCCCGCCCCCTACCGGGGCGGGCCGCTCCTTCGTGCGTCGAGAGGTCAGACGAGGTCGAACCGGTCGAGCTCGGTGACCTTGCCCCATGCCTTGACGAAGTCGCGCACGAACTTCTCGTTCGCATCGTCCGAGGCGTACACCTCGGCGACGGCGCGCAGCTCGGAGTTCGAGGCGAACAGCAGGTCCACGCGCGTGCCGATGCCGACCGGCTCGCCCGAACCGTCCTTCGCGCCCGAGAACGCGTGTGCACCGGGGTCGAGCGGCTTCCAGGTCGTGCCGAGGTCGAGCAGGTTCACGAAGAAGTCGTTCGTCAGCACGCCCTTGCGGTCGGTGAAGACGCCGTAGTCCGAGCCGTCCCAGTTCGCACCGAGCACGCGCAGACCGCCCACGAGAACCGTCAGCTCCGGAGCGCTCAGCGTGAGCAGGTTCGCCCGGTCGATGAGGTGGTGCTCCTCGGGCATGAACGCCCGGGGCCCGTAGTAGTTGCGGAATCCGTCGGTGATCGGCTCGAGGAACGCGAACGACTCCACGTCGGTCTGCTCCTGCGTGGCGTCAGTGCGGCCCGGGTGGAAGACCACCTCTGCGTCGACGCCCGCGTCCTGGGCGGCCTTCTCGACCGCCGCGTTGCCGGCGAGCACGATGAGGTCGGCCAGCGACACCTTCTTGCCGTCGGTGCGACCGTCGTTGAACGAGGCCTGGATCTGCTCGAGCTTCGCGAGCACCGTGGCGAGCTGGGCGGGCTTGTTGACCTCCCAGTCCTTCTGCGGAGCGAGGCGGATGCGGGCGCCGTTGACTCCGCCGCGCTTGTCGCTGCCGCGGAACGAGGATGCCGCGGCCCACGTCGTCTCGACGAGCTCCGAGAGCGTGAGGCCCGAGTCGAGGATCTGAGCCTTCAGCGCCGCAGCGTCTGCCGCGTCGATGAGCTCGTGGTCGACGGCCGGGACGCGGTCCTGCCACAGCAGCTCCTCGGTCGGGACCTCGGCGCCGAGGTAGCGGTCGATCGGGCCCATGTCGCGGTGCGTCAGCTTGAACCACGCCCGGGCGAACGCGTCGGCGAACGCCTCGGGGTCGTCCTTGAAGCGGCGCGAGATGGCGTCGTACGCCGGGTCAGTGCGCAGCGCCAGGTCGCTGGTGAGCATGCGCGGCTCGCGACGACCGTTCGAGTGCGCCTGCGGCACCATGTCGGCGCCGCCGCCGTTGATCGGACGCCACTGGTGGCCGCCGCCGGGGCTGCGCATGAGCTCCCACTCGTACGCGTAGAGGATGTGGAAGAACTCGTTGTCCCAGCGGGTGGGGTGGTAGGTCCACGTGACCTCGAGGCCGGAGGTGATGGTGTCGTCACCGTGCCCGGTGCCGTGGTTGTTCTTCCAGCCGAGGCCCTGCTGCTCGAGGCCGGCGGCCTCGGGGTTGTGCTCGATGTTGGTGTCGGGCGCGGCGCCGTGCGTCTTGCCGAACGTGTGGCCTCCCGCGATGAGCGCGACGGTCTCTTCGTCGTCCATCGCCATGCGGCCGAAGGTCTCGCGGATGTCGCGGGCCGAGGCCAGCGGGTCGGGGTTGCCGTTGGGACCCTCGGGGTTGACGTAGATGAGGCCCATCTGCACGGCGGCGAGGGGCTTCTCGAGCTCGCGGTCGCCCGAGTAGCGCTCGTCGTCCAGCCAGGTGGTCTCCGGGCCCCAGTACACGTCCGCGTCGGGCTCCCACACGTCGGGGCGGCCACCGGCGTAGCCGAACGTCGTGAAGCCCATCGACTCGAGCGCCACGTTTCCGGCGAGGATCATCAGGTCAGCCCACGAGAGCGACTGGCCGTACTTTTTCTTGACCGGCCAGAGCAGGCGGCGAGCCTTGTCGAGGTTGACGTTGTCGGGCCAGCTGTTCAGCGGCGCGAAGCGCTGCTGACCGGCCCCGCCACCACCACGGCCGTCGGTCACGCGGTAGGTGCCGGCGCTGTGCCACGCCATGCGGATCATGAGCGGACCGTAGTTGCCGAAGTCGGCGGGCCACCAGTCCTGCGACGTCGTGAGTGTCTCGGCGATGTCGGCCTTGACCGCGGCGAGGTCGAGCGACTCGAACGCCGCCTTGTAGTCGAAGTCCTCGCCGAGCGGGTTGGCGACGGCCGGGTTCTTCGCGAGGATCTTGAGGTTCAGCTGGTTCGGCCACCACACGCTGTTGGCGTTGCCGGTGGTCGGGTGCGGCTGGCCGCCGTGGATCACCGGGCAGCCCTCGGACTCGTTCGGACGCGGGCGGCTCTCGCCGTCCTCACGCTCATCGACCGGCGTGTCGATCGGGGTGACCGCCTGATCGGCGTCGGTGGGGTTCTCGCCGATCTCCGGGATCGTGTCGTTGGTGTCGGTCATGAGCTTCCTTCCAATCGGGATGGGCTATCAGAGGGTCGGACAGGATGTCAGGAGCGCGCGGCGGCGACCGGCTCGGGGGCGCTCGCCTCGGCCGTCGCGCAGGCGGGGCACACACCCCAGAAGGTCACCTCGGCCGCCTGCAGCGCGTAGCCGTGCGCGTCGGACGGCGTCAGGCAGGGGGCCTCGCCCACGACGCAGTCGACGTCCTGTACGGCCCCGCACTGGGAGCAGATGAGGTGGTGGTGATTGTCGTCGACACGCAGCTCGAACAGACCGGGACGACCCGCGGGCTCGATGCGGCGTGCGAGCCCCGCATCGACGAAGTCGCCGAGCGCGTTGTACACCGACTGCAGGCTCGTGCCGGGAACCGTCCGCGCGACGATGCCGAACAGCTCGTCGGCGCTGGCGTGCGGGCGCTCGATGAGCGCCTCGACGACCGCGCGCCGGGAGTCGGTGACCCGCAGCCCTGCCGCTCGCAGCCGTGCCGCCGTGTCGACAGCATGCGTGTCGACGGCCGTGTGGGGGTGCATGCCCTCAGCCTACCGTTGTTTTGATCCATTCAAAACAGTGCTATACGCATCCACCGGGGGTCAGCCGGCGACGAGGGTCGGGGTGCCGGCCTCGTACTCGGTGAGGTCGCCGTTCTCCCCCAGGCGCTGTGCACGGCGCCCGACCACGAGCATGTAGACGAGGAACAGTCCGAGCGCCGCCACGCCGATGCCGATCTTGACGGGCCACGGCCAGGGCTGCGCCGTCACGAAACCCTCGATGATCCCCGCGACGCCGAGGGCGATGACGAGTCCGATCGCGATGGTCGCCAGCGAGCGCCCGGCTGCGGCCAGCGACTCGCCGCGTGAGCGCGGGCCGGGCGCGACCCAGGCCCAGAAGATCTGCAGGCCCGCCGCTCCGGCCACGAAGATGCAGGTGAGCTCGAGCATCCCGTGCGGGAGGATGTACAGCACGAACACGTCGCCGCGGTCGAACGCCGCCATGATCGCCGCCGCCGTGCCGACGCCGACGGCGTTCTGCACGAGCACCATGATGGGCCACACCCCGGTGATGCCGAAGAGCACGCACTGGGCCGCGATCCAGGCGTTGTTTGTCCACACCGTGCCCGCGAACACCGCCGCCGGGTTCTCGCTGTAGTACTCGGTGAACTGGTTCTCGGCGTAGTGCTCGAGCTGCGCCTGGCTGCCGAGGCTCGCCACCAGCGCGGGGTCGCCCGCCACCCACAGCGCCACCACGGCGACCACGGCCACGAAGCCCAGCGCGATGGCGAGAGTGGTCCAGCGCACGCGGTACAGGGCAGCGGGAAGCTGCAGCGCGAAGAACCGCGGGATCTGGCGCATGACGTTCTCGGGCGCACCCGTGAGCCGCAGCCGCGCACGCCCGAGCATGGTGGAGATGTGATCGCCCTGGAGGCTGCGTCCGGCAGACGTCTTCGCATCGGCGAGATCGGCGGACGCCGCACGGTATCGGGTGACGAGCTCATCGACCTCCGCGCCGGAGAGGTGCCGACGCCGGCTCAGTTCGTCGAGCCGCGCCCACTCCTCACGCCGAGCAGCCGTGAGCGCGTCGAGGTCCATGTGTTTCACTGTAGCCATGACCGCTGAGCGCCCCGCGATCGTCGACATCCATCAAGACGAGGTGCTCACCGGCGAGGCCGTCGCGCTGGACGTGCAGCCGCTCGGCTACTTCCTGCGGGCACTCGGCGTGCTCATCGACATGCTCCTGGGCGTCGCCGTGCTGCTGCTGTTCGCATGGGGGCTCAGCTGGCTGCTCGGCCTGGACGCGATCGACGCGGCGGTGGTGCCCATCCTGACGATCGTCGTCCTCGTCCTCGTCATGATCGTCATCCCGACGGTGGTCGAGACGACCACGCGGGGCCGCAGCCTCGGACGCCTCGCCGTCGGCGGGCGGATCGTCCGCACCGACGGTGGCGCCGCAGGGTTCCGGCACGCGTTCATCCGGGCACTCGTCGGCGTCTTCGAGCTGTGGTTCACGCTCGGCGCGGTCGCTGCCCTCGTCGGAGCCTTCACCCCCCGTTCGCAGCGACTCGGCGACCTGCTCGCCGGCACCTACTCGGAGCGCACACGCACCCCTCGTCTGCCCGACGTGCAGCTCGGCATCCCACCCGTCCTCGCCGAGTGGGCGGCGGTCGCCGACGTCGCGCGCCTCCCGGAACGGCTGTCTCGACGCCTCGCGCAGTTCGCACGCTCGGCGGCCAATATGGAGCCGACGGCGCGTGCGCGGGTCGCGGCGTCCCTCGCCCGGGAGACGGCCGCGCACGTCTCACCCGTGCCGGCTGTCGACAACGAGACGTTTCTCATCGGCGTCGCGGCAGTGCGGCGCGAGCGCGAGCTGCGCGCGCTGCGCCTGGAGACCGCCCGCGCCGACGCGCTCGCGGCTCCGGTCTCCGCGCCGCCCCGCGGCTTCCCCGAGCGCTGATCCCGGAGGAGCCGCCTCAGTAGCGGTAGTGGTCCAGCTTGTAGGGACCCTCGACCGGCACGCCGATGTAGGCGGCCTGCTCGTCGCTGAGGGTGGTGAGCTGCACACCCAGCGCGTCGAGGTGCAGGCGCGCGACCTTCTCGTCGAGGTGCTTGGGCAGCGTGTACACGGCGGTCGGGTATTCGTCGCGCTTGGTGAACAGCTCGATCTGCGCGAGCACCTGGTTCGTGAACGATGCGCTCATGACGAACGACGGATGCCCGGTGGCGTTGCCGAGATTCAGCAGCCGGCCTTCGCTCAGCACGAGCACGCTGCGTCCGTTCGGGAGCCGCCATTCGTGCACCTGCGGCTTGATCTCGACCTTCTCGACCTCGGGCAGCGCCTCGAGCCCCGCCATGTCGATCTCGTTGTCGAAGTGGCCGACGTTGCCGACGATCGCGAGGTGCTTGAGCTTCAGCAGGTCCTCGGTGGTGACGACGTCCTTGTTGCCGGTGCCCGTGATGACGATGTCGACCTGGCCGGCGACGTCGGCCAGGCGCGCCACCTGGTAGCCGTCCATCGCGGCCTGCAGCGCGCAGATCGGGTCGACTTCGCTGACGATGACGCGGGCGCCTTGACCGCGAAGGGCCTCGGCGGCACCCTTGCCGACGTCGCCGTAGCCGCAGACGAAGGCGACCTTGCCGCCCATCAGCACGTCGGTCGCGCGGTTGATGCCGTCGGGCAGCGAGTGGCGGATGCCGTACTTGTTGTCGAACTTCGACTTCGTGACCGAATCGTTGACGTTGATGGCCGGGAAGAGCAGGTCGCCCGCGGCAGCCAGCTCGTACAGCCGGTGGACGCCGGTGGTCGTCTCCTCGGTGACACCGAGCAGGTGCTCGGCCATGCGCGTGAAGCGCTGCGGCTCGCGCGCGAGGCTGGCGCGGAGCGTGTCGAGGATGATCCGGTACTCCGCGGAGTCGTCGGCCGCGGCATCCGGAACCGATCCTGCCTTCTCGAACTCGACGCCCTTGTGCACGAGGAGAGTCGCGTCACCGCCGTCGTCGAGGATCATGTTCGGGCCGTCGAAGCCCTCGGCCGACCAGTCGAAGATGCGGTCCGCGAGGCGCCAGTACTCCTCGAGGGTCTCGCCCTTCCACGCGAAGACGGGAACGCCGGCAGGTGCGTCGACCGTGCCCGTCGGACCGACGACGACGGCCGCGGCGGCTTCGTCCTGCGTGGAGAAGATGTTGCAGCTCGCCCAGCGCACCTGTGCGCCGAGCGCGACGAGCGTCTCGATGAGCACCGCGGTCTGCACGGTCATGTGCAGGGAGCCGGCGATGCGAGCGCCCTTCAGCGGCTGCGAGGGGCCGAACTCGTCGCGCAGCGCCATGAGTCCCGGCATCTCGTTCTCGGCGAGGCGCAGCTGATGGCGGCCCGCTTCGGCCAGCGAGAGGTCGGCGACCTCGTATTCGAACCCCTCAGCGAGCTCTGAGACGGCAGGGGTGGAAGGCGTGGCGACGGGCGTGTGGGTCGGCATCCGCCCATTCTCCCACGCCGGCTCAGGCGCGGAGGGTCTCGTGCCGCACGACCACCCAGCCCTTGGGCACCGACAGGCGGTCGGTGTGGATCGCGCACAGGTCGTGCGCGTGAGGATCGCCCCCGGCGCCGAGCGGACCGAGTGCCGCCATCTGGTCGCCGTAGTCGTAGGTGAGCGTCGACACCGCCTCACGGGCGCAGCCGACCTTGGAGCAGACTCTCTCACGCATCGGGTCGACGCTACCGTGGGCCCGACCCATGCGGACGGATGCCGCGCCGCAGCGTTCCCGCCGCATCGGCGTTCGCCAGCGCCGGCGCGACCGCCGCAGGGAAGCGGAGCCGGCCCGCCTCCCGGTTCTAGGATGGGTGTATGGCGTGGCGGCGTACCCGGACAAGCGAACGCGCGCAGCCGCGCGCGTCTCGCCATGGACGACACGGCCGCGAAGGCCGGAGCCCGGTGGTGCGTCCTCCCCTCCCGCCGCTGGACACGCGCGTCGACCGCTTCGACCTGTCCGTCGGCACCGCCGCGGAGTTCCTCCGCTCGGCCTGGCCCGAGCTCCGCGACGTGCGGTTCGAGGTCGCCGACATGCCGGCGGCGACCGACGACGACGGCATCCCCCGCTGGACTGTGCTCCCCGACGCCGGCCGCATCATCCTCTATCGTCTGCCGATCGAACGGCTCAGCCACCTGCACCGCGACGACGAGCTGCATCGGCGCATGCTCGTCGAGGGCGCCGTCTTCCGGGCCGCGGCGGAGTATCTGGACCGCGATCCGTGGGACCTCGGCCCGGAGCGCTTCCGCTACTTCTGACGCGGCTCGGATCAATGCGAGCGCCAGCGGGCGTTGATGCGAGCCGGGTCAAGGCTGAGCGAGCAAAGCGAGTCGACACCCTTACCGTGGGGCGCCAGAAGGCTCGACTCAGGGATAGACGACGATCTCGGAGGTCGCGACGTCCGCCGGCCACAGCGGCACGCCCGCGAGCGCGCCGTCCCCCGCGAACGAGAGGCCGGCGTGCACGGGCGCCTCGGGTTCGAACCGGTACACCGTGCGCGCCGCCAGTCGCACGGCGACGGAGCCGTTCGCGGGGATCGTGAGATCGAGCGGGGATCCGCCGTCGACCGGCGTGACGGCGACGGCGAGAGGTTCGCTCGACGGGTTCACCACCGAGAGCGACGGGGTCGGTCCTCCCGGGGTCGCGAAGAGGGATGCCACCGCCACCTCGGGCGCCGGTGTGTACCACGCGAAGTCGTCGCCCTCGCCGACACCGGTCGCCTGCCACACCGCCGCCACGACGGGCGAGTCCGCGTCGATCGTGACCGTATACGAGCCGGCGGTCAGGCTGTCCAGCGCCAGCTCGAGCGGCTTGCCGGCCTCGAGCGCCACCTCCTGCGGCTCGCGCACCGCTTCACCGCCGCCGACCGAAGTGACGGTCACCCGCGCGGTCGCCGGAGCAGCGGGCGCCAGCATCCTCAGCACGGTCACCTCGTCCGCCGCGCCGTCCGCGGCTGTCTGTCGCGTCACGGTGATGCCGGTGATCACTTCCGTCGTCTCGGCCTGCGCGACAGGACCGACCTGGTCGACGCCGCCCGGCGTGAGCGTGCGCGTGATGCTCGCCTGCAGGGACGCCCGGATCGGCGCGCCGACGGCCGACACGCGCACGACGGGGGTCTCCTCGCCCAGCGCGATGCCCGCCAGGGGCACGACGCGCTGGGTGCCGGGCGGGACGACGAGGTCGACGCCGCCCGGAGGGGTCTGCGGCCCAGCGGCCCCGTAGACGGTCAGCTGCACCGTCGCGGGGACGGTGCCCGGGTTCGCAAGCAGCACGAGGTCGGCGGCGCCGGTGGAACCGGATCCGCCGACGAGCCACGAGTCCAGCAGCGGCGGGCGGCAGGCCGAAGCGGCGAAGCCCGAGAGGTCGTCGGCCGACGCGGTCGCCGCGCCCGTGGCTGCCACGTCGACCGCGTGGCCGTCGAGCGGCGCAGCCGTGTAGGCGAGCGGGCCGGGCCCGACGTCGGTGGTCTCCAGGCGCTCCTCCGCAGGGGGTTCGCCGTCTGCCACCCCCATGACGACCGACTGCGGCGCGACCACGCTGACGGCGTCGGCGGCCGTCGGGTTGCGGCCGATCGACAGCAGCGCGCCGTCGCAGGCGATCACGGACGCCGCGGGGGCCGGTGTGGCCGGCACGCTGAGCGGCTCGCGCACGACCGTCGGCCACGGCACCGAGACGGCGGTGACGACGGCGACGACGGCGACGATCGACACGGCCGTGCCGATCAGCAGGCGGGCGCTCGTCGTCGCCCAGCGGAATACCCGTCGGTCGCTCATCGACCCTCCTGCCAGTGAGGTCCCACCACGCGTGGCGTGCGGCGCGCCTCGCGGATGGACGTCGCCGTCGGCAGCGCGAGGAGCAGGGCGATGCCGAGAACGGCGATCTGCCCGAATGCGATCCACCGCGCGAGGGCCGAGACGGATGCCGCTTCCGCCGGACGCGGCGCGATCTCATCGACGACGCGCCAGAGCTCTCCCTTGGCGGTGTCGCCCACGACGACGAGCGTGTCGCGCTGGCCGAGCGCCGTCATCGCCGACAGCCGCATCGTCCGCGCGGCATCGGTCTCGGGCGGCGTCGTCGGAGCCAGCAGGATGAACCCGATGCCCCGGTCGGCGAGCTCGGCGACGACATCCTCCGACGATGGGGTGACGAGATCGGCGGCGAGCGCCGCCAGGTCCTCGTCCTGAGGGCTCGCCTGGGTGCGGGTCGACAGCAGCGTGGTCTGGCCCCCGACGGTCTCGCTCGCACCCCACACCACCTGGGCGGCGACACCGGCGTCGGCCTGCGGCGTGAGCACGATGGTGCCGACATCCGGGTCGTCGCGCCCTTCCGCCGCCACGAAGGCGGGAAGCGTGCTGGCCGGGCCGTTGGCGATCGCCGCGGTGCCGCGCGTGAAGGCGGTGAGTGACGGCACGGCGAGCATCACGGCGGCGGCGAACACGAGCGTCGCCGCCAGCCCACGCGCCAGCGCGACGCGCGGGGCGAGACCGGCATCCAGGGCGACCAGCGCCCCTCCGAGCGCGCCGAGCCACGCGAGGCTCAGCCCGGTGCCGGGCCACAGCGGCACAGTGAGCGACTGCACGAACGACACCGACACTCCCACCGCGGCGAACGCCGTGCCGAGGCCGAGCGCCGTCACCACGAGCAGCACGATGCCGGCGGCCCAGCGCTGCGTCAACGGCGCCGCGAGAGCGAGCAGGGCCAGCGGCACGCTGAGCAGGGGCACCCACCATGTCGGCCCGTCCGGCAGGAGAGTCGCCCATCCGGCGAGATCGGATGTGGGGATGCCGGCCGCCAGGAGCGCACGGCCGGCGGCGTCGGCCGCGACCTGCGGTCCTGCCCACGGCACGCCCGGGTCGGCGACGAGTCCCCACGCGCGTCCGTGCGTCAGTGCGTTCCACACGAGCGGGAGTGCGAGGGCGAGCGACGGCACGAGCGTCCACACCAGACGCGCCACGCCGCGGCCGGCGCGGAGGACGATGCCGAGCACGACAGCGCCGAACCACAGCACCGCCATCGCAGGCGCGAGTGAGGGCGCAGCCGCGAGGACGGCGGCGAGCAGAAGCGAGGCCGCGCCGGCACCTGCCCACGATCGATGCGCGACCGCACCCGCATAGAACAGCCACGGCAGCAGCAGGTGCACGAGCACCCCGGTCGGCCGGCCCTGGGTCAGGGCGACGAGCAGCGTCGGCGCCAGCGCCCACACCGCGCCGCCGAGCAGCCGCAGGCTCGCCCGCTCGGTGACCCGCGTCGCGGCGAACCAGCCGCCGAGCGCCGCGAGCGGCAGTGCGAGGATCCACAGCAGCACCAGCGCCCGCGACGGTGCCCACGGCCAGAGCGAGCCGAGGACCGCGACCACCGCGGAGAACGGATCCGCCGGCCCGATCGTGTCGAGTCCCAGCGCCCGCTGTCCGTACGCGGCGTCGTCCCACAGCTGACCCACGGTGTTCGCGAGGGGCTGGAGCGCTCCGCCGCCCAGCACCGGCCACGCCAGCAGCGCGGGGAAGGCGGCGACCGAGACGGCGAGCGCGGCGAGGACCAGCCAGGCCCCGCCGCCGGCGAAGAACCTCAGGTCGCTGCGCCGGTGGCCGCCGATCGCGACTTCGGGGTCGTCGTCGAGCCGTTCGCGGAGTTCGGCCTGCGTCGTACGCAGTGGCGCCACCTGCGCCCACGACGCCGTGCGTGCGCGCGCGATGCGACGACGTGCGCGCCAGACCGGCACGATCCCGACCAACGCCACGGCCGCCGCGCCCCACTCGGAGGCGATGCGACCCGGCTGCTTGCGCACCAGATCGACGACGGTGCGCCAGAGCGCGAGCGGCAGCACCGACAGCCAGTGCAGCGGCGTCGCGACGGCCGGCGCGTATGCCAGCCGCCGGCGCAACTGCGCCACCCGCTCGGCGTACACCGCGCGACGTCGGCGCTGCGGGGTCAGCGGCACCGGCAGACCGGCGACGCCGTCTCCTGCCGTCGCGACCAGGGCCGCCGGGACCAGCGACACGCGCCCTCCGGCCAGTCGCCCCCTCACCCCGAGGTCGAGTCCCTCGTCGGCGCCCGCGAGGCCGCGGTCGAGGCCGCCGAGCCGTGCCCACGCATCCGAGCGGACCAGGATGCCGCGCACGTCGGCACCGAGCACGTCCTCCTGCGCGTCGTGCTGGCCCTGATCGAGTTCGTCGTCGGCGAGGCCCACCGTGCGGCCGAACCGAGTCATGCTCACACCGAGCGAGACGATCTCGGATCGGTCGTCCCAGCGCACGAGCTTGGGTGCCACGAAGGCGACCGACGGCGACAGCTCGAGGGCTCCGGCCAGCCGGGCGAGCGCGTCCGGCTCGGGCGCCGTGTCCTGCGCGAGCAGCCAGAGCGCGTCGCCGTCGACGTTCTCGCCGCCGCGCGGCGAGACGAGCGCGGTCGCCGCGGCGAAACCCGTGGATGGGGAAGCCTTCACGACGGACTCGGCGCCTGCGGCATCCACGATCTCGAAGAGGTGGTCGTCACCGCCGCAGACCACGATCGTCAGAGCGTCGATCGGCCGCGTCTGCTCGGCGAGCGCCGCGAGAGTGCGTCGCAGGTGGAATGCCGCGGGCGTGCGACCGTCGGGACGGACGACGAGAACCGCGTGCACCCGGTTCGACGCGGCGGCACCCGGCAGAACGGATTCCGAGGGCGCAGCGTTCGTCAGCGCGGTGTTCGACGTGACACCGTCCGACGACGGACTGGTCGGCGGCACGGGGGTCGGCGAAACGGTGGGCATGTCCTGGTCAGCCTAGGTCGCGCTCCATCGTCACCTCGGGCGAACGCGCCGGGTCGGCCGGATCGATCCGGCCGACCGGCGTGCGTTTCAGCCCGCTCGACGCTTCAGCTTGCGACGCTCGCGCTCGCTGAGACCGCCCCAGATGCCGAACCTCTCGTCGTTCTGCAGCGCATATTCGAGGCATTCGCCTCGCACGTCACACGACGTGCAGATGCGCTTCGCATCACGCGTGGAGCCGCCCTTCTCGGGGAAGAACGCCTCCGGATCGGTCTGCGCACACAGTGCGTCGGTCTGCCATGCGAGCGGATTGTCCTCTTCCGCGTCGATGTTGCGGCGAACCCCCGGTACCCCCAGTTGAACCGGATCGACGAACCAGTCGTCGGGAACGCCGGAACGGTATTGAGAAACCGTCATGTCGTTCTCACCCCCCGTGATCCTGCTCCACGCTGGTGCGTGTACGGATAATTACACCCGTGTAGTTCACCGAGGTCAAGTCGCAGATAGTAAATGCTCAACCACCTCTTGAACCTTCACGACGCGCCGACGGCGTGTCGCGCTGTGGTAACGGTCCGATGAGAAAGCGATGAGCCGGTGACGTCAGCGTCCCGGGAGGGCGATGAAGAGCTCACCCTGACCGACCACACGGAGCCCGCCTTCGTCCGGAGTGACGAGCACGGCCGCCCCGGGAACGAGAGTCGACACCGCGCCTGAGGCGAGTCCGGCGACGTCGGGCGATCCGCCGGCGGCGACCGCGATCGCCGGTCCTGCGAGCGGGACCTCGACCCCCTCACGCGTCGGCGAGACGGCGAGGAGGGCGAAGTCCGACACCGGCACGTCGTACTGTCCGATGCCTTCCCCGATCGCACGCGCCCGGATCACCGGCGGCAGTCCCGGCGTCGGGTCGAGCACGCTCACGAGCTCGGCCGCGTCGACGTGCTTCGGTGTCAGGCCACCGCGCAGCACGTTGTCGCTTGCGGCCATGAGCTCCACACCCAGCCCGTCGAGGTAGGCGTGCAGGACGCCGGCCGGCACGAACAGCCCTTCGCCGCGATGCAACGTCACGAGGTTCATCAGCAGCGCCACGACGATGCCGGGATCGCCGGGGAAGGCGGCATCCAGCGTGCGAGCGAGCTCCAGCTCGGCGGCGAACTCGTCGGACTCGGCCGAGACCGCGGCGGCGATGACGTCGCGCGCGACGTCGGCCCCGTCCGACAGGAGCCATCCGATGACCGCCGAAAGCGAGGCATCGGTTTCTTCGAGCCGCCCTGCGAGCGGAGCCGCACCGGGTCCGAGTGCGGCGACGAGACGGCGGGTGGCGTCGAGCTCGCGCAGGCCCGCGAGCGCCCGGAAGGTGTCGCTGAGCGCGACGATCAGCTCGGGCTTGTGGTTGGCGTCGCGATACGTGCGGTCTGCGGCGTCGCGCGGGATCCCGGCGGCCTCCTCGCGCGCGAAGCCGGCCTCGGCCTGCGCCCTCGACGGGTGCGCCTGAATGGAGAGAGCGGATGCCGCCGCGAGCAGTTTCAGCAGATAAGGCAGCGGCGCGTCGATTCCCACCGACGCTCCGTCCTCGGCGATCCAGCGGTCGAGCGTACGGCCGTCGGGGGTCTCGGACGGGTCGCCTGGGTGATCCCCGAACCACACCTCCGCCTCAGCGCGGCCGGACGCCTCGCGGCCCTCGAGTTCGGCGAGCAGGGAGAGCGAGCCCCACGCATAATCACGGGGGTCGTTGGCAAGCGGGATCAGCACCCGAACAGCCTAGCGACGCGGCCGTCGCAGACCCCGCCCGCTCCCCCGCTGATCGCCCGGGCCGCCGGGGTACGCTGTGAGGCGATGGCCGTCCACTCCAAGCACCCGGCATCGGCGCCGCCGGGCCCGCCGGTCCGCGAGAAGACCGGCCACCTCATGCTGCGCGGCTGGTGCATCTTCGTGCTGTTCATGTCGCTGTCGGGCACCGCCTGGGTGCACGCGTTCGGCCAGCTCACCGCCACCGTCGTCACTATCGCCGGCGGCGTGCTGTCGGCCGTGCTGTGGATCGTCCTGCACCCACCCGTCCAGTGGCGCCGTCTGCCGTGGTTCGTCGTCGCCTACGTCGTGTGGGCGACGCTCTCGCTCGCCTGGTCGGCCTGGCCGCAGGCGACCGCGCTCACGTTGCTGCTCCTGTACATCACAACTCTTCAGGCGCTGTTCATCGGCAGCGTGCTCACCTGGCGCGAACTCGTCCGCGCGATCGCGTCGGCGCTCAAGTGGGTGCTTGCCCTGTCGATCCTCTTCGAACTGTGGGTCGCCGTCTTCATCGGCCAACCGGTCATGCCGGGATTCGTGGTCGAGAAGGCCGACGACCCGATCGAGTACTGGTCGCGCAACAACCTGTTCGACTTCCCCGGGCGGCTCCAGGGCATCATGGGCAACGCCAACCTGCTCGCGCCGGTCGCCCTGCTCGCGATCGTCGTCTTCGCGATCCGCCTGGCCGCCGGTGCGCCGCGCCGCACGTTCCTGTGGATCTGGATGGCGCTGTCGGCCTACCTCTTCGTCCGCGCATCGTCGGCGACCGCGTATCTCGCGGCCGCCGCGGTCGCCATCGTCCTCATCACCGTGCTCCTCATGCGTCGCGCGACCAGGCCGGGCGAACGGACCAAGTACTACGTGGCGTACGCCGCGGTCGGGATCGGCGGTCTCCTCGGGCTGTGGCTGCTGCGCGACACCATCTTCACCGCCCTCGGCCGCAGCGCAGACCTCACCGGACGGGAGGGCATCTGGGAGGCCGTGCTGGCTCGCGCCGCGGAGCGCCCGTGGGCCGGCTGGGGGTTCTCGACCCCGTGGGTGCCTTCGGATCCGGCTTTCGACGAGTGGATCATCGACCACGGCCAGACCGTGCTGCAGGCCCACAACATGTGGGTCGATGTCGCGATGCAGCTCGGCATCATCGGCGTCGTGCTCCTCGCGGTCCTCTACTTCGCCTTCGTGTGGCGGGCGTGGTTCTTCGCCGTCGATCGGCCGCGCTGGGATCTCCGTGCCGACCGCCCGTACTCGCCGCTGACGTTGCTGCCGACGCTCGTGGGCGCGATCCTGCTCGTGCAGGGTCTCGCCGAGTCCACCCCCCTCCTGCTGTGGGGTTGGCTCTTCGTCGTCATGCTCGGCGCGAAGATCAAGCAGTCGCCGCACGTCGGCGTGGGCCCCGCCGAGCAGAGCGCCGCGATCGAGCGCGGCGACGCCGTCGAGCCGGACGAGTCCACGGGACCGCGGCTGCCGGCACGCCCGCCCCGAGGGTCCGCGCGCCGCTCCGAGACGAGCGGGGTCACCGCGGGCGACCCGGCGGGATCCGACGCGTGACCGACACGCCGCGGTCCGCATCGCCTGGATGGCTGGGCGCACTGCTGGACTCGGCATCCTTCGCGCGCGCCTTCACGCTCGTCGTCTTCGCCACCGTCTTCTCGGCGTTCGCGATCGAGCGGATCGCCGGCCCCGTCACCTACGTGACCATCGTGGCCGGGCTCTGCATCCTGGGTCTCGCGGTCATGGTGGCACGCCGGCGCGAGATCTCGCTGCTGCGGCTGGTGCCGACCACGGTGCTGATCTTCATCGCGTGGGCGTTCGCCAGCATCGTCTGGAGCAGCGAGACGAGCGCGTCGTTCTGGAGCTGGGTGTCGATGGCGGCGCTGGCATTCCTCGCCGTCGTCATCGGGCACGTGCGCGACACCCTGCAGACCGTCCGCGCGCTCGGCGACGTGCTGCGAGTGCTCCTCGGCGTCTCCCTCGCACTGGAGGTGCTGTCGGGGGTCCTCCTCGACGTGCCGTTCGCCTTCCTCGGCATCCAGGGCAACCTCGCCCAGCTCGGCCCGGTGCAGGGCATCTTCGGCACGCGCAACCTGCTCGGGTTCGTCGCCGTCATCGCGCTCATCACCTTCCTCATCGAGTACCGCACGCAGTCGGTGCGCCCGGGAGTCTCGGTGGCCTCCGTCGTGCTGGCAGGAGGCCTGGCCGCGCTGAGCGACTCCCCCACCGTGGTCGTTCTCGCCCTCGGCGTCGGGCTCGCCGTCGGAGCCCTCGCCCTCGTGCGGCACGCCCGACCGGAACGCCGCGCGGGCCTGCAGCTCGCACTCGGAGCCCTCGTCGTCATCGGGGTGTTCGTGGGCTATGCGGCGCGGCATCCGATCATCGCGCTGCTCGGCGCCGGCACCGACTTCTCGATGCGCGTCGAGCTGTGGAACTTCATGGTCGACATCCTCCGCCAGAAGCCCGTGCAGGGCTTCGGCTGGTTCGGCGTCTGGGACCAGCAGGAGTACCCGTTCAACGCGATCAACTTCTGGCTCGACAAGAACCACGCCAGCGGCCTCAACGCCTACTTCGACGTCGCGCTGCAGCTCGGCTGGGTCGGCCTGGTGCTGTTCCTGGCGCTGGCGGCGTTGGCGCTGGCGCGTTCCTGGCTCGTCGCCGGCGAGCGCCGCTCGGTCGTCTACGCCTGGACGCCGCTCATCCTCGTCACCCTCCTCATCGACTCCATGTTCGAGAGCTTCGCACTCACGGGCCTCGGGTGGCTGACGCTCGTGCTGTGCGCCGTGCGAGCGGGCCAGTCCCGCTCGTGGCGCGAGAACCTCGACAGCGGAACGGATGCCGGCGGGGGCGCAGCGGGAGACTCGGGGCTGCCCCACGCCCAGGGAGAGGACTGAGACACCCTTTCCACATGCGTCAAGAGGACTCGCTCAGGACGGTTACGATCGTGAGGCGTTCGCACGAGCGGCACCGCTGGGGTGTGCCGACTCCCTGACCACGGTGGACTGCGGCGCGACTGGGAGACATTCTTGGCGTCGACACTCGCTGAGCCGTCGGCGCGCCCTTCGACTGCGCACGCGCCCTCCGGATTCATCCCGGAGATCGAGGGCATCCGCGGTCTGGCTCTCACGCTGGTCGTGCTCTTCCACGTGTTCGGCAACGGGCGCGTCTCGGGCGGGGTCGATGTCTTCCTCTTCATCACGGGATATCTGCTCACGCGCTCGCTGGTCGCGCGCGCCGGTCAGCAGCGGATCGAGCTCCGTCGCCAGTACGCGCGATCGCTCTCCCGGCTCGTGCCCGCAGCCGCCGTCGTCCTCGCCGCCGTGGGGATCGGAGCGTGGCTGTTCGCGCCCCGCACCCAATGGATCCAGACGGCGCACGAGATCATGGCCTCCGCCCTCTACTACGAGAACTGGGAGCTGATCGAGTCTCAGCTCGCATACGGTGCCGCCGGACCTTCGACGAGCCCACTGCAGCACTTCTGGTCCCTGTCGGTCCAAGGCCAATTCCTCCTGATCTGGCCATTGGTGGTGGTCGGCATCGCAATGGTCACCCGTTCCCGCGCCGTCGCCCTCCGACGGGTGGTGCTGTGGGTCGCGATAGCCGTGTCGATCATGTCGTTCGGCTACGCCGTGTGGCTCGGCGCGTTCGACCAGCAGGTCGCCTACCTCTCCTCGTTCACGCGCGCGTGGGAGATCAGCGCCGGTGCCGTCGCGGCGATCGCCATGGGGCGGCTCTCGATCCCGCATCGCTGGAAGGCGATCCTGGGCTGGATCGGCCTCCTCATGATCGTCTCCTGCGGATTCCTGATCGATGGCGCATCGTCCTTTCCGGGGCCGCTGGCCCTCTGGCCGATCGTCGGGGTCCTTCTGATGGTGATCGGTTCGGGGGCGGCCGGCCGCGCAACCACTGGCCACCTTCTGTTGACGAGGCCGGTTCTCGCCATCGCGGGGATGTCTTACGCGCTGTATTTGTGGCATTGGCCCGTCCTCGTCTTCTACATCCAGAGCCAGCACCAGACGCGTGTAGGGTGGCGCGGCGCCATCGTCGTCCTCGCGATCTCCCTGGCACTGGCGTGGGCCACGCAGCGGTTCATCGTGAACCCCCTCATTGGCGACGCGCAGCGTACGCGAGGCGGCGCTCGGCTCATCGCGATGGCCACCATCGCGCTGATGATCGCCGGGGCCGCCTGGTCGGCCGCGGCACTGCTCGAGCGCGAAAGGGATTCGAATCTCGCGCTCGCCGCTCAGTCGGGGCCGGATCATCCCGGTGCCATCGCCGGTGTCGGCGCATCGACCGAATGGGAGGTGCCATTCGTCCCAGCGCCCGACGCGGCCGAGAAGGACCTGCCTGCCGTCTACTCCGAGGGGTGTGTTCAGAACTACCGGGGCGACGTCAAGTACGACGCCGTGGAGATCTGCGAACCGTACGGCCCGGCGGACGCGACGAAGACGATCGTGATGTCGGGAGGCTCGCACGTCATCCAGTGGCTTCCCGCGCTGGCCGAGATCGCCGACCAGGAGGGCTGGCACATCATCGTCGTCGACAAGGACGGCTGCCGGCTCTCCGATCCCGATCTGGACGAGGGACTCGGTCGCTCATGCTCGGTCTGGAACCGGGCCGCACTCACGACCATCGAGTCGCTCGAGCCCGATGCCGTGTTCACCGTGGCGACGAGAACGCCTGAAGACGACACCGGCGAGACCTTCAACCCGGCGCAGGCCGATCGGTGGCTTCAACTCGTAGACCTCGGGATCCCCGTGGTCGCGATCCGCGACACCCCCCGTTTCACGGTCGACATCCCGACGTGCATCTCACGCTCGGAACACCTCGAAGCCTGCGCGCGCGCGCGAAACGAGATCTTCGCGAAACGGACACCGGTGGATCCCGCAGTGCTGGACAACGAGATGGTGGCGTTGCCGGATCTGACCGACCAGTTCTGCACTTCGTCGAGCTGTGGGCCGATCGTCGGCAACGTCTTGATCTACCGCGACCGGGACCACATGACAGCGACCTACGCGCGAACGCTGGCGCCCGCGCTGCGCGCGGCCCTTGCCGCGTCGGCGCCGTGGCTCTTCGACTGAGTTGCCTGAGAGGCTTCCCATACAACGGTGTATCCAAACTCTTATGATCTGTGTCATCCCCTCGTCAACCCACAGTGAGTGAACAGTGCGTGAAGTTCTCCGTGGTTCGCGTCTTCTTCGCGCGCTCCGCTTCCTGCCCTACCGCGTGTCCTATGCCGTCGCCTCCGCGCTGACGCCGATGCGCCGGGACCGAATTCTCTTCCTCTCCGATTCGCATGCCGATTTCGACGGCAACATGGCATTTGTGCGCGACGGCCTCATCGCGCGGTATCCCGGGGCAGACATCCGTGCGGTCTTCAAGTCGTCGCTGGGGTCCCGCCGACCCCTTGTCGACGCGCTGCGACTGCCGATCCTGCTCGCCACGAGTCGCGTGGTCGTCGTCGACGACTTCTACCCCCTGATCTACCCCATCCGTCTGCGTCGAGGGACGCGATTGGTGCAGGTGTGGCACGCGGCCGGGGCATTCAAACGTGTCGGTCACAGCCGAGCCGGCCTACCGGGCGGCCCGACGCCGGGAAGCGACATCCATCGGAACTACACCGATGCATACGTGAGCTCGGAGGGAATCCGCTCCCATTACGCCGAGGCCTTCGGGATCGACCTGGCGCGCGTGAGAGCACTCGGGGTGCCACGCACCGACTTCTTCCACGACATGGCCGCTGTCTCATCGGCACGGGCCCGCGTTCGCAGCAGACTCGGGATCGCCCCTGATCACCGGCTGGTCCTCTTCGCGCCGACATTCCGTGGCAACGGACAGCTCAGCGCGCACACCGGCGAGAGCGCCGACTGGAGCCAGGTGGCCCGCGAGCTGGGTGGTGGCTGGCAGGTCGCCATTCGGAATCACCCCTTCGCCACTCGTGCGGGCGCGACAGTGCCCGTCGGACTGATCGACGCCTCCGGGATCGAAGACATGAACGAGCTCCTCGCGGCGGCCGACGTTCTCGTGACCGACTACTCCTCGGCGATCTTCGAGTACGCGCTTCTCCGACGGCCCATCGTGTTCTTCACCCCAGACCTCGAGGATTACGCGACGACGCGCGCCTTCTACCGCCCGTTCGCCGAATACGCGATCGGACCCACGACCGAGTCCGAGGCCGAGCTCGCGCGGCTGATCACGCACGCGCGCGTCGATGAGGCTGCGTACGACAGGTTCCTCATGGAATTCTGCGGATCACTGGATGGTCGATCCACCGCGCGCGTCGTCGACGACATCGCGCACCACCTCGCGGGAGGCCGCACCGCCCGGCCGACTCTCATCCGAGTCCTGAAGCTCCACCTTGTCGCCGCCCACGCTGCGCGCGCTGCTCTCTCCATCGCGAGCGCGCTGATGCGGTTCTTACCACGACGCCGGAAGGTCACGATGCTGACCCGGGAACACAATCGCGTTCCCCTCGACTTCATCCTCCTCGAGAGGGCGATCCGTCATCGCGATCCCGACATCGAGGTCAAGGTCATCGCGCGCATGATCCCGCCTGGCATCATCCCGAAGATCGGCTACGCGCTTCATCTGCTGGTGGAGACATATCACGTGGCCACGTCACGCGCACTGATCGTCGACGGCTATTCGATCGTCGCGAGCGTAGCCCGGCACGCTGACGGTCTGACGATCGTACAGATCTGGCACGCTCTGGGCTCGCTCAAGAAATTCGGGCGAAGCATCCTCGGCCGTCAAGAGGGCCGGGACCCCCGGGTGGCGAGAGCGTTGCGCATGCACGAGAACTACGATTTCGTGCTGACGAGCGCAGAAGCGTGCCGCGGACCGTACGCGGAGGCCTTCGGCGTGGACCAGTCACAGGTACTGGTTGCACCGCTTCCCCGCGTCGACTACCTCCGTGATCCGGAGGCGCGTGCTCGCGCGCGAGCACGCTTCGCAAAGGCCCACCCCGAAGCCTCTCGCCCCATCGCGCTCTTCGCTCCCACCTTCCGCGCGCATGGCACCCCGCCCGGCATCGATCCGGTGCACCTCACGCGGGCTCTCGCTGGTATCGGCTACACCACCGTCACGAAGCTTCATCCCATCCTCGGAGAGATGGATCACCCCGAGCTCACTGTGGCCATCGGAATGTCGACCCAGGACCTGCTTCATGTCGCTGACGTCTTCATCACGGACTACTCGTCGGCGGTGTTCGAAGCGGCTGTCGCGAGTGTCCCGTCGTACCTCCTGGCGCCGGACCTCGACCAGTATTCGGTGTCGCGCGATTTCTATGTCGACTATCAGACGGCGCTCGGACTCCCCTTCGCGCGCACGATCGATGAGCTCGTGAGGTCTGTCGAGAACGGTGCAGCGACGGAGGAGCAGTTGAACGAGCTGCGCCGGCGCTTCGTCGCCGACTCTCCCACAGCCGCTGCCACAGCCGCCGCTGACGAACTTGCCGCCCTTGCCGAGGGCTGGAGCACCTCTCGGATCGGAGAGCCGACATGACCCCGACATTCACGGTGATCAGCCCGATGTACAACGTCGCGCGATACCTCGGAGAGTACTTCTCGTCGCTCGAGTCCCAGACCTACGGCATCGAGAAGCTCGAGATCGTGCTCGTCGACGACGGATCCGATGACGACACCCACGCCACGGCGAGCGAGTTCGCCGCCCGCCATCCCGACACCGTCACAGTCCTCACGCAGGAGAACGGCGGCCAGGCGTCAGCCCGCAACCTCGGTCTGAGTGTGGCTACCGGCGAATGGGTGACGTTCCCGGATCCTGACGACGTGCTCGCGCCGGACTATTTCGAGCGCGTCGCCGCCTTCATGACATCGTCCGGCGGTCGCGGCGCCGATATGTACACCACACGCATGCTTCTCTGGCACGAGGCGGACAACACCGTCACGGCCGATCATGCCCTCGACTTCCGCTTCGACGCCGGCACGCGCCGGATCCACCTGGCGCGCGATCCACGGATCGTGCAGGCTCACGTCACGACCGGCTTCATGCGACGCGACCGTATCGCCAGCCATGCGATCGCATTCGAGGAAAGGCTGCGCTACCGCTTCGAGGACGGCCTCTTCGTCACCCGCTACCTCCTGGCCGATGCAGATCCCGTGGTGGGCATCGTCGCCGAGTCGGAGTATCGATATCGCCAACGCGCGGACAGTTCGTCGACGATTCAGCAGTCCGTCTCTCAGCCTGCGAAGTACGTCGATCCCATCCGCTATGGCTTCCTCGACATCGCGGCCGGTCCAGAGCTCGCCGAGTCGGGGCTCCCGCGATGGGTGCAGAACCTGTTCCTCTATGACCAGCTCTGGATCTTCCGCAGCTCGCAGACGGCAGCAGTACGCCACGCGAGGTTCCCCGACTCGATGTACGACCAGCTCGGCGATCTCTACGCCCGCTGGCTCAGTCACATCGACGAAGCCGCCATCATCGGGTTCGATCTCATGCCGGTGGCGCAGTGGATGCGAGACGCTCTCCTGCTGCTGAAGCGGGGCAGGGGCCACTCGACGCCCTACCTCGCATCGGTGGACAAGCATCGGGATCTCGTGCAGATCAACTATCGCTATGTCGGTCGGGCCCCACATGAGTCGATCCGCGTGAGCGGCGAAACGGCGGAAGCGCATTTCACCAAGGACTACGATCTCGAGCTCGTCGGGCGACCGATCATCCATCAGCGCACCCTGTGGATCTCGGCTGCGGGGCCGATCGAAATCGACCTCGACGGCGTGCACCAGCGGATCGGCCTGAGTGAGGCGAACCAGCAGGTGTACACGATCCACCGCACCCTCATCGAGAAGCGGATCGGTGCACGCCGCGTGGAGAACCCGGTCGACAGCCTGCCCGGTTGGCTCGGCCCGCTTCACCACCCGGCGACGGTCGCCCGGCGGAAGTGGCACACCATGCGACGCGTCGGATTCGGGACCGCCGCTCGCGCATGGGCGACGCGTGCGGCCACCCGGGTCGCTCTCAAGTCCACTCGCCTGCGCCGCCGATTCGGCAACGCGTGGGTCATCATGGACCGCGACGTGGACGCGAACGACAGCGGCGAGGTGCTGTACCGCTGGATCGCCGAGCACCACCGAGAGGTCAACGCGTGGTTCGTCGTCCGTCGCAACACGAGCGACTGGAAGCGACTGCGGCGCGAGGGGTTCCGGCTGATCCCGTACGGCTCAGCCCGATTCTTCGCGCTCATGATGAACGCGACGCACGTCGCGTCGAGTCATGCCGATCGCTTCATCACGGATGCCGTGCCTGCGAAGTACGGAAAGCCCTCCTATTCGTTCACCTTCCTCCAGCACGGCGTCATCAAGGGTGACATCTCCCGATGGCTGAACGCGAAGACGTTCTCCACGTTCGTCGTCTCGACCTGCGACGAGTTCGACTATGTGAGTGGCCCCGGGCCATTCAAGTTCAGTGGCCGAGAGGTGCGGCTGTGCGGCCTGCCGCGGTTCGACGACCTCCTCGAGCGAGACGAGAACACACCCGCGTCTCAGCGCGATCTCGTGCTCATCATGCCCACGTGGCGTGACCACCTCCTGGGAGCCATGGGCTCGACGTCGGCGGAGCGGATGCCCGTGGGCGATATCCGCGACACGCTGTACGTGCAATCGATCCGGATGCTGCTGCACAGTGAAGACCTGCGTCGAACTGCGGAGCGGCACGCGTGCCGGCTCGTCTTCATGCCCCACCCCAACATGCGTGACCATCTCGACGCGTTCGACGTGCCGCCGCACGTCCAGATCCTCTCCTACGCCGACGCGAATGTCCGCGACATCATCGCGCGGGCGCGAGTGATGGTCACGGACTACTCGTCCATCGCGTTCAACATGGGCTACTTGCAGCGGCCCGTCGTGTACTACCAGTTCGACGCGCACGAGTACTACCGCAACCACACCGAGCGCCCCGGCTACTTCGACTACGCCACCCACGGCTTCGGCCCGGTCACGGAGACCGCGGACGAGGCGGCGGCGGCGGTCGGCGCAGCGCTGGACGGCGACCTCGACTCGAAGTACGCCGCCCGCGCGGCTGCAACCTTTCCGGTACGCGACGGGCAGAACAGCCGGCGCGTCTACGAGGCGATGCTCGCGAGTCGTCAGCCCGTCTCCATCGGCAGAGCCACCAAGGCCGCCGCACACGAGACCTGGTCTCGTGAAGGCTGAGCCAGTCGGCCTGTCGCTGGTGGTGCCGGTGTTCGATGTCCGCGAATACCTGCCCGCGTTCCTCGATTCGCTGGGCCGGCAGCGTACCGAAGGATGCGACCTGGAGGTCGTCTTCGTCGACGACGGCTCGACCGATGACAGCCCGGACCTCATAGAGGACTGGGTGCGCCGTCATCCACACATGGGTGCGCGACTGATCCGACAGCCCAACCAGGGAGTGAGTGCGGCCCGCAACCGCGGGCTCGATGCGGCGACGCGCGAGTGGATCTCGTTCCCCGACCCTGACGATGCCCTCGCCGACGGATATCTCCAGGCAGTCCGCCGGTTCCTTTCGACTCACGGATCCCGGATCGACGCGGCCACTGCAGCGATCCTCAGGATCGACGAAGGTCGCCAACGGGTTCGAGACATCCATCCGCTGAGAACACGCTTCTCGCGCGGGTCACGTGTCGTCGACCTCTCACAGGAGCCCGACGTCATCCTCCTCAACGTCGCGACCGCATTCTTCCCCCGATCACGGTTGATCAGTGCCGGCATCCGCTTCACGGTGGGGCTTCATGCGTCCGAGGATGCACTGTTCGTCGCCGACTGGTTCCTCTCGCTCAGCCGGGCTCCGCAGGTGGGGCTCGTGGCCGGCGCGCGTTATCTCTACCGGAGGCGAGCCGCTGGGACCTCTGCGGTGGACGGATACCGTCGCCGCCCGGCAACCTACATCGATCGGTTCCGGGACGGGTACTTGCCCCGGTTGCAGCACGCCCGCCTCGGGGCTGCTCCGGTGTGGTTGCAGCACGTCCTCCTCTACGAGTACCGGTGGCTGTTCGATGCCCAGACACGCGGCTCCACTTACGGTGCCGCACTCGACGACGGGCAGCGCGCGGAAGTGCTTCGCGTGACACGCGCGTGCCTGCAGTACGTGGACAACGCGGCAATCGACGGGTACAACGCGACTCCGCTCGGCCTTGAGACGAGGTTCCTGCTCCGCGCGCTCAAGGGCGGTGACCTCCCGCCGGCGGGACCGTTTGTGACCCGTGTCCGGCAGGACCGCGTCGAATGCCGATGGATGACCGTGGCGGGTGCTCCGCCACCGCCAATCGCCCCCGACGCCAAGCGTCGCGTTCCCGACTACTTCGGCCAGAAGCACATCGTCGAGTGGATCGCGTGGTTGCCGCGCTCCGCTGTGGATCCCCGAGCGGCCATCCTGCCGGCCGGGGCATCGCTCGCACGATGGAGTCCGCTCTCTCGTCAGCGCTCGTCCCTATCCTGGCGTGCTCGATCCATCGTCCGGCACGCACGAGCCACCTGGGCGAGCCGCATCGGTGCACTTCGGCTCGTCGCCGCGCTGAGAACTCGGGATCTGTGGGTGATCGTTCCCACCGGACTTCCGGCGCGCACGGTTGCGGAGCTGACCGCTCGCGCGCGTCTGCACGGCCGCGTACTCGTCACGCTGCCGATAGCCGCGACGGCTTCGTTGGGCGCGATCTCCCGCCGGCAGGTGCTGACGATGCTGAACGCTGCCGTTGTCATCAGTTCCGCCGCCCTCGCAGAGAAGGTGGCGGTCAGCCATCCCCAGGGGACGCACCGACGCTGGCTCGGCGTCGCGATCTTGGATCGCGCGCTCGGACGCGCCGAAACGGCCTCATTGGAATCCGCGGCGGTGGATCTGATCGCAGCGACGACCCTCGATCTGGCGGCCACCGCCATCGCCCCTGACTCGAACTTGGGCTACGCCCCCGCGGATGTCGTCACCGCTGCACCCGAGGTCGTCATCGCCTCGATCGAGGAGCGGCTGAGAACATCCACCCGAAGGAAGAGAAGCCCGATATGACCACCAAGCCTCGAACCGTCGCGGTGATCCTCGCAGGCGGCATCGGCGTGCGCGTCGGCCTGGGCATCCCCAAGCAGCTCATCAAGATCGCGGGGAAAGCGATCGTCGAGCACACGGTCGAGATCATGAACGCCAGCCCATACATCGACGAGGTCATGATCGTCATGAACGCCGGCGCGATCCATGAACTCGACTCGCTGCTGGATTCGGAACGGTTCCCCAAGCTGAGCCGCATCATCCCTGGCGGGGCCACGCGGAATGACTCGACTCAGGCGGCTCTTGCCGTGCTGGGCGACGATGCCGAGACCAAGGTGCTCTTCCACGATGCTGTCAGGCCGTTCGTGGACGACCGGATCCTGCGTGATTGCGTCGATGCACTCGACGATTACGACGCCGTCGACACCGCCATCGCTTCGGCCGACACCATCATCGAAGTCGACTCCGCCTCGCACATCACCGCGATCCCGGAGAGGTCGCAACTCCGACGAGGGCAGACCCCCCAGGCATTCCGCCTCGGCACGATCAAACGTGCGTACGAGCTCGCGGGCGAGGACAGATCATTCCACGCGACGGACGACTGCGGCGTCGTCTTCACCTACCTCCCCGATGTGCCGATCTTCGTGGTGGACGGCACGGCTCAGAACATGAAGGTGACCGAGCCGATCGATGTGCACATCGCCGACAAGCTGTTCCAGCTGCAGTCGGAGAGCCTGTCCGCTGAAACGGAGGATCTGCCCGACCTCTCCGACAAGGTTCTTGTGGTGTTCGGCGGAAGCTACGGCATCGGTCGGAGCATCGTCGAACTCGCGCGAGAGTGCGGTGCGCGCGTCCATGAGTTCAGCCGCTCGACGACGCAGACCGATGTACGCTCCCGTGGGCTCGTCAAGCGCGCGCTCAAGGATGTCTTCGAGGCCGAGGGGAGGATCGACGCGGTCGTCCTGACCGCCGGGATGCTGCAGATGGGCGCATTGACCGACACCAAGATCCGTGATGTCGAGACGACGATCGAGACCAACTTCCTGGCCCCGGTGATCGTCTCACGTGCCGCTCACAAGTATCTCACCGCAACCCAAGGGCAGGTCCTGCTCTTCACGTCCAGCTCATACACTCGCGGGCGCGCCAACTACGGCGTCTACTCGGCGAGCAAAGCCGCCGTCGTGAACCTCACTCAGGCGCTTGCCGAGGAATGGACCGCGAGCGGTGTGCGGATCAACTGCATCAACCCGCAGCGTACGCGCACGCCGATGCGGTCATCCGCGTTCGGCACGGAGCCGGTGTCGAGCCTGCTCGAGCCGGAGCATGTGGCAGAGGTCAGCCTCCGCGTACTGGCGTCGTCGATGACCGGCCAGGTCGTGACGGTGCGCGTGGAGCGGGCCGTGGCCGCGGCCGCTCGCGCAAGGCTGACCGGGGCTGACACCCCGACCAGGTAGGCTTTGCACTCGGCCGACGCATCTACGGCCCCTCTACTTCGCACTCGGAGAATCTCCCCTGTGACCTCTGTGCCCACGTCCCCTTTCGATCCCGCTACTGCGACGATCGCCGTCGTGACCTACAACCGCTCGGGACTTCTCAGGCGCCTGCTCACGAGCCTCATCGAGATGGATCCCAAGCCCGGGCACATCGTCGTGATCGACAACGCGTCGACCGACGACACGACCGATGTCGTCGAGTCGTTCCGTGAGAGCCTCGAGCCCGCAACCCTCGTGTACCGCCGCATGGAGACCAACACCGGCGGCTCCGGCGGGTTCAGCGAGGGAATGCGCGTCGCCTACGAACTCGGCTCGCAGTGGATCTGGCTGATGGACGACGACGTCGAGGTGCTCCCCGACGGGCTCGCGAAGATGGGCAAGTGGGCGCCCCGGTTCAAGAGCATCCAGGGCCGCCGGTACGACTACGACGGCAGCGCCTTCTACTGGCAGTACCGTGTCGCCGAGCCGCTGGCCATCCCCATTCCCTTCGCCCCCGCGGAGTTCGACGATTCCGGCTACAAGCCGATGAACTCGGGATGCTTCGAGGGGATGTTCATCCACCGCGACATCGTTCAGCAGATCGGTCTGCCCGACCCCCGGTTCTTCATCTACTGGGACGACCAGATGTACGGCTGGCTCGCCTCGCGCAAGACGACGTCGGTCATCGTCGACGAGTTCGTGCTGCGGCGCACGCGTGAGATCAAGCAGTGGGACATGGGCATCCGCCACATGAACGCCTCGAGCAACGCCTACCGCTACTACATCATGCGCAACCGGGCATACATCAAGAAGTACTACCGCACACTGGGCGTCTACAACCCGGTCCTGTTCGGAGTGGGCACGAGCCTGACGTTCGGCAAGGAGCTGATCCGCCTGCTGTTCGTCGAGCGCACCGTGCGGGGAACGTCGAACCTCTTCCGCGGTCTGCGGGACGGACGCAAGATCGCGAAGGACGCCTCGTGGCAGCCGATGCCGCCGCTTCAGGCGGCGACGGCGGAGGCCTGACCCTCAGGAACCAGTCGGATAGTCCGCGTTGTAGCGGTCGAGCACCTCGTTGATCGAGGCATCCATCGCCAGTCGATGCTTGTCGAGATACAGACCGCGCGTGCAGAAACGGCGCAGGTCGCGCTCACTGTGCGACACGAAGAACAGCGTGCGCCCATCGGCCAGCAGCTCGTCGATGCGCCGGTAGCACTTCTCGCGGAACGCCTTGTCGCCCACGGCCAGCACCTCGTCGACCAGCAGAATCGGTTCCTCGAGCTGCGACACGACAGCGAACGCCAGCCGCACCTTCATGCCGTTGCTGAGGTGTTTGTAGGGGGTGTCGATGAAGTCCTCGAGCTCGGCGAAGTCGATGATGCCGTCGAAGCGGCGCGAGACCTCTGCCTTCGACATCCCATGCAGTCCAGAGGTGAGGCGCACATTCTCGCGCACAGTGAGGTCGCCGACGAACCCGCCGGTGATCTCGATCAATGGCGCCACACCCCCGTTGACGGAGACGGTTCCTTCGTCGGCGAGAAGTACGCCCGCGACGAGCTTGAGGAGCGTCGATTTGCCCTGCCCGTTGCGGCCGACGACGCCGATCGACTCGCCCGGCTTCACGTCGAAGCTGACGTCGCGCAGCGCCCAGAACTCCCCGGGCTTCGAGCGTCGCGACGAGTCGGAGAACAGGTCCTTGATGCTGCGGCGCCCCCGCCGATTCCGCCGGAACCGGACGCCGAGGCCCTGCACCTCGATCGCGAGACCGGATGCCGTCATCACAGCTCCTTCAGGACGGGACGCTCGAGCCGCCGGAACGTGAAGATCCCGAGCGCGAGGAAGAGGAATGACATGATCGCGCCGATCCCGATGACCCAGGCATCCCACTCGTCGGCGAAGAACCCGACGCGGTAGAGGGCGAAGATCCCGGAGAGCGGATTGAATGCCGCAAGCGTCTCGAACGCTCCGGGCAGGTCTTCAACCCCGTAGATCACCGGCGACGCATAGAACAGTGCGCGCAGGATGAGCTTCGTCGTGCGCTCCAAGTCGCTCCAGATGACGCACAGAGGAGCGACCAGCAGCCCGAGGCCGACGAGGAGGACAGTCTGGAGCAGGATGGCGACCGGGACCCAGAGCAGTCCCGAGTTCAGCTGAGCGGGAATCTCCGTGAACTGCGAGATGACGACGAAGAGCGCCAGCACGGGAAGGGAGCAGAGGAACTCGACCCCCTTGGACAGCACGATGCGGTTGACCCAGATGGACCGCGGGATCGCGGTCGAACGCACGAGCCGGGCATCCTTGTTGAACGCACGGGTGAAGTCCGACACCGACGAGTTGAACCAGACCCACGGCAGCAGCGCGGTGATGAGGAAGACGATGTACGGCTCATGCCCGACCGTGCGCTGGAAGACCTGCGTGAACACGAACCAGTAGATCGCACTCATGACGAGCGGATCAAGCACCGACCACAGGTAGCCCAGCGCGCTCGTGGAGTAGCGCACCTTGAGATCGCGCGCGGACAGCAGCCACAGCGAGTGGAGGTAGCGCCGGGGCGATCCGGGGGCGCCGACGGCGGCTGTGGTCACGGTGACGAGTCTATGCGGGCGCGTCACGCCAGCTGGTTGTTCCACATCGACAGCGCCGAGCCGATGGCCATATGCATGTCGAGGTACTGGTATGTGCCCAGCCGGCCTCCGAACAGCACGTCCTGCTCCCCCTTCGCGAGCTCGCGGTACGCGATCAGTCCCGCCCGATCCTGTGGGGTGTTGACCGGATAGTACGGCTCATCGTCGTGCGACGCGAAGCGCGAGAACTCGCGCATGATCACGGTCTTGTCGGTCGGATAGCGGTCCGCCCGCTCAGGGTGGAAGTGCTTGAATTCATGGATGCGCGTATACGGGACTTCCGCGTCGGCGTAATTCATGACCGGAGTGCCCTGGAAGTCACCGACTTCGAGTACCTCTTGCTCGAAGTCGAGCGTCCGCCATGACAGAGCGCCTTCGGCGTAGTCGAAGTAGCGATCGACGGGGCCCGTGTACACGATGGGCACCTGCCCCACCGTGGCGTTCTTGCTGAGGGGCTGCCCCTCATCGAAGAAGTCGGTGTCGAGCTTCACATCGATGTTGGGGTGGTCGGCCATCCGTTCCAGCCAGGCGGTATAGCCGTCCGCGGGCAACCCCTCCCACGTGTCGTTGAAGTAGCGGTTGTCGTAGTTGTAGCGGACCGGGAGCCTGCTGATGACCTCGGCCGGCAGGTCCTTCGGGTCGGTCTGCCACTGCTTGCCCGTGTAGTCGCGGATGAATGCTTCGTAGAGAGGTCGCCCGATGAGGGCGATCGCCTTCTCTTCGAGGTTCGCAGCATCCTTCGTGTCGAACTCCCCGGCCAGCTCATGCACCAGCATCCGCGCTTCCGCGGGCGAATAGGCCGCCTGGAAGAACTGGTTGATCGTGCCGAGGTTGATCGGCAGCGGGAACACGACGCCCTTGTGGTTCGTGTAGACGCGGTGCACGTAGTCGGTGAATGTCGTGAACCGGTTCACGTACTCCCAGACGCCCGGGTTGGAGGTGTGGAAGAGGTGCGCACCGTATCGGTGGACCTCGATCCCCGTCGTGGGTTCGGCTTCACTGTACGCATTCCCGCCGATGTGGCGGCGGCGGTCGATCACCGTGACCTTCCGCCCGGAAGCCGCGGCTCGCTCCGCAATGGTCAGGCCGAAGAATCCGGAGCCGACGATGAGCAGATCCATGCGGCAGGCACTTTCTGGTCGGTCTAACCGGGCGCTTTGCGCGGTCGGCGGAACTCACCGCCGACCTGGAAGTCTACGCACGCCGGAGGGCCCTCCGAGAATCGCCCGCGACGCCAGCGCGACTCTCAGGCTGATCTCGTAGGCTCGTCGCGCCATGACACACGAGATCTTCGTACCCTTCTGGGGCGACCCCGGTCTGCTCTATCTGACTGTCGAGTCCGTCCGTGCCCAGCACAATCCCGACTGGCGACTCATCGTCATAGACGACTGCTACCCGGACGAGACGGTCGCGGAGTGGTTCGCCGAGCTCGACGACGAACGGGTCACGTATGTGCGCAACGAGGTGAACCTCGGCATCACCGAGAACTACCGTGAGGCGATCCGACAGGCGACATCGGATCACATCACCATCCTCGGCTGCGACGACCTTCTGCAGGCGAACTATCTCGACGTGATCTTCGCGACCATCGCCGCAGTCCCCGACGCCGACGTCATTCAACCCGGCGTCGAGGTGATCGACGAGCACGGGGTGGTCGTACGGCCCCTCGTGGACCGCGTCAAGACCGGCCTCCTCGCCCCTCGCAACGGGCAGGGCGTCGCCGTCCTCCGTGGTGAGGCCATGGCGACGAGCCTCATCAGAGGCGACTGGCTCTACTGGCCCTCTCTCACCTTCCGCACTGAGACGCTCCGGCGAATCGATTTCCGCGAGGGCCTGCCCATCATCCAGGACCTCGCGCTGTTGATGGATGTCGCGTTCGAGGGCGGGTGCTTGGCGTACAACCCCACGCTGGCTTTCTCGTATCGGCGCCACGGCGCGAGCGCTTCGCAGAAGACGCTCCTGGACGGTCGTCGTTTCCGCGACGAACGCATCTACTACGCGCAGGCGCGCGCGCTCGCGAACTCCAAGGGATGGCGACGGACAGCAACCACGGCGCGCATGCGCGTGATGTCCCGACTGCATGGCGTCGCGGAACTTCCAGGGGTGATCAGGCACGGATCTGCCGCCGGGCTACAATCGACGCTGGCGCATATCTTCGCCCTCTAGACTCGCGCGCGGCGATCAGAACGCGCGTCCCCTTCTTCCAGGAGACCACGCATGCCCGAACACGTGCTCATCACCGGCGGCGCAGGCTTCATCGGCACCCGGCTCGCACGTCGCTTCGTCGACGCCGGCCACACTGTGACCGTGCTCGATTCGCTGATTCCCCAGGTGCACGGCGAGGACCCGACGAACACGTCCGCTCTGCTGCGTTCCCTGGACGGCGTAGCGACGGTGATCCAGGGCACTGTCACCTCCAGCGACGACCTGCGCCGCGCGCTGAACGGTGCGGCGATCGTCGTACATCTCGCAGCGGAGACCGGCACCGGTCAGTCGATGTACGAGATCGACCGGTACGTCGAGGCGAATGTCGGCGGAACTGCCAAGCTGCTCGACCTCCTCACCAACGAGCCGCACGAGGTCAAGCGACTCGTCATCGCGTCGTCGCGCTCGATCTATGGCGAAGGCGCATATCGCACAGCGGATGGCCGGATCGTGTATCCCCCGCACCGCGCCGACGCCCAGATGGCCGCCGGCGACTTCGACGTGCACATGCCCGGCGAGGGGCCGGTCGAGACGGTCCCGACCGACGAGCGTGCGAAGCTGCACCCGTCGTCGGTCTACGGCATCACCAAGCAGATGCAGGAATCCCTCGTGATGACGGTCGCGCCGACGATCGGCGTCGAAGGCGTCGCACTGCGATACCAGAACGTGTACGGGCCAGGGCAGTCCTTGAAGAACCCGTATACGGGCATCCTCTCGATCTTCTCGACCCTCATCCGCCAGGCGAAGCCGATCAACATCTTCGAGGACGGCCTCGAGAGCCGCGACTTCGTCTACATCGACGACGTCGTGGAGTCGACGTTCCGTGCTTCGACGATGCCTGAGGCAGCCGGCCGCACCATCAACGTCGGCAGTGGCGTCGCCACGACCGTGAACGAGGTGGTCGCTTCGCTGTTCGCCGCGTTCGGCACCGAGGTGCCGACCACCGTGACGGGCAATTACCGCCTCGGCGACATCCGCCACAACGTCGCCGATACCAGTGTTCTGCGCGAGGTGCTCGCGTACGAACCACAGACCGACTTCCCCACGGGTGTCGCCCGGTTCGTCGAGTGGGTGCTCACCGAACCGGTCGAGGAGAGCAGCTATGAGCGTTCGCTGAAAGAGATGGCGGAGCGGAGCCTGCTGAAATGAGGGAGGCCGACCGGCGCTGGATCGACCCACGGGACAACTCTCTGAATCTCCTGCGCCTGGTGATGGCTGCGATGGTGCTCGTTCACCATGTCTTTCCCCTCACCGGCCGTGGCGAGGGGGTTGAGCTGACGCCAGGCGAATCCGTCGGCGGCTGGGCGGTGTTCGGGTTCTTCATGATCTCGGGCTATCTGATCACCGGCGCCCGCCTCCGATCAGATGGCGGCCGCTACCTCATCAACCGCATCGCCCGCCTGTTCCCGGCCTTCTTCTTCGTCAACATCATCACGGCGTTCCTGCTCGCGCCTATCGCCTACCACGTGCAGAACGGCACCCTCTCCGGTTTCCTGACCACCCCGAACACCCCCGCGAGCTACGTGGTGGCCAACGCCTGGTTGGTCATGAAGGACTACTCGGTGGCGGGAACCCTGGCGAATGTGCCGTACCAGTACGCCTGGAACGGCTCACTGTGGAGCCTCTACTACGAATTCTGCGCCTACCTGCTGGTCGGATTCTTCCTCGTGCTGCCCGTGGTCCGTCGCAGTATCTGGCCGATGCTCGCGGCGTTCATCGCCACGTGCGCGCTCAAGGTGTGGAACGACCAGTTCGCGGTCCTGCTCAGCGGCATCGCGTTCGACGTCGTCCAGTTCGGGCGACTGCTGCCGTTCTTCTTCGGCGGCGCGCTCGTGTTCATGATCCGCGAGCGTCTCGGCGACAGGTTCCCACTTGTCTGGTGGGGTGCGCTCGCGAGCGCCGTCGCCACGGTGGCGCTGATACTGGTGTTCCCGTCCTTCGGTGGCCAGATCGCAGCGCCGTTACTGACCTACATCCTGATCTGGATCGGCGCGCGTCTGCCTTCGCCGAAGCTCTTCCAAGTCCACGACTTCTCGTACGGCGTCTATGTCTGGGGTTTCCCCCTGACGCAGATGCTGTGCCTGTTCGGCTGGGCCGGCGCTCCCCTGCCGATCTTCCTCGCCGTGCTGGTCGTGGCGACGGCAGCCATGGCCGTGATCTCGTGGTTCCTCATCGAACGTCCTACCATCCGCTGGTCTCGAGGGAAGGTCCGAGCTTTCGGCGATATCCGAGCGGAAGCGCGCTGATCAGCTGAGCGCGTACTGGCGCTTGACGTACGCGGTGAACAGCCTCCGGTAGATGCCTGGCATCGTCTTGAGGATCAGTGCTCCGACCCCGAACACCGGCCGACGGCGCAGGGTCGAAGCGAGCATGGGGAGATCGATCCGCCGTCGGCAGCCGGCCAGCACCTCGGCGGCCGCAGCATCGTCGCCGGAACGCATCGCGGACTGCGCGGTCAGCATCAGGAAGAGGGTCCGGCAGACGCGGAACGCGCTGCGGCGACGTGGATCGTCGAGCCATTCGCCGAGGGAAGTCTCCAGATGCGCAAGCGCACTCTCGGCCTCCGAGATCTTCGGGACGCGTCCCCAGGTCAGCGTGCCCCCGCCGACGTGGTAGCGGGTGAGCGCGTCGGGGATGGAGACCACGGAACGAGTCCGGGATAGCGCGATCACGCCGACGACTTGGTCCTCGAAGCGGTGGACGTCTTCCGGATACCACACGCCGGCGAACGCCGATCGACGGATCACCTTGTCCCATGGAAAGGGGGTGATCTCGCCCGTCATCATCCGCGACGCGGCGATGTCGCCGCTCATCGAACCCAGACGGGGCGAATGGGCGTTGCGCTCGGTGCCGTCGGGGAGCACGACGGTGCGCCCGCAGATCGCGGCGTCGGCATCCCCCCTCGCGGCATGCATGCGCAGGAGGAAGTCGGGTTCCCATGCATCGTCCGCGTCGAGGAATGCCACGAAGTCGCCGACCGCTGCGCGCAACGCGGTGTTCCGCGCCGCTGAGATGCCCTGGTTCGCGGCGTGCGTGACCACTCGCAGGCGCCCATCGTGCACAGCCTGAAGCAGTGTCGGCGTGTCGTCGGTCGAGCCGTCGTCCACGGCGACGAGCTCCAGATCAGGATCGCTCTGGGAGAGCACCGAGCGCAACGCCCGTTCGACCGTGGACGCGGCGTTGAACATCGGCAGGATCACGCTCGTGCGCGGCATCAGGCATCCTCCCTGGTGCGGCGCCGGAGCGCGCGCAGGACGAAGGTGAAGTGGAACGCCGACCCCACCAACGGGCCGATCGACAGCGCGAGGATCGTGCGTGTCGCCAGGTCGGCCGGCGAGAGCATGATCGCGACGGAGACCGCCAGGGCGAGGTACCACCCCACCGTGTTCACCGTGTGCGCGTCCAGCGCGAGCGCAACGGACCCCCCGAGCACCAGCAGCGCCAGGAAGGCCGCAGCGACCACCAGCATCGCGAGTACGAGCGGTGAGTTCCCGTAGGCAGGCCCGAAGACCAGCCGCATCAGCCAGGGGCCGACCAGGGCTGCGAGCGCGCCACCGACGACGGCGACGGCGACGACAGCACCGACCAGCTTGAGCAGGGAGGATCGGGCGCGTTCCGGGTGGGCCACGAACGACGCGATCACCATGGACTGGAACGCCGTGACAGGGATGAGCAACGGCGCCCTGGTGACCGACACGGCGACGATCAACGGCGCAGCGAGAGCATAGGCGGCCGGATCCGTCGTGAGACTCATCAGCAGCGGAAACCCGGTCACCAGCAGGGCGGTCGCACCCGCAGCAGCCATCGCGTTCGCGACCCGCTTGAGGAGCGCGCCGAGCCGCAGCTGGATGCGGATCCCCCACAGCACCCGCCAACGCGGAAGGAGCGTCGTCACGACCAGCCAGGTGGCCGTGCCCGCCGCCGCTGCGGCCTCGAAGCCGATGAATCCCCACCCGAGGAGTGCCGCACCCGCTGCGAGGGCGAGGCGCACAAGCGACTCCCCCGCGCTCAGCCCCGCGAACCCGTTCCAGCGCCCGAGCCCCGCCAGCGTTCCCACGGTCGCGACATGGCCGGCATAGAGGAATGCCGCTGCGGCGACCAGGAGCATGGGCACAAGCGCACCGCCGATCCCGACGAAGACCGCTTGCCACAGCGGGAAGAGGAGCATCACGACGATCGCCGCACCCGCCCCGACGAGAAGACCGGCCGTGAGTGGCGAGGTCGCCCGAGGCCCCTCCCTCTCGAGGCCGCGATCCGCACGGACGGCGCGCGTCATCTCGTTCTGAATACCCGACAGCACCGCGAACACCGCGAAGAGGGCAGCCCAGTACGTCAGGAACGCGGTGTTGTGCTCCGTGCTGAGTGATCGTGCGGAGATCGCCAGGAACAGGATGCCGGAGAGTGCGGCGACTGCGGCTGCTGCCCCTACGACCAGTGCGGACCTGCCGGTCCGCTCACTCATCGGCGCCGAACTCGCCAGAGCGTGATGCGTCGTCCCTCTCGCCCTCGAGCCGGGCGAGCCGCTGCTCCACGTCGTCGTGCTGCGTCCGCAGGATCGCGAGCTCCTCCGCTGAACGACGGATCTCATCCTCGGCCTGGGACAACTCCCACGACAGATGGAGCGCAACGCCGATCAGCAGGACCAGCGCCAGGGCGAAGATGAGGTTCGACGGAACTGCAACCCCGAGCGCTGTGCTCAGTCCGATCAGGAGGCCGGGGAAGATCGCGAGGATCAGGATCACGATCCCGATCAGCAGCCACAGGGTCGCGTACTTCTCGCGCAGCTGGCGGCGAAGGAGCAGCGCGATGATGATGGTGAGGACCAGCAGCGCCAGCCCGATCCCGGCGATGACGATCACGCGCTCGCCTCCGTGGAGCGACGGCGACCGCGCATCAGCGCGAGGGACAGAGCGAAGACGGAGCGCAGCAGGTAGATCGTGGAGCCGACGGGATTCTGGCTGGGCTTCCCGTGCACACGAGCCCGCATGGCCACCGGAACCTGGGTCACCGACAGCCCCGAGTGAATGGCGCTCACGAGTGAATCCACTGTGTCCCCCAGATATTCGGCCGGGTAATAGTGGACGTACTGATCGATCGCCCGCCGGTTCGCGGCCCGGAAGCCGCTCGTGACATCGGTGAGACGCGTTTTCGCCACGCGTGTGAGCACGTTGGCGAGGAACACCATCGCCCAGCGCCTCGGACCCTTCGCCTGGTAGTCGCCGACATCGGCGAATCGCGCCCCGATCGAGATGTCGGCATGTTGCAGACCCGCCAGGACCAGGGGGATGTCCCGTGGATTGTGCTGCCCGTCGGCATCCACCTGTATGGCCTGCCGATATCCGAGACGCTGGGCGAAGGTGAAGCCCGTGCGCATCGCGCCACCGACCCCCATGTTGAACGGAAGAACCAGCACCCGGGCGCCGGCGTCGCGCGCGACCTGGGCGGTGTCGTCGGTGGATCCGTCGTCGACGACCACGACGTCGTAGTCGACGAACTGATCAAGGATCTCACGCACAGTGTTGCCGACGTTCCTGGACTCGTTCCACGCGGGCACGATGATGAGCGTGCGCTCGGAGTGCTCAGGCATGGTGCACCCATCCTATCAATCGAGTGTGTCCGTTTCCGTGAGGTCAGGGGGCGAAGACCACAGGGCCGAGTTCGGAGCAGGCCTCCTCGGCTCGCTCGACGATCGACTCGTCCGCCGTGATCACGGTGACCGGCGCGCCCATCAGTCGTCGGATCGTGCACAGATCATCCATCGACTGGCCGTCGTGATAGTAGGCGTACTTCCGCAGTTCGACATCGCTGATGCCACTCGAGGACAGTTGCACGACCCAGAACATGATCCAATCCTCGTCGGGGTCCGTCGACTGCCACAGCATGGTCTTGTCCCCCGCCGACGTCATTTCGACGACTCGATCGAAGACTCTGTCATCCTCTCCGACGGAGAAGTAGTCCCCCGACAGAATCCGCGCGAGCGGGTCCTTCACCGCCTGCGGATCGTTGCTGAAGGTCGGCACAGTCGCACGAGCGAACTCGCTCACACCCACCAGCGCTGTCAGCACGATCATGAAGGCGAATGCAGCGCGCAGGCTCTTCGCCGAGATCGCCGCCGCGTAGGTCAGACCGGCAGCCACGCCGACGATCAGGAGCATGGCGAGGAAGAACCACAGGAACTTCAACTGGTAGTAGCTCCACAGATTCTGCTCGTTCCGGCGAAGCCAGAGGAGCAGGCCGAGGCACAGTCCGCCCCCGCCCACCAACGCAGTCAGAACCCACACCAGGTCGAGCGACCTCGTCGCACGCGCGTGGAGCACACCGAACCCCACCGCAAGGAGGAGCGCGACGAGGACGATGACCTTCTTGAACTCGAAGACTGCGCCGAGTGCCTCGGTGAGCAGCTCTCCCTGACCGATCAGCGCGGGGACGGAGAGCGTCACGAAAACGCCGATCGGCTGGAGGACGGCGGCGATGGCCAGCAGCAGCCTGCCCCGCCGAAGGGCGAACACCGCTTTGCGCTGCACGATCAACAGCACGAGGAACGCAACCCCGGGGATGCCCGCGAGCGGTGCCCACAAGGCGAGCGTGAGAGCGATCGACAGCGCGAGCGTGACGAGGGATGTCAGCACGGCACGATCTGCATGCACCAGCGTGATGAGTGAGGCGATCAGCAGCGCGATGGTGAGATGGAAATTGACGAAGCCCAGGGTCACCGGCCCGGACAGCATGATCCACGTGAGCGGGACCGCCGACGTGATCGCCGTCGCGACCAGCGTCATCGTCGAGCGTCCGCGCGAGATGGCGAGTGCGAACGCGCCGCACAGAACGCAGGCCGCGACGATCGCGAACGACCACATCTCCGCGAGCGCGATGATCTGGGCGCCTGCAGAGGGCGCGCCGCCGAGCGCCGCAGGCAGTGTGAAGAAGGCGACGAGGGCCGCCGTGAGTGGCACCGGGTTTCCGCTTCCCAGTGTCACTCCGCCGGCCTGCAGAAGCTCGCGGGCGAAGAGCACGTTGTTGGCGGCGTCACCTGACATCGCCCACGACAGCGGGGTGCCACCGGGAATCACGGCCGCGGCGAGAAGGACCCCGCACCAGATGAGGCCACCGAAGGCCGCGAAGCCGAGCTCCGATCCGTCGATGCGCGTGAATGACGATCCGGCGCGGTACAGCCGAAAGACGAAGAAGGCACCCGAAGCGGCTCCGATCACGAGGAACAGCACCAGCGGGGAGATGCGGGTGTATCGCGCCGCGACCATCACCACGAGCACGACCCAGGCGAAGACGACGAACAGCAGAGCGAGGCTCGCGCTGAGCGACATCCGCGCTCGGAGGAGCAGGAGCGCGGGGATGAGCACCACTGCGACGAGCAGCAGCAAGGAACCACCGAAGAGCGGCCACACGCACGCTGCGACGAGCAGCGCGGCATACACTCCGAGCAAGATCATCCGCCGATGCGATCCCACGGGTGACGGCATCCCAGTTCTCCTTCTGCGGCGCGGCTCAACCGGGAAGCGCCTTCTGAACAATAGTGGGTGGAGCCTGTGAAAACGGACGTCGGCGTGCCTGCGGGTACGATGCTCAAGTGACAGCCCGCACCTCGTCGTCTCGCCGGAAACTCGTCTTCGCGATCCTGATTCCCGTTCTGGCGTTCTTGTCACTCGGCGCATGGTCGGTCGCGTCTCCCGTCGGCGCGACGCCGGACGACGACTTCCACCTGGCCTCCATATGGTGCGGACTCGGCGACCGGCCCGGCCTGTGCGAGAACCGCGACGACGACGCCGTCAAGCGATATGTGCCGACCCCCGTCACGACGGCGACGTGCTACGCATTCCACAACGGCGAGAGCGCAGATTGCTGGAACGGCGAAGACGACGGCATGTCGAAGGTGAAGCGCGCCAACGTCGATCGTCTGTACCCCCCGCTCTTCTACGGCACGATGTCGGTGTTCGCCAGCACCAACGTGGCCGCATCCGTCATGGTGATGAAGCTCGTCAACACCGCGATCGCAGTCGGCCTGCTCACCGGCGTCTTCTTCGCCCTGCCTCGCCGGCTTCGTCCCGCGCTCGTCATATCGGTCGCGGCGACGGCGGTGCCTCTCGGCATGTTCATCTACGGGTCGACGAATCCCTCGTCCTGGGCGCTGCTGTCAGCCGCGACGGTGTGGATCTCGCTGTACGGCGCGTTCCAGGTCGACGGGCGCCGCAGGTGGGTGCTTGCCGGCCTTGCCGTGCTCGGCGCGGTGATGGGTGGGGGCGCTCGCGCCGATTCGGCCGTCTACGCGGTGTTCGGCGCCCTCCTGGCGGTCTTCCTCGTCGTGCGACGGAAGCGGATGCCGCTGGTGCCGCTGCTCGCGGCGGCGATCATCGTGGTGATCAGCGTCGCGTTCTATCTGAGCGCCTGGCAGGGTGCATCGATCGTCGGGGGCCTCGACAGCGAACGCCCGCCGCTCTCGGGGTCACTGCACGTGTCGAACCTTCTGTCGGCACCCAGCCTCTGGATGGGCGCCCTGGGCGGCTGGGGACTCGGCTGGCTCGACACCCCGATGCCCGCAGCCGTTTCCGTCCTGGCCGGTGCCGTCTTCTGGGGCGCCTTCTTCATCGGAGGCGGCCGCGCATCCGTGCGGCGCGGAATCGCCATCGGGCTCGGCGTGGCGGCGATGTGGCTCGTGCCGGTGGTTCTGCTGGCGCAGTCTCGGATGCTGGTGGGCGAGCTCATCCAGCCGCGCTACCTCATGCCGCTCATGATCATCACCATCGGCGTCGCGTCCGTGCGTCTCGACATCGCGCGTGCATGGCGGGGCTTCCGCTCGATCGCGGCCGTTGTGGCGCTGGCGGTCGCGAACGTCGTCGCCCTGCACACCAACATCCAGCGCTACACGACGGGCCTCGACCAGTTCAGCGCAGACCCCGGCGCGAACGCGGAGTGGTGGTGGGCGTGGGCGCCGAGTCCCGTCGTAGTGTGGCTCGGCGGCGGGCTTGCCTTCGCCGCCGTCCTCACGCTCCTGGTGCTGCTGCTCCCCGCCGGCGAAGTGATCGCCGATCACGAGCAGCGGTCATTCGCGACTGCAGGCGGAGAGCCATCCGAATCGGCAGCAGCGCCCGCCGTGGCGGAATCGCGGCCTGACGAGACTGTCGCGAAGTCCCGCGCAGGCGGTGGTGAGGGCGCGCTTGCCGGGCACGAAGACGCGGTCCGCGGCGACCACGTGGTCGCCACCGAAGGCACCACGCAATGACGTCGCCAGCAATGACCGGCCGCACGCGCGTGCTCATCATCACAGGCGACCTGATCGGCGAGCGGATGGCCGGACCGGCGATCCGCGTATGGAACATGGCTGAAGCGCTGTCCGCGGCCTGTGACGTGCGGATCGTCTCGTGGAACCGGATCGAGCGCACCTCAGACCGCTTCGACACCGTTCATGTGCGAGAAGCCGACGACCGGCAGATGCGCGACCATGAGGCGTGGGCCGACGTCATCATCGTCCAGGGCACATCGTTCCGTGTCTTCCCGAGCATCGCGCAGACTCAGAAGATCGTCGTCGCCGACCTCTACGATCCCTTCCAGTTGGAGCAGCTGGAGATGAACAAATACGCTGCCCCTGCGGAGTGGGCGGACGAGGTCACCAAGGCGGTTTCGCTCCTCAACGAGCAGCTGGCCAGGGCGGACTGCTTCTTGTGCGCCTCGGAAGCTCAGCGCAACCTCTGGCTCGGCGGCCTGTCGTCGATGGGTCGCCTGAACCCGACGACCTATTCCGACGACCCGACTTTCGAATCCCTGCTGCGGCTCGTTCCCTTCGGGGTGCCCGGCGAACCACCGGTCCAGCGACGACACGGCATCAAGGGAACCGTCCCAGGTATCGCCACCGACGACAAGGTGCTGATCTGGGGCGGCGGGATCTACAACTGGTTCGACCCGGTCACTCTGGTCGAGGCAATGGGACTTCTGGCCGACGAGCACCCCGAGATAAAACTCTTCTTCCTCAGCGCGCGACACTTCAATCCCGACATACCCGAGATGCAGGCACTCACCGACACGGTCGAATCCGCTGAGCGCCTCGGGCTCCTCGATCGCACCGTGTTCTTCAACGACGCGTGGGTCGATTATGAACGCCGGGCGGACTATCTGCTGGACGCCGACATCGGCGTGAGCACGCACCTGATCCATGCTGAGACGCGCTTTGCTTTCCGCACCCGCATCCTCGACTACCTGTGGGCGGAGTTGCCGATCGTCGCGACCGACGGCGACAGCTTCGCCACACTGATCCGGGATCGCGGCATCGGGCGCGTCGTGCCCGCCCAGGACGCGCCCGCCCTGGCAGCAGCGATCGTCGAGATGGTGTGGGACGAGGATGCCCGGCGCGTGGCGGCGGACAACCTCAAGGCCGTCCGCGAGGAGTTCATGTGGTCGCGCGCGCTCGCGCCCCTCGTCGCCTTCTGCACCGACCCCAAGCCCGCCCCCGACCGCGACCTGGTGCTGCGTCGCGTCTCAGCGGTGGGAGGCACGACGTTCGAGAGGATCCTCGCGATGCCGCGGGGACCCCGTCGCGACTTCGCGCTCGTGCGCCATTACTGGAAGCAGGGCGGACCCGCACTGGTACGCAAGAAGATGCTCACCCGGCGCGAGCGCTTGCAGCGCGACTAGTCGTCGCGCTTCAGCCACGCCGTCGACGCAGTCGGCCGAGGCTGCGCAGAGGCGCGGTCAGTCGCCAGCTGGTGCTGTCCTTCAGCGCGTCGATCTGCGACTGCAGCTCGTCTTCGTGCACGGCTCGCAGCCGCACTTCCGCCCAGGCGCGTTCCGCGTCTTCCACGACGCTCTCGAGCCACGCCTGTCGGGCCACAACCTGCCCGAGGCGCTCGGCGTCCGCGCGGACCAGAGCAGCTGTCGCCTCGTCGGCGTCGAACAGTGCCCGCAGCGGCTCGTGCTCCACTTCCCCGACCGCCAACACGCCCAGTCCGTGACCGTGCTCGAAAGCGAAGGAACGCGTCGGATCGGCGACTTCGTCCCAGAGCCGCCATACCCCGAAGCCGTTCTCGCGTTCGGCGATGTCGTGGAAGAGGATCACTCCACCGTCCCGGACTGCGCTGCGCCACTCGGTGTAGTCGGCGCGAGCATCCTCGTATCCGTGGCGCCCGTCGATGTGCAGAACATCCACCGAGGCATCCTGGAACAGGTGCCGTGATTGCGCGAACCAGCCTGGAATCAGCCTGACGGTGTCGGGGTAATCCCGCTGCGCGACGCCGCTGACGTAGTCGTACACCTCGTGCCCATAGTGGCCGGCGTGATCATCGCCCTCCCAGCTGTCGAGTGCGCTGATCGTGGTGTTCAGGCCGAGCCGCTTCACTGCCTCCGCGAACGCGAAGCAGGAGTAGCCGTAGTGCGTACCGAGCTCCACGATGTCACGTGGTCGCAGCACGTCTACCAGCCAAGCTGCGAACGGGGCGTGTGTGATCCACGCGGAGTCGGGGTAATGAACCGGAAGCCAATACGACGCTGGGCGGAGCCAGAAAGGCGGAGTCTCGTGATCCAGCTCGGCTCCCTTCATCTCGAGGGACACTTCCATAGGCCGTTGCTCCGTTGCTCGGGTTGCCTGAAGCATAGGCGCCCGTGACGACTGTCGCGAATCGGCGCCGCCGGACTCCGGCTACGGGGTGCGACCCCCGCGACCGTCGACGGGCCCATCGAACAGATCGTGCCACGCCGCGGGCGAGGCGAGTTCGGCAACGGCCGCGCGGTACGTTCGCGCCAAACGCGGCCACCGTACCCATAGACGCGCACGGAGACCGACCGCATCCCACAGCAGACGCGATGCGACGCGACGGTCGCGACGGGCGACGAAAGCACCCGTTCCCGTCGCGCTGGCCACGGTGGCGCTGTCGAGGAGACCCAGCACCCACCACTTGCCCTCCGCGCGCGGGAGTGCAGCATCGACCAGCGACACGTTCGCTGCGCGCGACCGCCTGAACTGATGGACGGCCACGCGGAGGAGTCGCCGGACCGCTTCGACACGTCCGGCCGGCGCTGCCGGGACCGGTCCGCCACGTTCAGCCGGAAGCTGGGCTTCCGGCACCACGGACTGTCCCGCGCGAGCCATGAGAACGCGCATGTCAGTCGTGCGCCTTTGGATCGTCCGAGGAAGATGGGCGGGGCCGTCGAGGACATCTCGCAGCGCCACGCGACGCGCCGCCGCCGAGCCGTACTGCATGCACAGCAGATGGTTCACGTCTTGCGCGAATGACGCAGACAGTACGCCGCCGCCCCTCGCCGAGGCGGAATGCACCAGCGCGACGACGAGGCGGTTGCGCAGCTGGAAATACGCTTGCCAGTCGAGCCCGTCGTCCTTCCCGGTCCATGGCATGTGCCAGAGCGCGGCACCGGGAAGAGTCACGGTCGGCACGCCGGCCGCCGCAGCCCTCAGCCCGAACTCGGCGTCGTCCCACTTTATGAAGAGCGGCAGCGAAGCTCCGACCCGGCGGACGAGGCCGAGGGGCACCAGGCACATCCACCAGCCGTTGAAATCGACGTCGTGCAGACGACGCAGCCCCGGTGTGGATTCGATCGTCGCGACGGCGAGATCGACCGGCGCCAGGGCGGGCTCCACGGAGGTCCACCAGAAGCCGCGCCGATCAACACGCTCACCGACGGAATGGAGAACCGTTCGCTCGAGCAGGCTGAGCATGTGGGCGCCCACGATGGTCTCGCGCGTAGTGCGAGCGGCGAACGCCAGCATGCGAAGGACAGAGTCCGGCTCGAGCAGCACATCGTCGTCGAGGAGCAATGCGTGGTCGGCCCGCTCTTGGAGAGATTCGACCATTCCACGGCTGAATCCGCCGGAACCGCCGAGGTTACGCTGCTCGATCAGCTTCAATCGTCCCTCGAGCGCCGCCGCGGCCCGGTCGAAACCCGGGACCTCGCGCACAGGACGATCTCCCTGATCCACCACGATGACGCGCACCAGCTGTTCGCGCACCAGGCCGTCAGCGGCGAGGCGCTCGAGGACGCCTACGCAATCGATTCCGCGATTGTGGGTGGTGATGCAGACCGTCGCCGTCGCGGTCTTCGCATCGGGCGCAAGCCACGCACCATCGCGGAACGTGGTGCCTTCACTGCCGGCCTCCACCTCGAGCCAGAACCACGCGCCGTCGCCGATGCTGATGTCCCACGAGAACGCACCGTCCACGGGAACCGTCGCCAGCACACGCCGTCCGTCTTCCTCGTCAGCCGCGCATACCCTGACGATCGCGGCGCCGTCGAACTCGCCGACGACAGTGATCCGCTCGATGTCGGTATGGGCGTTCCAGTACCCTGCGGGAAACGCGCCGAAGTACGTCGCGAGGGATGCCGTCGCTCCCGGCGCGACGGTGAGGCTGAAGCGGTCCCATGACACCGCGTCCGACTCCGCGCGGACGTAGAGCTCGTGGGCGGCCTCATCGCCTGGTTGCGGGAACAGGATGCGCTGAACGCTCCGCGAGCCCTGTGGCATCCGGCGGCTACTTCTCGTCGATACGGATCGCCGCCGCAACCGGACCGATCGTCGTCGGAAGGCCTTCGACGGTGAACTCGGCGCCTTGCATGAGCGAGTGAGAGGCGTCGACGCTGATGCCCGAGACGTTGGCGTTGACCACGTATCGACCAGGGCTGAGCTGCGCACCCTCCACCGCGATCTCGACCGACGTCTCGCCGTCGAGCGGCGCGAGGCGCAGCTGCAGGAGATCTGTGTTGGAGGCAAGGGCCATCTGTCCCATGGCGGTGTCGATGCTGAACCCGATCGCCCACTGATCGATGGGCAGATAGGACTTGACACGCACACGCATGGCGAAGGATTCACCGACAGCGAGGGAATCGCAGTCCACCCCGTCGGCTCCGACGATGTCGATGCCCTGGATCGCCATCGCAGTGCTGATCTCATCGGGGCGGGCTTGGCCGACGGCGTTGTTCGCCAGCAGTTCGCGGAAGCGCTCGATCGCCGTGACCGGGATGCCGTCGAACACCATCTGGCCGCGATTCATGACGATGACCCGGTCGCAGAGAGCGGCGATCTGGTCCAGAGCGTGGCTGACGATGATGATCGTGCGCCCCTCGGACTGGAACTCGCTGATCTTGTCGAGACACTTGCGCTGGAACTGCTCGTCGCCGACGGCGAGGACCTCGTCGACGAGCAGGATGTCGGGATCGGTGTGGACGGCGATCGCGAACGCAAGTCGCACGTACATGCCCGATGAATAGAACTTGATCTGCGTGTCGATGAATTCGCCGACGCCTGAGAACTCCAAGATGGCGTCGAACTGCGCGGCCGTCTCCTCGGAGCTCAACCCGAGCACTGAGGCGTTGAGGAAGACATTCTCTCGGCCCGTGAGGTCAGGGTGGAACCCGGCCCCGAGTTCGAGCAGCGCGGCGATCCGCCCTCGTTGCTCGACACTGCCCGACGTCGGCTGGATGATGCCGCCGATCACCTTGAGCAGCGTGCTCTTGCCGGACCCGTTGTGACCGATCAGACCGATCGTGTTGCCCGCCCGGATATCGAGGCTGACATCGCTGAGAGCCCAGAAGTCCTGCTTGTGCGCGCGGCCGGCTCGGCCCAGCGTGATGATCCGCTCCTTGAGCGAGGAGTCCTTGCGTACGGTGAAACGCTTGGAGACGTTGGAGATGCGAACGACCTCGGGGCGCGCGGCCGATGACGAGGATGTTGCGGGATCGGGGGACATGCTCACAGCTCCTGGGCGAAGTCGCCCTGCAGACGCAGGAAGACGCGGTGGCTGACAAGCAGAAGACCCAGTCCGATGACGAGCGCGATGACCAGGCGGAGAAGCAGGTTGGCCGGCTGCTCCAGATCGTCGCCCGCGACCCAGAAGGCGCGTTGGAATCCCAGCACCGCCAGTGTCAGCGGATTGTTCGTATAGATGTCGAGCAGAATCGGGTTCGTGATGATCGATGCGACCATCTGCCAGGAATAGACCACTGGAGACATCCAGAAGAGGAGCAGCGTCGCCACTTCGACGAGGTACTGAATGTCGCGAAGGTAGACGTTGAACGCCGAGAAGATCAGGGCGAACGCCAGACCATAGACCAGAAGGACGCCGAGCGACGGGACAGCGTAGAAGAAATCGAGCGTGAACGGAGGCTTGCCCACCAGCAGAGTTGCGAGGAAGAGCACGACCAGCTGTACGCCGAAGTTGAACAACGCGGAGCCGGCGCTTGCGAGCGGGAAGACCTCCCGCGGCATGTAGACCTTCTTGACGAGCCCCGCGTTGGCGATGATGGAACCGGTGCCACCGACGGCGATCTCTTGGAAGAGGCCCATCGCCGTGAGGCCGGCGAAGACATAGACCGCGAAGTCCGGGATGCCCCGCGCGGCGCCCAGGAAATGACCGAGGACGACGTAATAGATCGCCAGTTGCACAAGCGGCCGGGCGAGGGCCCACAAGAATCCGAGGGCGGAGTCCTTATACCGGGCCTTCAGGTCACGTCTGACCAGCAGACCCAGCATCTCCCGGTGAGCGAAGATCTCGCGCACCGGGCGGACGAAACCGTCCAGTCCCGAGCCGAGCGCACCGACGCTTCGCATGGGCAGTCCGCCCAGGCGCGTGAAGCGCTCTTCGGCTACAGGGGTGAAATCGGGCATAACTGGTCAATCCTAACGGTGCGCCGGCGGAGCGCTGTTCAGCGGCGAGGCAGGCGCCGCACGACGGCGGAACGGGCGCGACCGATCAGGCTCCGGACGCGCAGGATCCGGTGAGCGGCCGCCACCAGACTCGACTCCGAACCCGGTCGATGCAGCCGAGCGTACATACGCGCGAAATCCGTCAGGGTTCCGTACTCGACCGGCCCGGCAGCCTTCAGCAACTGGATCTGCTCCATCGTGCTGTCTCGCAGCGTGCTCGAGAACTGATCGAGGTTGTAGTCGAGTGCTGCGTAGCTCGAGGCGATGTACGCGGTGTTGGCGACGGTGCGGCTGTGGAAACCGAGCTCCCCGGCCGCATAGACCGGCATCCGCTCCAGCACGTGCGCCAGTCCCCCGTCCTGGTATGCCTCCGCTCCTCCGAACTGGTCGTACGTCCACTCGTGTTCGACGAGGAGGCGCAGAGCGGCGGGGCGAGCGAAGAACATCGACCCGAACGGCGCAAGGGGTGAGACCTCATCGATCGGAACGCGGATGTCGAGTTCACCGGCGAGGGCCTCGAACGCGGGCTTGTTAGCCCACCAGCCGTGGCCGAGGCTCGGATAGCCGAGGTGGATGGTCGGCGGGAACACCAGCCCGAGGCCTTGCTCGCGCTGGAACAGTCCCACGAGATTCGCGGCGTATCCCGGGCTGTTCAGCAGATTGGTGAACTGTTGCCGTTTGAAGTGCGTGCCGACGTTGTGGGCATCCTGCGGTGTCTTCTTGGAGTGCAGTTTCACCACGAGGTCATAGCCGTCGCCTAGTAGCAGGTCGCGGCATCCGATCAGGAAGGCGGACTGATCCCGTCCGTTGTTCGATGCCACGACGCGCACCTCGGCGGAACCGCGTGGCGTTCGTGTCGCGATCGTCTCGCGGATCCGTACCGCCCTCCCCTCGTCCGGAGTCGTGACGACGAGGTCGTATGCGCCAGGCAAGAAGTCGACGCGGTCGAGAATCTCATCCGTCATCCCGGGATAGAACACGTGAACGACGACAAGGGTCCGAAGCGGGATGGTCGGATCGTACTCGAGCTCGACGTCGGGCAGCACCTCGAGCATCGCGGCATCGGCGTTGAGAGTGCGCGGCTCGACATTGCGCGCGAGGTCGGAGTAGATCAGCTCGACGGGGTAGCCGAGCTCCCTGACCGCCTCAAGAGTCCAACGACCGATGACCGCAAGGTGGTCCAGGTACGGTGGCCACTGGAAGAAGGGGCGCCGCTTCAGTGTCGGGCACCCTGCGCGGATGAGCTGCTCGGCGTAGAGCACCGCATGGTTCTCGACCTTGTCGGTGAGTGTCGGGAAGGCCACCTCGCCGACGTAACCCAGGTCGGTGAAATGCTCGGTGAAGATGCCTTCGTGCTTGACGACCGCGTCAGCATAGGTGTCCATCTGCGGAAGGTCGCGCCAATACGCGATCCAGTCCTCCGACAGGAACATGTCGCGCCGCACCGCCAGCCAGTACGACTGCAGGTGGTACGGCAGGTACCCCGTCTGTGTGAACGGGTTCGGTTCGACGCGTACATGATCGGTCATTCCCCAGAAATGGAGGGGGCTGCGATCCATTCGATCGAACAAGGGTCCGAAGGGGCGCACCGGACCGAACCAGGTGTCGTTCGCCAGGAGGACCTCGTCGTAATCCGCGATGGCCTCGCCTGCGGCATCCAGCCCTGCCTTGTATCCCCAGATGTCGTAGCCACGGTTCTCGCGGACGATGATCTCGTCCGCAAGCGGTGCGAGCCGAGATCTCCCGGTCTCGGTCAACGCGCCGTTGACGACGACCATGATCCGCGCGCAGTGCTCACGCAGTCGTGTGAGCGCGTAGGGGATGTACTCCTCCACATCGCCGCGCACGTCGTACACGACGTAGATGAGCAGCCGGCGACCGTCAGGAGGGAACTCGTTCGCGTCCTTGGTCGGAAAGGTGATCAGTTCTGCGGTCTTCATCGCCGACTCTCCGGTGCGCGGCCTCTCATGACCGAGGTGAGGATGCCCAGCCCTCGACGCATGTACTTCAGGATGACCACTGTCCGCAGCGCCGCCTCGAACAACGGCATCGTGAGACGCGAGAGCCGACGGTGGTTCACACGGATGTACATGCGTGCGAGCGCGACCGTCCCCATGTGTCCGGCATCCCCGGCACGCTGCAGGAGGGCGATCTGCTCGACGGGCCAGCCGCGGGTGGTGGAGAACAGATTGTCGATCTTCGACTCGAGGATCGTGTGACTGATGGAGGCGTGCTCCCTCGTGAGCACCGTCCGCGCGTGATAACCCAGTTCTGCTCCCGCATACGCGACAAGTCGTTCCTGCACGCGGGCGAGATCGCGGTACGTCTGACCGGTGCGCTTGCCGTAGTCACGGAACATCCACCGCTTGCCCATGAGCGGAAGCAGCGCTTCCGGCCGGCCGATCCACATCCCGCCGAATGGCGCGAGCGGAGAGACCGCGTCGAACGGGACGGTGATCCCCAGGCTGCGCGCCAGATCCTCTGCCGGCTCACGCAGGCCACCCCACGCGTGCCCCATCATCGAGTAGCCGATGTGCATCATCGGCGGGAACACCACGCCTAGTCCAGGCTCCTTCTGGAACAGCGCGAGCAGATTCGCGACGTAACCCGGGCTGTGCAGGAGATTGTCGTACTGATAGCGGCGGAAGTACCGGCGGACGTTCACCGTCTTGTCGCGAGTGCGACGTGCGTGCACCTTGACGATCAGGTCGAAGTTCCCGCTGAGCAGGACGTCGCGGCATCCGACGAAGAGGTCGCTCATGTCGCGACCACGGTTGGCAGGCGTCACGCGGACGTCGAACGAAGCCAGCTGCGGGTCGTCACGGCGCTCCAGCATGCGCTGGAGCTTCTCTGCCCGCTTTCCGTCGGTGGTCGTGACGTACAGGTGATAGGGGGACGGGATGTAGCCGAGGCGCGAGAAGAGGTCCTGGACCGAATCCAGGTCGCTGACGTGGACGATGGCGGCAATGCGGAACGGTGACGCGCGGTCGTATGCCACATCTGTGTCGGGCAGCACTTCGAGCATTCCGGCGATCGCGTACAGCGCCTTGGGCTGAACCGTCCGCGCGAGGTTCTGCCACACGAGGGCGAGCGGGAAGCCCAGTTCGTCGACGTGCTGCAGGAGCTGACGACCGATGACCGCGAACCGGTCGAGGTAGGGAGGGTACTGCAGGAACACCGTGCGCAAGACGAATGGGCATCCGTCGTCCAGCAGCAGGCTCGGCGTGAAGAGCGCCGGGTTCGTGCTGGGATATCGGTCCGCCGGAAACGCGAACGACACGCTCGCGTCGCCCGGCGCGAAGTGACGCAGGAAGGCTGTCTCCTCCGCGGCGCCCGCGCCGCGTCCGCGCCCGTCCCAATAACGTCGCCATGCACCGGAGGCGAAGGCGTCCCGCCGCAGCGCGGTCCAGGCCCAGGGCAGCGACGGCGGAGTGAATCCGGCGTCGGGGAATGTCTCGGGGCCACTCCCCGAGTTCTCGACCATCGCCCACACCGTCGTCGCTTCGCCCGCCATCCGTTCGAGCACAGGGCCGAAGTCGGAAACGGGTCCGAACCAGGCGTCTCCAGTGAGAACCACCTCGTCATAGCGTTCGATATCAGCCTCGGCGTCCACCGCGAGCGCGTAGCCGGCCGGGTCGAATCCGCTTGCGGGAACCGAGAAGACGTCGTCGACGAGGCTTCGCAGACGCTCGATCTCGATCTCGGGAGTGCCGGCCGGGACGATCACCACCAGGCGTTCGCCATGCGTGCGCAACGCTGCCAGCGCGTGCATCACGAAGTCGTCGATACGGCGGTCCGTCCGGGACACGGCGTAGACGATGAGTCGGCGATCGTTTGTTGCCGCGTCGGCGTCTTGTCCGGCGCGCACGTCGACGTCGCTCATGGGTCGCCCGGAGCCGCTCAGTTCAAGCCCTGCTGCAGCGCTTTGAGGAGGTAGGCACCGTACCCGCTCTTCACCAACGGCTCAGCACGCTCGCGAAGGTCTTCGTCGGTCAGGAAGCCCATGCGCCACGCGACCTCTTCCGGGCATCCGATCGAAAGCCCCTGGCGCTTCTCCACCGTGCGGATGAAGTCGGTGGCCTCGCTGAGAGAGTCGAACGTGCCGGTGTCGAGCCACGCCGTCCCCCGCGGAAGGAGTTCGACCTTCAGGTCGCCTCGCTCCAGGTAGGCCTTGTTGACATCGGTGATCTCGAGCTCCCCACGCGGCGAAGGGGTCAGATTCTTCGCAATCTCGACGACGTCGTTGTCGTAGAAGTAGAGGCCGGGGACGGCGTAGTTGCTCTTCGGATCGATCGGCTTCTCCTCGAGCGAGACCACGCTCCCCGCGGCGTCGAACTCGACCACTCCATAGGCGGTGGGATCGTCGACCCAGTAGCCGAACACCACGCCGCCCGACAGGTCGGTGTACTGCCGAAGGCGCGTGCCCATTCCCTGCCCGTAGAAGATGTTGTCGCCGAGCACCAGGGCGGCCGAATCGCCCCCGATGTGCTCCTCGCCCAGGATGAACGCCTGCGCGAGCCCGTCGGGTGAGGGCTGCGTCTTGTAGGTGATCGAGACGCCGAAGCGGGCGCCGTCACCGAGCAGCCGCTGGAATTGATCCGAGTCCTGCGGTGTGGTGATGATGAGGATGTCGCGGATGCCCGCCAGGATCAGCGTCGACAGCGGGTAGTAGATCATCGGCTTGTCGTACACGGGCACGAGCTGCTTCGAGATTCCGAGGGTAATCGGGTGCAACCGCGAGCCCGTGCCGCCTGCCAGGATGATGCCACGCATGCCTCTAGTCTCCGGCATGCGCCGAGGAGCACCAAACCTGGGCGCGTGGCGCTGCCCGGTATCCTGGACCGATGCGCAGACTCCTGGTCACTGGCGGTGCCGGTTTCATCGGCTCGAACTTCGTCCACCACGTCCTCGAGCACACCGATGACCACGTCACCGTCCTCGACAAGCTGACGTATGCCGGCAACCTCGCGTCTCTCGACGGACTTCCGGCCGACCGTTTCACGTTCGTCCAGGGCGACATCGCCGACGCGGCGCTCGTCGATGATCTCTTCTCGGGTGTGGACGCCGTGGTGCACTACGCGGCCGAGTCGCACAACGACAATTCACTGCACGAGCCGCGCCCATTCCTCGACACGAACATCATCGGCACCTACACGCTGCTGGAGGCCGCACGCAGGCACGACCGCCGCTTCCACCACATCTCGACAGACGAGGTCTACGGCGACCTGGAACTCGATGACCCGGCACGCTTCACCGAGCAGACGCCCTACAACCCCTCCTCGCCGTACTCGTCGACCAAGGCCGGCAGTGACCTGCTCGTGCGGGCCTGGGTGCGATCGTTCGGAGTCCGGGCGACGATCTCGAACTGCTCCAACAACTACGGCCCGTACCAGCACGTGGAGAAGTTCATCCCGCGCCAGATCACGAACGTGATCCGCGGCATCCGTCCGAAGCTCTACGGTGCCGGCGAGAACGTCCGCGACTGGATCCACGCCGACGACCATTCGTCCGCAGTGCTGACCATTCTCGAACGCGGTCGACTCGGCGAGACATACCTCATCGGTGCGGACGGTGAGAAGAACAACAAGGACGTCGTCGAGCTCATCCTCGAACAGATGGGGCAGCCCAGGGACGCGTACGACCATGTCACCGACCGCGCCGGCCACGACCTCAGGTACGCCATCGACTCGGGCAAGCTGCGGACGGAGCTCGGCTGGCGCCCGGCCTACGGCGATTTCGAGGCGGGGCTCGCAGCGACCATCGCGTGGTACCGCGACAACGAGGACTGGTGGGCGCCGGCGAAAGACGGCGTCGAAGCGTTCTACGCGTCGAAGGGGCAGTGATGACCGAATTCGGTAAGGGGCTCGTGCGCACGGAGACGAACATCCCGGGCCTGGTCGTGTTCGATCTTCCGGTGCACGGGGACTCGCGCGGGTGGTTCAAGGAGAACTGGCAGCGTGAGAAGATGACCGCTCTTGGGCTCCCCGACTTCGGGCCGGTGCAGAACAACATCTCTTTCAACGACGCCGCGGGGACCACGCGCGGAATCCATGCAGAACCCTGGGACAAGTGGGTGTCGGTCGCCACAGGCCGCATCTTCGGCGCCTGGGTCGACCTGCGTGAGGGCGCCACCTTCGGGGCTGTCTTCACCGCCGAGCTCGATCCGTCACGAGCGATCTTCGTCCCTCGTGGTGTCGGCAACTCGTACCAGACGCTCGAGGCCGACACCGCGTACACGTACCTGGTGAACGACCACTGGTCGCCCGACGCCGAGTACGCCTTCCTCAACCTCGCCGATGAGACGGCCGCGATCGACTGGCCCATCCCCCTGTCGGAGGTCGAGATCTCGGCGAAGGACCGCGCACACCCGCGCCTCGCCGACGTCACGCCCATCCCGCCGCGGAAGATCCTCGTGGTGGGCGCCGCCGGACAACTCGGACGCGCCCTGCGCGCGGAGTACGCAGGCGCGGATCACGTGGAATACGCGACGCGAGCCGACCTGGATCTCACGGCGCCAGATCTCGAGTCGGCTCGGCGTTGGCGCGAATACGGCGTCATCATCAACGCCGCGGCGTACACGGCGGTCGATGTCGCCGAGACTCCGGCCGGGCGTCGCGACGCCTGGGCGGCCAACGCCACCGCCGTCGGCGCGCTCGCACGGATCGCGGCTGCGAACGCGATCACGCTCGTCCACGTTTCGAGCGACTACGTCTTCGATGGGACGAAGGACGCACCGTATGACGAGACCGAGCCGGTGGCTCCGCTCGGTGTCTACGGGCAGACCAAGGCGGCCGGTGACGCGGCCGCTGCGACGGCGCCGCGCCACTACATCGTCCGTACGAGCTGGGTGATCGGCGAGGGCAAGAACTTCGTCGGCACGATGGCGTCCCTCGCGGAACGGGGTGTCGACCCGAGTGTCGTCGACGATCAACGCGGACGGCTGACGTTCACCTCGGAGATCGCGCGAGGGATCGCACACCTGATCGACTCGGAAGCAGCGTTCGGCACATACAACCTCACGGGTGGCGGACAGCCGCTGACGTGGGCTGAGATCGCCAGAGAGGTCTTCACGCTGACCGGGCACGATGCGTCGCGTGTGACGGGCGTGAGCACCGAGGACTACTTCGCCGCCGCCACGGCGCCGGTCGCCCCGCGCCCGCGTAACAGCGTCCTCGACCTGCAGAAGATCCGCGCGACGGGGTTCGAGCCCGCAGACGCCCTGGACACGCTGAGACGCGAACTGATCCGCTGACCGCCCGTCTGCCGGGCGGCCGACCGCCGCGCGGGGGCGTCCTGGCAGGCACCCGGCGCCGGATGAGCGAATCCCCCGGGAATCAGGAACCTGCGCCGGAGGATCGAACCTAGGGCACGGTCACGTCGCGACAGCCGAGAGCCGGGTTGGACCCGCCCGCGGTGTCGATGGCGTAGACGCACACCCTGTGGGAGCCGGCGGAAGCCGGGATCGAGGCCACGAATCCATGCGCGCTGCCCGAGGCCGGATACACGCTCGCGACATCGGGACGTGCGAGATTGGCGATGAACTCCCGGCCGACGCCGTCGACATATACGTGGACGGCGACGGGGTTCGTCGTATCGGGATCGATCGCCCATCCTGACGCGGTCAGCGCGCCCGGCGAAGTCGAGACCCATTCGAAGTTGCCGAACGGCGCCTTGTTGACCGCGGGGGTCGGTGCGGCCACCGTCACCGTACGACAACCCAGCGTCGGATTGGAGCCGCCCGCGTCATCGATCGCGTACACGCACACGTAGTGCGAGCCGGGAGAGGCCGACGTCTGGACGACGAACCCGTGCCGGTCGCCGTATCCGGGATACGCCGCCCCGACATCCGGACGCGACACGTCCGCTGTGTAACCCTTGCCCACACCGTCCACGTAGACGTGCACCTGGATCGGTCCCGTGACATTCGGGTCGATCGCCCACCCCGCGATCGTCAGGTTCCCCGCCGACACACCCACCGACTCGAAGTTGCCGAACGGCGCCTTGTTGACCACCGGGGTCGGTGGTGCCACCGTCACCGTACGACAGCCGATGTCGGTGTCGCCGCCGATGACCGCCGTGTTCACGGCGACCGCGCACACCGTCGAGGTGCCGGTCTGCATCGTGACCTGTGCCGAGAACCCGTGGTTGGAGCCGGCAGAAGGATACGACGCACCCACATCGGGGCGGGGGCGATCAGCGGTCACCTCGGTCGTGGAGCTGCCGACCGTGAGTCGTACCTTGATCGGCGAAGCGGTGTCCGGGTCGATCGCCCAGCCGGAGGCGGTCGCCGTTGTGCCCGACACCGTCAGCGATTCCAGGTAGCCGATCGGAGCGCTGCCTCCGTCGATGGGACCGCTCACGGAGACTGTGCCGCACGACAGCAGCTGATTCGTTCCCGCGCCGGCGTTGATGGCGTAAGCGCACACCGAGTGCGTGCCGGCGGCGGGTACCTTGACCCGGACGTTGAAACCATGCTTCGAGCCCACGGCCGGATAGGCGGCCCCTACGTCTGGTCGTTCGTCGGCGGCCACGAACGCGGTGCCGACAGATCCGACGTAGATGTGCACCTCGATAGGGCTGGTGGTATCGGGGTCCGCAGCCCAGCCCGTCACCCGGATGGAGCCGGAGTCGCTCAACATCGACTCGACATTGCCGAACGGGTTCCCGCCACCGGTCGTCGAGCCGAACCAATCCGTGAAGTACTGGAAGAAATTGCGGTTGCCATAGCTGGAGCAGCCATCGCCTTCGCCGTATCCGGCCCGCAATGCGGCCGCGTTCGGCTGATACGGCGTGTAGTAGTAGAGATCCGCCGTCGCCTGGTTCTGGATGTACACCGGCGACGAGCCGCAGGCCTCGTTCGGGTGCCAGCGGACGTTCCACGTCTTTCCGGGCGCATACCAGGTGAAGTACTGGCTCGTGCCGGCCGGGTTGGCATAGCGCTTCAGCTGCCATGCGGCGCCGTACACCTGGTTGAAGAACCCGTAGTATCTCGTGTCGCACGCCGCCGTGTCGGGGCAGCCCTGCCCCATCGCGATCGTGTACCGCCAGTCGGACGGCCACGTGTGCAGCACGAGCCCTTGCTCCTTCTGCAGCATCACCAGAAGCACCTGAGGGTTGATGCCGCACGCCTGCGCCACCTTGTAGATGATCGCCGATGCGCGTTCGCGATATCCCCCCGGGTACGCGCCGCACATCGCGTCGGCGCTCGTCGCTCGCGACGTGTCGTACCAGTCCTTCAGACACACATAGCCCGACTGGCAGTTCGGCACCTTGGACTGCAGGAACTGCTGGATCTGCGCCTCGCTCATCGTGCCGCGATCGAAGAACTTCGCGTCGCTGATGATGTAGCCGGGCTGGAACTGGGACAGGTCCGCGCTCTTGACGATGCCACTGGGCACCGCCTCCGCGGTCGCCTCGACCGCGCCGGCTTCCGCCGCGGTGACGTTCGATGTCGCAGCCGAGACGTCCGCCTGCGTCGCGGCGGGCGCCAACAGCAAGGCACCGGCAAGACTGAACGCCGCTGCAACGACGCCGACCATTCGCCGCGTCGAAGCGCGCGGAACCCCCCGATTGCCTGCAACCACGACCACAGTCTGGCCGATCCGTCGTCCGGTTTCGACGCGCCTCGCCGCAGAAGCCCCGGCCAGACGATTGAACGGCTACAGCTCGGCGTGCAGCATCCAGACCTTGTCGGCGGCCTCTCGCCACGAGAACGCACGCCCGCGATCCCCCGCGAGCACCCCCAGCCGTTCCGCAGCTGCCGTCGAACCCAGGCCCGTCGCGAGCGCCGCGCCGAGCCCGTCCGAGAGCTCCGACACACTCGACGAAGACACCAGCACTCCCCCGTCGAACACGACTTCGTCGTGCACCGCCGACGACGCCGCGACCACCGGCACGCCGAGCGTCAGGGCGTCGACGACGCGCCACGGGAACGCTGCGCGACGCGATGGAGCGACGAAGGCGACGGCAGCGCCGAACACGGCGGCACGATCGATCGCTGACAGCACGCCGCGCACGTGCAGCACACGTTCCGGGATTCCGGCAGCTGACGCGAGATCGGCCACCGCGGGCTCGTGCCCCTCTTCGACGTCGATCACCACGATGGGGAGGTCGACAGCGGATGCGGCGACCGCGGCGAGTCCGGCATCCAACCCCTCAGAACCGAGCGGCCCGCCCGCCAAGAGGATGAAGCCCTCGGGCAGACTCAGCTCGCGGCGACGGCCCACTTCATCCACCGGCACCGAGAACGCCAGCGGCGACGCCCCGGCGATGACCCGCACGCGATCGCCCAGCGGCGCGATCTCCAGCAGCCGCGCCGCCAGCGAATGCGTGGGCACCACCACGGCGTCGGCGTGCTTGACCGCGCGCTTCAGCATCGCCTTGTGCCAGGCGACGACGGCGCGGGGCAGCTCGGCGGGCGATTCCCACGGGCGGAGGTCCCACACGGTCACCACCGTCTGGTCGTGGTCGTGCACCCGGTCGTGGCGCACGAGCGGCGCGAAGAGCGACGGCGAGTGGATCATTCCTCCGCCGATGCCCGTGCCGACGCCCAGCTGCAGCGCGGTCGCGAGCTCGCGCCGGGGCAGGGCCGTGCGACGTACCCCCACCAGACCCGGCACCGCGTCCAAAGCGCCATCCGACCCGCCAGCGGGTGCGATCGCCTCGACCTCGCAGCCGGAGGGCGCACCGAGCACGAGGGCCCGGGCCAGCTCGCGCGAGGCCTCGGCGATCTCGGGCTCGGTCGGTGCGACGAGCTGGTCGAGCACGACGCGCAGCGTGGCGACCACGGTTCAGCCCTCGGGCGTCGGGGTCGGCGGGTGGAGCGTCGTCTGCACGAGATCGGCGATGTAGGCGTAGTCGGGGTTGAACTCGTCGATCCCCTCGGCGGGCGTGAGTTCGAGCGTCTGCACCGGCTGCTCCTTGGCCTTCAACGCGAGGTCCACGAGCGTCGGAATGAGCGACTGCGGCAGGTCCGTCTGAACGAGGTCCGAGCCGGCGGTGGCGACGTCCTGGAAGCGCGTCAGGACCACCTGCGGCGTGAACTGCGCGAGGATCGCCTCCTGCAGCTCGCGCTGGCGCTTCATGCGTGAGAAGTCGTCGGTCGTGTAGCGCGAGCGGGCGTACCACTGGGCGGTGTCGCCGTCCATGTGCTGCTGGCCGGGCTCGATCCAGCCGATCGCCCAGTCCTCGGCCGACTCACCGGGGTACGAGGGCCCGCCGCCCTTGGGCAGGCGCTCCGTGACGTTGATGTCGACGCCGCCGAGCGCATCGACGAGCGAGGCGAACCCGTGCATGTCGACGAAGACGTAGTACGGGATCTCGATTCCGAGGATCCCCTCGGCCGCGTCCTTCGTCGCCTCGATGCCGGGCTCCGAACCGTTCGCCTCGGCATCCGGGTATAAGTCCGCCCCGTTCTGGCACACCTCGACCTCGGTGCGCAGCTGGTTGATTCCGCTCCCCCACCCGCAGGTCGGGTCCGCGTGGCCCTCGTGACCGTTCGGGTAGGTGTCCTGCATGGGACCCTCCGCGAACGGGAAGTGGGGCATGTCGCGTGGGATGCCGGTGATGGTGGTCGCACCGGTCGTGGCGTTGACCGACACCACCGAGATGCTGTCGAACCTCATGGAGTCGCGGCCTTCGCCGCTGTCGGCGCCCAGCAGCAGGATGTTGTAGTAGCCGTCCGACGGAGGGACGGACGGGCCGCTCGCCCCGAAGATCGTGCTGATGGTGCTGCGTATGGCGCCGACGGCGGTCGATGCGTAAGCGGCGGTGCCGCTGGCGACGACCATCAGACCGACTGCCACGAGGGCGATCGCGAAGCGCGCGCCGCGTCCGGTCTTCACCAGGCGCACGAGCCGCAGTGTGTCGACGGTGAGCACGATCCACAGCACGGCGTAGCCGATCAGCAGTCCCTGAGCGATCAGCAACGGGAGCGGACGGAGCAGTCCCAACCAGTCGGGCAGCCACGCACTCGTCACGATGCTGAGTCCGGCGGTGGGCGCGAGCAGCGCGAACAGCAGCGCGATCACGAGGAGCGCCCACATCACGAGCGTCGCGCCGATGCCGAATCGACCGAGCCTCCGGTTGCCCGCGAGCACCTGCGCAGACCCGGGTATGAGGAAGTTCAGCCCGACCAGCCACCACCCGCGGCGCGTCATGACCGCCCGCGACGAGGCATCCGGGTGCCGCATCGGGCGCTCTTCGACGACGCCCGGTCGGACCGGACGTGCGGTGGCGCTCGGTGGGCTCATCACGCTCACAGCGACTCCTTGAGCCGCCGGTTCTTCTGCTCGACCTGCGCTTCGAGATCGCGGGCGTACGCCTCGACGCGGTCCGCGACGGCGTCGTCCGAGGCACCGAGGATCCGCGCGGCGAGGAGTCCGGCGTTCTTGGCGCCGTTGATCGAGACCGTCGCGACCGGGATCCCGGCGGGCATCTGCACAATGCTGAGCAGTGAATCCATGCCGTCGAGCGTCGCGAGCTGCACGGGCACGCCGATGACCGGGAGTGCGGTGACCGAGGCGAGCATGCCGGGAAGGTGCGCGGCCCCGCCGGCGCCGGCGATGATCGCCCGCAGCCCGCGCGAGCGGGCCTCACGCCCGTAGCGCATGAGCTTGTCGGGGGTGCGATGCGCCGAGACGACCTCGACCTCGTGCGGGATGCCGAAGTCCGTGAGCGCCTGCGAGGCGTCGCTCATGACCCGCCAGTCGGAGTCGGAGCCCATGACGACGCCGACGAGCGGCGCCTCGGAGGAATGAAGGGGCGCAGTCACTCGTCAAGGCTAGGGGCGAAGGCTGGAAGATCCCCGCAACGGCGCGGTCCCTTCACCAAGCCACGTAGCCGGCCAGCGAGCTCCCACCGTAAGGGAATCAGTCCAGGAAGAAGGATGCCGCGGCTCGCGCCTGATACGCCACGTCGTCGAGGTCGTCGCCGACGACGTTGACGTGCCCCACCTTGCGCCCCGGACGCGGCGCCTTGCCGTAGGTGTGCACCTTGGCCTGCGGGTGCTCCTCCATCGCGGCAGCGAACCGGGCGTCGAGCGCGTCGTCAGCGGGCCCGCCGAGGATGTTCACCATCACCGCCCACCCCGCGACAGGATGCGTATCGCCGAGGGGAAGGTCGAGCACGGCGCGCAGGTGCTGCTCGAACTGGCTGGTCACCGCGCCGTCCTGGCTCCAGTGGCCGCTGTTGTGCGGGCGCATGGCCAGCTCGTTCACGAGCAGCCGCTCGTCGGTGGTCTCGAACAGCTCGACCGCCAGCATCCCGGTCACCCCGAGTCCCTCGGCGATCGAGACGCCGATCTCGGACGCCACCTGCTGCAGTCGCTCGTTCGAGTGCGGAGCCGGCGCGATCACCTCTGCGCACACGCCGTCGCGCTGCACCGTCTCGACGACGGGGTACGCCTTCACGGCGCCCGACGGACGACGGGCGACCTGCTGGGCGAGCTCTCGGGTGAAGTCGACGAGCTCCTCGACGAGGAGGGCGCCGCCATGGGCATCCTCGGCGAGCGTCGCGAACCAGTCCTCGGCCTCGGTGCCGGCCGAGACCACGCGGACGCCCTTGCCGTCGTAGCCGCCGCGGGGAGTCTTCACAACCGCTCGCCCGCCGTGGTCGTCGATGAACGCCTGCAGCTCCTCGGTGTCGGTGACGGCCGCCCAGTCGGGCTGCGGCATCCCGAGCTCCTGGAGACGCGCCCGCATGACGAGCTTGTCCTGCGCGAATTTCAGTGCATCGGGGCCGGGGTGAACGGCGATGCCCTCGCCGACGAGCGCGGCCAGCACGTCCTGCGGCACGTGCTCGTGATCGAAGGTCACGACGTCGACTTCGCGGGCGAACGCGAGCACCGTCGCGGCGTCTCGGTAGTCGCCGACGGCAGTGGCGGCGAGGGATGCCGACATCCCCTCGTCTTCGGCGAGCACGCGCAGCTCGACTCCGAGCTCGACCGCCGGCGCGATCATCATGCGGGCCAGCTGGCCACCTCCGACGACTCCGACTCGCAGCGCCATGCCACTCCCTCTCGCCTCAAGACTTCCTCCATCATCCCGCACACCGGGATGACGGACGAGCCGGGTCAGGCCTGCGGGAGCGGCGGCCGAGGCGGAACGGCCGGCGGCGGGCCGGGCGGGAGGGGCTGCGCGTCGCGATGCGCGAGGATCTGATTCACCTCGACCTGATCGACGAGTGCCTCGTGCACGAGCTCGGCGCTGGGGATGTTGGCGAGCCGCAGGGGCTCGTCGACGCCGTTGGCGAGGGTGATCGTCCCCGCACCCCACATGCGCTGCAGCAGGCCGCGATGGACCTTCAGCGTGTAACCGCGGACGTGTGCCAGCTCCCTGCGTTTCGCCCCGAAGACTCCGCGACGCTCCATCACGCGCCGCGTCGTGATCGTGTACACGTGCCCCGCCCAGGCGAGGTACGGGAGGACCACGAGCAGGAGCAGCACGGCGGCCGCCGCGGCGAGCAGCATCCAGTTCTCGAACGGCGCCGGGAGGTTGCCGTAGAAGTACCCGCAGGCACCCGCGACGGCGATGAGCACGAGGGCCGACCACGTGAGCCGGCGCGCATGGGGGCGGAAGCGCGCGACGAGCAGCTCCGGAGTGGGCGCGCCGGGGGCCGGCGTCAGCGGCCTGCCACCGTAGCTCGTCGGCTGCGTCATGTCACCATTGTGCGGCGAGCCGCCGACAGTCCGAGGTGAACCCGCCGTTTTACGTCATCAGCGCCGCGCGCCGCCCGGCACTCGAGCCGTCAGGAGCGAGGACGGCTTCGCACGTGAACGACGTCGCCGGCCGACACGACGCTCTCGTACTCGCCGTCCTGCACGACGACCAGGCGCCCGTCAGGGTCGACGCGCTGCGCCCGGCCCCAGAGCGTCTGACCGTCGGGCAGCGACACCGCGACGTCGCTGCCCAGCGTGCTGCAGAGCGCCTCGACCTCGGCCAGCACGCCGGAGGCCGCGGCATCCCCGCCGGCGGCGGCCAGCGCGGTCAGCTGTTCGTCGAGAGCAGCGAGGTAGTCCGCCAGCAGGCGATCCTCGTCGCACGTCAGACCCACCGCTGCGAACGAGGTCGCCGTGTCGACGGGGAGGTCGGTGCGCGGCATCCGGGTGTTCACGCCCGATCCGACGACGACGACATCGGAGTGCCCCGGCACGACCTCGGCGAGGATGCCGCAGACCTTCCCGCCGTCGATGAGCACGTCGTTCGGCCACTTGAGCGTCGCGGTATGCGCTGAGTCTGCGAGCTGCGCACCGATCGCACGCGTCATCGCGGCGCCCGCCAGCAGCGGGATCCAGCCGCGCGCCGCTGCCGGGATCGCCGCGGCATCGATCACGACCGAGACGGCGAGTGCGGATCCGGGCGGCGTCACCCACGTGCGGTCCAGGCGCCCGCGACCGGCGCGCTGGTCTCTGGTCAGCAGCAGCGACAGATGAGGCCATTCGTGCCGGGCATCGACGACGTGCCGCACGACATCGGCATTGGTCGAGTCGGTGGTCTCCACGACCTGGACGCGCGGGCTCACGGCGGCCGCGAGCGGGAACCCCTCGGACGAGTAGGACATGCTGCTCACCGTACGCGCCTCGCCCCGGCGGCGCCGCTCCCGCGCCCACGCTTTCCGCCGGGGACCCACAGCGGATGCCGCGACCCCTTGTGCGAACCCTCCAACCGATCCCCCGAGCCCGCCGATAGGGTGGAATCCGTGACCGATCAGCCCGACCTCTCGACGACCGCCGGCAAGATCGCCGACCTCCGCGCACGCTTCCAGGAGGCCGTCCTCGATCCCGAGGAGGTCGCCAAGGAGAAGCAGCACGCGAAGGGCAAGGGCACCGCGCGCGAGCGCATCGACATGCTCCTGGACACCGGCAGCTTCGTCGAGCTCGACGAGTACGTGCGTCACCGCACCACCGCGTTCGGCATGGACCGCTCCCGCCCCTACGGCGACTCCGTCGTCAGCGGTGTCGGCACGATCCACGGCCGCACGGTGGCGGTCTACTCGCAGGACTTCTCGACCTTCGGCGGATCGCTCGGCGAGGTCGCCGGCGAGAAGATCATCAAGGTCATGGAGTTCGCCCTGCGCTCCGGCATCCCGATTGTGGGAATTCTGGACTCGGGCGGCGCCCGGATCCAGGAGGGCGTCGTCGCTCTCGGCAAGTACGGCGAGATCTTCCGCCTCAACACCCGGGCGTCGGGCGTCATCCCGCAGATCTCGATCATCATGGGCCCCGCGGCCGGCGGCGCCGTGTACTCGCCTGCCCTCACCGACTTCGTCGTCATGGTCGACAAGACGAGCCAGATGTTCGTGACCGGCCCGGACGTGATCAAGACCGTGACCGGCGAGGACGTCGGCATGGAGGAGCTCGGCGGCGCGTACACGCACAACACCCGCTCGGGCGTCGCGCACTACCTCGCGGAGGACGAGGACGACGCGATCGACTACGTCCGCTCGATGCTCGGCTTCCTCCCCGACAACAACATGGCGGAGCTGCCCGTCTACGAGAGCGGTTTCGAATTCGAGACGACGGATGCCGACCGCGCGCTGAACGCGATCATCCCCGACTCTCCCAACCAGCCGTACGACATCCACCAGGTGATCCGCGGGATCGTCGACGCCGAGGACTTCCTCGAGGTGCAGCCGTTGTTCGCACCGAACATCGTCATCGGGTTCGGCCGCATCGAGGGCCGCTCGGTGGGCATCATCGCCAACCAGCCCTCGCAGATGGCGGGCACGCTGAACATCGAGGCCGGCGAGAAGGCGAGCCGCTTCGTGCGCTTCTGCGACGCCTTCTCGATTCCGATCGTCACCCTCGTCGACGTTCCCGGCTACCTGCCGGGCACCGACCAGGAATGGACCGGCGTCATCCGGCGCGGCGCGAAGCTCCTCTACGCGTACGCCGAGGCGACCGTGCCGCTGGTGACCGTCATCCTCCGCAAGGCCTACGGCGGCGCCTACATCGTCATGGGTTCCAAGCAGCTGGGCGCCGATGTGAACCTGGCGTGGCCGACGGCCGAGATCGCCGTCATGGGTGGCCAGGGCGCCGTGAACATCCTCTACCGCGGCGAGATCAAGCGCGCGGAAGAGGCAGGCGAAGACGTCGCCGCCGTGCGGACACGCCTCGCCAACGAGTACACGTACAACGTCGCCTCTCCCTTCCTCGCCGCCGAACGCGGCGAGCTCGACGGCATCATCGAGCCGGCGCAGACGCGGGTCTCCATCGCGAAGGCCCTGCGCGCGCTCCGTGGCAAGCGCGCCAGCCTGCCCCCCAAGAAGCACGGGAACATCCCGCTGTGAGCCTCCCGGACGACCAGACGGTCCCGGCCGAGGCCGGCGGGGATGCAGCCGCGCGCGACAGCATCACGATCGACCTGCGTCGCGGCACGCCCACGGAGGAGGAGCTCGCAGCGCTCATCGCCGTCGTCAGCGAGGCGTACACCGGCGAGGCGGCGGAGGCCGTCGCCGAGGACCGCGTGCGACGCACCGGCTGGGAGCTCTCGCAGCGTGCCCTGCGGCAGCCGCTCGACCGCGACCTGGGATGGGGCCGCTTCGGCTGATCACGCCGTCGCGACCGGACGCCGCAGAAGCCTTGGTCGGACTCGTCGGCTTGTCCCCCGAAATACCTACAGACACACCCCTCGCATCCTGGAGATACTTGTCTCGCTGGAACGCTTCTGCGTTCGGCCGGTCCGATTCCGCACTGCGGTATCCCCGGATCTGGCCATGCGGACGGTTTTCGGGTAACCGTCCGCGCAGGCGAGGGGCGGGCGGCTTCGCCGCCCCTCGCCTCCTTCTTCTCCGTTCCCCGCCTGGTTCCCCTCCCCCTCCGGGCGGGGAGCGAGTATGCCTCCAGGGCTCCCCCTCTCTGCGGCGGCCGCTCTCCTGCGCCGATCCGCATGCATGGAGGGGCTCGTTCGGGCGATGCGGCGGCATCCCCTCCGGCTCGACGCCGGTCGGTCAGCGCCATCCGTGTGCGCGGCCCCCGCGAGGGCGGTCGGAATCGAGCGCCCTCAGACCTCAGGCTCGACCGGGGTGCGGGATCTCGAGCCACAGGTCGACGGAGTCCTCGTCGCTGGGCCCGCCGACGGACGGCGAGCGTCCCACCACCGTGACAGCCACCCGCTCGTCGGGCGAGGTGCGGATGTAGAGCCGGTCGGAGGCGGCTGACCGCAGCGCGTCGGCCAGCTGGGCGCGGATGACGCTCAGCTGCTCGTCGTCGACGTCGTCGAGCCCGCCCTCATCGAGGACCGTCACGTTGGCGCCGCGACGCCGCGCGCGTTCGAGCTCGGCACGCACCTCGTCATCGAGCAGGCGCGGTCCTCGCATCTCGTCGCGGAGCTTGCCCTCTGCGATCCGCGCCTCGAGACGGTCGGCATCGGTGAGCACGCCCGCGTGAGCGACGGTGCGCGTGAGCACGGGTCCCGCGACCGCGAGCGCCTTCTGCACCTGCACACGCCGCTCCCGCTGGCGCACGATCTGCGAGGTCTGCCATCCCGTCGCCGCGCGCTGCAGCCGCGTGAGGCGGGACGTGTCGCGCGCTGCCCGGTCCATCGAGAACACCAGAAGCTGCGCGCACGTGACCCAGACGATCGAGCCGACGAGCCCGAGTGCGAGCGCATTGAGGGGCCCCATCCAGAGCATCGACGCGATGGTGAGCGCGACGATTCCCGTCCACGCGGTCCACGGGCGGCGGCGCACCATGACGATGGTCATGAGCGCGCCGATCCCTCCCAGGTACCAGGTCGCGAAGGGGGCGGTCCGGGCTGTCTCCCCCACCGCGACGGAGATCGCGCTCGGCACGATGACCGCGCACGCGAGTGCCAGGACCTGAGCGATCGGCGGAAGCCGCACCGGACCGCGGATGCCGTCGACGGAAGTCTTGGTCTCGTCCTCGGCGTGTGCCCCCGTCGCAGGTGACGCGGCAGGAGGCGAGGGGGATCGCGTCGATGCGGGTTCCCAGAAGATGCAGAGCCACGTTGTCGCGAGATAGAACGCGAGGGCGACCACGACGACGAGGGGCTGCGTGATCGGTCCGGTCCACGAGAGGCCGCGCGCGGCGAGGTACGCCGTGAATGCGACAGCGAGCACGACCAGGACGTTCTTGACGCTGATCATGCGGCGGACTCCTGCCAGGTGAGCCGCACCACGGTGCCGTGCGGTCCGGTCTCGAGGTCCGCATGCCCGCCCACGGCGGCGACACGGGCCATGATCGACGCACGGATGCCGAGCCGGTCGTCCGGAACGGCATCCAGGTCGAAGCCCTCGCCGGCGTCGTGCACCTCGACACGCACGCGCCCGTGCGACTCCATGACGGCGACGCCGAGGCCGGCGCCACCGGCGTGCTGGAGGGCGTTCGCCACCGCCTGCGTCGCGGCGAGCGCGAGCGCGCGCGCCACGCGCCCCGGAATGAGCGACCCCGCGTCGTCGAACTCGCGCTGCACGTCGACGTCGACGCCCAGCTCGGCGGCGGCCGCGTCGATCTCGGCGGCGAGGGCCGCGACATCCCACGGCTCGTCGGTGCCCTCGTGCGCATCCTGCTCGGTATTGGCCAGCCGCGTGAGCGCCTCGCGAGCCATGGATGCCGCGAGCGTGCGCTCACGCGGTGTGCTCGCCCGCTCCGCGGCGATGAGCGCCGCCAGCACGCTGTCGTGCATGAGGGCGGCGACGGCCACGCGCTCCTGCTCCGCGGCATCCGCCGCCGCCGCCTGCGCGTAGGAGGCGACCGCCCGGGCGCGCGTCTCGTCGACGTTGACGGCGATCGAGCGGAACAGCCAGCCGAGCGTGAGGATCACGCCGCCGAGGATGAGGGCGAACGACACGTCCAATCCGACGGTCATCCAGTAGTCGCTGTCGAAGCCGACCTGCATCAGCCGCACCAGCCCGAAGAGGACCGGGGCGAGGATGGTCCAGCCGATCTGCAGCGGGAAGGGGAAGGCCAGGACCGCGGCGAGAGTCGCCAGGTTGACGAGGTACCAGATCCACGGCTCGTCGACGGTCGTCGGCATCACTCCCGCGGTGGCGATGGGCCACGCGACCAGTGCGAGCACATAGACCAGAGCGAAGACGCCGGCGGCAACCCGCACACCGCGCCCGATGACGCACGCGAGGATCATCACCGCGAGGGTGCCGAAGACCGAGATCATCAGCGCTTCGTGCCACCCGGGCAGCTCGTCGGTCGAGCCCAGCGCCGCAAGGAACGCCTGGACGCCGAGGATCAGCGATCCGAAGGCGCCGCCGACCAGCGAGATGATCCGCTCCACGCGCGACCGCGTGAACGACCCGATGCCCGCAGTGGCCTGCGGCGAGTGGGGAATCTGACCCCACGCCGTGTCGAGCACGCCGGTCTGCGCGTCAACGGCCACGCGTATTGTCTCCCGGGTCGGCGGACGGCTCCACGAGGATCCCGTCCTCGACGGCGCGGTGCAGCAGATCGATCTTGGTCGGAGCTGGCCGACCGACCTCGACGTACTTGACGCGGATGCGCGTGATGTTCTCCTTGGCCGTCGAGTAGGCGACCCCGAGGCGGTCGGCGACGACCTTCAGCGGGAGGCCGGCGGCGTAGAGCCGCAGCACCTCACGCTCTCGGGCCGACAGTTGTGCGTCGGCGAACGCGCGATCGCCCTCGACGGCGCTCGCCCACTCGACGTTGTTGAGCGGCTCGCCGCGCGCCACCGTGCGCACCGCCGCGATCACATCGCCGATGGGCGAGGACTTGCTGACGACGCCGGCCGCGCCGGCGGCCAGGGCTTCGCGCACCGCTGCCGGGCGGTCGGCGACGCTGTGGATGATGACACTCGACCCGTCGAGCACCAGGCGCCGTACGTTCTCGGTGACCGTGGTGCCGTCGCCGAGCGTCAGATCGAGCACGACGACGTCCGCCGGAGGCTGGCGCGATCGTGCCCGCCACTCCACGTACTCCGTCACGGTGCTGCCCGAGAAGGCGACGTTCATCGCCTCGGCGCGGACGCAGGCCGCCTCCAGCCCGAGTCGTACCGACTCGTGGTCGTCGATGAAGGCCACGCGCGTCATTCCGCCAGCCTAGCCACGTGCGTCACCCGCGGGTGAGAACCGCCACGGCTTCGACGTGATGCGAGTTCGGGAAAAGATCCAGGGCGTCGACGCTGGCCAGGTCGTAACCGCCGGCCCGGAAGGTGGCGATGTCGCGGGCGAGCGCCACGGGATCGCATGCGACGTAGACGACCGTCTTCGGCGAGAGCGCCGTGATGTGCTCGACGACCTCGCGTCCTGCTCCCGAGCGCGGCGGGTCGAGGAGGACGACTCCTCGTGACAGGCGCTCTCGTTCGGGGGTGGATGCCTCGGCGACGAGCCGCGCCAGCCAGCGGTCGACCCGGGCGGTCTCGGCCCGGGCGCCGACCCAGTCGACCAGATTCTCGCCCGCGTGCTCGGTGGCGCGCGCGTCGGATTCGACGCTCGTCACCCGCGTCGACGGCCCGCCGAGCTCGCCCAGCGTCGCAGCGAACAGTCCCACGCCACCGTAGAGATCCAGATGCCAGGCCTCGGGATCGACGGCGCGAGCATCTCCCGGGAGGCTGCTCACCGCGGCCGACACGGCGTTGGTCAGCGTGTGCGCCGCAAGCCGGTGCACCTGCCAGAAGCCTCCGGCGTCGACGCGGAACTCGCGACCGCCGACGCGTTCCACCACGACCTCGGGCGCCGGCGCCCTGCCGGAACGCCGCCCGGGTGCCGGGCGGCCACCGCGCCCACGCCGGGTGGCGGCATCCCGATTCGTCTGGGGACGCGGCAGCACCCGCACACGACCGTCCGCGGGCTGCACGAGATCGATGCGCCCGGGCTCGCCGCCGCGCAGCTCGAGCGCGATGCGCTCGACGGCCGCGGTCGCGAGCGGCAGGTCCTCGAGCGGCACGACGCGATGGCTGCGCGCCGCGTACTGCCCGACGTTGCCGTCGTCATCGACGTGCAGGCTCACCCGCGTCCGCCACGCTGTGCCGTCGACGGTCTCGCCGTCCGCGTCATCGGTGCTGTCCTCGGCGCCGTCCGGCGTTGACGGAGCCGAGACCGGGCTCATCGTCGCCGTGGGCGCGGCGATGCCTCCGAAACGCTGCAGCGCGTCCAGCAGCACCTCGAGCTTGAGGCCGCGCTGGTGCGCGAGCTCGATGTGGCCGAAGTCGGCGCCGCCGGGCCGCTGCTCGGGCGGCACGTCGACGTCGGCCTGCCGCCACACGTGCAGCTGGCGATGCGGCGACGCCTCGAGGACCTCGAGCGTCTCGGCGCGCCAGAACGACGACTTGGCCGTGTCGGTGAGCCGCACGCGGACGCGCTCCCCCGGAATCGTGTCGGGCACGAACACGACCCGCCCCTCGTGCCGGGCGACGAAGACGCCGCCGTGGGCGACACCCGTGATGTCGAGGTCGAGGAGGTCGCCGGTTCCGCTCATCCGTCGAGCCTACGGCTCGGCCGCGTACCGTGGGAGCATGCGCGTCTGCCTCGCCTCGACCTCGCCCGCCCGGCTCATGCTGCTGGGCCAGTTCGGCATCCGTCCGCTCACCGTCGCCCCCGACGTCGACGAAGAGGCTGTGATCGCGACGGTCGAGGCGGCCGAGGCGCGCACACTCGCTCCCGACGAGCATGTGCTCCTGCTCGCTCGGCGCAAGGCGTCCGACGTGGCGGCGCGGCTGCGCGACGACATCCCCGGATTCGACGGCATCGTCATCGGCGGCGACTCGATGTTCGAGCTGGACGGCGAGGTGCTCGGCAAGCCGTACACGCCCGAGAACGCCGTGGCCCGCTGGCGGGCGATGCGCGGCCGTACCGGCGTGCTCCACTCGGGTCACGCCGTGGTGCGCATCGAGCCGGGCGAGGCGCCGCGCGAGGTGCACGCGACGGCGGCGGCATCCGTCTCCTTCGTGGCAGACATGACGGATGCCGAGATCGACGCGTACGTCGCGACCGGCGAGCCGCTGCACGTGGCGGGCGCGTTCACCGTCGACAGCCTCGGCGGAGCCTTCATCGATCGCGTCGACGGAGACCCCTCGACGGTCGTCGGCATGTCGATGTCGACGCTGCGCCGGCTCGTGCGGGAGCTGGGCGTCGAGTGGACCGCGCTCTGGAACACGACCGATCCGTCGCTCGGGCCGACCGAGACCGATCCCGCCACTCTGTAGCCGGGCACTGCCGGCGGCCGACCGGCGTTGTAGTAGGAATCCCACGTTTCTCGTCGGTTCTTGTATGAACCGGTCAAAAGCCCTCGTGATGCCGTCGGTAGGCTGGCATCCATGCCCCAGATCGCCAAGGTTCTCATTGCCAACCGCGGCGAGATCGCCGTTCGCGTCATACGCGCCGCCCGCGATGCGGGCAAGGCGTCCGTCGCCGTCTACGCCGACCAGGACCGCGACGCCATGCACGCCCGCCTCGCCGACGAGGCGTACGCGCTCGAAGGCTCGACCAGCGCCGAGACGTACCTGTCGATCGACAAGATCCTGTCGGTCGCTCGCCGCTCGGGCGCCGACGCCGTGCACCCGGGGTACGGATTCCTCGCCGAGAATGCCGACTTCGCCCGCGCCGTGATCGCGGCCGGGCTGGTGTGGATCGGCCCGTCACCCGAGGCGATCGAGGCCCTGGGCGACAAGGTGACCGCCCGCGCGGTCGCCGAGAAGGTCGGAGCCCCCCTCGCGCCCGGCACCCCCGGCCCCGTCGCGGGCGCCGACGAGGTCATCGCGTTCGCCGAAGAGGTCGGTCTGCCTATCGCCATCAAGGCGGCGTACGGCGGCGGCGGGCGAGGCCTCAAGGTCGCCCGCACGATCGACGAGGTCCCCGAGATGTTCGAGTCGGCGACGCGCGAGGCGATCACGGCGTTCGGCCGCGGCGAGTGCTTCGTCGAGAAGTACCTCGACAAGCCGCGCCACGTCGAGACGCAGTGCCTCGCGGACGCCGCCGGCAACGTCGTGGTCATCTCGACGCGCGACTGCTCGCTGCAGCGCCGCCACCAGAAGCTCGTGGAGGAGGCGCCCGCGCCGTTCCTCTCGGACGAGCAGAACACGATCCTCTACGACGCGTCGAAGGCCATCCTCAAGGAGGTCGGCTACGTCGGCGCGGGCACGTGCGAGTTCCTCATCGGCGCCGACGGCACCATCTCCTTCCTCGAGGTCAACACGCGCCTGCAGGTCGAGCACCCCGTCTCGGAGGAGGTCACTGGCATCGACCTCGTGCGGGAGCAGTTCCGCCTCGCCGAGGGCGAGGAGCTCGGCTACGACGACCCGATCGCCGACGGCCACTCGATCGAGTTCCGCATCAACGGCGAAGACCCGGGGCGCGGCTTCCTCCCCCAGCCCGGGCCCATCCACGTCTTCAAGACCTTCGGCGGCCCCGGCATCCGCCTGGACTCCGGCGTCACCGCCGGCGACAGCGTGTCGGGAGCGTTCGACTCGCTGCTCGCGAAGATCATCGTCACCGGCCGCGACCGCGCCGAGGCGCTCGAGCGCTCGCGTCGCGCCCTCGATGAGTTCGAGGTGTCGGGGCTTCCCACCGTTCTCCCGTTCCACCGCGCCGTGGTCCGCGATCCCGCGTTCGTCGCGGAGGACGGCCGGTTCGGCGTCTACACACGCTGGATCGAGACCGAGTTCGTCAACGACATCCCGCCGTGGGACGGCGAGCTCGACGCGCCGGCGCCCGCCGAGGCGCGGCACACCGTGGTCGTCGAGGTCGCGGGCAAGCGTCTCGAGGTGAGCCTGCCCGACCGCGTGGTCACCGCACCCGGTGTCGCCGGCCGGCCGGCTGCCGTGCCGCCGTCGCGGCGCTCCCACGCCCCCACTGTGGTCGCAGGCGCTTCCGGCGACGCGGTGAAGTCCCCCATGCAGGCGACCATCGTCAAGGTCGCCGTCGAGGAGGGCCAGCAGGTCGTCAAGGGCGACCTGGTCGTGGTCCTCGAGGCGATGAAGATGGAGCAGCCGATCCAGGCGCACAAGGACGGCGTCATCGGCGCGATCAACGCGAACCCCGGCACCACGGTGTCGGCCGGTCACCAGCTGCTGACGATCTCCTGACGCGAGTTCCCTCGGGCACTGCCCCAGGGGCAGGATGGCGGGATGGATGCGTCCCCCACCTCCCCCGAAGTGTCCGCAGCGGCGATCAACGTCGTGATCCCGCCCGAGCTGCGCTGGCACGACACGCGCCGCGGCGAGGAGTTCGAGCTGCAGACCCTCACGGTGCGGCTGCTGCCCGACGGCAGCCTGGCGGTGAAGGCCTACGGCCGTCCGGTCGCCGGGGGACGCGGAGCCTACGTCTCGTTCGCGATGCCCGACCGCCCGGACCTGCGGGCGCTCGTCGACGCCGGGGCGAACCGGGCGGCGGAGCTGTGGGGCGCGAACAGCGGGCTCGGCTAGCGGCGCGATGACGGATGCCGCGGGCCGCGGCATCCGTCAGCTCACGTCAGCCGCCATAGACGTTGTGGTCGACGACGTGCATCGCGCGGGCGGCGTCGGTGATGCTGCCCGACAGAGATGGGTAGACCGCGAAGACGCGGGAGACCTGGTCGACCGTGAGGCGGCGCTCGACCGCGATCGCGATCGGGTAGATGAGCTCCGAGGCGCGGGGGGCGACGATGACGCCCCCGATCACGGTGCCGCTGCCCTCGCGGGCGATGATCTTCACGAAACCGTCCTTGATGCCCATCATCTTGGCGCGCGGGTTGGCGGCCAGCGGGAGCTTGTGCACGACGCCGTTGATATGGCCGTCCTCGATGTCCTTCTCCTGCCAGCCGATCGTCGCGATCTCGGGGGCGGTGAAGATGTTCGACGTGATCCGGCGGCGCTCGAGCGGGATGACGACGTCGCCCAGGGCATGGAAGATGGCGGTGCGGCCCTGCATCGAGGCGACCGAGGCGAGGGGCACGAAGGTCGTGCAGTCGCCGGCGGCGTAGATGTTCGGCACGGACGTGCGCGCCACGCGGTTGACCTGGATGTTGCCCGACTCGGTCATCTGGATGCCCGCCTCTTCGAGGCCGATGCCCGCGGTGTTGGGGACGGAGCCGACGGCCATGAGGCAGTGGCTGCCTTCGACGGTGCGACCGTCCGACAGGGTCACCACGACCGCGTCGCCGGTGTTCTCGACCTTCTCGGCCCGCGACTTCGACAGCAGCTTCATGCCGCCGCGCTTGAAGACGCGCTCCAGGACGGCGGCGGCATCCTTGTCCTCACCGGGCAGCACCTGGTCGCGGCTGGACACGAGCGTGACCTTCGCGCCCAGGTTCATGTAGGCGCCGGCGAACTCGGCGCCGGTCACGCCCGAGCCGACCACGATGAGGTGCTCGGGCAGGGCGTTCATGTTGTAGAGCTGCGTCCAGGTGAGGATGCGGTCGCCGTCCGGCTTGGCGCTCGCGAGCTCGCGCGGCGACGAGCCGGTCGAGACGACGAGCGTGTCCGCCTCGATGCGATCGAAATCGGTGCCGCCGGGGCCAGTCGACACCACGACGGCGTGGTCGCCCTCTAGACGTCCGTGACCGGAGATGATGCGCACGCCCGCCTCGACCAGCGACGCGCGCATGTCGTCGGACTGCTGCCGCGCGAGCGTGAGCAGGCGCTTGTTGACGGCGCTCAAATTGATCGCGATCTCGGGCTTGAGAGGCTTGCCGTCCTTGCCCTTCGCGAAGAGCTGCACACCCAGGTCGCCGGCGCCGGCGATCGCCACGGCGGCGTCGGCCGTCGCGATGAGCGACTTGGACGGGACGACGTCGGTGATGACGGCCGAGCCGCCGATTCCCGCTCGTTCGACCACCGTCACCTCGGCTCCGAGCTGGGCGGCGGCCAGCGCCGCTTCGTAGCCTCCGGGTCCGCCGCCGAGGATGGCGACGCTCTGGGTGGTCTCGAAGCTGATCGACATGGATTCCATTCTCCCCTGCCGGATGGCGCGCCGACGACACATACGGCGACACTCCCGAACGCGCGGCGCAGCGCCCTCGCTGGCTCTTGTGCCCGCCGGTTCCTAAAGTGGTGGCATGTCAGACACCACCGGCAATCCCCTCGACGACCCCACGGCCGACCCTTTCGAGGTCGCCGCCGCCGCCGCGGAGGACATCGCCCGCATCACCCGCGTCGAGCGTCACGACATCGCGCTGACCCTCGGCAGCGGCTGGGGGAAGGCCGCGGAGCTCCTCGGCGAGACGACCGCGACGTTCCCCGCGACCCAGGTGACCGGCTTCAGCGCTCCCGCGCTCAGCGGTCACGTCGGGACGCTGCGGAGCATCGTCACACCCAAGGGCCGCCGCGTGCTGGTGATCGGCGCCCGCACCCACTACTACGAGGGCTACGGCGTGCGACGGGTGGTGCACAGCGTGCGCACGGCCGCCGCGGCCGGAGCCCGCACGATGGTGCTGACGAACGGCGCCGGGGGCATCAAGCACACCTGGACTCCGGGCCGCCCGGTGCTGATCAGCGACCACATCAACCTCACCGGCGACTCGCCGCTCGAGGGTGCGACGTTCATCGACCTCACCGACCTCTACTCGCTCCGCCTGCGCGACCTGGCGCGATCCATCGATCCGAGCCTCGACGAGGGCGTGTACTGCCAGTTCCGCGGCCCCCAGTACGAGACCCCGGCCGAGGTGCAGATGGCGAAGGCGATCGGCGGGCACATCGTCGGCATGTCGACGGCGCTCGAGGCCATCGCCGCGCGCCAGGCCGGCATGGAGATCCTCGGCTTCTCGCTGATCACCAACATGGCCGCCGGCATCCAGAAGACACCGCTCAGCCACCAGGAGGTGCTGGACGCCGGCCGCGAGGCCGAGCCCGTCATCTCCTCCCTCCTCGCTCGCGTGATCGGCGTGCTGTGAGCGGCGCCGAGGTGCCGGCCGCGAGCCCGGAGACGCAGGAGCCTGCCCCCGACGCAGTCCCGACCGGGGCGGATGAGAGAGCCGAGGTCCTCGAGCGCGCCCACGCGTGGCTCGCGCAGGACCCCGACGGCGAGACCCGCAGCGAGCTGCGCGCGCTCATCGAGGCCGCGGAGGCCGGCGATGCGGCAGCGGCGGACGAGCTCGCCGACCGCTTCTCGGCGCGCCTGGCGTTCGGCACCGCGGGCCTGCGCGGCGCACTCGGAGCCGGCAGCAACCGTATGAACCGCGTGCTCGTGGCTCAGGCCGCCGCCGGG
>NZ_DATCVK010000062.1:0-19560 GCF_036566905.1 Microbacterium sp. | reverse complement strand
CTGCGGCGCCGAGCCCCCACAGCGCGCGCCCCCACCAGTCACCGGTGCCCGGCTCGTCGGCCCAGCGACCGTCCGCGGCCCTGCGGTTGCGGACGCGGCCGTCGTCGGCGATCGCCGCTTCGACGAAACGCAGGTACCGGTCGGCGAGGGCGGCTGCGGCATCCGAGTGCCCATCCTCCCGGGCGGTGAGCGCGAGCCCGCGCGCGACGTCGTCGACGCAGTAGCCACGCCCACGCCGTGGCACGGCTCCCCGAGCATGCTCGAACAGGCCCCGCTCGTCGGTCATGGCCTCCAGGTGGGCGAGTGGCAGCGGGGCCGGGATCACGCCGCCTGCTCCGCGCGCAGTCGCTCCGCCAGGTCGAGGTACCGCTCGGCGACTTCCGGCCACGAGAGCCCGGAGCCGTGTCGCCGGGCCGCTCGGTGGTCGTCGCCGCGCTGCAGCATCCGCTCGAGGCCGAGTGCCATCGCGTGCGCGTCGTCGTGCGGCACGGTCGTCCCCGCCGTCCCGGTGAGCACCTCCACGGCGTGGGGGAACGCCGTCGCGACGACCGGAACACCCGCCGCGAGCGCCTCGACGAGCACCCCCGACGTCGCCTGCTCCGTCGAGTCGTAGGGCAGCAGCACGGCGTCCGCGGCGCTCAGGAGGCCGGCGAGGTCCTCCGGCGCCAGGTAGCGGTTGACGAAGTGAACGGATGACTCGACGCCGAGCCGGCGGGCGAGCGCCACGAGCGAGTCTCGGTACGCCTCGCCATCGTGTGCCAGCACTTTGGGATGCGTCTGCCCGGCGACGACGTAGGTCACCTCGACGCCGCGCTCGCGCAGGCCGGCGACGGCGGCGATGCCCCGCTCGATGCCCTTGCCGGGCGCGATGAGCCCCCACGTGAGGATCGTCGGCGCGGTGCCGCGGCGGTGCAGGGACTGTCGCGGCTGCAGCGCGGCGCCGTGCGGGATGACATGGACCTTCGCGTCGTCGACCAGGAAGTTCGCATGCAGGGTGTCGTGGGCGCGCCCGGTCATGACCACCGCCGCCGTCGTGAGCTCGACGACCCGTTCGAGCACGCGCTTCTGGCCGGGGCTCGGCTGGTGCAGCACGGTGTGGAGGACCGTGATCACGGGGACGCGGAGCGCCTCGAGCACGCTCAGCACCTCATCGCCGTCGGCGCCGCCGTAGATGCCGTACTCGTGCTGCACGATCGCCGCGTCGCAGCGGTTGAGGGCGCGAGCGGCAGTGCGCTGACTGCGCGCATCGCCCGCGCGCAGGACGGCGGCGATGCGCACCTCCGGCTCGGCGGCGGGTGCCGGCGCCTCGGCCGGGTCGAGCACCCGCACGACGGCGGCAGGGTCCGAACGATGGTCGGCGAGCGCGACGGCCAGCGAGCGCGTGAACGTCGCGAGGCCGCAGCGGGTCGGCGGGTACGTCGACAGGAATCCGAATCGCATGCTTTCTCCCTCCCTCACGATGCGCGGGCGCGCATCGGATGGCGAGGGTTCCCACGGTGGGCGATGAGGTCGCGGTACGCGAGACGCGCATCCGCATCCGGCCGCCTCGCCCGGGGATGCGAGGGGACCTTCACGGTAGAGGCGGTGCTCGCGCCCGCGCCCGGGGGTTGACAAAGTGCGCCCGGGCGGGCCAGCGGTCGCCGGCAGGCGAGCGGGCGAGCCGGCAGGCGAGCGGGCGAGCGGGCGAGCGGATGCCGCTACGCCGCGGCCCCGCTGCGCACCAGGTCGCCGTTGCGGGTGAGTTCGAGGAACTCCGCGACGGCATCGCGACTCTTGGTGAGGCAGGCGAGGCGGTCCTCGAGCGCCGCGAGCTCCGTCGCGAGCATCTCGGCGAGCTCGCGCGAACAGGTGACCGGTGCCTGCGCCGCGCACTGCTGCTCGACGTCGAGCACCACTTTCGCAAGGCGCGTGGTGAGCCCCGCCTGGACGAGACCGTGTGCGCGCGTGGCCCGATCGACGTCGGACTCGTCGTACGACCGGTAGCCGTTCGCCGACCGCTCGGACGAGAGCAGGCCCTGCTCCTCGTAGTACCGCAGCATGCGCGTGGGGATGCCGGTGCGCTCCGACAGCTCGCCGATCTTCATGTCGCTCTGGCCCCCGTGTCGATCTTCATGTCGCTCGAACGCTTGACATTGACATTGATGTCAAAGTTTAGCCTCGCTCCATGACCACGTCCACCGCACCCGTCGCCGTCTCCGCGCCGCGACCTGCGCGCTTGCCGCTCGAAGCGCTGCTCCTGCTCTCGCTCGGCGTCTTCGTCACCGTCACGGCTGAGTCGCTGCCGGCGGGCCTCATGCCCGAGATGGCCGCAGACCTCGGCGTCGATCCGCTGCGCATCGGGCTGCTGGTGTCGGTGTGGGCGATCGTCGTGATCGGCACGAGCATCCCCCTCACCCGCGCCACCCGCAGGATCGACCGTCGCATCGTCGTCGCCGTCTCGCTCGCGGTGTTCGCACTCGCCAACGTCGCGACGGCGTTCGCGCCGAGCTACGAGTTCGCCTTCGCCACGCGGGTGATCGCGGCGATCGCACACGGCGTGTTCTGGGCGATCGTCATCGTCTACGCGTCGTCGCTGCTCTCGGGCGCGCAGCTCGGTCGCGGGCTCGCCCTCGTCACCGGCGGCGGCACGGCGGCGACGGTCCTGGGCCTTCCCGCCGCGACGGCGCTCGCGCAGGTCACGAGCTGGCGCGTCTCGTTCGCGGTGATGGGGATCGGGATGCTGGCGCTCGCAGCGGTGGTCGTCCGCTGGCTTCCCCGCTCCCTGGTCGTGCCGGTGCCGGCGGGGGAGCGCGAGCCGCTCCGGCACGACCGGTCGCTCGCACCGCTCCTGGTCTTCGGCATCGCGGGCCTGCTGATCGGTCTCGCCCAGTTCCTGTCGTTCGTGTACATCCGCCCCTATCTCGGCGAGGCCGCCGGCATCGCGGACGGCTGGGCGAGTGCGCTGCTGTTCGTGTTCGGCGCCGCGGGAATGGCAGGTGTCGCGGTCGCCGGCACCCTCGCCGACCGGTTCCCCCGAACGGCGCTCACCGCGACGCTGCTCGTGTTCGTCGTCGCGTTCGCGGCGCTCGCGCTCCTGCCACAGACCACGGTCGTCGTGGTCGTCGCGCTCGCCCTGTGGGGCGCGGGCACGGGTGCGATGTTCCCACTGATCCAGACGGCGCTCATGCGCGCGGCATCCGATCGCCTCCGCGACCTCGCCAGCGCGTCCATCGTGGTCCTGTTCAACGTCGGGATCGCCGGCGGATCCTGGGCCGGCGGCCAGTTGACCGCGAACTACGGGGCGACAGCGAACATGGCGGTATCGGCGGTCGTTGTCCTGCTCGCCTCGGGCCTGACCGCGCTCGGCGCGGTGCTGGCCTCGCGGCGTGCGTCCGAGCGCGACGCGCGGGCAGGGGACCGGCTCGGCAGGTCATAGCAAAGCGTGCGGCGGGTGCCGGCGGATCCGCGCCCGCGACGGTGGCTCTCAGGCGGGCTCGGCGACCGGGACGGTGGTCCGGCCGGCCGACACCGATGCCGCGGCCTGCTCGAAGATGCCGCGCATCCACGCATGCTCAGGGTCGCGGCCGTGGACGGGATGCCACCAGAGCGCGTTGACGACGGGCGTCGCGTCGAAGGGCGCCTCGAGGATGCGGACACCCGCCACGGACTCCGCGACGTGAGCGAGTCCGGCCTGGATGAGGCCGAGGCGATTCGTCCCTGCGATGAAGTGAGGCAGGGCGAGGAAGCTCTCGACCACCGCCTCGACGTGGGGTTCGATGCCGAGCTGCTGCAGCTGGCGTGCCGCCGACGTGAACGCGGTGCGGGATTGGTACGTGAAGACCCACGGCAGCGCGCCGAGCACGTCCATCGTGAGCTCGTCGCCGATCAGTTCGTTCGACTGCGAGGCGACCACGACCCAGCCGTCGCGCCACAGGTCGGCGTAGGGAAGGTCGGCGAGGTATCCGTGGGGGATGACCATCCCGTCGGCCGAGCGCAGCCGGTTGAGCGCGTCGTCGACGATCGACGGGTTGTGGAGCATGAAGCGGAAGCGCACGCCGGGCGCAGCCTCGGCGGCGAGCCGTGACACTTCGCTGCCGATGGTCGCGAACCCGTAGTCCGAGCCGTAGATCGAGAACTCGCGGGTCGAGTCCCGTGGACTCCACGTCGCCTGGCTCTCGAAGACGCGGCGGGCTGCTTCCAGAGCCGTCGTCGTGTGCTCGGTGAGGCGGAGCGCGAGCGGCGTGAGCTCGTAAGTGTTGCCGCGGCGGGCGAGGATCGGATCGTTGAAGTGCGTCCGCAGCCGCGCCAGGGACGCGCTCAGCGCCGGCTGGCTCAGGTGCAGTCGCTCCGCGGCGCGCGTCACGCTGCGCTCGGTGAGGAGGGCGTCCAGCGCGACCAGCAGGTTCAGGTCGAGCCGCGAGAGGAGCGGTTGATCGGACACGACGATGTGCTCCTCGGTTCGGTACGCCTGGAGACAGTGTATCCGCGCAATCTATGCGCACGGTAGGTGCCATCGCCCGCAACGATGTGCGGGCACCGTCGTGATTATGCGTGCATCACACTTACTTATGTCTAAATAGAGCCGAAGACTGCTACCTTGGGAATCGACTCCCGGTCCTCGACGAGGTCGTGGTCCCGACACCAGAGAGCGAGCATCGATGCTTCTCGAGAGAGAACTGATCCAGTCCGTGGGCTTCCGCAATGTCCGCGACGGAGGTGAGATCACCGGCTTCGAGTTCCGCCTGCGCATGCCCTCGTACCGCGGGATGGCCGCATCCCTCGTGGACGGCGTCGCAGTGCGCGTCGGCGACCTCGTCGACGTCGCCGCGGACGTGCCGCTGTGGACCTTCGCCGGCCGCACGTACTCACTGCAGGAGCTGTGGGACTCCGAGGGAGTGCGCTGGCCACTGGAAGAGGCCGCGATCGTCACGGTGCCGCATCCCGGGGGACTGCCGGAGGGTGCTCACGAGGTCTCGATCTCGTTGCGGCTTCGCATGTCGTATATCCCCGAGGAGCACCAGCCGTCCCGCTACGACGTATCGCGGCACATCACGCTCACCTCGTCCGAGGACGGTGGCCCGTTCCAGTACGGCGTGAGCCTCTACAGCTTCATGTCCGACTTCGGAACCGTGATGGACCTCGAGACGGCGCTCGCCGCGGTGGCAGACGTCGGCGCGACGGGCGTCGAGATCCTGGGTGAGGGGCACATCGAGCGCTATCCCGAGCCCACCACGCAGTGGATGGACCGGTGGTTCGGGCTTCTGGAGAAGTACGCGCTCGAGCCGACGAACTACGGCTCGTGGATCGACACGCGCCTGCACTCCCGCGGAGCCCACGCGCGTGATCTGACGGCGGCCGAGGGCGCGGCGATCCTGCAGCGCGATCTGCGCCTCGCACAGCAGCTCGGCTTCAGGTTCGTGCGTCCGAAGATCGGCGTGGTGTCGAGCGATCTGATCCCGCACCCGATCTGGACGGAGTCGGTCGAACGCTCGCTCGACCTCGCCGCCGAGCTCGACGTGGTCATCTGTCCGGAGATCCACGCCCCGACGCCGATCAAGCATGAGGTCGTCGACGACTACATCGACCTCATCGAGCGCACCGGAACGAAGCACTTCGGGCTGCTGCTCGACACCGGCATCTTCCAGGACCGGCCGATCCCGCTCAAGCCGGGCGAGCTGCCCGGCCGTCGTCCCGCCTTCATGGACGGCATCGCCGTCGATCCCGCCGACATCGCCGACATCGCGAAGTACGTCGTCTTCATCCAGGCGAAGTTCCACGACATCGACGAGAACCTCGAAGACCAGCAGATCCCGTGGGAGCCCGTGCTCCGCGCCCTCAAGGACGCCGGCTACACCGGCTACCTCTCGAGCGAGTACGAGGGTGAGCGCATCCCCTGGCGATCGATCGAGCAGGTGCGCCGCCAGCACTCCCTCATCCGCTCCATCGCCTCCCGCCTCTGACATCCCGGAGCACCATGCCCAACGGACTCATCACCGACGACAGCCTCCGCCCGCACCCCGACGGGCTCGCGCTCACGCTCACGATCCCCTGGTACCGGAGCCTCTGGCTCTCGTCCGTCTCCACGCTGCGCCTCACGATCGACGGCGCAGAGATCCCGGACGACGACCTCGCCTTCGAACTGGACGGACGCCGGTACGCGCTCGCCGAGCTCCCGTTGCAGAGCGAGACGCTGTGGTTCCTGCAGCAGCGTCCTCTCCTCATCGCGCGTCTCGACGCGCCGGTCGTGCTCGGTGAGGAGCACGAGGTCGAGGTCTTCGGCGAGCTGCGCCTGCCATACATGCAGATCGCCCCCGGCAAGGACGGCGGCCCGGGCATGTACGTGCCGAACATCGTGCGGCAGAGGTCCGTGCTCATGGTCACGGACCGCGATGCGACGCCGCCCGCGACGGTGACGGATGTCGCGCCCGCGCCTCCCGCCGCACAGGAGGACCCGTTCCAGCTCGGTCTGACGTTGTACTCCGCGAGTGCCGAGTTCCGTGCGGGCTGGTACGACTTCGACGGACTGCTCGATCGCGTCGCCGACCTCGGGATCGGACCCGGCATCGAGATCGTCGCATCGCAAGTGGTGCCGACCTACCCCGTCGTGTCGGACGAGTTCGTCGCACGGTGGCGAGCGGCGTTCGACAAGCACGGATTCGACGAGAGCTCGTTCGGTGCGAATCTCGACATGGGCCGCCGCCGCGACCGCGACATGACGCCCGACGAGGAGTTCGAGTTCAGCGAGCTGCTCTTCCACGGCGCCAAGAAGCTCGGGTTCCCGCTCGTGCGCATCCAGAGTGCGAAGCCCGACCTCCTGCGCCGGCTGCTGCCGATCGCCGAGCGCCTCGAGCTCAAGCTCGCCTACGAGATCCACGCGCCGATGGGTCCGAATGCGCCGGAGATCCTCAAAGTGCGGGATGTCTACGCCGACCTCGACTCTCCGCTGCTCGGCTTCGTCGCCGACTTCTCGTCGACGATGCACGCGATGTCGCCGACCCTTCTGCGGGCGGTGCGCCGCGCGGGTCTCGACGATGAGGCGGCCCAGCGCCTCCAGCAGATCTGGGCGACGGATGCCTCGATGCGCGAGCGGCAGCAGGAATTCATCGCGTATCTGCAGAGCCGCGACTTCGACCCGGGCCGCCTCGGTTCTTTCGCGCACCTCGCGTTCAACATGCACGGCCACGTCGATCCGGGCGAGTGGGCCGAGATCATGCCGCAGATCACGCACGTGCACGCGAAGTTCTACGACATCGACGAGAACGGACAGGAGCCCGCCATCGACTACCCGCAGCTCGTCCGCATCTTCGTGGAGGGCGGCTACCGCGGGTACTGGTCGAGCGAGTGGGAGGGTCATGCCTTCGCCGAACTCGGCGAAGTGGACCCGCTGCTCCTCGTGCGCAAACAGCACGACCTCATCCGCCGCTCGATGCACGCCGTCGAGGCGGCAGGGCTGTCGGGTTAGTCCCCGCGCGAATCGTGCGCCTGGGCCTCGTCGACGGATCGTCGGCGGGGCCCAGGCGTGCGGTGCCTGCGGTGCGGGCCTAGCGGCGCCCCGAGTTATGCGCAGTATCGTCAATACTTATGTGTGTTTCTGGCGCATCCCCGACATACTGAGATCACAGCACAGGCGCTCGAAGGAACGAGCCGCCGACAACGAAGTCAGAAAGGCTGGAAATGACACAGCACCGTTCCTCGGCTGCTCGCCGAGCGGCGATCATCGCGATCCCCGTGGCGGGGGCCCTGCTTCTCGCCGGCTGCTCCGGCTCGGGAGGCGACTCCGGCGACTCGGGCGACTCGGGCGACGGCGCCGCGGAGTTCTCCTTCACGTTCGCGACATCGAACAACCTCGAGAGCCCGTACGAGACCCTCGCCAAGGCGTACATGGACGCCAACCCCGACGTCACCATCACGACGAACCCGACGCCGAACGACAAGTACGGCGAGACCATCCGCACGCAGTTCCAGGCCGGCAACGCCGCCGACGTCGTCCAGACGACGCCGGGCTCAGGCGACGCCCGCGGCATCATCCCCCTCGCCGAGGCGGGGTTCCTCGAGCCTCTGGGCGACACCGCGGCAGAGCTCGTTCCGGCCGGCAGCGAATCGATCTTCGAGATCGACGGCGATGTCTACGGCCAGCCGATGGACTTCACGATCGCCGGAGTCGTGGCGAGCATGGGCACCGCCGCGATGAACGGGCTCGATGAGTGGCCGGCGACGGATTCCGACCTCTATGACGCCTGCTCCGCGCTCGCCGCGGAGGGGAAGTCCCTCCTCGCGCTCGCCGGCGCTGCCGGCCCGAACGCCGGCCTGACCGCACAGGGAATCGCCGCCACGCGCGTGTACGCCGAGGAACCCGACTGGAACGAGCAGCGCGCCGCAGGCGACACCACCTTCGCCGAGAGCGATGGCTGGGCCGACACCCTCCAGACGATCATCGACCTGAACGAGGGCGGATGCTTCCAGCCCGGCGCCGAGGGCGGTGGCTTCGACGCCATCACCAACGGGCTCTCGCAGGGCACCTCGGTCGGCAGCTTCATCCCGTCCGGCTCGGCCGTGGAGATCGCGACCGCCGCCCCGCCGGAGGCCGACTTCAAGGTGCAGCCCTTCCCGGCAGCCGATGGCGGCGACCCGTACATCATCGCGAGCTCCAACTACACGATCTCGATCAATGCCGCATCCAAGAACAAGGATGCCGCCTCCGAGTTCGTCGAGTGGCTGGCGACGCCCGAGGCGCAGGAGATCTACTACGAGGCATCCGGTCTGCTGCCGATCTCGTCCTACCAGGATCTCGACCTCAGCGACACGATCTACTCGCCGGTGGTCGACCTCCTCGCCGAAGGGTCGTATGCGCCGCTGCCGAACAACATCTGGCCGAACCCCGCGGTGTACGAGGCGCTGCAAGTGGGCGTGCAGGGTCTGTTGACGGGTCAGAGCACTGTCGAGCAGGTTCTGCAGAACATGGACGCCGCCTGGGGCGAGTGATCCGGACGCGGCCGCCCGGGACCACATCCCCGGGCGGCCGCGCGCTCCGCACGACGCCGTACGAACACGAGGGATCATGACCGCGACACTGAACTCCGAGACCGAAGCGCTGATCGTTCCCAAGCGCGATCGCCGGGGCCGCCGGCGCGACACTGCGCCGCGTCGCCCGGGCCTGCTGAAGTTCGGGTACTGGTGGTGGGCGCTGCCCGGCATCCTCCTCGTCCTCGCGATCCACTACGTCGCCACGGCGATCGGCGGGTTCTTCGCGTTCACCGACTGGTCGGGGATCGGCGACTTCACGTGGATCGGCCTCGACAACTTCGTCGCCATCTTCAAGGACCCGACGCAGATCGGCGCCGTGATCAACACGCTGTTCCTGGCGTTCGCGTCGGTGATCCTCAGCAACATCGCCGGTCTCGCACTCGCACTCGGGCTGAACCGCGGCCTCAAGACGCGTTACGCGCTCCGCGTTCTGTTCTTCATGCCCGTCGTGCTGAGCCCGTTGGCGGTCTCGTACGTGTGGAAGTTCATCTTCGACTACAACGGGCCGATCAACGGCGTGCTGCGGGCGATGGGTCTCGGGGAGTTCGCCAAGGCATGGGTCGCCGACCCCACCTGGGCGATCTGGACCGTCCTCATCGTGATCGTGTGGCAGAACACCGGCTTCGCGATGGTCATCTACATGGCCGGTCTCGCGGCGGTGCCCATCGAGATCGAGGAGGCCGCAGCCATCGACGGCGCCGGCCTGCGGCAGCGCTTCTGGCACGTCACGCTCCCGTCGATCAGGCCGGCGGTCGCCATCGCGACGACGCTGGGCCTCGTCAACGGCCTGCGGGTCTTCGACCAGATCATGGCGCTCACGGGCGGAGGCCCCGCCGGCGCGACCGAGACGCTCGCCACGCAGGTCTACAAGGAGTCCTTCGCGCTGGGCAACTTCGGCTACGGCGCAGCGCTGGCCCTCGTCCTGACCCTCATCATCCTCGTCTTCGCCGTCGTCCAGCAGCGAGTGACCAGCGGCCGTACCGAGGAGGCCTGACATGTTCCGCTACACCAAGCTCACCGGTCTGCGCGAAGTCATCTTCTGGGTGCTCGCCGTCCTGTTCCTGGCGCCCTTCTATTTCCTCGTCACCACGGCGCTCAAGTCGGACGAGGAGGTGCTCACGACGTCGAACCTGGCCCCGCCGTCGAGTCTCGACTTCAGCAACTTCACCGAGGTGCTGACGGCGCAGGGCAACTCGAACGTCATCCAGGGCCTGATCAACAGCATCATCATCACGGCCGGCAGCATCATCGGTCTCGTGCTGCTGGGCGCGCTCACCGGCTATGTCATCGCGCGCAGCACGCGGCGCTGGAGCCGCGCCGTCTTCTATCTCTTCCTGATCGCGATCGTCCTGCCCACGCAGCTGGGCACGGTCCCGCTGTACATCGGTGCACGCACCATCGGGCTCACCGGCTCGATCTGGGGCATGATCATCCTCTACACGGGGATGCTCCTGCCGCTGTCGATCTTCCTCTACGCCGGGTTCTTCCGGGGTCTCGGCACCGAGTACGAGGAAGCCGCGACGATCGACGGCGCATCGCGGACCCAGATCTTCTTCCGCATCGTGCTGCCCCTCATGTCTCCCGCCACCGGGACCGTCGCGATCCTCGCGGGTCTCATCGTGTGGAACGACTTCTTCACTTCGCTGATCTTCCTCGGCGGCTCCGACAACCAGACGCTGCCGGTCGCGATGTACTACTACATCGGTTCGCTCGTCTCGTCGTGGAACAAGATCTTCGCCATCGTCATCGTCTCGATGATCCCCATCCTGGCGTTCTATCTCTTCGCCCAGAAGCGCTTCATCCAGGGCTTCGCGGGCGGCCTCAAGGGATGAGCTGGTGAGCGCCGACAACCGCGCGGCGTTCGAGACGTTCGTCGAGCACGGGGACGTGCTGCAGCAGGTCCCCGTGCGTGCCGCCCACGACCACCCCATGTTCTGACCCCTCGAGGAGAGACACCGTGTATCAGCTCGCCCCCAACATCGAACTCCTCTTCACCGAGGCCGGCGACTATCACGACCGGGTCCGCGCCGCGGCCGCGGCGGGGTTCACCGCCGTCGAGATGTGGGGACCGACGGGAGTGGATGCGCCATCGACCCCGAAGGACCTCTCCGCTCTCAAGGCGGCTCTCGAAGAGACCGGCACGCAGCTCACGGCGCAGTTGTCCGAGCCGCGCACGCAATTCATGATCCCGCCGTGGGACCATTCCGAGTTCTACCGCAAGCTCGACGAGGGCGTGGAGATCGCGCACCTCCTCGGCACGCCCCGCATCGTCGTGGGCAGCGGCACCGGCTTCGGCGGCTGGAAGCGGCAGGTGCAGCTGGACAAGCTCATCGAGATCTATCAGAAGGCGATCGCGCAGATCGAAGGTTCGGGCATCACGCTCGTCCTCGAGCCGGTCAACGTGCGCGTCGATCACCCCGGGTCGCTCCTGGATCGCACGAGCGAAGGCGTGTACGTCGCGCGGGGCGTCGACTCGCCGTTCTTCGGCGTGCTGTACGACATCTACCACTCGGCCGTCGAGGGTGAGGACATCGAGGCGGAGCTTTCGAACGCCGGCTCCATCATCAAGTACGTCCAGCTGGCGGACGCACCCGGCCGTGGCGAGCCCGGAACCGGGGACCTCGACTGGCCGGCCACGCTCGCCGTGCTGCGCGCCTCCGGCTATGACGGGCCGATCGGCCTGGAGTACTACCCGCAGGCCGCGTCCGCCGAGTCGGTCCGCTACATCCGCGACGTGGCGGCACGGGCATGACGCAGGACCGCTACCCGAAAGCCGTGGATGTCGCGATCGTCGGCAGCGGCCCGGCCGGCGCCGCGTATGCCCGCATCCTGAGCGAGCGGGCGCCGGGCGCCTCGATCGCGCTGTTCGAGGTCGGTCCGACCGTCTCGGACCCTCCCGGTGCGCACGTGAAGAACATCGCCGATCCCGCGGAGCGCGCCGGCGCGCAGACGCGATCGGAGGGTCCGCACGCGCAGGAGAGCGCCGATCGCACGGGCGGTATCGTCAAGACCACGCAGCGACGTGCCCGGCCGGGCACGTTCCTGCTGGAGAGCGGCTACCAGGTCGACGGCGAAGACGGGCTGCCCGTGGCGGCCATGTCGAGCAACGTCGGCGGCATGGCTGCGCACTGGACGGGTGCATGCCCACGGCCGAACGACAGCGAGCGGATCGCGATCCTCGACGCCGACGGCAGCCTCGACGAGCTTCTCTCCGAGGCGGAGCGGCTTCTGGGTGTGACGAGCGACGCGTTCGACAGTTCGCCCTACGGCGACCTGGTCCGCCAGCGACTGGCCGCGGCAGAGGATGCCGGACGCATTGCGGCGACGCAGGTGCAGCGGATGCCGCTCGCGGTGCACCGCCGAGACGACGGCAACCTCGTGTGGTCCGGGTCGGATGTCGTGTTCGGCGACGTCACGCGCGCCAACCCGCGATTCACCCTCTTCGACGAGTCCCTCGTCACGCGCGTGCTGGTCGAGGACGACCGCGCCGCGGGCGTCGTCGTCACCGACCGGCGCACGGGCGAGAGCGCAGAGGTCCGCGCGGAATTCGTGGTCGTCGCCGCGGACGCGCTGCGCACGCCGCAGCTGCTGTGGGCGTCCGGCATCCGTCCCGACGCCCTCGGCCGCTATCTCAACGACCAGGCGCAGATCGTCTTCGCCGTCCGCATTCGCGACCTCCCCTCGGCAGACGCCGGCGATGGCGGCGCCGCCACCGGTCTGAGCGAGTACAGCGGTGTGACGTGGGTGCCCTTCACCGACGACATGCCCTTCCACGGGCAGGTGATGCAGCTGGACGCCTCGCCGGTGAAGCTTGCCGACGACGACCCGGCCGCTCCCGGCTCGATCGTGGGACTCGGCCTGTTCTGTGCGAAGGACCTGCAGGCCTCGGATCGTGTCGAGTTCTCCGATCACGACGTGGACGGATACGGGATGCCGGCGATGACGGTGCACTACACGCTCACTCCGCGCGACCACGAGGTGATCGCCCGTGGCACGCAGGAGATCGTGCGCCTCGGCAAGGCCGTGGGCGAGCCCCTGGACGACAGCGCCTTCGTGATGCCTCTGGGCGCCTCGCTGCACTATCAGGGGACGACCCGCCTGGGCGCCGCCGACGACGGCTCCAGCGTGTGCTCACCTCAGGGCGAAGTGTGGGACGTGCCGGGGCTGTTCGTCGCCGGCAACGGGGTCATTCCCACGGCGACGGCGTGCAACCCGACGCTGACAGGGGTGGCGCTCGCCGTCAATGGAGCCCGAGCGATCTCCGAGAAACTGACCGACCGCTAGGAAGCGGTCTTGCTTCTGTCTGATTCCGACATTAGAATGTAGAAACAATGACAAAGATGTCCGGCCGACCGCGTCGGCCCAGAACCTGGAGGTCATCGTGATCCCTGACCGCATCATCGAGCAGGGCACGCTCACGGCGGACGGACCGCGGACCGCGGTCGAGGTCCGTCTGCCCTGGTACCGCGCGCTGCCGGGTTCGTGCATCGCCGGCGCGAAGCTGACCGTGGACGGCGTGGAGGCGCCGGCCGAGTCGCTGCGCTGGCGCATGAACGGCCGCGAGTTCCGCTTCGACGAGCTCGTGACCGAGGCCGATGAGTGGTGGTTCCCGACCGACTCCGCCGTGCTCTCGGGCGAGATCCCGCTGAGCGATGCGGGCGAGCACGAGGTGCGGGTGGATCTGATCCTCTACATCCCGTACATCATCATCGGCGACGACGAGACGCTCCACATCGAAGAGCACGACACCAAGACCATGACCGTACGACAGGGAACAGAGGTGGCGGCATGACGACACTGGGAACGCCCATCCAGGGCGTCACGCTCTACAGCTTCACGCGCGCGTTCCACGGCCGCGAGTACGACCTCGAGGGGCTCATCCGCAAGGTGGCCGCCGAGGGCTACGGACCGGGCCTGGAGATCATCGGGTTCTCGAGCTTCCGCGGATTCCCCTCGATCGAGGACTCGTACGCGGGCTGGTTCCGCGACCTGGTCGCCGAACTCGGTCTCGTGACCACGTCGCTCGCAGTGAACGCCGACATCGGCATCCACCGCGATCGGCTGCTCACCCAGGACGAGCTGATCGACTACATGACGCTGCAGATCAAGGCGGCCGCCAAGCTCGGTTTCCCGATCGCGCGCGTGCAGATCTCGATCACCCCCGACTCGATGCAGGCGCTGGCGCCGATCGCCGAGGAGCACGGTGTCACCCTTGCGCTCGAGGTGCACGCCGACCAGTACGCGTCGCACCCGCGCATCCTGGCGTTGCGGGACAGGTTCGAGCAGGTCGGCTCGCCGTTCCTCGGCTTCACCATGGACTGGGGCGCCACCGTCTCCGGGTTCGCACCGTCGCTCATCGAGGCGTACCGCCGTCGCGGCGCGTCCGAGGATCTGCTCGCGCAGGTCACGGGCCTGTGGAACGAGTTCTACGAGCAGGGTCCGCCGGCCGATCAGGCTGAGCACGGCCAGCGCTTCGGCCGCTTCATCGGCCTGGCCGCCCAGAACGGTCGCCCCGACCTCGGCATCGACTTCGGCATCAACGGCACCGGGCTGTTCGGCCCGGCCCGGGTGGACGACTGGCTCGAGATCATGCCGTGGATCCGTCACGTGCACGGCAAGTTCTTCGGCATCGACGAGAACGGCGAAGAGCCGTCCGTGCCGGTGCGCGACCTCATCCGCCTGCTCGTCGAGAACGGGTACTCGGGCGCGATCTCCAGCGAATACGAGGGCTGGCACTGGAACTACTGGCAGAGCCCGTTCGAGATCATCGCCGGTGAACAGGCCGTGCAGCGCTCCGCCGCCGCCGACGCCGGCTCGCGCATGATCACCGATGCCGCCGAGGCACGGAGCCTCCTCCATGCCCACCTCGCCCAGCCCGTCCGCGGCTGAGCCTTCACCGACGACCCATCGACACACGCAGGGCAGGGACCACCATGACTGACGGCATCGCCGGCACCGGGATCAAGCTCGGTATCACCCTCTATTCGCTCACCTCGGAGTTCGCCGCGGGTCTGTACACACCCGAGACCCTCATCAAGGCGGCGGCCGACAACGGGCTCGGGCCGGGCATCGAGTTCAACATCGCCCAGATGCTGCGCACATACCCCGATGTGGACGGCGAGTTCGTCCGCATCTGGCGCGACAGCATGGACCGCTACGGACTGGAGCCGAGTGCGATCGGCACCAACCTCGACATGGGGCGCCGCAAGGACCGTGACATGACGCCCGACGAGGAGCACGACTTCCTCGCCCGGCAGCTCAAGACCGCGCACACGCTCGGCTTCACGAAGGTCGTCATCCGCTCCCACGGCAAGGAACTGCTGCGCAGCCTGCTGCCCCTGGCCGAGAAGTACGACCAGAAGCTCGGCTACGAGATCCACGCGCCGTCGGGGCCCAATGATCCGCAGGTGCTGCAGATGCGCGAGATGTACGACGAGCTGCAGTCCGACCGGCTCGGGTTCACCGCGGACTTCTCCTCGACGATGCACAGCCTCTCTCCGACGCTGCTGCGCACACTCCGCCAGATGGGCATGGACGAGAAGCACTTCCCCGTGATGGACGAGATCTGGCACGAGCCCACGCCCATGCACGTGCGCAACCAGAAGTTCGAGGACTATCTGACGGCCGAGGGCGTCGATCCGCTGCGGTTCGGCCCCTTCACCCGTCTCGCGTTCAACATGCACGGGCTGGTGCCGCCGGAGGAGTGGCTCGACATCATGCCGCAGATCTTCCACGTGCACGCGAAGTTCTACGACATCGGCCCCGACGGCGAAGAGCCCGCGATGGACATCCCGCGGATCGTGCGCCAGTTCGTGCAGGGCGGCTACCAGGGCTACCTCTCCAGCGAATGGGAGGGCCACGCGTTCTCCGACCTGGGGGAGTCCGACCCCATCGACCTGGTGAAGAAGCAGCACGCGCTCATGCGGCGCGCGATCGAACAGACCGTCGCCGACCGTCAGCCGGCCTGAGCACCGTCGAGGACCTGCTCGAGCCCGCGCCCCCGGGGTCGCACGAGACGTTCACCGACACCTTCCACTGAATCGCACCGAACGAGGACCTCATCATGGCCACCCACAACTCCCTCTTCTCCGAGCAGGACGTCCATCGCCGCGAAGACGGCATCGCCGTCTCGGTGCAGCTGCCCTGGTACCGGAGCCTCTGGCTGTCGGCCGTCGACGATGTCGCGGCATCCGTCGACGGCGTGCCGGTGCCGAAGGACGACCTCCGCTTCGAGCTGAACGGCCGGAGCTACCGCATCGAGGAGCTGCCCGAGCAGTGGGAGACGCTCTGGTTCGTCGCCGACAAGCCCGTGGTCGTCATCCCGCTCGATCATGCGCCGCAGGCCGGTGAGAAGCTCACCGTCGAGGTCGTCCTGACGATGCGTCTGCTCTACATGCAGATCATGCCCGGCGTCGACGGCGGCCCCGGCCGGTACGTGACCAACCGCGTCCCGGTCGAGCGAGAGGTCGTGCTCGCGTGACCGGCCGCCCGCTGCGGGTCGCGATGATCGGGTACGGCTTCATGGGGGCCGCGCACTCGGTCGGGTGGCGCCAGGCGCCCCGCATGTTCGATCTGCCCGCAGAGGTCGAGATGGCGGTGCTCGTCGGGCGCCACGCGGGTGCGGTGGCGGATGCCGCGGCCCGCTGGGGCTGGGCGGAATCGGCGACCGACTGGCGCGAGGTGATCGCGCGCGACGACATCGACATCGTCGACGTCGTCACGCCCGGCGACTCGCACGCCGAGATCGCGATCGCCGCACTCGAGGCGGGCAAGCACGTGCTGTGCGAGAAGCCCCTGGCGAACACGGTGGCGCAGGCCGAGGCCATGAGGGATGCTGCCTCGCGCGCGGCAGCGCGAGGCGTCCGGTCGATGGTCGGCTTCACGTACCGGCGCGTCCCCGCTGTGACCTTCCTTCGCGACCTCATCGCACAGGGAGCGGTGGGCAGGATCGCGCAGGTGCGCGCGGCGTATCGCCAGGACTGGCTCGTCGATCCGGACATGCCGCTCGCGTGGCGGCTGCAGAAGGAGCACGCGGGTTCCGGTGCACTCGGCGACATCGGCGCGCACATCATCGACATGACGCAGTTCGTGACGGGACTCTCGGTGGACGCCGTGTCGGGCGTCATCGACACGGTCGTCAAGGAGCGCCCGCTGCAGGGCTCGGGGACCGGGCTGTCCCGCACGGCTGCGGAAGGGTATGGCGAGGTCACGGTGGACGACGTCGCGATCTTCACGGGTCGGCTCTCGACGGGAGCCCTCGTGTCGTTCGAGGCGACGCGCTTCGCCACCGGGCGCAAGAACGATCTGTCGATCGAGGTCTCCGGCGACAAGGGCGCACTGCGCTTCGACCTCGAGGATCTCAACACGCTGTGGTTCTACGACCGCACGGCACCGGAAGCCACGCAGGGCTTCACGCGCATCCTCGTGACGGAGGCGCAGCATCCTTATGTCTCGGCGTGGTGGCCGGCCGGGCACGTGCTCGGCTATGAGCACGGCTTCAGCCATCAGGCCGTCGACCTCGTGACGGCGATCGTCGAGGGCGCCGATCCTCACCCGTCGTTCGACGAGGGTCTGTCGGTGCAGCGCGTGCTCGCAGCCGTCGAGGAGAGCTCGGTCAACGACTCCGCGTGGGTGCGGGTGGGCGCCGAGGTTTCGTCTCCCACACGATGAATTCGACCGCTACAGCGGATAGTTTGACTCAACAGAGCAAAGGAGCTGCGATGCCTCGTCCGATCACCCTCTTCACCGGTCAGTGGGCCGACCTGCCGTTCGAGGAGGTGGCGCGGCTTGCGGGCGAGTGGGGCTACGACGGTCTTGAGATCGCCTGCTGGGGCGACCACATCGACGTGTCGCGCTGGGATGACGCGGACTACGTGCAGTCGCGGCGGGACATCCTCGAGCGCAACGGGCTGAAGGTCTGGACGATCTCGAACCATCTCGCGGGGCAGGCGGTGTGCGACGATCCGATCGACGAGCGGCATCGCGACATCCTCAACGACCGCGTGTGGGGCGACGGCGACCCCGAGGGTGTGCGCCAGCGGGCCGCCGAGGAGCTGAAGATGACCGCGCGGTTCGCGGCGAAGCTCGGCGTCAAGACGGTCACCGGCTTCACCGGATCGTCGATCTGGAAGGCGGTCGCGATGTTCCCGCCGGCGTCCGACGAGTGGATCGCGGCCGGCTACCAGGACTTCGCCGACCGGTTCCACCCGATCCTCGACGTCTTCGAAGAGGTGGGAGTGCGCTTCGCGCTCGAGGTGCACCCGTCCGAGATCGCCTACGACTACTGGACCGCCAAGGCCACGCTCGACGCCATCGGTCATCGCAAGAGCTTCGGGATCAACTTCGACCCGTCGCACTTCATGTGGCAGCAGCTGGACCCGGTCGCGTTCGTGCTCGACTTCGCCGAGCACATCTTCCATGTGCACGTGAAGGAGTCGATCACCAACCTCGACGGCCGCAACGGCGTGCTGGGCTCGCACCTGCCGTGGGCGAACCCGCGCCGCGGGTGGACCTTCGTGTCGACCGCGCACGGCCAGGTGCCGTGGGAGCCGCTGTTCCGGGCCCTCAACGCCATCGGCTACGACGGCCCCACGAGCGTCGAGTGGGAGGACGCCGGTATGGACCGGCTCGACGGCGCGCCCGAGGCGATCGAGTTCGTCCGCAAGCTCAACGCCATCACCCCTCCCGCCGCCGCATTCGACGCCGCGTTCTCGACCAAGGCCGAGTAGCGCCACCACCCCGCCCGACCTCGCGACCTCGAGGTCGGCCTTCAACCGAGGTCACGGCGGCGAGGCGTCAGCGCCGGGCGCTCACCGCGGAGAGTGCTCGTCGGGCGAGGTCGAGGTGGGCGCGGGTCGTCTCGGCCGGGTCGGCGTCGAGCCACTCGTGGCCGCCCCACTCGCTCGTCAGCGTGCCCGTGAAGCCGGTGCGCCGCAGCGCCGCCCCGATGTCGCTGATCGGCCGCGATACCCGGCCGTCGGTGTCGTCGAGATCCCAGAACTTCAGGTGCACACCGGCGGTGAGGGGAAGGAGCGGCTCGAGGTCCGCCACGTCCGACCGGCCGAACCGCACGAGCAGGTTCATGAAGAGGGTGTGCACGGCGGGCGGCACCTGACCTCCGCGAAGCGCGGCGACGACCGCCTCGTGCGTCTCGGGGGCGCGCCACTCCTGCTCCAGGCGCGCGAGCAGATCCTCATCGACTCCGCCTCGGCGGAGCTCCTCCAGATAGCTCGCCGGCAGCGACGGCATGAGCATGCTGATGTCGATGAGTATCCGGATGTGCGGATCTTCGAGGTGCTGCAGCAGCTCGAGGTTGGTCGAGACGGCCGGCACGTCGAGCGTCTGCCGGCCCTGGATCTCCTCGTAGAGCACCACATCGAGCTCCTCGAGGACGGGCTGGAGCAGACGGAGCAGCTCGGGCCCCGCCTGACCGAACGGCACGCGCACGCCTCGTGCACCGAGCCGGGCTGCCGCTCGCAGCTGCGGCACGAGGAACGCGCGGCGTTCGTCTTCGGTGCGGCGGCGGGAGGGCAGCGCCCAGTCGTCGAGGCTCGCGCC
>NZ_DATCVK010000061.1:0-44721 GCF_036566905.1 Microbacterium sp. | reverse complement strand
GGCGGGCGATCCGGGGATCGCCCGCCGCAGCTCCCCGGTCAGCGTGGTGCCCGACACGATGCCCCGGCTGATCGGGCGCACGATCGCCTTCGCTCCCGGCGTGAGGGAGGATGGCCTCGATGTCAACGCCGACCGACCTGCCGCTGGATGAGCTCCGCGCCCTCCAGGCGCGCGCCTATGGGCGCGATGCCGACATCCAGTCCGATCCCGCAGCGCTGGCGCGCCTGCACGAGCTGGAGGCCCGGGCTTCGGCGGCGCGAACGGGGTCGACCGTGCCCACAGCGGATGCCGCTCCTGCGCAGCCGGCGGCGCCGGCCGCGCAGGAGGGCCTGCCGGAGACCGCTGACCGTCACCAGGCGGTCTCGGGCGGGGACCGCGTCGGGACGGATGCCGCAGCCGGTGTGAGCGGCGGCATCACGACCCGAAGTTCGGGCGAACCCGCGCCGGGGTCCGATGCGTCCGCTCCGGTGACCGGCGCGACGACGCTGCCCGGTGCCGGAACGCCGGGCGACGTTGCTGAACCTGCCGGTACCGGCTCCGGGTCGGCGGCGGCCGAGCCCGTCGCGGGTGTCGACACGCCGACCTCAGAGGTGTCTGCGCAGACTCCGGCCCGGCCGTGGTGGCGCCGCATCCCCGTGCTGTGGGCGGCCTCGGTCGTCGCAGCCCTTCTCATCGGCGCGGGGGTGTCGGCCTGGATCCAGAACCTCGAGGAAGGCAGGGTCGCCGTCCTGCGCGAGGATTCCGATGCCGAGTGGCCGGACATGTTCTTCGGGGCGCGGCCCGCCGACGGCCTGGTCTTCGACGGCTTCCACGGCCTCACCGTGCTGTCGTTCCCGCAGTCGGTCGCACAAGGGAGTGCGCAGACCTGTCTCTACATCCTGACCCCGCCGGACGGGTTCGGCGCCGGCAGCTGTGCCGCGGGGTCGTATCCGGCGTCGGCATCCATGGAGGTCGTCAGTTCGTCGCCCGAAGCGCTGCGCGATCGCTTCCCGCTGGGTACGTCTCTGCAGTTCGTGCTCGAGGACTCGACCGTGCAGGTCTACGCGCGCGAGCCGAGCATCGTGGAGCAGACGCCCTGAGCGTTCAGGCGCCGCGGCTCCCGGCATCCGTGTCCCCCACGCTCGTGCGGTGGAAGTTCTGGAACGAGCGCGATGCCGTCGGCCCGCGCTGACCCTGATACCGGTTGCCGTACGGGCCGGATCCGTAGGGGTTCTCGGCGGGCGAGGTGAGCCGGAAGTAGCAGACCTGCCCGATCTTCATGCCCGGCCACAGCTTGATCGGGAGCGTCGCGACGTTCGACAGCTCGAGCGTGACGTGACCCGTGAACCCCGGGTCGATGAAGCCGGCGGTCGAGTGCGTCAGCAGGCCGAGGCGACCGAGCGACGACTTGCCCTCGAGGCGCGCCGCGATGTCGTCGGGCAGCGAGATCTGCTCGAACGTGGACCCCAGCGCGAACTCGCCGGGATGCAGGATGAACGGCTCGGAGGGGTCGACCTCGATGAGCCGCGTCAGCTCGGGCTGATCCTCGGCCGGATCGATGAACGGGTACTTGTGGTTGTCGAAGAGACGGAAGTACCGGTCGAGCCGCACGTCGACGCTCGAGGGCTGCACCATGGCTGGGTCCCACGGATCGAGCCCGATGCGTCCCGCGTCGATCTCGAGCCGGATGTCGCGGTCACTGAGCAGCACGCAGCCAGCCTATCCGGGCGGCATCCTCGCTGACCGAACGTGACAGGCCGTACGCTCGTGACGACGACGGATGCCGGCGAGCACGGCCGTCGCCGGCGCGCGCATCATCGAGGCATCGCTCTGATCGACGCCGACGGATGCCGTGACTTCGTGCCCACGGCATCCGCTCTGTTATCCTTGCCACGCGCCGGGATCCGGCGTCCGGGGCTGTAGTTCAATGGCAGAACTTCTGCTTCCCAATCGGAGATCACCCCGCTGATGGGGTATCGTGCGGATAAACTTCCGCGGATTTCCGGCCTTCTCGCGGCACACCTCACCACAGCACGCCATGGCTATGTGTACACCTATGTGTATACCTATTGCTACGATGCCGGCATGCCGAAGTCGCGTGAGCACGGCCAAGGAGCCCTCTACTGGGTCGAGAGCCGAAAGATGTGGCGCGCAGTCGTGGACGTCGGATTCGACCCGGAGAGCGGCGCGCGACTGCAGAAAGCGCGGATGTCCAAGACCAAGGACGGGGCCGTCAAGAAGCTCAACCTCATGCTGCGGGAGCGCGACTCGATGGGCCTGGTCCTTGATCGCTCCACGCGCGTCAGCGACCTGGCTCAGGCCTGGCTCGATGACGTCGCCGGCCGCACGAAGCCGAAGACGCTGACTGGGTATCGATCCAACCTCAAGGCAAGCATCCTCCCGGTCCTCGGTCATCGCATCGCCGCCGACCTCACCCCCGCCGACGTGCGACGCATGCACGCCACCGTGCGAAAACGCGGCGCCGGAGACTCCACGGTCGCGAGCGCGCATCGCACACTGGTGAGCCTGCTCGAGCATGCGAGGGCGGAACGCATCATTGCCGAGAACGTCGCCGCACTCACCCCTCCCCGACGCACTCGCCCAGGGAAGGCCCGATCCTCGCTCACACGCGAGGAGGCTCGCACGCTGCTCGGAGCGGGCGATCCGCGTTGGACGCTCGCTCTACTCACCGGATTGCGCAGCGGCGAGGCACGTGCGCTCCGCTGGGAGGACGTCGAGCTTGACCGGGGCGTAGCGAGCTTGTCGTGGTCGCTGACTGACGCAACATTCGCGCACGGTTGTGATGGCGACTGCGGCAGGAAGCGTGCAGGCAACTGCCCCCAACGCCACATCGATCTGGCCGCAGACCTCGAGTGGGTAGCACTCGAGGATCGGCACGTGCTGGTGCGCCCGAAGAACATGCAGCCCCGCGAGATTCCCCTCACCGACTCAGCAATCAAGCAACTGCGCGCTCATCGCGACGCCGATCTCGGCCCGAACCCACATGGGCTGATTTGGCATCGTGCGAACGGATCACCGAAGACCAACACCGACGACAACGCCGACCTCCGCACTGCACTGGCCCGCGCGGGAATCGACCGACCGGACGCGACCACGCACTGGTTCCGCCACTCGTACGTCACCCTGTCCGAGCACGCTGGAATCCCGTGGGCAGCGTCGGCTGGTGTCAGCGGTCACGGCAGCCCGGAGGCATCAGACCCATACCGTCACGTGCTCTCTGCTGAAGGCCGGAAGGCGGTCGAGACACTGGCCGCCTGGGTCGACTCCAACTAGGGCTTGGCTCAATCAACTGAAAATCGTGAGGTCACGGGATCGACGCCCGTCGGAGCCACTGAAACCCTCGTGAGGCTTCTACTCACGGGCGTTTCTTCAATTCTCCTGGTCAGTGGCGTTTTTCGCGACCGGATGGCTTGCGCTCCTCATCGTCGCTGACGCCGCGAGATTGGCCGGATGGGGGCCTCGGCTTGCCCCTTTGTGCCGGGAATGTGCCGGGAACTCTCCATTGAAGCCGCGGATCTCGAGCCTTCGTCGACACACACATCCGGGCACACATTCGCCTGGTCGGTCAAGGCACAGTGGCGGTGACGGAGGCGGAGGGATCTGAACTCCATCGGACTACAGCTCATCGGCCATCGTCATCACGCTTCCGGTCACGCCACCGAGCCTATTCTCGCGATCGACGTCACTCACCCAGGGGGAGCGGGCACGCCCTGACTCAACCTGCATGACTGGCCTCGAGAGCAGGCTAGCGCCGAAGGTTCCGTCGGCGTTGGTGCGGGTGCACCTCAACCCGGGCCGTCACTCGTCGCCGCGAGGAGCGTGGTGACGACGTCGCCGATTGGCGTGGGGATGCTGTGAGCGCGGCCGAGGCGGGAGATGACGCCGTTGCGGACATCCCATTCCAGGGGCCGTGCAGCTTGGCGGTCGGTAAGGATTGAGGTGCTCATGTCGGCGGGGCCGGACTGGAAGCCTGTGAGGATCTCTTCGGGAACTTGGTCGCCGAGTCGCGCTCCTTCGGCGCGGGCGACGTTCAGACACTCGTGCAGATATGCCCGCGTTAGGTCGGCGACGTCGCGACGGGAGAACATGGCGGACCGGCGGCCCGTGAGGGCCATCAGCCCGGCGGCGGTGTTCTGGAGTAGCTTGCGCCAGGCGACGGAGGGGAAGTCGGTGGCCAGTTCGACTGTGCAGCGTGTCCCACGCAGTGTTTCGACGATTCGCTTCGCGCCGGGCGCCTTCGGGAGAGTCAGTCGGGCCTCCCCGCGTAAACGCACGGACCCGTCGACCTCCGCCTGGGCAGGGAACCAGACGACCGAGGGAAGGACCGTTGTTCTTTCCGAAAGGTACGGCGAGATCATGGCGATCTGCTCCACACCGTTCTGCAGGACACACACCACGGTGTCGGGTCCGCACAGCGTTGCGAGCCATGGGGCCGCCGCGTCGATCTGGGTGGCCTTGACTGCGAGAAACACCACATCGGCCGGACCCGGAACATTGTCTGGGTCGGTGCGCACCGGGCCGGGCACGACGATACGTTCGTCCCCGGCGATGACCTCAAGGCTATGGCGCGCGGTGCGGCCATACAGGCCGGGCGAACGACCCGCTTCATGGAGGGCCGCGGCGATCACCGCGCCGATCGCCCCTGGACCGACGATCGCCACCGTCGGGGTCGATGCGTGCGCCGGGCTGTGATCCGTCAGACATTCCGTCACAGCCATAAAGTACCCGGGTGCTTCCATAGCGTCGCGACGGCCATCATCGCCCAAGCGCCGAACTTGCGCCGATCTCCGGCGTCATCACCGGCAGGAGGGCCGACGTGTCGTTCTGGTCAGTTGGTGTAGATGACGTCGACGCTGTTGATCTCGCCGGTGAAGGGGAATGGAGTTCGGTCGAAGTAGTCGAGTGAGACCGCTCCACCGAGGCAGACGCCGATGTCGAGGCAGTCGTTGGCGGTGAACAACAGAGGCACACTGATCGGCACGGTACCGGTTGCAGCTTCGTAGCCGTCGACAGTGATGACGATGCTCAACGGGCCGGCTGGCCGGGGCTCGATGTAGCGGGTCTCGACGACGATCTTGACCCTTCCCGCTGCCAGGCGTTCGTTGGAACGTATCTTGGTGCGCTGGATGATGAACATGTTGTACTCGTAGCAGAGGTACCCGTCGTCCATGTAGCACGTGAGCCCACCGCCTGCGCCACCGAGTGCGTAGAGCACGCCGTTCGCGTTCTCGGGCAGGACGGCGTCGATGGTCACCGTGTTGGCGCGGTTGCCGAGTGCGGGTGCGATGACTTCGGGCATGCGGCGCAGGCTGCCGGTGAAGCTCCAGCTGCGGTACGGGGTCGAGATCCGGAACTCCGGGTGGTAGATCGGCACCCAGAGGCCGCCGCCGATCGGGTAGACGCTATTCTTCGCGGCCTCGATCGCGAACAGCTCTTTGAGCTGTGCGAGCTTCTCGGGGTTGGCCTGGGCGAGGTCGTGAGCCTGCGTCCAATCCTGGGCGAGGTGGTACAGCTCCCACGCGTCGTGGTCTGGGGTCCACTCGGCAATCCCCTCCGGCAGACCGGGAACCCACGGAGCACGCGGACCGAAGGCCGACGCCATCCAGCCGTCGTGGTAGATGGCGCGGCTCCCGAGGATCTCGAAGTACTGCGTGAGGTGCGTCTCTTTCGCCTCCGCATCCGTCAACGCCGCAGCGAAGCTCGACCCATTGATCGGGTCCTGGTGGACACCGTTGACTTCACGTGGCGGGGTGATGCCGATGAGGTCGTAGAGGGTGGGCACGATGTCGGTGCAGTGCAAGAACTGAGAGCGCGGCGTCGGATCCGGGATGATCTTCGCCGGCCAGCGCACCGCCATGGGGTTGCGGGTGCCGCCGAGGTGGGAGGCGAGCAGCTTCATGCCCTTATAGGGCGTGCTTCCCGCCCAGGCCCAGCCAGCGTGGTAGATGTTGTCGACCTTGGAGGAGCCGAGAACATCCAGGCCGCCCATCTCGTTCATGGCCTCGATGTGCATCTGGACGGTCGAGGGGATGCCGTTCTGGGCGAGCAGCTCGCTGATCGTGCCGTTCTGGCCCTCCCCTGAGGAGCCGTTGTCGCCCCAGATGTACATGATGAGCGTGTTGTCCCCGTAGCCGAGACGCTCGAACTCGTCGATCACCCGGCCCGCCTGCACATCGGCATGCTCGGCGAATCCCGCGGCGACCTCCATCAGACGGGCCTGGAAGGCGCGCTCGTCTTCGGGGATGTCGTCCCAGGCAGCCATACGCTCATCCCGGGCGGTCAGTTCCGCGTCGCCCGGAATCCAGCCTTTAGCCTTCGCCCGCGCGAAGACGCGCTCCCGGTACTCGTCCCAGCCCCCGTCGAATCGCCCGGCGTACTTGTCGGCCCACTCCTTCATGATGTGGTGCGGCCCGTGGACTGCTCCAGGCGCCCAGTAAATGAAGAACGGCTTCTCGGGTTCGAGCGCCTTGTGATCGCGCAGCCAGCCGATCGCGTCGTCGGCGAGGTCCTCGCTGAGGTGGTAGCCCTCTTCAGCTGTCTTGGGCGGCAGCACGCTGGTGGTGTTGCGTACCAGGTTGGGCTCGTACTGCGACGCCTCGCCGGCGAGGAAACCATAGAAGTACTCGAATCCGATGCTCGTCGGCCAGTTGTGGAACGGACCTGTCACGCCGGTCTCGATCGCGGGCGTGTTGTGCCATTTGCCGAACGCGGATGTCGAGTACCCATAGTCCTTCAGCACCTCGGCCGCGAGCGCACTGGACCGCGGGATCTCACCGGCGTACCCGTCCCAGTCGTTCGCGAGTTCGGCGATCTGACCGTTGCCGATGCGGTGATGGTTGCGGCCCGAGAGCAGTGACGCTCGGGTGGGCGAACACATCGCGGTCGTGTGGAACCGGTTGAACCCGATCCCTTCGCCGATGACGCGTGACAGGGTATCGGTCCGCACCTCGCCGCCGAAGGTATCCGGAAGCCCCGGCCCTGCATCGTCGATGAGAACGATGACGATATTCGGGGCATCCTCCGGCAGCCTCGACGGTGTGACGCGCTGACCGTACACCGACTCCTGCATGGTGCGGCCCGCGATGCTCGCGGAGGCGGTGGGAGGGAAGGGAAGAACATCTTGCGGGTTCACGACGGAGCCACCTTCGATAGAAATTGAGACGAATTCGGAGCCCCCGACACAGTCGGAGGACGGTACGCGGGTCGCGCGGCGGGCGGGCGCGAATATGTCAGAGACCGCGGATCGACAGTCCCGGGCAGCTGGGAGCCAGTACGTGCAGCGCGGGCACCGCTATATCGCCTGGGGGCGTGGGGGCACCCAGGTGCCGTCGAGCACGGACGAGTGGGGCCGGTAGAGCCGGAGCGTGTAGTTCCATCCCGGCATGATGGGCAGTGAGTTCGGGATGCCGGTCGGGTCCTCGCCGAAATGCACGGTGACAGTGCCGTCTGCATCGGGTGCGGCGGTGAGGCTGTTGATGCTGTTCACGCCGAGCGCGTTCGGGTCGAAGTAGCCGGCGGCGTTGTACACCGATACCGACCAGAACGCGTCGACAGGGATGTCCTTGAGCCGGAGCCGGTAATCCGCGACCGGCAGTCCCTCGTCGACACTGATGTAGGTGGCCTCGTACTCGGGCAAGCCGCCCCAGCCGCCGGCCGTGCCGAGTAGATGCATGATGGGGTCGACCTCTGCGTGTGTGCCGAATGCGTGGTCGAACGTGGAGACTCCGCGTCCCAGCGCGAGGATCGCGTCGCGGGTCGCCGCCTGGGAGGGCGAGTCGTAGTCGGGGAGCGGGAAGTCTCCGGTTCCTCCACCGGCAAGGCCGAGCGCATCCTGCAATCGGTTCACCTCGGCGACGTCGTGCGGATCGTTCGGGTCGGCGAGGATGCGCACCAGAACTGCGGCGTAGTCGGTGCCGGCTAGCTCGCTGGTGAGCGTGTGCTCGCCGGGGTCACGAAGGATGCACTGGGTGTAGTGGTCCTGGTTGATGACATGGACGGAGATGTACCGCGTGCCGGTGTCCGGCAACGTGAGCGTCACGCCTTCACGCACATCGACGACAGCGCTGCTGTAGAGCGTGTCGCGGTTCTGTCGAATGATCGGCTGATCACCGAGAGCCTTCAGCCCACGGGTGTGGTTCCAGCGGCCAAGGCCGACGCTCGCAGCCAACCGCGAGAACATGAGGTCGGTTTCTGCGCGTGCGAAGTTGAGAACGTTGACTGTCGTTGCGGACATGAGTTTCCTGATCGTGATGGTTTTGAGGGGTGGTGGGGCATCGCTTACGGGAAGGTGCTGCTGCCGCGCGGCAGCCTGGGTCACGTTGTTGTCGGTTCCGCCGGCGCCCGCTCAATGTCGCCCGGTTGCGCTTCAAGGATGGCCAGCACCCACCAGGCGACCAGGGAGAGCACCACGGTCAGCGTGATGCCGCCAGCGTGGAGCGAGCCGAGAACGATCACGGCCACAGCGAGAGCAATGATGGCGCCCCGCAACACGACCCTCTGCTGCCGCAGAACCCCACGCCACCGTTGATGAGCCCATTGCTCTACGCGCGCGACCGACCGGACACGGACGTTCAACGCGATCATCGCGCGACGGATCCGAGCGCTCGAGACCAGCCCCGCAAGCAACGCTGTGAAGACGCCCACGAGGAGCACTGCGGCCGTGCTCTGCCGCACCCGGCTGATCGTCTGCTCGTACACCGCCGCCACAGCGTCCGCGGGAATATCCATGCTGGCCGCGCTCGCGATGAAGACCGACGACCCGACGCCAAGCGCGGCGAGCAGGATCGCGGCGGGAACAGCGAGACCGACGCCCACCCCTATCACTGCGCGTCGCCGCTTTCGGGCGAGTGCGATCCCAACGACGAACAGGACGACCGACAGCAGCGGAATAACATATCCGGCGGTCGTCGCGAGCGCATAGAGGGGCGAGATCAGTGCGAGCGCGTCGGACTGTGCGACGACGAACGTGGCATCGACTGCGGGAATCTGCGACGCGATGGTCAAGCCATTTGCGAGCAGGTGGTCCTTCACCTGCTCGATGATCGGTGCGAGCTGGATGCTGAGGTGACCGCTGCCGTCGATGACCAGCGCTGTATCGGGGGCACCGGGCGTGACAGCGGCGGTGAGCGCACGGTGGCTCTCGCGGAGCGCCGCGGTCCACACATCAGCAAACAGATCGGATGAGACGAACGCCGTGACGCCGGACTGAATCAGGGTGTGAACGCCTGCGGCGGCAGGGGCCCGAAGCATGTCCAGCGCCGCGATCGCCCGATCGCCGAGCCCCAGGTCCTCGACACCGTCGAACAAGGCGTCGGTGGTCGCATCGATGCCGACCTGTTCGTCGATGAGCGTGACCACGGCATCCGTAACTGCCGCTTGCACCGCAGGGTCGCCCGCCAACGGCGCGAAGGTCTCCACGAAACGACTCTCATCGATGAGCTCCCCCCGCGTCCACGCGCTGACCACCGACACCGGAACAAGCACGGCAGCGACGACGATGCACAGGATCGCGCCGAATGTGCGCCAAGAGAACTGATGTCTACGGGGTTCGCGCGCGCGGAGTCGTGAGTTCTCGGCCTCCAATTCAACAATTCGAGCCGCAAGGTCGCCGCCAACGGACGAATCGGCGGGCATAGCGATGTTCGTCATATCAGCTGGGGAGGCCGACGAACCGCTGGCGGAGCGCGGTGAGATCGGAGTGGGTGAGTCCCAGCCCCTTTCGTGCGTATCCGTCTATGTCGCCGAAGCGGCTGGTTGCTTCATCGATGGCCGCGTCGAGGTACTCGCCGCTCACCCCCAGCACCGGCATGAGCAGCGAGGTGTCGACGCCCTTGGCCGCCGCGGCGTCGATGATCGGGCGCAGCGCAGGAAGAAGATCCGAGTTCGTCTGAAGGTAGTCAGCCCGGACGTCGTCCTCGTCGACCCCGAGGAGGAGGAGGAGAGATGCCGCAGCCCACCCTGTGCGATCCTTACCGGTCGTGCAGTGGAACAGTGCCGCACCAGTGCGAGTCGGGTCGATCAGGTCGAGGTAGAACGCCCGGTAGGCGGAGAGAGCGGACGGCAGGCTGACGATGTTGCGATATGACTCCTCCATGAGCGCTGTCGCTCGACCGTCACCGAGCGTGGCCGCGAGCGCTGCCGGGTCGGTGACGAGCTGACCGACACTCGCCGCGACGTCCTCTGTACTGTCTGCGAGAACATCGAGACCGACCGTGCGGACGCCGGCGGGTAGGCTGTCGGGTTCGGTGGCGCGTTCGCCCGCGGTGCGCAGGTCGTAGACGGTGGTGATGCCGAGACCAGCGAACGCGTCGAGGTCGGTGCCGGCAAGACGCGCGAGGGTCGCCGATCGGTAGATGGCACCGGGGCGCACGATGCGCTCGCCCCCCGCGGCCAGACCGCCGAGGTCGCGGAGATTGGGTGCGCTGTGTAGTTGCACACGTCGATTCGCAGGCGTTGTCATCAATTCGTCTCCCGGAGGCCGTGCTTCGCTGTCTTTACACACGTCGAACCGCCCCGCACCGGGCCACTGGCCGTCAAGATGAGGAGCACGATGAGAGTTTGCTAAAACGCCACCCGCTGCCGGACAGACTCAGGAAAATCTGGGAGAAAGTGGTCACTGCAGACAGGAATTGTCTCAGCGCTTCACCCGGACGAGCACCCTCTGCCCCTGGCATCAGGTATTTGTCGCACGCCTCGACTGCGCCCGGCCGACCTCACCGACGCCCTTCCAGAAGCTCCAGTGCAGCTACACTCTCGGCGTCTTAGCGCGCGACAGTCCCGCTGTTTAGCAGGTCTAACCCGGGGGTCGACGACGAACCTGCGGTTGGCGAATTCCCGCGCGCGCAAAGGCTCGTCGCATCTGCACGACCGAGGTGAACCCAGCCTCAGATGCGACCTCTGTGAGCGACTTCGTGTTCATCTGCTCAATCGACGCGAGCCGACTCGTTGCCTCTGAGACTCGAAGTCGTTCGATCGCTCGACGGGGTGTGCTGCCCATAGATTCATGCGCGCGGTAGAGCGAACTGTGGCTCACCGAGAGAGCCTTGCACAGGAGATCAATCGTGAATCCGGGGTCTCGGAACCGCTCTGCGATAACGGCCTGCGCTGTCAGGAAGAGGCGATCTCGGTGGACGGCGTCGACGCGGGCCGAAACGGAAGCTTCAACGGCAGCCGCGGCGACCAAATGCTCCATTGCTATCCGGGTGTGGATCGAGGGCCTCATCCGAGCGGCCGCGCCTGCGCCGAGCGAGGCGTTCGCCACGGATGTCATCGCCAATAGAGATTCCCGCGGGATCGACCGTGGCTCGCCCATCAGATGCCGGTATTCGCGCCCTTCCAAGAAGCTCTCGCTGAAGAACCAGCCATACCTGGCGAAAGGACGCAATGAGACTCCCTCCAGCGCCGCATCCCCGCGAACCAGCAAGATTTGGCCAGCTTCAATCGCCGCGGGCTTGCCCTCCACCGCCATCTCGGCAGCCCCTTCGACAAGGGCGACCACGTGGACGATTCCTTCTCGGCTCGACAGCGCTGTCCGCATCCCGCCACTCCACAACCGCGCGAACCCGAACTGAGAGTTACCCATCACGTCGTACTCGTAGAGGTCGGGCTGGTTCTCAAAACTCCACCCATGCTCGAGGCTCAACTTCAACGTGCTCATTCGGAACGGCCACCCCCGAGGCCAAAAGACGACGCAAGCCCCGCGGCCATCGAACGGCGGGTAACCCAGTGTTGCAGATCGAGAGTTGACGGAGATGTGGCGGTGCGAGTACCAGCGTACAAAGTCACCATTGAGAGGCCCGCGGCTGCTCACCGTCCCGCAACCGGGCAACCTGCGGCGCGTCAGTCCGGTTCCCGACACGCGGGCGGAGTCAGACGGATACGGTCTCGTTGCGGATGCTGTCGTGCTCGAGTCCGCTGGTGCGGATGTGCTCCGGCCACTTCAGCGGCGCACCGAGTCTGCGCAGAACGTCCTGCACGTCGCCCGTCCGCGTGTCATGCACCGCAGCCGTGGTCAGCCCTGTCCCCAGCGCCTCGACGGCCAGCACGCCCGCCGCCTCGCCGACGGACCACTCCACGGGGTGCAGCCGGTAGGCGCCATTGGTGATGTGCGTCGTGCCGATGTTCTTGTTGGCCGGGATGAGGTTGTCCGCGTCGCGAGGGATGAGCGCACCGAGGGGGATCTGAAATGGGTGGCACCCGATGTCGACGTAGGTGCGACCGGATGTGGAGGGGTGCAGGTCGATGCGGTACGAGCCGATCCCGACAGTGTCGGCGAACGTCTCGGCGGCGGCATCGCCGCGCATCTCTCGTCCGATGTGGGCCTCCGTCACGGTGAACAGCGCCCGGATCCGCCGTGACTCGCGGATGTACGCCTCCATCGCGAAGCCGTCGTCGGTGCCGACGACGTCGGGGCGAAGCCTGAGGCCGGGGTATCCGGTGCCGCCGTCCGCTCGCGGCGCCTCCGTTTGCATCCAGTACAGGAAGGACTCTGAGAGGCCCCGCGCGCCCGCCAGCGCTGCCTGTCGCGCCGGCTCGTCCACACCCGGCCCGACGAGCGGCTTCTCCCAGTAGTCGATCTGGGGCCAGTTGACCAGAGTCACATCTGGGTAATCAGGGCCGAAGTTGCGTGTTCCGATCACGCGACGGAAGTGCCAGAAGTCGTCTCCGTCGAGGGAGTCGGCCTTGGCGGGATCTCCCGCGAAAATCGAGTGATACCGCTCGTCCAGTGTGTACGGGACAACATCCACCCACGACAGTTGCGACCCCGGCCAGCGGGGATCGTGCGTGTCACGCCAGTAGCTGTAGGACGTCGGCCGGTCGATGACGTGGTTCTCACCCGGCCGGTGCTCAACCGCGAAGCACCAGGAGATCGCCTGCTGGTCGAGGGGATCCGCGTTGTCGATGGCATGGAGCTCGCCGGTCTGCGTGCGACTCTCGGCGCCGGTGACGAAGTCGAATGCGCCCAGTTCGAGCAGGTCTCCGAGTTCCGTCGCATCGACCACCACGCCGCCTTCGAGCGAGACGATCTCGCCCGATCGGCGATCGCGCACGTCCACGGCGAGAATGCGCCTGTCGTCTCGGTGGACGGCGATCGGCTCGCGCTGGCGGAGCACGGTCAGTCGGCCGGTGGCGATGGCCGGTGAAAGCAGCGACTCGATGGCGAGAGCGCCGACGCGCGGTTCGTGAGTCAGACGCGAGACGCTGCCGAGTCCCGGGTTGAGCCGATCCTGGCTGTGGGCATGTGCGGTCAGCGGGTACTGGGAGCGATAGAGCGAGCGCACGGTCTCGCGCAGGCGGCGATAGCTGTCGGACGCGACCTCTTCGACCCAGGGGCTCTCGTCTGGCGGGACGGCCTGGGTCGTCCACTGGCCACCGAGCCAGTCGCCGCGTTCGACGAGGATGACGGAGCGACCGAGGCGAACGGCGGTCAGCGCGGCCGCCACGCCACCTAGCCCACCGCCGATCACGAGCAGGTCGGCGCGACGAGGAAGTGCAGTGAGGGACAAGGTTTCTCTTTCGGTGGGTCGGTGCATCAGCCCTTGACACTTCCGTCGGCGAGGCCCGAGATGAAGTGGCGCTGATTGAACAGGAAGACGAGAAGTACGGGGAGGGTGGCCAGCACGGCACCGGCCATCATCGGGCCGTACTGGATGTTGCCCGAGCCGAGGAAGCGGGTGAGGGCCAGTTGCACCGTTTGCATCTCTGGGGAGGTGACGATGACGAGCGGCCAGAGGAAGTCGTCCCACACGGCGGTGAAGGAGAAGATCGCGATGACGGCGACGAGCGGTCGGGCGATCGGAAGGTAGATCTTCCAGAACACCCGGAACTCCCCCGCACCGTCGATGCGCGCAGCCTCGGCGAGATCCGGGGCGGACGAGGAGAAGTACTGCCGCGCCAGGAAGATGTTGAGCGGCAGGACGATGAACGGCAGCACGATTCCCGCCAGGGAGTCCAGGATGCCGATGCCCCCCTGCCCGACGATGTCGTTGCCGCCTAGCAGCGGGAACCCGCGGGCGATGAGGAAGAGCGGGATCAAGGTGACCGAGATCGGAATCGCCGCGGTCGCGATCAGTGTGAAGAACAGCGCGGTGCTGCCGCGGAACGGCAGCATCGCAAAACCGTAGCCGGCGGCGATGGCGATCACGCAGTTGGTGATGACGGCGATTAGTCCGACGGCCAGCGAGTTGGCGAGCGCGGGGAGCAGGTTCGCCTCCTCGAGCGCTCGGACGAAGTTGTCGAGGGTCGGCTCGCTGGGGATGAGGCTGGCGTCACCGAACGCCTGCTCGGGCGGGGTGAAGGCGATGCTGACCATCCATAGGAAGGGCAGCAGCACCAGCAGGGTGGTGGTGAAGAGGAGCAGAAACGATCCAGGGCGGAATCGCCGAGCCCAGCGGCGATGGGTGCGGGGTGCAGCGGGGGCGCTCATGAAGACCTCCGGGCGAAACTGCGAATGGACAGCAGGGAGAAGCCCGCGATGAAGGCGAAGAGGACGAATGCCATCGCGGATGCGCTGCCCATTGCGTTGTACTGGAATGCCTCGGTGTAGACGAGGTAGTTCGTCACCGTGGTGCTCGAGAGCGGACCGCCCTTGGTGAGGACGAAGATCTCCGAGAACGACTGGGCGAGGAAGATGATGTCCATCGCGACGACGTAGATCAGGATGGGGCGAAGCCCGGGCAAGGTCACGTACCGGAATCGGGCCCAGGCGCCCGCCCCGTCCATGCGCGCGGCCTCATACAACTCTGCGGGGATCGTCTGAAGGCCTGCCAGCAGCAGCACCATGTTGCTGCCGAGGGCCTTCCATATCCGCATGGCGGCGACAGCCGGCAGAGCGGTGTTCGGGTCCAGCAGCCACGCTTGAGGGTCCATGCCGAATGTGGCGAGAAGGCTGTTGATCGCGCCGTTGTCGGAGTACAGCCACAGCCACACCATGCTCACAGCGGTGAGCGACACGATGTGGGGGATGTAGAGAGCGGATCGGAAGATACCCACGCCTCGGAAGGGGCGGTTGACGACCATGGCGAGCACGAGTGCCAGCACCAGCAGCGCGGGAAGCACGAGCAGCACGTACTGCCCGGTCACCAGAAGCGAGTTCAGGAACCGCGGGTCGGTGAGCACTTTCGCGAAGTTGGCGCCGCCGACGAACTCGGGGCCGGACCGCGACAATGGGCTGTAGTCGGTGAAGCTCAGGACCAGTCCGTACACCACCGGGATGAGCTGGAATCCGATGATGTAGACGGCGGCCGGGAGAACGAAGAGGAACCCGGCCCAGGCGAGCCGGCGGGACTTTCGGCGCCGGCGCGGGTCCGGGGCCGCGGCCGGGGAGCCCGAGACGAGCCCCCCGACCGGCGTGCTGGTGACGGTCATGTTCTCTGAATCAACCCACGATGCCGGCGACCTGCTCGGCCGCGCCGTCCAGGGCCTCCTGCGGAGTGGCTACTCCGGCGAGCGCCTGCTCGAGGTACGTGTCGAGGACGTCGCGGATCTGCGTCCAGGACACCACGTTGGGGTTGGGCACGAAGTTCTCCACCTGCCCGAGGAACGCCTGCACGATCGGGCTGCTCTGCACGTACTCCGAGTCGGCCGCCGACGCACGGATCGGGATGGTGCCCGTCCCCTCGGCATAAGCCGTGCTGATCTCGCTCGAGGTCATGAACTCGATGAAGTCCCAGGCCGCGTCCGGCGCTGCGGTGTCGGCGTTAATGAAAAGGCCGGCTCCCGCGCCGCCGAACGCCGCAGGCTGGCTGAACTCCAGTGCCGGGAGGACTCCGATCTCCAGATCCGGGTTCGCCGCCACGATCTGAGACACTGCCTGCGAGGTGAGGAGCGTCATCGCCGCAGCGCCGGTCGTCAACGGCTGCTCGGCGGGAGCGCTGTTGAGATAGTCGTTGCCGAGGTTGTCGGCGACGGCGTCCTCGCCGTTGTACAGGTCAGTGAAATAGGTGAGGGCTTCAACCCCCTCCGGGCCGGCGAATTCCGATGTGGACCCATCCGCCGACATCAGTTCGCCACCCGCCGCGCTGATGAGGGCGTTGAACGTGAGGCTGCGCTGGATCGCCGCCGTGCCGAGGAGCACACCCGCACGCGTGATGCGATCCCCCTCACGGACGGTGAGCGCCTCGGCCGCCGCGTACAGATCGTCCCACGAAGCGATGCCCTCGGGGTCGACGCCGGCTTCGGCGAGAAGGTCCGCGCGGTAGGCGATGAGCTGCCCGCTGATCGAGAGCGGCATGAGGTACTGCGTGCCGTCGACTTGACCGCCGGTGAGCGCGGCGCTCAGATCGGCCTGTTCTTCCTGCGGCATCTCCGCGACGAAGTCATCGAGACTCATCACCCGGTCGTTCGCGGCGAGGTCGGCCGCGGCCGCGGGGCCGTGACCGAAGACGTCGGGAGCGGTGCCCGCCGCGAAAGCCGAGTTGAGCTTCGGCGCCAGATCGCCCCAGTCGACGAACGTCACCTCGACGTCGATTCCGGTCTCCTCCTCGAACTGCGGCACAAGCGTCTCGGTGACGAGCTCGATCTCGGGCTGACTCGACCCCGGAAACCACACCGTGAGAGTGTCCGAAGCGTCTCCCTCGTCGGTGCCGGGGGACGCGCCCCCCGCACATCCCGTCACGGCGAGGGCGCCGACAACCAGCGCGACGGGCATCGTCGCCCGTCGAGTCGAACGAATGGTCTTCATGATTGTTCTCTTTCCTTCATTGGATGGATTCGGGCGTATACGTTGAAGTTGAGCCGTGCTGGTTCGTATGAGCGGTGAGGCCGCCGCCCAGGATGGCGACCGCTCCCAGATGCGGGCGTCAGCTCGCGGGCGGACCGATCGTGTTCTGGTCGGGCGCGCTCACGGGCAGGACCACGGGCGCGACGGCATCCGGGTCATCCAGTCGCGCGAGCAGGAGCCGAAGAGCCGCGCCGCCCATCGCTCGCCGGGGAAGCGCCATATGGCTCCATGCTCCGGCGGCGGCGCCACGGGCCGGCACATCCAAGAGGACGACGGAGAGATCGCGCGGGATGGAGAGCGACCGCTGGGCTGCGGCATGCGCGATCGCTTCGGCGAGTTCGACCGTCTCAACCATCAGCGCGCTCGCACCGTCGCTCTGAAGCGTCGACCAGGAGGACTCGACCTCGTCGGGGGCGATCTCGATCAGGGACGGCTCCAGGTCCGCCTCTCGGGAGTGCGCGAGATACGCCGCGCGGCGTTCAGCTTGCGGACCGTCCGGCTGCATGCCGGCGACGTACCGGATGCGCCGGTGGCCGGCTCCGACAAGCGCGCTGACCACGGCACCGATTCCGCCGGCGTAGTCCGCGGTCACGTGCGGGATCTCGGCTCCCCCGATCGTGCGTCGACCGATGAAGACGAACGGATATCCGTCTGTCGCGAGCCTTTCCAGCTCGTTGTCGTCACGGGCGAGACCGAAGAAGATCGCACCATCAGCCAGCCGCAGCCGGTTCATTCCGCGCTCGTAGACGTTGCGAGAGCCGCCCGTCCCGAGCGTCGAGGTGAAGAGCACGAGATCGAGGCCCAGATCGACGGCCGATTCCTCGATGCCCACGAGGAACTCGTGATAGTAGTTGTCCTCACGGACCGGAAACACGCGCTCGTAGGTGTACACGCCGACGAGACCATTGCGCCGGCCTTTGAGCGAACGGGCAGCCACGTTCGGAACGTAGCCCACTTCCGCCATCACGCGTTCGATGCGTTCGCGAGTGGCGAGCGGGATGCGGTTCATCTCGGCTTGCCCGCTCACGACGAGAGACACGGCCGACTGGGACACCTGCGCGAGCTCAGCGATCATCCGCTGACTCGGCCTGGCACCTCTGCCCATGACATCCTCCGTCGCTAATTCGTACCAGCATGGACTGCGTCAGCAGATCTGTCAAACGCGAATGCGAGAGAAATCGATCCTTGCACTCGGCCCGCTCATACGTATAAGTTCTGGGATCACCTCTTGCTGATTCGTACCAGCACACTCAACGACGAGGAGAACGATGAAACGCACACGCTTGTGGAGGGCGCCTCTGGCGCTCACTCTCACTCCCGCGCTCGTCGCGGCCGGGGTCGTCCTTCCCGCGTCCGGGGCAATGGCCGCCGCTACGATCTCGGGCGACGCCGCCGTCAGCTTCGACACCGCGACGGAGACCTGGACACTCGAAACCGACGCCGTCCGTCGCGTCATCGACTTCGGCGACGGCAACCTGCTGCAGACGTCCCTGGTCAACAAGGAGACCGGGCGCGACTACCAGCAGAGCGGCAGGTCGGCAGAATTCCGCGTGCGCGTGGACGGCACCGACGTGCGCGGCTCCAGCGGCGGCTGGGCTCTTGGAGAGCACACCGCGCGCACCGAGTCCAACGGCGCGATCCATCTGTCGATCCGGCTGGAACGCCCCGGCCTGACCGTGGACCGTCACTACTGGGTGTACCCGGAGACGTCCTTCATCGAAGAGCGCACCGACGTGACGAACACCGGACCGGCCGACAAGTCCATCACGGACTACTCTGCGATCTCGATGCGGGTCCTCGGTGATGACGCGGCGGACGTGGACATGTATGCCATGAATGGCGACAAGTCTTCGACTGCGCAGTACCAGACGCTCAAGGGCCCGATCCCGATGGCGAGCGGGCTGCAGAATCCGGGTGGACGCGGCGGCAACGTCCATCAGCAATTCGTGACCCTTCGCGATCGGGTGGACGCCGAGGGCATCGTGGCGACGTGGGACTACACCGGCAACTGGGTGATGAACGTCGGAGACTCCTTCGGCAAGATACTCGTCGAGCCTCGGGCGACCATCGCCACTCCCCTCGCCGCGGGTACCACCATCACCGGCCCGGTCGGACGCACCGCGTTCTACTCCGGCGACCTCGACGACATGGGCAACACGGTGCTCGACTTCACCTATCGCTATCTCTGGGAGCACACCAACGACGAGTTCTTCCCGTTGATCCGGTACGGCGGGTACGGCAGCAGCCCCGACATCATCGCCGACAAGATCCGCCAGCTGTCCTACATCGGCGGCGACATGGTGTGGATGGACGACGGCTGGCAGAACGCCATGGGCGACTGGCACGCGAAAGACGGCGAACCGCTCGAGGAATACCGGGACTTCGCGGCCCTGCACGATCAGCACGTCGGCTACTGGCTGGTCCCATGGGGCGCAGAGGGTACGTCGCAGGTCGCGCAGCAGCATCCGGAATGGATGCTCAATCCGGCTGACCGCAAAGCCGGACTGAACACGACCCTTCCCGGCGTCGTCGAGCACATCGACCAGATGATCCAGGAGCGCCAGGCGCAGTACGGGCCGTTCATGCTCAAGACAGACTTCGGCGCCGACTCCGGGAACATGCTGAAGGCCGACGCCACCCGGCGCATCCTCGAGAACTTCGTCGAGAACAACCCGCAGGCAAGCCTGCAGCTCTGTAGTGATGGCGGCGGATTGATGAGCCTGCGCACTGTAGCGCTCTCGGATCTCGCCCTCCAGCGCGACGGCACGCCTGGCCGGGAAGACGGCTACTGGACGTCGATGCTGTACCCCACCGAGAAGCTCATCGCGTCGTACGGTCGTGGCAACATCGGCGACTACTCCAAGAGCAACCGGCACCTGCTGAGCTTCCACTTCACGATCGCCGGTGACACCACTGCCGCGGACGAGGCGCTCGAACCGCTCCGCGTCGATGCGGAGCTTTACCGCTACCTCAACAGCAAGGGCGTCATGGGGCGGTGGGTACAGGTATATCGACCGACCGCAGACAGCGGCTCGACAGTGGGCATCCTGCAGAAGATGAGCGGGGATGGCGAGCGCGGGTACATCACCTTCCCGAAGGACGCGTTCACGCTCGGCTCGTCGGTGACGCTGTTCCCCAAGGGCCTGGATGCGGATCGCGCGTACGGGGTGGCCGGACAGGAATCGTCCGTCGCGCGCGCCACCAAGACCGGGGCCGAGTGGATGGCGGACGGCATCACCATCGACTCGTACGTCGAAGGCGAGGTTGTCTACTTCAATCTCGAAGACCGCCCGGGCGGCGGTACCGACACCACCAAGCCGACTGCCGCGGCCTCCGCAGCCAAGTCCCCGGCCACTCGCCTGGGGCAATCAGGTGTCGAGGTGACGTGGGAAGCGGGTACCGACGATCGCTGGCTGTCGCACTACGCGATCTCGAAGAACGGCGAACCGCTGACGAAGGTCAGCAAAGGCAAGTACTTCTTCGACGTGGGCGGCCAGATCGGCGACACGTATGAGGTCGTCACGGTGGACGGCGACGGCAACGCGTCAACGTCGACCTCGGCCGAAGAGCCGCGTGAACGCGCGGAACTCTCGGGGATCGGCACGAACATCGGAACCCTGTCCCCCGTGTTCTCGCCCGAGGTGGAGGACTACGCCCTCCACGTGCCCGGTGCCACCACCGAAGTCGAGCTAACGCCGACCGCGAAGCACAGCGGCACAGTGATGACGGTCGACGGGACCGCCGTCGAAGCGGGAAACGGCATCGAGGTCTCGGTCGCCGACGGGCAGGCTATCCGAGTGACGGCGACATCGCTCGGCGGTCGCCGTATCGATCACGATGTCACCGTCGTCTACGACGAGCCGATCGACCCCGCAGCCCCCGCGCGCGGAGTTCTGTCGAACACGAGCGGCTGGGCCTACGGGCTTCATGACGGGCGGTACGAGGTGCGCATGGATCTCTGGTGGGGCCAGAACGCACGCGAATTCCGGCTCTTCGAGAACGGCGTCCTGATCGAGACCGTGCCCTTGACTCCCGACGGCGCTCAAGCACAGAGGCTGTCCGTTCCTCTGGAGGGAAGAGCGAACGGGGCTTACGTCTACACCGGCGAATTGCGCAACACCGCCGGGATCACAGCGACAAGTTCCACGACCGTGCGCGTGACGGATGCGAAGCCGGCCAAGCCCGCGCTCCGCGTGGAAGCCACCGCCGGCACCCTCATCGCATACACCGACGTATGGTGGGGCACCAACGCGTCCTCCTTCCGCCTCATCGTCGACGGGACGGTCGTCGACCAACGCGAGCTGACGCCATCGACTCCTGCGGCCCAGAGCGTGGCGACAGCACTGCCCGCCTTGCCAGCCGGCGAGCATCGCGCTCAGGCAGTGATGAGCAACAGCGCCGGTGACACTCTCTCCAACGAGGTGACCTTCATGGTGCCGTGACGATTCGAGTTCGCCGTCACCCCCGCGACATCCCAGATCCAGTTCCCAGTCAAACGCTGGGCCGCCACGACGGCGGCCCAGCGTTGTCCCGCGCCACTGCGCCGCCGACGATGCCGGCCGCTCACCGCGCGGATGCCCATCCATCAAACGGGCGATCTGCCGCCCCTGCTCATGCGGGGCGTCTGCGCAGTGCGGCGCCTGCATGGCCCAGATCGAGGTCGGCCGTATTCACGGCCTGACCGGTGATGAGGGATCGATTGCCCGCCAGTCCGACAACGACCGAGCGCACCCCGTCGAGCCAGGAGGCCGAGCGGCGCAGAGGATCCTCGGCCGCCCTGCCGAACACATCGCGCAGGAGCTGCTCGTCGCCGCCGCCGTGGGCGCCCGTTCCGCCGTCGATCGGCACCACCCGCGCGGCACCGAAATGGCGCTGCACCGTGAGGGTTTCCGCGACGGGGCGGCCGCTCTCCACACCGACTTCTTCGGGGCGGGCGCTCGGATCGACGACAGGCTGTGCGCTGTCGTTCATGAGGATCGCGCCGCGCTCGACGACCTCGAGTTCCGCCCGCCCCGCGGTTCCGTTCACGGCGACGCGATATCCCTCCCACGGAGAGTGCGCATTGAGGGAGTAGGACATCGTCGCGCCACGTCCGTAATCGACGACGAGGGAGAGATTGTCTTCGATCGTGATTCCCTCGCCGAACGGATCCCGGTCCCGAATGTATCCGTCGAAGTGTTCCTGTTCGAAGTACAGTGCCCGCTGCATCGGATCTTCGCGAAGGTCGAAGCTGAACGCATCGCGCAGCGGCGAATCGATCGACCCTCGTTGCGGCCTCGGCGCCAGCCCGCGCTGGCGCGCCTTCTCGGCTCCGTAGAAGCGAAGCCCGCCGCTCGCGAACACCCGCGTCGGGATGTCGTCGATCCACCAGTTCACTAGATCGAAGTGATGCGATGCCTTGTGGATCAGTAGGCCGCCGGAATTCTGCTTCTCCCTATGCCACCGGCGGAAGTAATCGGCGCCGTGCACGGTGTCGAGCACCCACTCGAAGTGCACTGATGTGACCTCACCGATCGCACCCGAGGCGATGACCTGCCGAAGCGCGCTGTTACGCGGGGAATAGCGGTAGTTGAATGTGACGATCACCGATCGCCCGGTCCGCTCCACCGCTTCGGCGATCTTCTTCACCCCGGTCTCGTCGACGGTGAGGGGCTTTTCCACCACCGCGTCCGCGCCGGCATCGAGCGTGGCCGCGACGAGGTCGGCGTGGGTTGAATCGGGAGTCGTGAGGATCATGCGCTCGATGCCATGGGTGGAGATCGCGTCGGCGATCCGTTCGGGATCGAAGCGTGCCGGCGCGGGGAATCCCGCGGCCTCGACGTGACGCTGATACCAGTCGAGGCGACCCTCGTTGGCATCGGCCCAGGCAACCAGCTCCGCCTCACTCGCGTGGTCTCCGATCAGCGCGTTCACATACATCTGAGCGCGCCAACCCGTGCCGATCAGTCCGTATCTCGTCAGTGCCGTCACTGTGTCTTTCCTTTCGTGCGCCCGGACCGACGCGGGCAAGAGTTGGTGAAAGCGGACGCTCCGCGCGCATTCATGTTCATTGCGGAGGACCCACACGACGAAGGCAATGCGAGTGCCGGTGTCGATGGGATGCGGACCGCGGGAACGGTGACCGCGCGCCGTCGAGCAGCCAGCTCACCGCATCGTTGCTCGACAGTTGCAATGATGTCGCCGCGGTTCCGCGAAGGCGACTCGGAGCCGCTCGAGTCTGACCGCCCGCCCGCTCCCGCCGCATCCGTCCCTGTGGCATCCGACTCCGCCGCAGGCATCACCACGACGCCCTTTCGTTCCGGCCACGGAGGAACGCCATCTGCTCGCGCCATTGGTAGGCCTGACCACCTTCGTGCTCGTTGAAGGGATACATGCAGATCCGCTTCTCGGAGCCGATCCGGTTGTAGGCGGCGAAGACCGTCGACGGTGGGCAGATCGCGTCCTGCAATCCGACGGAGATGATGGTCGGCGCCGAGATCCTTTCGGCGAAGTTCACTGCGTCGACGTACGACAAGGTGTCGAAGACATCGTCTTCGACACCTCGGTGAACCGCGAGATACTTGGCGACTTCGGCGTAGGGACCTCGATCGGTGAAGCCGACTGCTCTCTCGAAGTGGCAGAGGAACGGCACGTCGGCGAGCACTCCCGCGAGTCCCGGGTGCAGACCCGCCGTCGCGAGCGCCAGCCCCCCGCCCTGACTGACACCGGTGACGTGCACGCGTTCGGCGTCGACAGCATCGAGAGCTGTGACCGCATCCACGGCCCGAACGGCGTCGACGATCAATCGGCGGTAGTAATGCTCGTGCGGGTTCCGTAACCCGCGTGTCACGAAGCCCGGGTGCGCTGGGTCGGAGCCATGCGGATCGGGGGTGACTCCGCCCGTGCCTGACTCCGCCCCCTGCCCGCGGGTGTCCATCACCAGATACACGAAGCCAGTGGATGCCCAGAGAAGCCGCTCATGCGCAAGTCCGCGCCCGGCGCCGTAGCCGAGGTATTCCACCATTGCCGGCCGCGGTCCGGACGCGGTGGTGGGTACCAGGAGCCAGCCGGCGATCGGCTCTCCGTCGAATCCGGGGAAACGTACGTCGAAGACGTCGACCGTCTCGAGCGGAGATGCGATGCGCTCGCACTTCATCTCTGTGTCGTAACGGCGAGCCTCGACGAGACTCTCCTTCCAGAACTCGTCGAAGTCTCGCGGCGCCCGGACTGCCGGCCGGTATTGCTCGAGCTCGTGCACGGGCAGGTCGAAGCGTGCCATGAGCACTCCTTGGTTTCGATGAGGGATGTCCGGACCGGCGACACGTCGAGTGGGTACGCTGAGATCTCACCCGGACCACGAGGAACAGGACATTGTCGGAGTCGCCGCTCTACGAGCGCATCAGGACCGACTTGCTCGCGCAGATCCAGCGCGGGGAGTTCACGCCCAATGAGCCGTTCGTGACCCAGCGCAGCCTTCGCGAAAAATACAAGGTCAGCAGCACAACGGCGATCCGGGTGCTCACCACGATGGCCGCCGAGGGCTACCTCGAACGCCGCCGGGGCCTCGGCAGTTTCGTGCGCACGCCGGAGGATGCGCGGAGACCGGCCGGCACGACACGGCAGACCGTCATCTACGTCGGCCACGCTCAGGGCACCTTCCATGCCGCCCTGCTCGACGGCATCCGGTCGGCGGCCACCGCCCGCTCTATGACGCTCGAACTGGCGCGCGCGGGGCAGACCGCGGCCGAGCAGGCGCAGGTCCTCGCCGAGGCCGCCGAGAGCGGTGCCGCCGGCATTATCCTCTACCCCGTGGACGGGCCGCCGGACGAGACCTTGGCGCGCACTCTCCTGCGCCATGGCGACGCGCCGCTCGTGGTGGTCGACCGCTTCTTCCCGACGATTCCCACCGACGCGGTCGTTGCCGACAACTTCGGCATCGGCCGGAGTCTCACCACGCTGCTGTTGTCGGCGGGGCACGAGAACATCGCCTGCCTTTGGCAGGAGGTCGACTGCACGAGCGTTCGCGATCGGCAGGCGGGTCATCGCGACGCGCTCGCCGATTACGGTCGAGGGCAGCATCCCGACCTGTTCGTCCTCCGGCCCTACTTCACACTCCCGAAGCCCGAGCGGATACGCATCCTCAAGGGCTTCCTGGAGCGGACCGACCCGGTCACCGCATTCTTGTGCTCGAACGCGTACGTAGCCGCGCAGGCCGCCGCCGACCTCGCCGAACTCGGCATTGGCGTTCCCGACGACGTCGATCTCGCGTCGATGGATTCGATGGGGCCGTACGACGTTCTTCCACTGGCGCGCTTCTCGGCCCGCGTCGACGCCGCGGCGATTGGCGTTCACGCCGTCACCGCGGCGCTGACACGCGCCCGGGCGCCGAAATCGATCCCTGCGCAGATCGTCGTTCCTGCTGTGATCGAGAGCCACGATCATGCTGATGCCTACCTCGCCGTCCGTTCTCGTAGCCACCCGGGCCGCGGCTAACCCTTGATCGCACCGGCCTGCCCCGCCCCTTCCAGGAACTGCTTCTTGAAGAGCAGGAAGAGCACCACGGGAATGATCACTGAGATGAACATGGCCGCCAGCAGAAGTGCGGTGTCGGCGCTCTGTTCGAGCTTGTAGAGACCCACCGACAGCGGTTGCAGGGCCGGATTGCGCAAGACCAGCAGCGGCCAGAGGAAGTCCTTCCAGGAGGCGATGATCGTGAGGAGGGAGACGACCCCGATCACAGGGCGCGACATCGGCAGAACGATCCTCCAGAAGATCGTGAACTGTCCTGCACCGTCGATGCGGGCCGCTTCGAAAATGTCGCGGGGAAGCGTGTCGAAGAATCTGGTGACGACGAGCACGTTGAATGCATGGGCGGCCGCGGGGAGCCACACCGCCCAGTAGGTGTTCAGGAGGTTCACCCGGATGAGCGGCACGTCGAGGATCGTCACGTAGAGCGAGATCAACGAGATCACTGCGGGGATGAAAAGGGTCGCAAGCACCGCCCCACTCAGCAGCTTTGCGTACTTCGGTCTCAGGATGGAGATGACGTACCCACCGGTGAGCGCTACCAGGAGACCGAAGAACCACGCTCCGGCGGCCACCCACACGGTGTTGAGCAGGTACTGGCCGACCTGCAGGTCGTTCCAGGCGGTGGCCAGGTTCTCCAACTGAATTCCACTCGGCCACCATTCCAGAGGGTGCGCGAGGATGTCCTGACTCGTCGATACCGCCGACTTCGCCAGCCACAGCAGCGGGCCCACGGCCGCGAAGAAGAGACCCCCGACAACGACGATCGTCACGAAGCCGAAAGGAAGACGCACGCGCCAGCGACCGCGATCGAGATCCGAGAGCACTCCTCGCTCGTTCACTGCTTCGGCCTGTCGACGCGCCATTACCGGCTCCACTTCCGCGTCGCCCAGAGGTAGACGACCGACACGACGGACAGGCCCATCGCGAGGAGCACGCTCAATGCGGTGGCCTTTCCGTAGTCGCCGATGACGAACGCGTAGTTATAGATCAGCATCAGCACGGTGAGGGTGCTGTTGTTGGGGCCCCCGCCCGTCATGACGAACGGCTCCGTGAAGATTTGAAACACTCCGATGATCTGCAGAAGCAGCATGAGGAGCATGATCCCGCGCAGTTGGGGCAGGGTGATGTGCCAGAAGCGACGCCCGGCGCCGGCTCCGTCGCATTCGGCGGCCTCGTAGAGTTCACCGGGAACCGAGCGGAGCGCCGCGAGATAGATGATCGTCGTCGTCCCAAAGCCAGCCCAGGTCGCCTGGATGACGATGCTTGGCAATGCCAGAGTCGCGCTCTGCAGCCACGGAAGGGGCCCGAGCCCGACCCACCCCAGAATCGTGTTCAGCAGACCATGGGGAGAGGGGTCGTACATGATCTTCCAGAGCAGCACCGCCACCACCGGCGGAACGATGACTGGCAGGTACGCCAGCGCGCTCCCGAGGCCCCGCAGTGTGCGGAGCTCATTTATGAAGACGGCGAGCAGCAGCGGCACGGGAAAGCCAATGAGCACCGATATGAGCGTGAACGCGATGGTGTTCCCGACCGCCGTTGACAGAAGAGGATCGGCCAGAACACGCTCGAAGTTCTGAAGCCCGACGAACGTCCCGGGCGTGATGAGGTTGGTCTTCTGCAGGCTCAGCGCCAGGCTGCTGACGATCGGCCACCAGCTGAAGTATCCGAATATGACGATGGTGGGAAGAGCGAACAGCAGCGTCGTCAACCCTCCGTTGCGCCACCAGCGGCCGACCCTGCTTCCGGAACTGCTCTCAGCGCTAACTTGCTCGATGGCCATATGTCGTGTCCTGCCGCACCCTCGCTCATCGGAGCCACGCTGTTGCGGCCGCCCCGACAGAGTCGTCATGGCGGCCGCAGCAGGCGCAGCGGTCTAGTTCGTCGTTCTCAGCTGGCGTCGATCGTCGCCTGAGCGTTCGACGACGCGGTCTTCAGTGCGGCATCAATGTCGGTGCCCTCTTCCGTGAGGACCTGCTGGACCACTGCGTCGAGTGCTCCGTAGATCGACTGCGCGCCTATCTGGGGCTCGTTGACGATGGGAAGCTTGCCGAGGCTGTCGAGATACGCCGTGAAGTGGTCGCGCGGCACGTTGATGTAGGGATCGATCCAGGACAGGTACTGGTCGTAGGTCTTATCGTCGAACAGGGGAACCTCGGGAACGCCGACCGGAAGGTCGTCCGCGGCATTCGCCTTCGCGAAGGCAACTGCGGAGTCCTCGTCGATGTAGCGGTTCAGGTAGTAGAACTTGATCCACTCGAGAGCGGCGGCCGTCTCATCTGCTGTCGCGTTCGGGTTCACGATGTTGATGTTTCCACCACCGAGTGCGCCGAGTCCGTCGTCGGACTGGGGCATCGGAGCGATACCCACGTCATCGGGGTCCATTCCGGTGACGACGACCAGGTTGTAGTACTGGTCGGCACCGACGACCGTCTGCCCGATAGTGCCGGCGCCCATCGCCTGGAGCACGTCGCCGTACTTGAGGAGGAACGTCGAGCCCGCAGCGTTGTCGGTCCAGCGGATGTCGTTCAGGAAGCCCAATGCGCTCTGCGTGCCATCGTTGTCGGCCGTCACCGTCACGTCGTCGCCGTCGACGGTCTCCACTGTGCCGCCGAAGGCGTTGCTGATCGCCGTCGTCACCCATCCACCACCGTTGTTGCTCGTGGGGATGATGAATCCGGTGTCGCCAGTCGCCTGAGCGATTGTGACGGCGTTTTGCCGCACCTCTTCCCACGTCGTGGGCGGGTTGTCGGGGTCGAGGCCCGCCGCCTCATAGATGGCCCGGTTGTAGACCAGGCCCATCGTGTAGGCGCTGGTCGTCACGCCGTAGACGTCGCCATCCGTGCCCGTCGTCGCCTCGGTGAGGACCGGGTTCTGCTGCGAGAGCAGCTCGTCGTCCTGGATGAAGGGCGTGATGTCCTTGACCTGCTCATTCTGGACGAGCTGCTGGATGTTCGTGCGCGGCACGATCATAGTGGTGGGGAGAGTGTCGCCGACGAGCAGCGAGTTGAACGTCGACACGTCGAAACGCGTCTCGTCGCCCTCGACGGTGATGTTCGGGTGGAGCTCCTCGAACGCGGCGACCTGGTCTTTGAACGCTTTCAGGTTCTCTGCCTGGTCTGCTGTCGGCATGTTGCCGACGGTAATCGTCACGGCGGCCGTCGGGTTCACGGACGGTGCGACATCGTCACTGGGCGTACTAGCGGAGCATCCCGCCGCGACGAACACGGTACTCAGGCCAATTGCAGCGATCGCCGCGCCCCGGCCCAACTTCTGGTGGGTCATGTCGTACTTCCTCGTAGACTCGTGCGCGTCTCAGTGTTGGACATGCGCTTGCTCTCACGATACTGAAGGGTCGAGCCCTGCAATGTCAAATGGCCTATATCTATGACGTCTGGGTTGTTATCCATCTGTGATGCGGATGCTTCTATGGTTGGGCAAGCGCATGCTCTAGGACTCCCGCATCGACGGGTCTAGCGTTTGATACTCTCTCTTCGCACATCCACACGATGGGAGAGAACGTTGTCAGCAAAGGCGGTGACGCTGAAGGACGTGGCCGCGATAGCGGGCGTCGACGAATCCACTGTCTCCCGGGTGCTCCGCGGGGGCGGCAAGGTGTCGGACGAGACGCGCACACGCATCGTCGAAGCAGCCGAACGACTTGATTTCCGGCCCAACGCGCTCGCGCAGTCACTGGCCCGCGGCGAGAGCAAGGTGATCGGCGTACTGGTCGAGGACGTCAGCGACATCTTCAGCGCACTCGTTCTGCGCGGGGCGGAGAGCGTATTTGCGGCATCCGACCTCGCCACACTCGTGTACGACGCTCAGGAGAGCCCCGGACGACGCGCCGAGCTGATCCGCAAACTCCAGGCGCGGAGAGTGGACGGCGTGCTCGTCATCGGACGGGGTTCGGCCGCACCCTACACTTCGATCAGTGACCGCTTCCAGGTTCCCGTCGTGTATGCCTTCGGCGTCTCTAGCAGCGCGCTGGACACATCGTTCGTGCCCGACGACTTTGCCGTCGGGCGGATGGCTGGCGAGCATCTGCTCGGTCTCGGCTCGCGGCACGTCGCCCATATCACGGCGGCCGAGGACACGGGCGCACAGAATCGCGCCGCAGGACTCATGAGCGTACTGGAGGCCGCCGGACGGGCCCTCGCCGGGAGGCCGCTACTGGGCGACTGGAGCGCCCGCTGGGGAGCGACGGCCGTGGGTCAGCTCATCGACCAGGACACTCCGTTCGACGCGATATTCTGTGGCAACGACCTCATCGCTCTCGGCGCCTTCGCGCGACTGCGGGAAGCAGGTTTGCGCATTCCCGCTGACGTCGCGGTGCTGGGCCACGACCACTTCGTGCGCGAGCGTCCGAGCGAGGAATCGAAGGTGCTCAGCACTATCGACCCGAACCGCTCAGAACTCGGAGCACGCGCGGCGACGACCCTGGTGCGCGCGATGACCGGCGGAGCCCTTCCGCAGGGCCTGCAGATGGTTGCGCCGACGCTTGTTGTAGGGCTCACGACCACGCCGAATTCCGACGCTCAGGCACGCCGTGCTTACGACCTGCTGGAGATGCTCCTCTAAAGCGAGGGGCGCGTGGCGTGGTCTGCCCCGGTCCGCCGAAACCGGAGCGTGACGAGCTGGAACGGCCGCAATTCGATGCGGCCGTCCTCGATCATGCACTCCCCTTCGGAGAGCGGCCGTTCGAGGAGGTCGACAGCCACTGCAGGCGTCGACGCGAAGCGCGGGCGGAGTTCCACTGTCGCCCGGCTGCCACGATGCTCGTGGATGCGCACCACGACATCACCCGAGCCGTCCTCCGCCAGCTTCACGGCGTCGATCACCGCGCCTCGCCCGACGTCGATCAGCGGCTCGACCCCGTGATCGCCGAGCAGCGGCCGAGGAGGCAAAGTCACCTCGTAGGCCTGATCCACCGCGTCGTCGATGGTGGCATCTGGCACGATGGCGACGCGCAACCGGTGCCGTCCCTGATCCGCTTCGGGGTCCGGGAACAGCGGTGCACGCACGAGCGACAGGCCGATGACCGTGGCGCGGCCCCCTCCTGCCCGCTCCTCCGTCACGACGCTGTGGCCGTAGGTCGAGTCATTGACCACGGCCACTCCGTAGCCGGGCTCCTGCACATGAACCCAGCGATGCGCGCAAACCTCGAAGCGCGCCGCCTCCCACGAGGTGTTCACGAACGTTGGCCGATAGACATGGCCAAACTGCGATTCCGCGGCGAACCTCTCGGCGTGCACGTCCAGATCCATGTAGAGCTTCAGGAGCTTCTGGCGCTCACGCCACTCGATGTCGTAGACGATATCCAAGCGGACCGCGCCTGGAGCCAGCTCGTGAGTCTGCACGATGGTCGACCCGCCGAAGGCGATTCGAGTTCCGACGAAGGCGACGCCATCCTCCCTCACGCCCCACGACACCGACCCGGGCGCCGGCCGGAGAACTTCCGCGTTTCGCCGGTAGTGCTCGTCGATGTCCCAGGCGTCCCACTCGTTGGGCGTGTCGCGATGTAGCACGAGGCGGTTTCCGGAGCCGCCTGGGGTTATCGCATTGCGGCCACCCCCGTCTCCGATCAGCGACGTGAGACTTCCGTCCGGGTCAAGTCTAGCCTTGATCAGCCCGTTATCCATCGTGATCCCACCGGCGCCATCCTCGACGAGGCCGACGGGCGCCAGTACCTCCGGCCGCTCGGCGACGCTGAGCGCCGCGACATCGCCGACTGCGCTCGGGGACGCATTCGCGACGAGCGGAGTGCTCCCTTCGCCCGCAAGCGCACGCAGGCTGTCCCGGATGATCCCTTCGAGACTTTCCCTGACGCGCGCATACGACTCCGCGGCGTCGCTGTAGACCCACGCAATCGAGCTTCCGGGAAGGATGTCGTGGAATTGGAGAAGAAGAACCTGCTCCCAGGCATCACGAAGGGCGTCGGCCGGATAGTCGGCGTTGACGCGCACCGCAGCGGTAGCCGCCCAGAGCTCGGCCTCGCGGAGCAGTCCTTCGCTCCGCCGGTTGCCCTGTTTGGCGCGCAGCTGCGAGGTGAAGATGCCCCGGTGCAGTTCCAAGTACATCTCGCCGTGCCAGGATGGCGCGTCGGGATAGTCCGCCTCTGCCGCCTCGAAGAACTCGCGGGGCGATCCGAAACTCACGCGAGGCAGGCCGTCGAGATCACGGGCCCGCTCCCCCGCGGCGAGGATCTCGCGGGTCGGGCCACCCCCGCCGTCACCCCAGCCGAAAGGCACGAGCGACCTGTCCGCCACACCCGACTCACGGAAATTGCGCTCGGCATGCAGAAGTTCGGCCGGAGACAGCTCTGAGATGTAGGTGTCGACCGGCGGGAAGTGGGTGAAGATGCGGCTGCCATCGATGCCCTCCCACTGGAAGGTGTGATGAGGCATCGGGTTCGTGCGATTCCACGACAGCTTTTGGGTGAGCAGCCACCTGTTGCCTGCCGCTTTTGCGATCTGCGGCAGTGCGGCCGAGTAGCCGAAGGAATCGGGCAGCCACACCTCTTCGGTCTCCACGCCGAATTCCTGCAGGAAGAACCGCTTGCCGAACACGAACTGCCGCACAAGGGACTCGCCGCTCGGCATCATGGTGTCGGATTCGACCCACATTCCGCCCACCGGAACGAATCGACCGGAGGTCACCCGCTCTTTGATGCGCTCGAACAGTTCCGGCTGGGAGCGCTTCACCCAGGCATACTGCTGCGCCGACGATGCGGCGAAGACGAAGTCCGGATTCTCGTCGAGCAGGGCGATCGCATTCGAGAACGTCCGAGCGCACTTACGCTCGGTCTCCCGCGCTGGCCACAGCCAGGCGGAGTCAATGTGAGCGTGCCCGGTCGCCGTCACCCTGTGGCTGGACGCTACGGCGCGATCCGCGAGCAACGGAGCGAGGATAGCCCTGGCCTCGCCTGCGGTGCTGGAGACCGCATCTGGATCGAGGGTGTCGAGCATGCGCTCGATGCCCCGCAGAATGCGGTGCCGCCGCGGTGAGTCCAGAGGGAGCTGCTCCATCAGCCCGGCGAGCACTCCGATGTCCTGACGCAGCTCCCAGATGGTTACGTCGCGAAGCGCGACACCCATCCGGCCCAGCGAATAGAGCTCCACGTCGCCGGCTGTGTCCTTCAATCCGAGGTCCGTCGGGTGGAAGTCGTAGCTTCCTGCGACATCCGGATTCGACGCGCCTTCGATGAAGATGTCGATGCCGGCCCCTCGCCGCGCCGGGTCCCACGGCACGTAGGCGCTGAGCGGATTCAGGCCTTTCAGTATCGTGCCGTCGGGGTGATAGACGAGTCCCTCGCACTGAAATCCTGGCCGGTCGGCGGTGAAACCGAGATCGAGCAGGAGCTCCACCGCGACGTCGTCGTCCGCCGCCCAATCGACGGGCACGCTGCCCTGCACTCGGAACCACGTGGTGCCCCACGCCGCGCCCCAGAACGCGCCCTGCTCCACGGGCGAAAACTCCTGCGCCGTCGCCGTAGCGAACGGGACAGGTTCCCCGGGCGCCACCCAGCGAGTGATTTCGAGCGGCTGGAAGGCTCGATACGTTGCGGGTTCCAGCCAGGTTCGGACGAATCGGGTGAGCCTGCCTTCGACAGTTCGACGATCATCGTGCATGTATATCTCCATCGAGGACAAGCGCTTGTTCTAATGTGAATGACTTTAGCAAACCATCAGGGCGCTCCGAACACCTTTGGATGTACATCGCCAGGCCTACGCGCATATGAAGCGGGAACCAGAGGCGTAGACAGTCGACAAAACAAACGCTTGTCCTTACGCGCACGAGCGCGCGGCCCAGCCGACGTCGTACGTGGTGGAGTTGCCGTTGCCGGATCCGGTGATCTGCGCGGTGCCGGCTTCCACATCGAGCGCGCCGATCACCTGGTAGACCGTCTGCCCGGCGCCGACGTCGCCCACATCGATGTCAGAGTCCCCGCCGTGCACGAGGACGCGCACGGCGAAACCCTCCTTGTTCAAAACGTGCACGGCCACGGCGGGGCCGGAGACCTGGCATTGAATCGCGGCCGATACCGACAAGGAGATGTTCCCCGTCGTGCCGGGAGGCGGCGACGGTGTCACGGGCTGCGCCGTGGTCGGCTGCGACGTTCCCCCTTCACTCACGGCCACGACCGAGAAGGTGTAGCTCCTTCCCGCGACCAGCCCGGTGATCCGGCACGAGGTCTCCGTGGTGGTGAGGCAACCGGAGCTCGAGGACTTTTCCGTCACCGCGTACCCTGTGACCGGCGCGCCGCCGTCGTCGCCTGGTGCCGTCCAGCTGACTTTGGCGACACCGTTCCCGGTCACGACGCCGACCGCTTCCGGGGCGCCTGGCGGCGTGACAGGCTGCACTTCGAAGAGATACGGCGTGAGGGGGATGAGTTCCGAGACGAGACCAGGGCCGTCCTGGTCGGAGATCATTTCACGCGCCGGTTCGAGGGGGCTGCCGCCCTGCGACATCCGTACCTGAACCGGATCTGCCCCGTAGTTCACCACGTTCACGAACGTCTTGCCGTCGACCTGTACGCTGCGCCATTCGACGCTCTCGAGCGGATCACCCACCGAATCCGTCATCACGACCCGGTCCGGCATCAGTTGATCGAGGATCGGAGCGATGGCCGTACGCAAGTCCGCCGCCACCGTCGCCGCGGCGGGGATGTAGGTGGAACGGTCGATGACCGCCTGACGCTCGACCGGCGAGAGCACGGTTCCGAGCGGAGACTTCTCAAGGGCGTGCGTGCCGATGACGACTGCCTCGCCGCCGGCAGCCGTGTAGCTGTTGAGCCCACTCAGCGTCGTCGCGGCGACACGGCCGGATGCGGGCACCACGACGAGGTCGTAGCCGTCGAGACCTCCCTGCTGCACTTGGGCCTCGGAGATGAAGCCCACCTCGACTCCGGCCGTGGAGATGGCCTCGTACGCGCGCTGTGAGACGCCCACAGATTCGCTCGACAGCAGCGACGACGACAGCGAGGAGAGGATCGCCACGCGAGGCGCGGCCTCCTGGAATGCGGTGACCTCGTTCGCCAGTCGGTTCAGATCCAGATTCGTCTCCCCGATCGCCTCGACGACATCGGGCCGATGGAGGATACTGCCCTCTCGGGAGGAGTTCGCGTCATAGGTGCGCTCCCAGATCCACATCGTCGACGCCGACCGTCCGTGCACCGCCGACTGCCAGAGCACCGAGCGGACGTGATCCGCTTGCTCCGGGCCGTAGTACTGGTCGCCATCGGCGATGACGTGCTGTTCGGAGTTGAACACCGGTCCCGATCCGAACGACTGCTGCAGGTCGTAGAACGCGAGTTCCTCGTAGAACCCCTTCGCCCCCTCGTCGATGTAATTCCAGTTGTCGTCGCCGATGAGGTCGCTCAGCCGCGACATCCGCTCGACATCGACGCCCCAGGACAGGCTTCCGATGGCGTCGGCCATCATCTTGGCGTGGACAAGCAACCCCGGGGCCTCCTCGTCCACGATGTCGGCGAGCCATTCGTGCCACGCGGCGAATCGATCGTTGTTGAAGAGCACGTAGTCGTACGACGGCACGTCGCCGCGCACGGCGGTGGGCATCGGCACCTCGTCGAAAGCTGCGTAGCCGGTGCCGTAGGCGCTGTTGAGCGTGGCGACGTTCGCATATTGCGCCGCAAGATACGCGTGCCAATCGGGCACCGCATCCGGGTCCTGGTTGGCTTGATAGACCGGTTCGTTCGTGAGAGTGATGCTCTGCAGAGCCGGCGAATCCTTCACCGCACGCACGACGGTGCGCACGTAGTCCTCGACGATCTGCCGGGCGATCGGCGCATCGATCGAGTACTTGATCGAGCCGGTGTTGGTCGTCGCGAGATCGGGCCATTTTGCCAGAGCCCAGGCAGGGAAGTAGTGCGGCGACAGCAACAGGTTGACCGCCACGTCGGACGCGGCGGCGTTGTTCAGCACGTCCACCACGCTCGACTGCAGCTTGCTGCTGGAAAGGCGCCACTCCGGGTTGCTGCCCGGCGCCGAGGCCACCTCGAAGTCGCCGTTCTTCACGAGGTTCGTCGTGCTGCCGGCGGCGGTGACAGAGACGTCGTCGATCCACGTGGTGCCGGTGTTCTCGGAGAAGATGGTCAGCGGAAAGGTCGTCTCGCTGGCGCCGGTCGTGTAGGTGGCGGTGACCTTCGTCCAGTCGTAGGTGCCGTTCGGGAATCGAATCCGCTGAGTCCAGCCAGTACCGCCTGGGAACCATGCGTTCTTGACCTCGGTCCCCTTCACCCAAGCGTCGAAGGTGTAGGTCGTGTTCGGCTGCACGGCGATGTTCTGTACGACGTTGACGAAGACATTGGATGCGTAGGCGGAGCGGTTGTCGATCTTCAATGAGGTCGTCCCGCCGTGCGCCGTGCCGGTGACCTGTTCGACGGTCGCGTCGACGTTTCCCGACCGGTTCACGTTGAATTGCTCGACCGCGGCCGATGCCGGGACGACGACGTCTTTCGGACCGATCTCGATCTGGATGATGTTCGCACCGAGATCCTGGAAGCCCGGCACGTCCTTCCGCACCTGGTCGAAATGCCCGTAGCCGGTGAGGAATACCGGTCCGGTCGCCTCCTCGCCTGTGCTCCGGGTGACGGTATCGCCGATGATCGACCGGCCGTCGACGGTCAGGCTACCCGTCGAGTAGCGCGGTACGGCCAGCGGTTCGGCCTCGCCCGCCAGGTACGACTCGAGATCGGATGTCACCTGATCGGCCATCGAGGTCAACTCGGTCGCCACATACGACGCCCGCGCTACCCGGCCGTTCTCCAGGTCGTCGCGGCCATACTGCACGAAGCGTTTCAGAACCGAGTACTGTACCCGGGCGTAGTCGGTCGCGATCTGCTGCGTCTCGGCCTGCTCGAGGAGGGATTCGATCGAAGGGAGACGACTCTCGACGCTCTGGAGGGCATCGGTGATATCGGCGGCCGAGTCGGCCACCTGCACGGTGACAGTGTCGCGCCGCACGCCTCCACCGGACGAACTCCACGTGACGTCGACAACCGCGCTGCCCGGTGTGCCGAAGGTGACCGGCGCCTCTGACGTGACGATGGATCCCGCGGGGACGACAATCGACTCGTCGATTCCGAGCGCGTCGGAGTGCACGACAAGCTCCTGGTCGACGCTTCCGGCATTGAAGGTCGACAGACTGTAGGTCTCCGCCGAGCCAGTCGTCGCCTCGGTCGGCCCGGTCAGCCATCCGCTCCAGTCCCTCGACTCCGGCAGGAGTTCGATCTCGCCGTGGAGTGCCGGTGTCTTCGCCTTGCCGATACCCGCGGTCCACTCGACCCAGCCGCGCCGCCCGCTGCCGTCGTTGTCGTTCACGAGGAAGGTGAAGGGAACCGCACCGTCGGATGGGATCGCGGCGGCGACCGTCGCCCACGGCATCGCGATCTCGAGCGTCGTCGTAGTTCCCACGGTACTGCCGACGGCCGTCACGAGATCGGCGTCGGCAGTGGCGGAGCCGGCCGCTCCGCGAATCACCTCGGCGGTGCCATCGATCACCGCGACGGTGTACTCCGGCCCGTACGCGCCGCCGGGCGAGAAGGCGAGCTGGATCGAGTCCCCCCGCCACATGGAGCTCCCAGTCTGGGTGGAGTGCACGTCGTCGGTGATCTCGAACGACAGGTAGAGGGTGTCGTCGTCATAGGCCGTGTGGGCGACGACGGACAGGTCGGATGCCCCGGACCAGCCCGGGAGCTGCACCTGATCGTCTCGCTGCGGGACGGCGATCGACGCCGTGTCTCCCCACTCCGACAGGTCGCCGTCTATCGACAGTCCACTCGGCGCTCGGAACGCGGGGAGGTAGTTCTCTGTGCCGAACGAGCCCTTCCCCTCCGTCCAGCTCCCGCTCGCTGCCGACGCCGGCTGGGCACCGGCCAGGAGCAGGGCCGTGACGGCGACTGCCGCCGCCAGCCGCGAAGCGATCGTGTGGGTGGCGCGTTTCATGGAAACTCCTCATCGTTGAGATCGTCTGTCGTAGTCGTAGTCGTAGTCGTAGTCGTAGTCGTGGTCGTGGTCGTGGTCGTGGTCGCACGAGGTTTCCGAACTTCGGCGACGTCGCGTCGTCAGGGGGCCAGCACGGTGACCGCGCGGATCTCACCGTCGTGACAGATGTCGCCATCGAGCCAGATCACGAGCGAGTCCGGTCGTAGCCGCACATCGATCACGTGTCCCCGTATTTCCAGCCCTCTGATGAGAACCTCTCCGGGGGCTGGGTGGGGAGCAATCACCAGTGACCCATCCGGACGTGCGTCGATTCCGAGCATTCCGAAGAGGATCGCTTCAACCCCACTCAGCCCAGCGATGACATTCGCTCGCTTGTGCTCGGGGATCACCGGCCGGTCGGCGTAGTGCTCCTGCGGGAAGTACGGGAGCAGATGCCCCATCCACAGGTGCCGGCGGAGCACGTCCCACGCCGACTCCGCGCGCCCCTGCTCCCACAGCGTGAGCGCCAGCATCGGCCCGTCGCCGGTGTAGGCGCCGGAACCCGACCAGTCGGGATCGTTGAGTTCATAGTGCGCGACATCTTCGGCCGAGACACTGCTCACGCCGTACTCGCCGAGGAACGCGCCGTCTCGCACGTGGGAGACGAGGGCCTCCGTCATCGCCGGTGTGCAAGCGCCGAATCGCAGGGCGTCGAAGTACTGGATGGAGAAGATGATCTCTTCGTGTCCGTTGGGATAGACGGCTTTGAACCAGCCGGCGTCCTCATCCCACAGCAAGGTCTTGATGCGCTCGCGGATCAGCTGCGCCTCCCGGCGCCAAGAATCAACCGGATACCGGTCGGTCTCGTCCAGGAGGGTCGCGAGTTCGGCCAGCCGATCCATAACCCACGCGCGCTCGGCGTTCGGGCTCGCGACCACGTGCTCGTAGCCTGCGCCGCGCATCTCCAGCAGTTCGTGCTGCGGCCCGTAGTCGATCAGACCCTGCCAATCCGAGACGCGGCGGCTCTCAGCGTCGAGAAGAGAGGCGGATGCCGCTAGCAGATTCGAGTGCGGCCGGTGGACCGCCCCCGCAGCCCAGGCCAAGTTGACGAAGGACCACACACTGTAGGCGTACGGAACATCATTGCCAGTGCCGTTCGGCGAGAACCGGGAGTGTTGCTCGATACCGGACTCGACCATCACCCTGAGGAGATCCATGGTGACGTCCGCGCCGAGCATGAGCGCCACTGTGCGTGCGGCGTAGCCGCCGATGTCCCATGGATAGCAGCAGACCCCTGCCCCCTCGATACCGGAGACAGTCGGAAACGGCTGGACCGCGAATTCCGCGTTCTCCCAGAGGCAGATGAGACCGCTGACCAACGAGCGCCGATAGTACTCCTCCAGCCCTGGCACATCGCTAGAGAGCACCGGAAGGCGCCTCGTCGCATCCGAGACGCGATGCTCCCAGCCCCGCGCCGTGCGCAGGATCTCACCCGGCAGGTCGCGGTGCTTCATCGCTGTGGCAGAGCCGGATGGCGTCAGCACGACCCCGAAGTGACGGACGATCTCCCCCCCGGCTTCAAGCGCGGCGTGCCCGCCCGTTGGCGCGAGGAGCGTGACACGTGCGTGCTCGTTTTCCCAGGCGCCGCCCGAGCCCAGCTCGGTGGCGGGAGCACCCACGTACCGGGGCCATCCGTAGTCCCATTCCGACAGATCGACGCGACCGGGCGCTCCAGGAGTCGCCGATGCCGACATCGTGATCGACATCGCCCGCCCAGACCTGTTGGTCACGACCACCGCGAGCACGAAGCCGTGGTGTCCGGTGAGCGGCGCGAGCCGAGTCGTCACCGTCAACGACAGGAGCTCCTCGTCGTGGATGTGGTGATAGGTGCCCGTTCGTTCGATCCGATCGGGGAACCACGTGCTGCCCGAGAGGAGCACCCCGACATCGCCCTTGCCCAGCGAGCCCTGATCAAGGATGCGGTGGCCGTCCGCCTCGATCTCGATTTCGAGCTCGAGATCCGGAGCGGTGAACGGAGGAGAGTGGAGTCCCCTGACCCCCATCACCGTCCGGTCGCGCGGAGCGACCGTTGCGTAGCCGCTCCCCACCCAGAGATGGTTCGCCGGCGCGACGCTGCGACGCAGATCGAAAGCGAAATCATCGACCGCGTATCCGCCTATGGCTTCAGGCCGCACCATTCTCCCTTGAGTAGATCGGCATTTGATGCTTTGCGCATTAACGCGTCAAAGCTACCATCAATCCTCATCGCCGTGAAGTGAACCGGACTTCTAGAGGGTCATCGTCGCGCGTCTCGTTGGCCGCCGATGCGGCCCAAGTGGTCAGGATTGCCTCGAACTTGACAGCGGCAACCTGCCTGCAGGCATCGATGGTAGGTATCCGACGTCGAGTCAGTGTGGGACCAGCGACGAGAGACGGCTGGTCAGCGTCTGAAGAATGATCTTTGGTAAACGTAGAGTGCAGCTCTGTCCGATTGGACCGCTCACCATAGGCACAGCTCCCACCTACGATGTGACTGTACGTCACATGGAGGAGGAGTTAGATGATGATCTATACCGTCGAGTGCAGCTTCGCGGAACCGGCCCGTGAGGACGAATGGAACGAGTTCTACAGCGATCTCAAGCTGCCTGCCCTGATCTCTGTCCCTGGCTTCCATACGTCGCAGCGCTTCAAGGCGATCAGCACCGGTTGCCCCGTCTACCTGGCCGTCCACACCGTCGATGGCGGTGAGGTACTGAAGGGCGACGAGTACCGGGAGAAGGGCGGCGGAAACTTCGCTCGCTGGCAGCCTGACATCACCGACTGGCACCGCAACCTCTATCACGGTATCGACCGGGCGCCTGACGTTACGGCCGGCGAGGTCCTGGTCCTGAGCTCGACCGGTCCCGAAGGACTCGTCCAGTTAGGGCTCGCACCTCGTGCCATTCATGCTGTTGCATTGGAGAGGAACCCAGAGCGACGCTGGCTATCGAGCGCTGCTAGCACGGATGTTCCCCGTCTTTCGGCGCTTCCGAAGGGTGTTCACGTCTATGTGCCGATGACTCCTCAGCTCCAAACGGCCCCCATGTCGGGGCCCGCGCGCGGAAGATAGCCCGACATGCCGAACCTCACGATCTACATTTCGTCGGAGGACATGCCGTCAACCCAGGCGCTGGACGGGCTTACCGAACAATGCACCGAGCTCTGCAGAGGTACGCTGCGCGCCGCGCTCGAGAACGTGCACATCGTCTACCTCCCAGTCCTCCGAGGCAGAGGACACCCAGTCTTCGCAGAAATCCTGCTCCGCGAGGAATCATTCCACGCGCCAGCAGTCATGCACCGTTTCATGAAGCAGCTCGATGATGCGATCGCGGACCACACGGGTCTGACTGCCCGTATCCGCTGCTTCAGTTTCTCGAAGCAACACATCCAAGCCCGCAACTAGCACGTTCAGAGAAGGCAAGAATGCCAGACCATTCATTCCCGGGTCAGAAGGTCGGCGACTATACGGTCACCGCCATAAGTGACGGATACCTCACGGCAAGCCTGGGCCTGTTGCTGAATATCGAGCGCGACGAGGCATCTGGGATACAGCAGCGAAGTGGCCTGGACGATCACTCGCCTATGCACATCAACAGCTTCCTGGTGCGCGGGAATGGCCACGTCGCGCTCGTGGACTCCGGGGCGGGTGGAGTCAGGCAGTGGGGCGGAAATTTGAAGGCGAGCCTGCCACTGGTAGGAATACAACCTTCGGACGTCGACACGATCCTCCTCACGCATGCCCATCCCGACCACATCGGCGGCCTCGTCGATGCGACGGGGCGGGCGCTCTTCCCCAACGCTGAGGTTGTCGTACACGAGCGCGAGGTCGGCTTCTGGCAGGACGATGCCAACCTTGCTCGCGCGAATGAACGTGCCCGCGGGAACTTCCAGATCGCCCGCGCCGCGCTCGGGGCATACGCCGACCGGCTTCGCAGGATCACCGGAGGCGATGCCTTGCCCGGCATCTCGACCGTGCCGCTGCGCGGGCACACGGAAGGACACACCGGGTACCTCATCGGCTCTGCCGGCACCGGTCTGCTGTTCTGGGGCGACACCGTCCACTTCCCATCGATCCAGGTGAAACGACCCGATGCGTCAGTCACGTTGGACAACGACCCGATCAGCGCTGCCGAGGCACGCACGCGGGTGTTCAAGATGGTCAGCTCGGAGCATCTGCTTGTCGCCGGCGCGCACCTCAACGAACGAGGATTCGCACGGGTTGTGCGACGGAATGGCAGCTACTCGATCGCGGCCAAGAGCTGAGGTCGCGCCTCGGATGTGGGAGGGTCCGTGTCCGACTTTGCCTCATCGACCAGCCAATCAGCGAACTCGTTTAGCAGGTCGGCGCGAGGGCTCCGCGAGTTGAGGACCAGGATGAAGTCCTTGCCTACTTGTTGCCCAGGAGGCCCGACAGCAACGAGCGCCGCGGCGCGGAGGTCTTCTGCCACGTACAGGTACGGCACGAGCGCAACACCGAGACCGGCAAGTGCCGCCTCGATCAGCATCGAGAACTGCTCGAAACGACTCCCCGCCGTGGCATCCCGAAGCTCTATCCCGGACTCGCGCGAGTAGTCGCGCCAGCTCTCCGGGGTCGTCGTCTTGTGCAGCAACGGCAGCCCCGCGAGCACCTCGACATCTGCCCTATCGCGTGAAGGCGCGATGTCAGGCAAGCACACCGGGATCAGGGAACTCCGGAACAGGTGTCGCCACTCGGCGCCCGCCCAGGCCGGGTGCGCGAAGGCGATCGCCGCATCAAAACCGCTTCCGCTCAGCACGAACGGATCGTTTCGCACGCTGATGTTCACCACGACATCCGAATGCCGCCGAGCGAAGGCCGGAAGTCGCGGGATGAGCCATCGGGTCGCGAACGTGCCGACCGCCGCCAGTTCCAGGACGCGTTGCTGCGACGGCGTTGTCATTACCTGAAGCGTCGACTGCTCCAGCGATGCGAGCAGCCGCCCCACGTCCTCGGCGTACCGCTTCCCATGCTCCGTCAGCGCCACACGATTCCCGCCCCGAACAAACAGCGACACTCGCAGGAACGCTTCCAAACGCGCAACCTGCCGACTGATCGCACCTTCCGTGACGACTAACTCCTGAGCAGCAAGCGAAAAACCCCCGTGTCGTGCCGCAGCCTCGAACGCCACCAGCGTCGACGTAGTCGGGATCTGCCTAGCGCCCATGGACGTTCCCTCCGACATTGACCTATCATCACTGATCGGTTCCAAAATGGATGGCACCGTCGCCTACTCTAAGCGAGGAGAGCGACCTGGCCTTGACCCAAGATCATACGTGCGGGTGAAGCCAGGGGTGACGGATATCTCTGCAGGGAACCCGCCCTTTATTGCTGCGATCCACAGATCGCGGCCTTCAGCCCAAGCCGCTGGGCGCGTGACGCGCATTGGCGGGGCAACGGCGGCGAACGGTCCCATCTGCCGAGCCAACCTCCGTCCACGCCGACCACCGTCCCGTGCATGTATCCGGAGTCCGGAGACACCAGGAACGCGAGAGCGGCCGCAATTTCGTCGGGTGTGCCCTACCGGTGCGCGGGGATACGGGCCGAGATCTGCGGGTTGCGCTCCTGATCGGCGAGCAGCGCCTCGTTCAAATCCGGGACGACGTATCCGGGCGCGACGGGGGCAGCGCGGCCCGGGGCGGAGAGCGGCCGATGGACCGATGTGACAACGAACGTCGCAGTGACTGTCGGGGATCGACGGCTCCTGCGGGGCCATACTCACGCATCGGCCGGATAGAGCGAGCGGGTGCGCCGCTTGAGACCGCCGGGAAGCCATTGGTGTCAGTCGCGGGGTGCGATGCGGCCTTCCAGCCATTCGAGATCGACGGATTGTCACCTCTTCGGGTTCGCGTTCCAGTTTCATCGTGTGACCCGCCTGGAACGCGTCGAGCCGGACGATGTCCGGCCTGAGCTCCGCGAGTCGGCGAAACACTTCGGACGTGGCAGACGTGTCCAGCATTCCGTGGAGGATCATCGTCGGAGTCGATAGTCCTGCGGCGCCGTCGACCCAGTTAAAGCGATTGAGCGGGACACGGGCGTTCACACCCGTCAGGCCACAAGGAGGCGACTACTCAGCCATGGGGCTGTGAGACTCCCGAACCAAGATGGCAAGCCCGCGCGGGCACGGTTGACCCCGATTGTCGCTGACCAGTCGAGCACGAGCGCGTCGACCACCCTGTTGATTCGGCATCTGCTGCGAGCTGTAGTGAGATCGCGGCCCCCATCGACCAGCCGAACAGCACTACGCGACGCGCGCCGCGCTGGAGCGCATGCCTCACCGCTTCACGCACGTCATCCGCCTCAAGCGTTGCCAGCGTCGAACGACCGGTAACCACTGTGGGACCTTCGCCATCATTGCGGTGTGCGACCACGAAGGATGACAGGCCCATTTCGTTGGCGACCTCTACACCGCGTAGTGTTCCGGCGCGTGAGCTGCCCCAGCCGGTGGATGTGGATGGCCCAGACATCGCCTCCACCTTCGGGAGGGCAGATCAACCACGCCAGCGCCGCGGCGTGCTCCTCGATTTGTCCGGCTGGGATGAGCGTCGTGATGCTCGCGCTATCAAGACGGGCAAACGCGACATCGAGACCGAGCAGCGGGAGGTCATCGATGGCACGTCCCATGTCGTCACGGATCCCGCACCGGCGCCCGCCGATGCAATCGACGCCGAGGCTGTGAGCGACGAGTGACGAACCGTCGAAAGTCCGCACTCCGGAACTCCTACAGATCGGATTTCCTCCGCTCGACGGCGTGGTTCGCACGCCGAGACCGGTGGTTCCGCAGGCAGCGGCGGCTCGGTGGTCCGCTCTCGTGCGCCGCGTGCGAGCGGCTCGCACGGAAGGAGCAACTCGAGCTTCACCATCTCGACTACACCGGTGTTCGCTTCGTCGACGGGGCGTGGCGGGCGCGGCCGGCCCCGCAGTCGGTGCTGGTTTGGGGCGCGCTCAGCCGCGGTCGGCGAACGCGGCGCTCACGCCGTCGTTCTCGATGACGCCGGCGCGCACGTTCAGCCCCCGGGCGAGCGCGGGGTCCGCCTCTGCGGCCGCATCCCATCCCCGGTTCGCGATCGCACCCACGTAGGGCAGCGTCGCGTTGCCGAGGGCGCGCGTCGAGGTGCTCGGAACCGCACCGGGCATGTTCGCGACGCAGTAGTAGAGCGAGTCGTGCACCGCGAACGTCGGCGCGTCGTGCGTGGTCGGACGCGACCCTTCGAAGCAGCCGCCCTGGTCGATCGCGATGTCGACGAGCACCGACCCGGGCTTCATGGCGGCGACCATGTCGTCGGTGACGAGTTTGGGGGCCGCGGCGCCCGGGATCAGCACCGAGCCGATGACCAGGTCCGCGCCCAGCAGCTGGTCGGCGATCTCGTAGCGCGTCGAGGCCCGCGTCTGCACCGCGCCCTGGAAGCGCGCCTCCAGCTGTCGCAGCTTCTGCAGCGAGATGTCGATGATCGTCACGTCGGCGCCGAGTCCCAGCGCGTTCGCCGCGGCGT
>NZ_DATCVK010000060.1:0-64431 GCF_036566905.1 Microbacterium sp. | reverse complement strand
GTCCGCGCCGGGGAGGTCGGCGAGGCGGGTGACGCGGGACAGCTCGGGATGCCGCTGCACACCTCGCAGCGCGCGGCGCAGCGGCGGCGGGCGCAGACCCGCGCGCGCGATGAGTGCGTCGTCAGCGAAGATCTCGGCGGTCGCCCCGTGCGCCAGCACGCGGCCGTCGGCCATCACGACGGTGCGGTCGGCGTAGTCGGTCACGAGCTGCATGTCGTGGGTCACGACGACGACCGCGGTGCCCTCGGCGTTGAGCTCCGAGAGCAATGACAGCAGCTCGTCGGCACGGGCGCGATCCTGACCGAACGTCGGCTCGTCCAGCACGAGCACGGGTGCACCCGCCACGAGCGCGGTGCCGACCGAGAGTCGCCGCTTCTGCCCGCCCGACAGCAGGAACGGGTGGCTGTCGGCCTTGGCGGCGAGCCCGAACCGCTCGAGCAGCTCGAGGGCGCGCGTGCGCACCTCGTCGTCGGGAAGGTGCTGACGGCGCAGGCCATGGGCGATCTCGTCGAAGACCGTGTGCGCGATGAACTGGTGCTCGGGGTTCTGGAACACGAAGCCGATGCGCGTGCTCAGCGTGCGCGCGTCGGCGCGGCCGATGTCGAGTCCGTCGACGTGAACCGTGCCCTTGGGCGGGGCGACGACGCCGGCGATGGCCTGGATGAGGCTCGTCTTTCCGGCGCCGTTGGCCCCGACCACCGCGGCGAACGCACCGCGCGGCACGTCGAGGTCGATGCCGTGCAGCACCTCGCTGCGGCCGCGGCGGAGCGTGAGGTTCCGAACGGTGATGAGGGGAGCACCGGAACCGGGCGTTGAGCGAGCTTGCGAGTCGAAACGCCCCGGACCGACCCGCGACGTGGGCTCGGCGCGTTTCGTCTCGCTCGTTCCTCGCTCGCTCAACGACCGGGATCCCGCCGACGCATCCTCTGCCTCCAGCGCGGCGCGGAGCTCGTCGGGGGTCAGCGGCAGCGGGTCGAGGGCGAAGCCCGCGCGACGCAGCCGCAGCGCGGCGAGCGTCGAGACGGGCAGCCAGACGCCCATGTCGTGCAGGTCTTCTGCCCGCCCGCGCAGCACCTCGTCGACCGTGCCGTCGTCGGCCAGTCGACCGTCGTGGTCGAGCACGACGACTCGATCGACGAAGCCGACCGCCGCGTCGAGGTTGTGCTCCACCAGCAGAATGGACCGATCGCCGGCCGCGACCAACGCGGACAGCGCCGCGTAGACCTCCTCGATGCCCGCCGGATCGAGATTCGCCGTGGGCTCGTCCAGCACGAGAAGCGGCGATCCCATGGCGAGGGCGCATGCGATCGCGAGGCGCTGACGCCCGCCGCCAGACAGGCGGTCGGGGTTATCCGAGCGCCGCTCCCAGAGTCCGACGCGCCGCAGCGCGTCTTCGGTCCGGGCGAGGACGTCGGCGACCGGCATCCGCAGATTCTCGGGCCCGAAGGCCACCTCGTCGAAGACGGTGCCGGTCACCAGCTGCGCGTCGGGGTCTTGGAAGACCATGCCGACCCGCGTGCTGAGGTCGGCGACGGGTGTGCTCCGCGTGTCGAGTCCATCGACCTCGATCGATCCGGTGACGTCGGCGGGCACCGCCTGCGGCAGCAGGCCGTTGAGTGCGAGCGTCAGCGTCGACTTGCCGGATCCGCTGGGGCCGAGAAGCAGCACCACCTCGCCGGGGGCGATGTCGAAGGAAACGGCTGCGGGGGCGGGAGAGGTCTCGCCGTCGTGGGTGATGCCGAGCTCGCGCACCCGCAGCAGCGGCACGGCAGAGGACACGGGTATCCGATCGTCGAGGGAAACTTAGCCTTCCCTAACTTACCCGTGCCTTACTCTTCGGCGAAACGGCACGGATTCGGTGAAACGGCGCGGAGACCGGGACGGATCCCTCACCCGCGGCTGCGACGGGCGACACCGGCGCGGCGGAGCGCATTGCCGATCGCGAGGCCCACGGCCGTCCACGCGACGGGACCGACGATGAACAGCGCGACGTAGACGATCTGACCCCACAGCGGGAAGCGCGAGACATCGGCGGCGAACCAGATCGCGACGGCGATGACGGCGCCGACGATCACCGCCGAGAGGAAGAAGCGCCAGGGCTCCCACCGCTTGTAGCGGGAGGTCGCCGCGATGATCTCCTGCAGTCCGCCGATGAGGAGGGCGGTGCCGATGTAGCGGCCGATCCACAGCGGCACCACGGCGCTGGCCACGAGCGCCGCGACGAGATGCGTGATCAGCGCGACCCACGGGCGCCGCAGCAGCTCCTGCGCGACGACGCCGGGCAGCACGTGCACACCGAGAACCAGTCCGTAGAGGATCGGCGCGCCCGCTGAGACGAAGCCGCTGATCGCGCCCGCACCCGCCTGGAGAACACCGGTCGCGACGCCGATCGCCGCACAGGTGAGCAGAACGCTCGTCGAAATCCGGGTTCGGTCAGCCACCTGCCCAGGGTACTGGGACGCGGCGTCGCGTTTCTCACTGACCTCTCATTTACTGGGATTCTCCTGACAGTTACGTTGGAGGTCGCTGCGCCCCAACGATGTGGCGCAGCACCCCCACAACAACCTGGAGGCCACACATGGGTCGATCCTCCGTGAGAGCAGCCGCGGTCGTCACACTCGCCGCACTGTTCGCGGGCACTGCCACAGCAAGTTTCGGCGCTGTACCCGAGGAGGTGACATCACCGGTTCCGGTCGAAGCAGCCGACGGTCACTACATCGTCCTCCTGAAGGATGCGCCCCTCGCCACCTACGACGGCGGTGTCAGCGGCATCGCTCCCACCAAGCCGGGCAAGGGGAACCAGCTCGACGCGAACTCCGCGAACTCGCAGAAGTACGTCGCGCACCTCAAGAAGGAGCAGGCTGACTTCGCCGCCGAGAACGGCGTGACGCCGGCCACCACGTATCAGGTCGTGCTGAACGGCTTCAGCGCCGACCTCACCGCCGACCAGGTGGGCAAGCTGCAGACCGACAAGAACGTGCTCGGGGTCTTCCCCGATGAGATCTACCACCCGACCGCCGCAGTCCCCTCGACCGAGTTCCTCGGGCTCGGATCCGTGGCAGACGGCACGGGCGGAGTCTGGGACAGCCTCGGCGGCACGGCTGGCGCCGGCAAGGGCATCGTCGTCGGCGTCGTCGACACCGGCATCTCGCCCGAGAACCCCGCATTCGCGGGCAGCAAGCTCAGCACCAAGGTGGGCAGCGAGCCCTACCTGGTCGGCGAGAACGTCGTGTACAAGAAGTCCGACGGGGGCACGTTCGTCTCGCAGCGTGTGTCCGGCGAGCAGTGGAGCAAGCAGGACTACAGCACCAAGCTGATCGGCGCGCGCTACTTCAACACCGGCGCGGCCGCCGCAGGCTTCTCGTTCAAGACCGACTACGCGTCGCCGCGGGACCTCGAGGGCCACGGCTCGCACACCGCGAGCACGGCCGCCGGCAACTTCGGCGTCTCGGCCTCCGTCGAGGGCATCGACTTCGGCAAGATCTCGGGTGTCGCCCCGGCCGCCAAGGTCGCCGCGTACAAGGCCTGCTACGGCGGACCCGACCCGCTCTCGACCGACGACGACATCTGCGCCGGCAGCGACCTGCTCGCCGCGATCAATGCCGCCGTCGCCGACGGCGTCGACGTCATCAACTACTCGATCGGCGGCGGCTCCGCCACGAGCGTGCTGCAGGCCGACGACGTCGCGTTCCTCAACGCCGCCGCCGCGGGCGTGTTCGTCTCGGTGAGCGCCGGCAACGACGGCCCCGACGCCGCCACGGCCGACCACGCATCGCCGTGGTACACGACGGTCGCGGCATCCACCATCCCCACCTACGAGGGAACGGTGCAGTGGAACGGCCAGCAGGCCGTCGGCGCCTCGGTCACGGTGTTCTCGCAGCCCGAGGGCAAGGTCTCGGGCAACGTCGTCTACGCCGGTGAGGCAGCGCTCGCCGGCGCGGCTCCGAACGAGGCCGCGCTGTGCTTCCTGGGCACGCTCGACCCGGCCAAGGTCGCCGGCAAGATCGTCGTCTGCGACCGCGGCACCAACGCCCGTGTCGAGAAGTCGCAGGCGGTCGGCGAGGCGGGTGGCATCGGCATGGTGCTGGTGAACGTCACGCCGGGCTCGCTCGACAACGACTTCCACTCGGTGCCCACGGTTCACATCGACGCGCAGTACCGCGACGCCCTGCTGGCGTACGTCAAGGGCAACCCGGCGGCGACCGTGACCCTCGTCGGCGACAACGTCACCGGCGTGGCGACCCCCACGCCGCAGATCGCGGGCTTCTCGAGCCGCGGACCGATGCTCGCCGACGGCAGCGACGTCATCAAGCCCGACGTCTCGGCCCCGGGTGTGGCGATCCTCGCCGCGACGAACAACGCGAAGGGCTCGGCGCCGACGTTCGGCTTCATGTCGGGCACGTCGATGTCGTCGCCGCACGTCGCCGGTCTCGGCGCGCTGTACCTCGGGAAGTACCCGAAGGCGACGCCGGCAGAGGTCAAGTCCGCGCTCATGACGACCGCGTACGACCTCGTCGACTCGAAGAACCAGCCGGTCACCGACCCGTTCATCCAGGGCGCGGGCCACGTCGACCCGACGAAGTACTTCAACCCGGGTCTTCTGTACCTCAACGGTGCGGCCGGCTGGCAGTCGTACATCGAGGGCGCCCTCGGCGCCGACTACTGGGAGGATGTCGACCCGACCGACCCGAGCGACCTCAACCTCGCCTCGATCAGCGTGGGCGCTCTGGCCGGAAGCCAGACGATCACCCGCACGGTGACGGCCGCCACGGCCGGCACGTACACGGCGTCGGTCGATGTGCCCGGTGTCGACGCGGTCGTCACGCCGGCCTCGTTCACGATCGAGGCCGGCAAGACGCAGACGTTCACGATCGAGTTCACGAACGCGACGGCTCCCGTCGAGGAGTGGGCGACCGGTTCCCTCACGTGGACCGGTGCCGACACGACGGTGCGCTCGCCGATCGCGGTGTTCCCCGTCACGGCGGATGCGCCGACGGCGATCTCGGGTGAGGGTGCCGACGGCGACGTCGACGTCACCATCACGCCGGGCTACACCGGGGAGCTGCCGCTGAACCTGTTCGGCCTCGCGAAGGAGAACGTGCTCATCGACGGCGACGAGACCACCGGCGCCGCCACGGACGGCACCACCGAGGTGCTCGTGCAGGTGCCCGCCGGCACCGAGCTCGCACGGTTCGAGCTCGACTCGTCGGACGACACGGGCAGCGACCTCGACCTCGCGGTCTACCGCGTGGTCAGCGAGACGGACCACCGGTACTACCAGGCGTGGCAGTCCGCGACCGGCTCGGCCGACGAGGCCGTGCAGATCGCGCAGCCGACCGCCGGCTGGTACCTGATCACGGCGGACGTGTACGCGTTCACCGCGCCGTTCACCTGGACGGCGACGAGCGCCCTCGTCGGCGCCGACGGCGTCGGGTCGTTCACCGCGGAGCCCGCAGTGATCGACGCGCAGCAGGCCACACCCACGACGTACAACCTGTCGTGGTCGGGCCTCGAGGCGGGCAGCTACCTGGGCGTCGTGCGCTACGGCGACTCGCAGGTGCGCACGGTCGTCTCGGTCGACGTCCCGTAACCGTTCCCGCACAGAAGAGGCGCCCGGGCTTCGGCCCGGGCGCCTCGTCGTATCGCTGGACAGCGACTAGAGCCGGCGTCGGCGGCGGGTGAGCCGGACGGCGGGCATCGGCGGGGCGGGGATCCGCTCGTCCCCGTGGTCGATCACGTGGCCGAAGCGCTCCGTTCCCGACTCCCACGCCTCGCGCGCCTCGACGATCTCTTCGTGGGTGCGCCCGACGAAGTTCCACCACATGACGACGTCGTCCTCGAACGGCTCGCCGCCGAGCAGGAAGAGGATCGCTCCGGCAGGGCTCGAGATCACGACCTCGTCGCGGTGGATGCCGAGGTAGAGCAGGTGGGCCGTGTCGACGGCGACCGTCTCCACGTCGCCGCCCTCGCCGGCGACGTCGGCGTCGCCGGACACGACGACGAGAGCGTGCTCCCAGTCGGGGTTCAACGGGACGCGGACCGCAGAGCCGGCGGCGATCCGCAGCTCGGCCCCGACGATCGGCGTGTACACGGTTGCGGGTGAAGCCACGCCGCCGAGCTCGCCGAGCACCACGGTCGCGGTCCCCGGTGCGCCGACCGTGGCGGTCAGCTCCAGCTCCGGAAGCACGGCGTGCTGCTCGAACGCAGGAGCCCCATGCCGTCGGGCCTCGGGCAGCGCGACCCACAGCTGCAGGGCGTCCAGCGGTGAGGCATCCGTCCCGACCGAGTACTCGGAGTGCGAGATGCCCGCACCGCTCGTCATGAGGTTGAGCGCGCCACGACGCACCACGACGTCGCTGCCCACGGAGTCGCGGTGCCGCACCTCGCCGAGGTAGGGCCAGGTCACGGTCTGCAGACCGATGTGCGGGTGTGGTTCGACGCGCATGCGCGTCTCCTGCGGCCCGAAGCGGTCGAGGAAGCACCACGCTCCGACGAGCGGCAGATCGCGCTGCGGCAGGGAGCGGTGCACCGACATGGCGCGCACGCCGCCGAGGGGCACTTCGCGCGTCTCGAGCAGCAGCGTGCGCGGGCCTGCACATTCCACCGCGGATTCGGTGGCGATGGTGTCGTCGGCGTCCAAGCGGGTCACGTCGGGGCCACCGCTCACTCGGGGTGCGGCTGGTCGGGCCACTCGATGGTGAGCCCGGGCACATCGTGGTCGCGCAGGTACTTCGCCACCACGGGGCAGTGCGGCACGACGGTCTCGCCACGGCGCGCGGCATCCGCCATCGCCTCGCCCACGACGGTCTGCGCGAGGCCGCGTCCGCGGAAGGCCGGGTCGACCTCGGTGTGCGGGAAGTGCAGGCGTCCGCGGGCGTCGGCGCGGAACACGGTGAACCCTGCGAGCACATCGTCGACGTGCACCTCGTATCGGCGGTCTTCGTCGTTGCGGGTCACGAGGACCTGGGCATCGGTGTCGGTCACGGGAATCCTTCCGTCGTCCTTCTCAACGTACGTCTCCGCCGCGTGATTCCGCCAGCGGAAGTGCACGCGCACCCCTGGCGGGACGGATGCCGCAGGTCTATCGTCGGCATCACCGCGGTGTGCGGTTCGATTCGGGGGAATCGATCCTGTCAGGGATTCGAAGGGGAATCATGAAACGACGTCTTTTGGCCGCGCTCGCGGCCGTCGCACTCGGAGCCGGCATGCTCATGGCAGGTGCGGCCGGGCCCGCCACGGCGTCACCGCTGATGGTCGCCAAACACGTCGCGCTCGGCGACTCGATCGCCGCGGGCCAAGGCGGTGGCGCCCCGCTGGACGCGTGCGTCCGGACCGACGGCGGCTACGCGGCGCAGCTCGATGAGGAGCCGAAGTTCAACCTGCTGCGCAATGCGGCGTGCAGCGGCGCGACGATCGCGGACACCCTGTCTCAGCTGTCGCAGCTGAACCGCGGGACGACCGTCGTGACGCTCACTGTCGGCGCGAACGACCTCGGTCTGGATCAGGTCTACGCGACCTGCTCGATCGCCGCTGCCGGCGGAGATCCCGCGCCCTGCCTCGCCGCGATCCAGAGCGCCATCAGCTCGGCACCGGGGATCGTCGCTCCGCTCACGTCCCTGATCGGCGCGATCGCCGAGCGCGCGCCGGATGCGACGATCGTCGTCACCGGCTACCCGTATCTGCTCGAGTCGCCGCCGGACCTTCCGCAGTTCGCTCAGCTCGCCGCGCTCGTCGCCGCGGTGAACGGTGCGACCGACGCGCTCAACGCCGCCATCCAGGCCGCCGTCGCCACCGCTGCTGCCGGTGGTATCGACGTCGTCTACGTGGACGTGGTCGACGCCTTCGCGGGGCACGGCGTGCAGCTCGTGCCGGGTGTGCCCAGCGATCCGTGGTTCGGAGTCGACCCGGTGGGCGACCCCGCCGGCTACCTCCACCCGACGTACGAGGGGTACACCGCCTACACCGACGTCATCCTCGAGCAGCTGGGGCGCTGAACGGTGCTGCGGCGGCAGCGCCGCAGCATCCGCCTTCGTCTGAGCCGCCGGGCGCCGCCACCGCTTCCGGAGGGGCGGCGTCCTCCGTCTCCGCGTCCCGGAACGGGCCCGCTTCGACCGACTTCGTGACACCGGCGCGGATGCTGCGACCTGGCAGACTCGGACGGTGACGCTTCTCGAGACCATCGCGACCGCAGCGGAGGCGTCCGGCGCGCGCGCAGGTGGCCCCGACGCCGACGCGCTCTACGACGCGTTCGTCGAGTGGGCGGCAGACGAGGGCTTCGCCCTGTACCCCGCACAGGACGAAGCGGTCATCGAGATCGTGTCGGGCTCGCACGTGATCCTGTCGACGCCGACGGGCACGGGCAAGTCGCTGGTGGCCGTCGCGGCGCACGCCGCGTGCGTGGCCCGCGGTGGCCGCACTTATTACACGGCGCCGATCAAGGCGCTCGTGAGCGAGAAGTTCTTTGCGCTCGTCGACATCTTCGGCGCCGCGAACGTGGGCATGGTCACCGGTGATTCCTCGGTGAACCCCGATGCGCCGATCGTCTGCTGCACGGCCGAGATCCTCGCCAACCTCGCCCTCCGCCAGGGTGCGGGAGCCGGCGTGGACCAGGTCGTGATGGACGAGTTCCACTATTACGGCGACCCCGACCGCGGCTGGGCCTGGCAGGTGCCGCTGCTGCTGCTGCCGCGAGCCCAGTTCGTGCTGATGTCGGCGACCCTGGGCGATGTCTCCGCGATCGCGGAGGACCTGGAGCGCCGGACCGACCGGGTCGTCTCGCGGATCACCGGCGTCGATCGCCCCGTGCCCCTGCACTTCTCCTACGCCCGCACGCCGGTGCACGAGACCGTCGAGGAGCTGCTGCAGACCGGTGAAGCGCCGGTGTACATCGTGCACTTCTCGCAGGCTGCCGCGATGGAGCGGGCGCAAGCCCTGTCGAGCATCCGGATCGTCTCCCGCGAGCAACGGGACGCCATCGCCGAGGCGATCGGCGGGTTCCGCTTCACGACGGCGTTCGGCCGCATCCTGTCGCGGTACGTGCGTGCCGGCATCGGCGTGCACCACGCCGGAATGCTGCCGCGGTACCGCCGGCTCGTCGAGACGCTCGCGCAGCGGGGTCTGCTGCGCGTGATCTGCGGCACCGACACGCTGGGCGTCGGCATCAACGTGCCCATCCGCACGGTGATGATCACGGCGCTGTCGAAGTACGACGGCACGAAGATGCGCCAGCTGTCGGCGCGCGAGTTCCACCAGATCTCGGGCCGCGCCGGCCGGGCCGGCTACGACACCTCGGGCACCGTCGTCGTGATGGCGCCCGAATGGGAGATCGAGAACGAGGCCGCGCTGCGCAAGGCCGGCGACGACGCCGCGAAGCGCAAGAAGATCGTGCGCAAGAAGGCTCCGACCGGCGTCGTCAACTGGGGGCTCGGCTCCTTCGAGCGCCTCGTCGACGCCGATCCCGAGCCGCTCGTGCCGCAGCTCTCGCTGACCGCCGCGATGCTCATCAACGTCATCGCTCGCGGCGGCGACGTGTTCGAGAACGTGCGGTCGCTCGTCTTCGACAACCACGAGCCGCGCGCCAGGCGCTACGAGCTCGCACGCCGGGCGATCGCGATCTTCCGCACGCTGCTCACGGCCGGCGTGGTCGAGATCGACCGGGGCGGAGGCACGGATGCCGCGGGCCGCGGCATCCGGGATCAGATCCGCCTCACCGTCGACCTGCAGCCGAACTTCGCCCTCAACCAGCCGCTCTCGCCGTTCGCGCTCGCCGCGATCGGGCTGCTGGACCCCGAGGACGCACCGGGCGCGGCCGGGACCGGCCACTATGCGCTCGACGTCGTGAGCGTCATCGAGGCGACGCTCGACGATCCGCGCCAGATCCTCTCGCAGCAGGAGTACCGCGCGCGCGGCGAGGCCGTCGCGGCGATGAAGCAGGACGGGCTCGACTACGACGAGCGCATGGCTGCGCTCGAGGAGGTCACGTACCCGAAGCCGCTCGAAGAGCTGCTGGGGCAGGCCTTCGAGGTGTTCGCGTCGAGCCAGCCGTGGATCCGCGACTTCGAGCTGTCGCCGAAGTCGGTGGTGCGCGACATGTTCGAGCGGGCGCTGTCGTTCTCGGAGCTCATCTCGCTGTACCAGCTGTCGCGCAGCGAGGGGCTCGTGCTGCGGTACCTGTCGGACGCGTACCGCGCCATCCGGCAGACCGTGCCGACCGAGGCCCAGACCGACGAGCTGCACGACATCGTCGCGTGGCTGGGCGAGGTCGTGCGGCAGGTCGACTCGAGCCTCGTCGACGAGTGGGAGGCGCTCGTCAACCCCGTCGAAGACCCCACAGCACCCGTCGTGCCGCCGGCCCCGCCGTCGGTGCTGACCAACCGGCGCGCGTTCGGCGTCCTGGTGCGCAACGAGCTGTTCCGCCGGGTACAGCTGGCCGCGCTGCAGCGCGACGACGAGCTCACCGAGCTCGATCCCGACGTCGACTGGCCGGCCGCGCTGGACGCGTACTTCGACGAGCACGACGAGATCCTCACCGGCGGACCCGCCCGCTCGCCGCGACTCGTCACGGTGGACGAGACGGATGCCGCGACATCCGGTGTCTGGCGCGTCGAGCAGACGATCGACGACCCCGCCGGTGACCACGACTGGCGCATCCGCGGCGTCGTCGAGCTGGCGGCATCCGAAGAGACCGGCGCGGCCGTGGTGCGCGTGACCGAGGTCGTCCGGCTCTGAGCCGCGCAGGCGGGGGCTCAGCCCAGGCCGAGACCGCCGTCGGTGGAGAGCACCTGGCCGACCACCCAGGCCCCTTCGGGTGTGGCGAGCCAGCCGATGAGCCGCGCAGGATCGGCGGGCTCGCCGTAGCGGCCGAACGGGGTCGACCGCATCCACTCCTCGATCTCCTCCAGCGGCCGGTCGGTCGTCTCGGGGTCGAGGTATCCGGTGTTGACGGGGCCGGGGTCGATCGTGTTGAGGATGATGCCGAGATCGAGCAGCTCCGCCGCCACCGTCTTCGTGACGCCGGCGAGGGCCGCCTTGCTGGCCGCATACGCGACCTCACCGCGCATCGGACCGTGGATCTGCCCGGACGTCATCCAGAACACCCGCCCGACCGGCTCGGCGAAGGGGCCGCGACGTTCGACGCGCTCGCCGGGCCGGGCGGCGATCCCGTCGCCGGCGTGCAGCGCGGCGAACTCGCGCGTGAGCAGGATCGTCGAGCGGGCGTTGGTCTGCCAGAACGCATCGAGCCGGTCGGCCGTCATGTCGAGGATCGATCCGTCGTCGCCCGACTGCGCGTGGTTGCACACCAGGATGTCCAGTCGTCCGGTGAGTGCCCGCGCCGCGTCGACGACGAGCGGGACGGATGCCGCCTCCCGCAGGTCGGCGCTCACGTCGCCGAGCTGCGCGCCCGTGGTGAGCTCGGCCCGGAGGCCCTCGCGCACGGCGTCGAGGTCGTCGCCGCCCCACGGCAGACGCGTGTCGTGCGGGCGGTAGTGGTGGAGGAAGACGTCGGCGCCGAGCCGCGCGAACTGCGTCGCGACGGCGTAGCCGATGCCGCGCCGGCGCGAGACGCCGGTGACGAGGGCGGTCTTGCCGCGCAGCGGCAGGGACGTGGAGGAGAACATGCGATGCCTTTCAAGGACGTCCGGGTTGGTGGGGGCCACCGGCTGAGCGCCTGACGCGGAGCGACGAGCGTCGCGAGACGGTCCGGAACCAGCGACCGTGCGGATCGCTGCGTACGAGTGGGTGACGGAGGCGGGTCACAGGCATTGCATGACGATGACGATAACGGATGCCATTAGGTCTCTGCACCTGGTCGGCGCGGGTTGAGGCAGGGGCCCGGCGCGTCCGCGATGATGACGGTATGCCGACCTATGTGGCGTTCCTGCGCGCGATCAACCTCGGCGCCAACCGGAAGTTCGCGAAGGACGACATCCGGCGGGTGGTCGAGAGCATCGGATTCACCGATGTCGAGACGCACATCAACACCGGCAACGTGCGGTTCACCACCCCGATGCGTTCGCGGGCGAAGATCGAGAAGGCGCTCGAGGAGGCCTTCGCCGCCGACCGCGGCTTCGACGTGCCCACGATGGTGTTCTCCACGGCCGAGGTCACCGAGATCGCGCGCGAGGCAGCCGCCCTCAGCGCCGAGTGCCCCGGACTCGAGCGGCACTACGTCTATCTGCTCAAGGATGAGCTGCCGCCCGACGTCGTGGCGCGAGTGGAAGGGCTCGCAACGGATGCCGGCGGCATGGTGGTGCGCGGACGCGTCGCGCACGCCCTGCTCGGGCCCGGCTATCAGGCCGGCACGGTCGATCCGCTCGGTGCGGCGAAGCTGCTCGGCGTCGCCACCAACCGCAACCTCAACGTCATCACCGCTATCGCGGCCAAGTGGTGCTGAGTGTCCGATGGCCCTGAGCTGAGAGCTGTGCCGAGCTGAGGAGCGGCCAGCAGTGTGTCGGCCCGCATCTCGGCTACGTTCCTCAGATGAGGATCGGTGCCGGACGTTGATCTCTGGCGGGATCCTCAGTTGAGGATCCGGGCGATGCGCCTCCTCCCCAGCAGCGCCCCGCGGCCGATGCAGCCGGCGTTCTCCGCCAGGCCGCTTGCAGAGGGGACGGCGTCGGGTGCCGCGGCTACGCTGGGACGGGTGACCATCCCGCAGGGCGACCCGTACGCCGACCTCGCGTGGGAGCCCGGCCTCCTGCCTCCCGAGTTCGGCGATGCCCCACCGCCGGATGACGCGTGGGCGCCCCCGGAGGACGGCTGGCGGCCACCGCCCGACTTCGGCGCCGGCGGCTCGGCCGACCTCGACCCGTTCGCCGGTGCGGGGCCCCGACGCGACTTCACCGGCGCCGACCCGCGCACCGTGCTGCGAGAGGTCTACGGGTACGACGCGTTCCGCGGCGAGCAGGCCGCGATCGTCGACCAGGTCATCTCAGGCGGCGACGCCGTCGTGCTCATGCCCACCGGCGGTGGCAAGAGCGTCTGCTACCAGGTGCCGGCGCTGGTGCGTCCGGGTACCGGGCTCGTCGTCAGTCCGCTCATCGCACTCATGCACGACCAGGTCGATGCGCTCGTCGCCAACGGCGTGCGCGCCGCCTATCTCAACTCGACGCAGGCGCCGCCCGAGCGTGCTGCCGTCGAGCGCGCGTACCTGGCCGGCGAGCTCGATCTGCTGTACGTCGCTCCCGAGCGGCTCAACACCGAGACCACGCTGCGGTTCCTCGGCCGCGGCAAGCTCAGTGTGATCGCGATCGACGAGGCGCACTGCGTGTCGCAGTGGGGCCACGACTTCCGGCCGGACTACCTGGCGCTCGGAGCCCTGGCCGAGCGATTCCCCGGCGTGCCGCGCCTCGCGCTGACCGCGACCGCGACGCCCGCCACGCACCGCGAGATGACGGAGCGGCTGCAGCTGCCGCGGGCCCGGCACTTCGTGTCGAGCTTCGACCGGCCGAACATCCAGTACCGCATCGAGGCGAAGTCCGACCCACGGCGCCAGCTCGTCGCCTTCGTCCGCTCGCAGGGCGTCGGATCGGCCGGCATCGTCTACGCGTTGAGTCGCAAGTCGGTCGAGCAGACCGCCGAGTTCCTGTCCGCGCAGGGCGTCGACGCGCTGCCGTATCACGCGGGTCTTCCTGCCGAGACGCGCGCCGCCAACCAGTCGCGGTTCCTGCGCGAGGACGGAGTCGTCATGGTCGCGACGATCGCCTTCGGCATGGGCATCGACAAGCCCGACGTCCGGTTCGTCGCGCACATCGACCTCCCCAAGTCCGTCGAGGGCTACTACCAGGAGACCGGCCGGGCGGGCCGCGACGGCGAGCCGTCGGTCGCCTGGATGGCCTACGGGCTCGGCGACGTGGTGCAGCAGCGGCGCATGATCGATCAGTCGCCGGGCGACCGCGCCTTCAAGACCCGTCTCGGTCAGCACCTCGACGCGATGCTCGCTCTGTGCGAGACGATCGGATGCCGGCGCCAGAACCTCCTCGACTACTTCGGCGAGGCCTCCTCTCCCTGCGGCAACTGCGACACCTGCCTCGAAGCGCCCGAGACCTGGGACGGCCTCGTCCCCGCTCAGAAGCTGCTGTCGACGATCGTGCGGCTGCAGCGTGAGCGCGGCCAGGCGTTCGGAGCCGGCCACCTCATCGACATCCTGCGCGGCGGGTCCACCGACCGCGTCCGCCAGCAGGGTCACGACAAGCTCTCGACGTACGGGCTCGGTGCCGACCTCAGCGAGCAGGACTGGCGCAGTGTCATCCGGCAGCTGCTCGCCCGCGGCATCCTGGTCGCTCGCGGCGAGTACGGAACGCTCGCTCTGGGTGAGCCTGCCGCCGGGGTGCTGCGTGGCGAGACCCCGGTGCCGCTGCGCCGGGACGTCATGGGCCGCTCCGGCGGTGTCGCCCGCGTGCGCAAGACCACCGCGCCCGAGAACCTCGACCCCGCGAACCTCGGCGTGTTCGAGGCGCTGCGCGCCTGGCGCGCCGGAGTCGCGAAGGAGCTCGGCGTGCCCGCCTACATCGTCTTCGGCGACGCCACGCTGCGCGCCCTCGCCGAGCGCCGCCCCGGCAGCCTCGCCGATCTGGACGGTGTCTCGGGCATCGGGGCGAAGAAGCGCGAGGCCTACGGCGAGGCCGTGCTCGAGGTCATCGCCGCCGCCTGAGCGGCAGACCCACACCGATGGGCGCCGATCCGGCCCTCCCCCGAGCGGCTGGTGATTCCGGACCGTGGCGGCCGAGGCGGTGACAAACGCGGTCATATCGGGAAGGATCGCGCTCGGACTGTCCTGGCCGATGCGCATCGAAGCGAGGGACGGAAGATCTTGAGCGGGACCTTCGTCCCGCAGGAAGGAACGCGATGAGCAATCTCGCAGCCGTCATGCCGGAACTGGGCCGCATCGAGATCCGCGACCTCCCCGAGCCGCAGCCCGGGCCACGCGAGGCCGTCGTCTCGATCGAGGCGGTCGGAGTCTGCGGGTCCGACACCGCGTACTTCACGCACGGCCGGATCGGCGACTGGGTGGTCGATGGTCCGCTCATCCTCGGCCACGAGGTGTCGGGCCGGGTGGTGGCGATCGGCGACCGCGTGAGCCAGGTCGTCGTGGGCGACCGAGTCGCCATCGAGCCGGGCACGCCGTGCCGCGACTGCGAGGACTGTCTCGCAGGGCGCTACCACCTCTGCCCGCGTCTGAAGTTCCTGGCGACCCCGCCCTACGACGGCGCGCTGGTCCAGCGGGTCGCGCTCGACGAGCGCAATCTCTTCGTCGTGCCGGACGGCATGTCGTACGAAGAGGCCGCTCTCTGCGAGCCGCTGTCCGTCGGCATCTGGGCGTGCCGCCGAGCCGACCTCCGCGCCGGCGAACGGGTGCGGGTGTCGGGCGCGGGGCCGGTCGGCATCCTCGCGGCGCAGGTCGCACGAGCGCTCGGAGCATCGTCGGTCGTGGTCAGCGATGTCGCCGAGTTCCGCCTCGACAAGGCCCGCGAGCTCGGCTTCGAGGTGGAGCACAGCGGCGCCGTCGGCGAGGGGCCCGGGCACGAGGACGCGGACGTCCTCCTCGAGTGCTCGGGTGCGCCGGGCGTGCTGGCGCAGGGCCTGTGGCGGCTGCGCAACGGCGGACGGGCGGCGATGGTCGGGATGCCGAAGCAGGACGTGTCGCTCCCGCTGTCACGGCTGAACGTGAAGGAGATCTCGATCGCGCTCGTCAACCGGTACGCGCACACGTGGCCCACCGCGATCTCGCTCGTCTCCTCGGGGCGCGTGGACGTGTCGGCACTCGTCACGCATCGCTTCCCGCTCGAGCAGACCCAGGACGCACTCACCCTCGCGTCTCGCGTGCCCGACTCGCTCAAGGCTGTCGTGTACCCGCAGGGGAGTCCGCCCAAGTAAGCCGTGGTGCGAGAGCAGGGCCGTCTCGGCGCGCAGTCTGCGGCGACCGACTGACCCGCCTCAGCCCCGCGGGAGCACGTCGTCGAGGTGGGCGTCGAGGTGGGCCGCGACATCCACCGCGTCGCGGTCGTAGAGCCACTGGTACTGCAGCCCGTCCCACAGCGCGGTGAGCCAGACCGCCTCGAACTCGGGATCGCGGTGGGCGGGCAGATCGCCGTCGTCCTGAGCCGTACGGAAGAGCTCCGCGAAGTGGTCGACGACCCCGCGGAAGCGCTCCTCGAAGTACGCATGCGCCGGGTGGTCGGCAGGCACGGCCTCGCACGAGAGCACGGCGTACACCTCGATGAGCCCAGGCGCCTTCGCAGCGTTCTCCGTCGCCCCGCGAGAGAGGGCTCGCAGCTCGTCGGCCGCGCGGTCGGCGGGCGTGTACGAGTCGCGCGACTCGATGAGGCGATCGCGGTGACTGAGCACGGCGCTCAGCAGCTCCTCCTTCGAGCCGTAATAGTGCAGCAGCGTCGACTTCGAGACGCCGACGCGCTCCGCGATGTCACGGAGGCTGGTGTCTCCGTATCCCTCCTCGGCGAAGAGCGCGGTCGCGCCGTCGAGGATGAGCCCGCGGCGCTCGCGGCCGACCCGGTAGCCCGACGGCGATTCCGTCGCAGCCGGCATGAACGACGGCATCGACGGCACCGGCGCCGGGGTGTCCGTCGGCGCGGGATCGTCGGGGTCGCGCCAGCCGACGGGCAGGGCCAGTGATGCCTCGTGGGTCTCCAGCGCCCCGACGATGTCGACGCGATCGGGCAGGTACTGCGCCAGCAGCTGCAACCCGTCCCAGGCGGCCGCGACGCGCACCGCCTCGCCCGCCGGGTCGCGGTCGGCCGCGACCGTGTCCTGCGCGATGGCTTCCTCGATCACGTCGGTCGACTGGTCGCGCAGGCGCGCGTAGCGGTCTCGCATGATCTGATGCGCAGGATGGCGGGGAGTGGATGCCTCGCCCGTGAGCGCCGCGAACAGCGCGAGGTAGCCGGGCACCGTCTCGTTGCGCCGTGCGACGTCGCTGTACGCGAGGGTCCCCGGGTCCTCGGCGGCCATCTGCTCGAGCAGCTCGAGCTCGTTGTCGCGTTCGAAGAGGTCCACGACGGCGGCGAGCACCTCGTCCTTGGTCGCGAAATGGCGGAGGAGTCCCGGGTGGCTGATGCCGGCGGCAGCGGCGACATCGCGGAGCGAGGTGGCGCGGTATCCCCGCGCCACGAAGGCATCGTGCGCCGCCGCGACGATGGCGGCGCGCGTCCGCTCGGTGCGCGCGGTGCGGATGGCGCCCGGCGCCGCAGTGGTGGTCACGTCCTGGCACCGCCTCTCCGCATCTCGCCGCTGTCGATTCATCCTATCGCTGCAGTCTTACCAATCGGTCGAGTTTCAGTTACCAATCGGTCGGGATTCATGTATCGTCGTGCAGTGACGCGCGTCGGAGCCGACGCGCGCCGCACCCGAGAAAGGACTCCGATGACAGAGCTGTCGCCCGCCGCGACGATCGCGGCCGCCGGCACGACCGGCTTCAAGGCCCCCGGCACCACGCCCGACAAGACACCGCGCGGCTACACACCCGGCCTCGCCGCTGTGAACTTCGGCGTCTACCTCGCACTGCTCACGCCGGTGCTCGTGTCGATGGCGTTCAAGGTGCAGCACATCACCGCGACGCCCGAAGAGGCGACGGCCCAACTCGGCCTGATCATGGGCGTCGGCGCGCTGTTCGCCCTCATCGCGAACCCGCTCGCGGGCCGCCTCTCGGACCGCACGACGTCGCGCTTCGGCATGCGCCGGCCATGGATCCTCGGCGGCACGCTCGTCGGACTCGGCGGGTTCGCCCTCATCGGCGTCGCGAACTCGGTGTGGATCGTCCTCATCGCGTGGTGCCTCGTGCAGGCCTCGATGAACGCGGTCCTCGCTGCGGCGAACGCGACGCTGCCCGACCAGGTGCCGGTCACCGGCCGTGGCAAGGTGTCGGGCATCATCGGCCTGACGACGCCCCTCGGCATCCTCGCGGGCTCGTTCCTGGTGAACTTCCTGTCGGACGACTTCGCGCGCTTCGTCGTGCCGGCCGCCATCGCCACGGTGCTCTCGGTGCTGTTCGTCCTCGTCCTGAAGGACCGCCGCCTCGACGAGAAGCCCGCGCACAGGTTCACGGTGGGCCAGTTCTTCGGCTCGTTCGTCTTCAACCCTCGCAAGCACCCCGACTTCGGCTGGACCTGGCTCACCAAGTTCCTCGTCATGTTCGGCTACGCCGGCATCGCGACCTTCCTGCCCTTCTACCTCACCGAGAAGTTCGGCCTCGACGAGCAGGCTGCGATCTCGACGATCCTCGTCGCCAACCTCGCGTCCATGCTCGCCATGGCGATCTCCGGCCCGCTCGGCGGCGTGCTGTCCGACAAGATCGGCAAGCGCCGCCCGTTCGTCGCGCTCGCGGGCGTCATCATGGTGATCGGGCTCGTGACCCTCGCGTTCGCGCCGAGCGTCGCCGTCGTGCTCGTCGCCCAGGCGATCATCGGCTTCGGCGCCGGCTCGTTCATGTCGGTCGACCTCGCCCTCGCGACCGAGGTGCTGCCGAACCCCGACGACACCGCGAAGGACCTCGGCGTGCTGAATATGGCCAACGCGCTGCCGCAGTCGATCGCCCCCGCCATCGCGCCCGGCATCATCGCGATCGGCGCGACCACTGCGCTCGGCGGCTACACCACGTATTACCTCTTCGGCGCGCTCGTCGCCCTCGCCGGCGCCGTGCTCGTCTACCGCATCAAGGGAGTGAAGTGATGACCGACGCCACCACGACGGATGCCGCGACCCCGGCCGCCGCACATCGCCCGTGGCTCGACGCGAGCCTGTCCGTCGCGGAGCGCGTCGAGCTGCTGCTCGCTGAGATGACGCTGGAAGAGAAGGCCGGCCTCCTCTTCCAGACCATGATCACGATGGGCGAGGACGGCGAGCTCGCCGAGGCCGACCCGGTGTTCGGGCTGCCGTCGAACCGCGCGTACGTGCTCGAGAAGGGCATGACGCATTTCAACCTTCTCGGCGTCGCACCCACGGCGGGCGCGATCGCCCGCTGGCACAACAAGCTGCAGGAGCTCGCGGCATCCACCCGTCTCGGCATCCCCGTGACGATCTCGACCGATCCGCGCCACTCGTTCACCGAGAACCCCGGCGCCGCGATGCTCGCGGGCCCGTTCTCGCAGTGGCCCGACGCGCTGGGCCTCGCCGCGACGCGCGACGCCGCCCTGGTCGAGCGGTTCGGCGACATCGCGCGCCAGGAGTACACCGCGGTCGGCATCCGCGTCGCACTGCATCCGCAGGTCGACCTCGCGACCGAGCCCCGCTGGTCGCGCGCGCTCCAGACCTTCGGTGAGGACGCGGAGCTCTCGGGCGAGCTCGGCGCGGCGTACATCCGCGGGTTCCAGAACGGCGAGTCGTTCGGTCCCGGCGCGGTGTCGGCGATGGTCAAGCACTTCCCCGGCGGCGGCCCGCAGAAGGACGGCGAAGATCCGCACTTCGCCTACGGGCGCGAGCAGGTCTACCCGGGCGGGCAGTTCGAGCTGCACCTGAAGCCGTTCGAGGCGGCCTTCGAGGCGGGCGTCCGCCAGGTCATGCCGTACTACGGCATGCCGGTCGGCACCGAGTATGAGGAGGTCGGCTTCGGCTTCAACAAGTCGGTGCTCACCGGGCTGCTGCGCGAGCGCTACGGCTTCGACGGCATCGTGTGCACCGACTGGGGCCTCGTCAACGACGCCGCGATCTTCGGCCAGCCGTTCCCCGCCCGCGCGTGGGGTGTCGAACACCTGACGCCGGCCGAGCGTGTGCTGAAGATCCTGGATGCCGGCGCCGACCAGTTCGGCGGCGAAGCGTGCCCCGAGCTCGTCGTCGAGCTCGTGGGTGAGGGCCGTATCGCCGAGGACCGCCTGGACGTCTCGGCGCGCCGCCTGCTGCGCGAGAAGTTCCTGCTCGGCCTGTTCGAGAACCCGTTCGTCGACGCTGAGGCCGCCGACGCGATCGTGGGCTCGGCGCAGTTCCGTGCCGAGGGCGATGCGGCACAGCGCGCGTCGATCACCGTCCTGGCGAACCGCGAGGCGGCGCTGCCGTTCGCTCGTGGGGCGAAGCTGTACGTCGAGGGCATCGCCCCCGAGGCGGCCGCGGCGTATGGGGAGGTCGTCGCGTCGCCCGCCGAGGCGGATGTCGCGATCCTGCGCCTGCAGGCGCCGTTCGAGCAGCGCGAGACGATGTTCGAGAACTTCTTCCACGCCGGCTCGCTCGACTTCCCCGCCGACGTGCTCGCGCACATCGCGGAGGTCGCCGCGGCGGTGTCGACGGTTGTCGACGTGTTCCTCGATCGCCCCGCGATCCTCGGCCCCGTCGTCGAGACCGCGCACGCGGTCGTCGGCAACTGGGGTGCGAGCGCCACGGCCCTGCTCGACGTGCTGAGCGGCGCCGCGCCCGCGCAGGGCAAGCTGCCGTTCGACATCCCCTCGTCGATGGCGGCGGTCGAGGCTTCGCGCCCCGACGTGCCGTTCGACACCGCCGAACCGCTGTTCCGCTTCGGGCACGGGCTGTCCCTCTGAACCGCTGAGACGGATGCCGCGTCGCGACCTCGCGGCGCGGCATCCGTCCATGCAGCCGGCGGCTCGACGTGCCGGCGCGACCGGGAAGCCCGCGGACCACGCACCGCGTTGCCGCAGGACGTGCAGCTTCGGCTCACAGCTCCTGGAAGAAGTAGTACGCCCGCTCGTCGGTCTGTGGATCGGAGCCGTGGAAGCCGTGGCGTTCGTAGAAGCGCTGAGCGTCGACGTCGCCCTCGTCGACGTTGATCTCGATCGCCGACACCCCGCCGCGGCGGCAGTCGGCGACCAGGCGCTCCACGATCGCTCCGCCGATGCCGTCGCCGCGCGCCTGCGGCGCGACGTACATCTCGTCGAGCAGTGCCACCGGGCCCGGGTACCAGACGTTGGGGCGCAGCGTCACGAGCGCGATGCCGACCGCGGGCTCCCCTCCCAGCAGCGCGAACGTCTGCGTCCCGGCGAGCAGGCTGCGCAGGCGCTCGGCCAGCACGACCGGTCCCGGTGAGTCGGTGTCGAACTCCGTGTTGAAGTCGTGCAGCAGCCCGGCCACACGGTCGGCGTCGTCGACCGTTGCCCTGCGCACCTCCGGGGTCGCCATGGCTCCACCGTAGAGACCGCCGCGACGCCGCACCAGCGAGCCGAGCGCGGGCTCCGCGCTCGAACTCGTGCGGCGCGTCCTGTGCCTGCCGGTGCGCATCCGCGGCGTGCGGCGCCTCCCCCCATAGGCTGGCGCGTGCGGGCGACGGCGCCCGCGACGGTGCCCGCTGGCGGTGCCGGGGACGGTGCGTCGAGGGAGTGCCGCGTGGCCACGAGCAACATCGAGATCGCACAGCAGGCCGACCTCTGGCCGATCGGGCGGATCGCCGAGGATCTCGGCATCCCCGACGACGAGCTGGAGCCGTACGGCCGCTACAAGGCGAAGGTGTCGCTGCGGCATCTGCGCACTCTGCGCGACAGGCCACGCGGGCGACTCGTGCTGATGACGGCGGTCTCGCCGACGCCCGCCGGTGAGGGCAAGACCACGACGACCGTCGGGCTCGGTGACGCGCTCAGGCGCATCGGCGAACGGGCCATGATCTGCCTGCGCGAGCCTGCGCTCGGGCCGGTGTTCGGCATGAAGGGCGGCGCCGCGGGCGGCGGGTATGCGCAGGTCGTGCCCATGGAAGACATCAACCTGCACTTCACCGGAGACTTCTCGGCGATCGCGATCGCCACGAATCTGCTCGCCGCGCTGATCGACAACCACGTGCACCACGGCAATGCGCTCGGCATCGATGTGCGGCGCGTGACGTGGCGGCGCGTGCTCGACGTCAACGACCGCGCGCTGCGCGACACCGTCATCGGCCTCGGCGGGCCTGGCAACGGCTACCCGCGCGAGGGCGGCTTCGACATCGTCGTGGCCAGCGAGGTGATGGCCATCTTCTGCCTCGCCACCGACCTCGCCGACCTCAAGGAGCGTCTCGGCGAGATCGTCGTCGCCTACACCCGCGACCGGACCCCGGTGCGCGCCCGCGACCTCAGCGCCCACGGTGCGATGGCGGCGGTGCTGCGCGACGCGCTCGCCCCGAACCTCGTGCAGACCCTCGAGCACACGCCGGCGTTCGTGCACGGCGGCCCGTTCGCGAACATCGCCCACGGCTGCAACTCGTACCTCGCCACCGACTCCGCGCTGCGCATGGCCGACTACGTCGTCACCGAGGCCGGATTCGGCGCCGACCTCGGCGCGGAGAAGTTCGTCGACATCCTTTGCCGCACGACCGGCCTCCGGCCCGACGTGGCCGTGGTCGTGGCGACCGTGCGCGCGATGAAGTACCACGGCGGTGTGGCGGTCGCCGATCTGGCGCACGAGAACGTCGCGGCGCTCCACCACGGCACGGCCAACCTGGTGCGGCACCTGACGACGATCCGCGAGACGTGGGGGATCCCGGCGGTCGTCGCGATCAACCATCGCGCGGAGGACACGGATGCCGAGATCGCGGCGCTCGTCGCCGCGTCGGAGGCGGTCGGGGTCACAGCAGTGGTCGCGAAGCACTTCGCCGAGGGCGGCGCGGGCGCGGAGAGCCTTGCGCGCGAGGTCGTACGGCTCTGCGGTCCCCTTCGACAGGATCCGGGACGGGGTGCGGACCAGGAGTCCAGGGGTCTTCGCTTCACCTACCCCGACGACGCGACGCTGTGGCAGAAGATGAGCGCGATCGCGACCCGCATCTACGGGGCCTCGGAGGTGACGGCCTCGACGGCGGTGCGGGCGCAGATCAAGCGGCTGCAGGAGGACGGCTACGGCGGCTACCCGGTGTGCGTCGCGAAGACCCAGTACTCGTTCTCGACCGACCCGAAGCTGCGCGGTGCGCCGACCGGACACGCCGTCGACATCCGCGAGGTGCGCCTCGCCGCCGGCGCGCGGTTCGTGGTGATGGTCTGCGGCGACATCATGACGATGCCCGGACTGCCGGCGGTTCCGGCCGCCAACACGATCGACGTCGACGACGACGGGCGCATCGTCGGGCTCTTCTGACGCCGACGCCGGCGCCCGTGCAGCCCCGCGGGCGTCACGCCGGCGGGAACGTCCGCACGCGGTCGACCCGCAGCACGTGGGGGAGCGCCGCGAGGTCTCGCGTGCCGTCCGCGCGGGGGAACTCGTAGATGTCGAGCATGAGCTGCATCGGGTAGTCGATCGTCTGGGTCACGGTCTTCACCCACCGGTGGTCGATGAAGAAGCGCAACCCGTCCGGCGTCCACTCCACGGCGTAGTCGTGGAAGCCGGCGAGGTCGCCGTCGACGCGGATCTTCTCGAAGTCCGTGTGCAGACGCGGATCGTTCTGAGACTTCACGCCGACGCCGACCCAGCCGCCGTCGTCGTCGATCTCGGATCCGAAGATCTCGGCGATGCAGATCTCGCCGCAATCGTCGGGCCGCTCCTCGAAGCCGATCGGCCAGAAGGCGACCATCGCGTCGGGATGCCGCACGGCGGCCATCCGCACCTCGATCACGCCGTAGCGCGGCAGATGCAGGCGGCGCTCGGGCTGCGCCTCACGGACGACGAGTCCGTCGCGGAAACGATGCTGCCCGATCGAACCGCCCACTGGTCCCGAGTACTGGCCGGTCTGCAGGTGCGACACGCGATTCCCGCCGTCGAACTCCGGCGACCACGCGGGCGTGTCTGCGTCGATGCGCAGCTCGAGTCCTTCCGGAGCGACCGAGTACCGCGCCGCCGCGCGCTCGCGCGCCGACCAGTGCGCGAGGTAGTACGGCCACCACACCTTCTCGTCGAGCACGCCTTCATCGAACCGCTCGTCGAGGTCGGGCCCTCGGGCGTCGAGGTCGAGCGGCGCCATGTCGAGCACCCAGATGTTGAAGGCGAGCTCGCCGCCGCGCCACGGCATGCTCCCCGATCCGCGATGCGCGAATCCGGCGGTGCGGCACAGCGCGTTGGACGAGGGATTGTCGACGCCCGGGTAGGCGACCAGCAGATCTCGCTCGCCCCGGGCGGCGACCAGCCGGATGACGAGCCGCAGCGCTGCGCGGGCGACGCCCCGCCCCTGCCATTCGGGGAAGACGTTCCATCCCGTCTCCCACGCCGGCGTGCCCTCGTGCTCGACCTGCCAGTACCCGATGCCGCCGACGGGCGTGCCGTCGAGCTCGATCCGGTACATCGCGGCTTCGCCCGCCGCCGCGAGGCGCAGGTAGCGCTGCTGCCGCTCCTCGAGCTGACCCGGCGTCTCGGGGCCACCCAGATGGGCCGTCATCTCGGGCGTGTTGGCGCGCTCCAGCAGCGGCAGGTCGGCGGGACCCCACGGTGCGAGCGTCACGGCTGCGTTCATCGCGCCCATTGTGCGCCGTCTCCCCGACACCGCACCACCCGTGCGTGTCCGCGCCACCGGCCGGCCGGCATCCGCAGCTCAGCGATCGGTCACGAGAAGCGTGTTGCCGTCGGGATCCGTCGCGGTGAAGAACAGGCAGCGGTCGGGGTCGCCCAGCATGTCGCCGGGGTGCGCGCCGAGTCGGGCGAGCCGCTCGTGCACCGACGCGAGATCGTCGACACGGAAGTTGCACGTAGCCCACGGCAGTCCGGGCTCGACGCGGATGCCGCTCTTCGGGCCCATCAGCGTCACCTGGCCGTGCGACCCGGCGAGCACGCTCGAGAAGTCGGTCTCCTCGGTGATGCCGAGGCCGAAAGCGTCGGCATACCAGTGCGCCCCCGCACGCGCGTCGCGGACGGGGATGAACGCGGTCGTGATGGCAGTAGGAGGCGTCATGGCGCCGAGCCTACGGCGGTCCACCGTCTGGCACACCGGGGCGATCGCGCCCACCTGTGCGTCTCGCACAACGCCAGGACGACCCGTCTCGCATCCGAGTTGTGGACATCCGCCAGCCGCTTTGAGCCTGGCTTGTGGGAGTCCTACGGTCGAGGTGACCTTCCTTCTGTCCATCGCACCGAAAGGTGATGCACATGGCCGACGCCGCCGTCCGCACCAAGAAGCCCGCCACCAGCAAGCGCACCCCCGCCGGTGGCGCCCCGACAGCACCGCACACGGCGGCCGAGGCATCCGAGCCCCGCATCGACATCGCTGCTGTCACCGACCTCCTCCTCGGCACGTGGGGCGATACCCGCCGCGAGGCCCGAGAGATGATCAAGGACCCCGCCTTCTGGCGCATCGACGGGCAGCCGATGCCCGAGCACCGCGAGCGCGTCCTGACGCAGCTGCACCTGCTGGTCGAGCACGGCGGCTCGCACCGCGCCTTCCCCGAGGAGTACGGCGGCCTGAACGACAACGGCGCGAACCTCGCGGGCTTCCAGGAGCTCGTGCTCGCCGACCCCAGCCTGCAGATCAAGTCGGGTGTGCAGTGGGGGCTCTTCGGGTCGGCGATCTTCCAGCTCGGCACCCAGAAGCACCACGAGGCATGGCTGCCGGGCGTCATCGACGTGAGCCTGCCGGGCGCGTTCGCGATGACCGAGACCGGCCACGGATCGGATGTCGCCGCCATCGGCACGACTGCGACCTACGACGCCGACACCGAGGAGTTCGTGATCCACACGCCGTTCCGCGGCGCGTACAAGGACTACCTCGGCAACGCGGCGCTGCACGGCAAGGCCGCGACCGTGTTCGCGCAGCTCATCACCGGCGGCGTCAACTACGGCGTCCACTGCTTCTTCGTGCCGATCCGCGATGACGAGGGCGACATGCTCCCGGGCATCATCAGCGAGGACGACGGCGTCAAGGGCGGCCTCAGCGGCATCGACAACGGCCGGCTCGCGTTCGACCAGGTGCGGGTGCCGCGCTTCAACCTGCTCGACCGCTACGGCCAGGTCGCCGCGGACGGCTCGTACACGTCCGACATCCCGAGCCCCGGCCGCCGCTTCTTCACGATGCTCGGCGCGCTGGTGCAGGGTCGCGTGTCGCTCGACGGCGCCGCCACCACCGGCACCGCGCTCGCCCTCCACATCGCCCTGACGTACGCGAACCAGCGCCGCCAGTTCGATTCGGGCGCCGGCACCGAAGAGGTCGTGCTGCTGGACTACGGCAAGCACCAGCGGCGCCTGCTGCCCCTCCTTGCGCAGAACTACGCGCAGTTCTTCAGCCACGACGAGCTGCTGAGGAAGTTCGACGGCGTCTTCTCCGGGCGCACCGACACCTCCGAAGAGCGCGAGGATCTCGAGACCCTCGCGGCGGCGCTGAAGCCGCTCAGCACCTGGAACGCGCTCAGCACGATCCAGGAGGCCCGCGAGGCGTGCGGCGGCTCGGGCTTCCTCGCCGAGAACCGCCTGGTCGGTCTGCACCAGGACCTCGACGTCTACGTCACTTTCGAGGGCGACAACAACGTCCTGCTCCAGCTCGTCGGGAAGCGCCTCCTGTCGGACTACGCCAAGCAGTTCAAGGGGGCGGATGCCGCGAAGCTGGCCCGCTTCGCCGTCGGGCAGACCGCCGGCAAGCTGTTCCACGGCGCAGGGCTGCGACAGCTCGGCCAGTCGGTCGCCGACTTCGGCTCCACGGCGCGCTCGGTCGAGCTGGGCCTGCGCGAGGACCAGCAGCACGAACTGCTCGCCGGTCGCGTGCAGCGGATGGTGGCCGATGTCGCGGCGGCGCTGCGCCCGGCGTCCAAGCTGTCGCCGGCAGAGGCCGCGGCGCTGTTCAACAGCCACCAGGCCGAGCTCATCGAGGCGGCCCGCGCCCACGCGGAGCTGCTGCAGTGGGAGGCGTTCACCGACGGGGTCCACCGCGTCTCCGACGAAGGCACCAAGCACGTGCTGACCTGGCTGCGCGATCTGTTCGGGATGCACCTGATCGAGAAGCACCTCGCGTGGTACCTCATCAGTGGGCGGCTGTCGGCGCAGCGCGCGGCATCCGTCTCCCGTTACATCGACCGCCTGTGCGCGCGGCTCCGCCCCCACGCGCAGGACCTGGTCGACGCCTACGGCTTCGCGCCCGAGCACGTGCGGGCGCCCATCGCGTCGGGTGCTGAGCGCGCGCGTCAGGACGAGGCTCGCGAGTACTACCGCGCGCTCGCCGCGTCGGGTGACGCGCCGGTGTCGGAGAAGTCGCTCAAGAAGAAGTGACCGAAGGGCGGCCGATCGCGAAGGTCACGGAACGGTAACGATGCGCGGGAGGGTGTCCGGAATCGGGGGGTTCCGGACATGTCCCTCGTGAAGGCGGCTTCCGAGTCGTCCGGGTCAGGCGGCCCAGCCGCACATCCCGCACTCGCCCGTCGCCGAGACCTCGACGAAGCAGTTCGGGCACATCGCGCGTACACGGTCGGGGATCGTCGGCTTCGAGACGCGGCGCTCGGCCGCAGGGCGCGATGCAGGTCGCCCGGTTCCGCGCGCCGGGGCGAGGGATGCCGCAGCCAGCGGCCGCTGGATCGCCGGGCGGTGCTCCGCGCAGTAGAACCGCACGTAGCCGTCGTGGTTCTTGGGGTGCCGGTGCTTGTATGCCCAGAGCTCGGTGCGCTCGCGCGGTTCGGAGTCCGCGCCGCACGTGAAGCACCGCGTCGGCTCGCCGGGCACGACGTCTGCGACCAGCACGAGAGTGTCGAAGGGGATGGCGTCCCGCCAGTCCGACGAAGCGACGATCTTCATGGCGTTTCCTCCCAGCGCGGGCCGCCAGAGGCCCGACATTCCACGGTAAGCGACGGCGGAGGCATCCGGCGACCGAAGGTGCGACCTCCACATGAAGGTTGAGGGATGCCGTCGCGCGCCCGCACCGCCGCCGACCGCGAGTCGGTGCCCGCGCATAGTCTGACCGGGTGAGCATCGACGTCCGCCTCGGAGCCGACGGCCGCGCGCGCTGCGCGTGGGTCGGCGACGACCTCGAGTACGCCCGCTACCACGATGAGGAGTGGGGCGTACCGCTGCACGGCGACCGGGCTCTCTTCGAGAAGATGAGCCTCGAGGGCTTCCAGGCCGGCCTCTCGTGGATCACGATCCTGCGCAAGCGTCCGCGGTTCCGCGAAGTGTTCGCGGGCTTCGCGCCCGAGGTCGTGGCGGCGTTCGGCGAGGACGACATCGCACGACTGATGACGGATGCCGGCATCATCCGCAATCGCGCCAAGATCGAGGCCACGGTCTCCAACGCGCGGCTCGTGCTCGACCTCGAACCGGGTGAGCTCGACGCGTTCATGTGGTCGTTCGCGCCGGCATCCCACCGTCGCCCGGCGACGTTCGCCGAGGTGCCCGCCACCACTCCCGCATCGGACGCCCTGAGCAAGGCCCTGCGCAGGCGCGGCTTCCGGTTCGTCGGACCGACGACGATGTACGCGCTGATGCAGTCGGCCGGCATGGTCGACGACCACGTCGACGGCTGCTGGCGGGCGTCCACCTAGAAACGGATACTCTATCCGTTTCGGGTGTACGCTGGAGGCATGAGCCCCCGAGCCGATGCCGTTCGCAGCCGTGAGCGCATCCTCGAGGTCGCGCGCCGGCACGACGCACGCTCCCTGCGCCTCAACGACATCGCCCGCGATGCCGGCGTGGGCATCGGCACCGTCTACCGCCACTTCCCGACCGTCCGGGCGCTGATCGAGGCCCTCAGCGTCGATACCCTCGTCCGGCTGGGCGCCGCGGCCGACCGCGCGATCGCCGAGCCCGATGCGCACGCCGCGTTCCGGGGGTTCCTCGAAGACGCGGTCATCCTGCAGCTCCAGGACGGCGGCCTCGAGACCGTGCTCACGGACCTCGCCCTCACCGATCCCGACCTGCACGACGAGTGCTCCGTCGCACGAGGAAAGGTCTTCGCGGGGTACGACGCGGTGCTCTCCCGCGCGCAGCGGGACGGTGTGGTGCGCGACGACCTCTCGGTCGCCCAGTTGCAGCGCCTGATCTGCGGGGTCGAGCACGCCGTGCGTCTCGGCGCTCCCGCCGATCGCGAGCTGCTGCTCGACATCCTGGTCTCGGGCATGCGCCCGGGAACCCTCGACTCACCGGCCGCGACCACGGCCGCGCCGATCCGCCGCAGTGCGGCCACCGGCTGAAAGGACCCCATGGACTACGGACACCCTCTCGAATTCGGCGCCTTCATCACCCCCGCGGCGGCGACCCCCGAGGCCCCGGTGCTGCTGTCGCAGGTGGCCGAGGCGTCCGGGCTCGATCTCGTCACCTTCCAGGACCACCCGTACCAGCCGGCTTTCCTCGACACGTGGACGCTCATGTCGTTCGTCGCGGCGCGCACCGACTCCATCCGGATCGCGCCGAACGTGCTCAACGTGCCGTTGCGCCCGCCGGCGGTCATCGCCCGATCGGCGGCGAGCATCGACCTGCTCTCGGGCGGGCGCTTCGACCTCGCACTCGGGGCCGGCGGGTTCTGGGACGCCATCGAGGCCATGGGAGGCACGCGCCTCACCCCCGGTCAGGCGGTGACGGCCCTCGAAGAGGCGATCGACGTCATCCGGGCGCTCTGGCGCACCGACGAGCGGGGCGGCGTGTTCACCGACGGCCGGTACCACCGGGTGCACGGCGCGAAGCGCGGCCCTCGGCCCGCGCACGACATCCCGATCCATATCGGGGCGTACAAGCCGCGCATGCTGTCGCTGACCGGCCGCAAGGGCGACGGCTGGCTGCCGTCGCTCGGATACATGCAGCCCGGCGACCTCGCGAAGGGCAACGCTGCCATCGATGAAGCCGCGGAGTCCGTCGGCCGCGATCCGCGCGAGATCCGGCGCCTGCTGAACGTCGGCCAGCTCGCCGCCGATCCCCGGGAGTTCGCCGAGCGCCTCGCCCGCCTCGCGCTCGACGACGGCATCGGCACCTTCATTCTCGCCGGTGACGACCCGAACCTGCTGCAGCGCTTCGGCGAGGACGTGGCCCCCGCTGTCCGCGAGCTCGTGGCGGCCGAACGCGGCACCCGCGGTGTCTCGGCGGCGCCGGTGAGGTCGTCGTCGGCGCTCGCCGCCCGGCGCGACGGCATCGCGTACGACGACGTTCCGGCAGGACTCCACGCGATCGAGCCCGGCGACTTCGGCTACGGCGACGTCCGCGCGACCTACATGCGCGGCGGCGCACCGGGCCTCGTGCTGCAGCCGGAATCGGCGGAGCAGGTCGGGCAGGCGATCGGCTTCGCGCGGCGGCATCCCGAGCTGCCGCTCTCGGTGCGCAGCGGCGGGCACGGCATCAGCGGCCGCAGCACGAACGACGGCGGCATCGTGATCGACCTCCGGCGGCTCGACGAGATCGAGGTGCTCGACGCCGGGCGGCGTCTCGTGCGGATCGGACCCGGCGCACGCTGGGCGCAGGTCGCCGCCGTCCTGGGCGAGCATGGCTGGGCGCTGACCTCGGGCGACTACGGCGGCGTGGGGGTCGGCGGTCTCGCCACCGCGGGCGGCATCGGCCTGCTCGCGCGCGAGCACGGTCTCACGATCGACCACCTGCGCGCGGCCGAGGTGGTGCTCGCCGACGGCTCGATCGTGCGGACGGACGCCTCGACCCGCCCCGACCTGTTCTGGGCCGTCCGCGGCGCCGGCGCCAACGTGGGCGTCGTCACCGCCTTCGAGTTCGAGGTCGACGAGGTCGGTCAGGTGGGCTACGCGCAGCTCGCGTTCCAGGTCGACGACGTCGCGGCGTTCCTCGAGGGCTACGGCCGCATCGTGGAGTCGTCGCCCCGCGATCTCACGCTGTTCCTGCTGACCGGCGGCCCGCGACCCGGGCAGCCGCAGGTGGTGCAGCTGTACGGGGTCGTCGACTCCGACGATCCCGACACGATCATCGCCCGCCTGCAGCCGTTCGCCGAGCTCGCCCCGCTCGTGCAGCAGTCGGTGCAGCTCACGACGTACGCGCAGATCATGGGGAATGCCGACCTCGGCCCGCAGCACGGCGCCGGCGAGCCGCACTCGCGGTCCGGCCTCATCGAGCACGTCACACCGGCATTCGCCGCGGCGGCGGCACGGATGCTGCAATCCGGCGCCGTGCCCTTCTTCCAGCTCCGCGCCGTCGGTGGAGCCGTGGCCGACATGGCCGAGGACGCGACCGCGTACGCGCACCGCTCGGCGAACTTCTCGGTGGCCGCGCTCGGATCCCACCCCGACCGCCTCGACGCCCAGTGGCGCGCGCTCGCCGCGCACGTCGAGGGCATGTACCTGAGCTTCGACTCGTCCGAGCGGCCGGAGCGGATCGCCGAGGCGTTCCCGCCCGCGACGCTCGCCCGGCTGCGCGCGATCAAGGCGGCGTACGACCCGGCCTGCGTCTTCCGCGACAACTTCGCGGTCGAGCCCGCCGCCGACGCCGCCGTCTCCGCCCACGCCGCGGAGTCCGACGCAGCCTGACGTCTGCGGAGATCTCGAGGCGTTTCGTCTCGCTTCGCTCGCTCAACGACCGGTTGCTCGGTCCCGGTCGTTGAGCGAGCGGGGGACGAGCGAGACGAAACGCGCCGAACCCGGCGGCGACTCCGGATCGAGCAGGATTCAGGAAGCGCGGTGTCCGCATCGCCGGGCAGACTGTGGGCATGGCAGAGAACCCCCCTTCGCACGTCGCCGATTCGCACGAGGTCATCCGCGTCGTGGGTGCGCGCGAGAACAACCTGAAGAACGTGTCGGTCGAGATCCCGAAGCGCCGGCTCACCGTCTTCACGGGGGTGAGCGGCTCGGGCAAGTCGTCGCTGGTGTTCGGCACCATCGCGAACGAGTCGCAGCGGCTCATCAACGAGACGTATCCGACGTTCGTGCAGCAGTTCATGGGGCAGCTCAGCCGGCCCGACGTCGACGCGCTCGAGAACGTCAGTCCCGCGATCATCGTCGATCAGGAGCGCATGGGCTCGAACGCCCGGTCGACCGTCGGCACCGCGACCGACGCGCACGCGATGCTGCGGCTGCTGTTCAGCCGACTCGGGCAACCGCACGTCGGCTCGCCACAGGCCTTCTCGTTCAACATCCCGTCGGTCTCGGGCGCAGGTGCGGTGACGATGGAGAAGGGCGGCAAGAAGGTCAAGGAGCGCCGCTCGTTCGAGATCACCGGCGGCATGTGCCCGCGCTGCGAGGGCCTGGGTGAGGTGAGCGACGTCGACCTGGACGAGCTGTACGACAAGACCAAGTCGCTCGCCGAGGGTGCGATGACGGTGCCGGGCTACAACGTCGACGGCTGGATGGTGAAGGGGTTCACCGAGTCCGGCTTCGTCGACCCGAACAAGGCGATCCAGGACTACACCGAGCAGGAGCGCGAGGACTTCCTCTATAAGGAGCCGACGAAGGTCAAGATCAACGGCATCAACATGACCTACGAGGGTCTCGTGCCGAAGATCACCAAGTCGTTCCTGCAGAAGGACCGCGACTCGCTGCAGCCGCATGTCCGCGCGTTCGTCGACCGGGCGGTGAAGTTCATGCCGTGCCCCGACTGCGGCGGCTCGCGGCTGAACGAGGGCGCGCGGTCGTCCAAGATCCTGGGGCTCAGCATCGCGGATGCCGCAGCCATGCAGATCACGGATCTCGCGGCGTGGCTCGACACCGTGAACGACCCGTCCGTCGCGCCGCTCATGGCCGGTCTGCGTCAGACGATCGCGTCGTTCATCGACATCGGTCTCGGCTACCTGTCGCTGGACCGATCGTCGGGCACGCTTTCGGGCGGCGAGGCGCAGCGCACCAAGATGATCCGTCACCTCGGGTCGCCGCTGACCGACATCAGCTACGTCTTCGACGAGCCGACCGCCGGTCTGCACCCGCACGACATCGCCCGCATGAACCGGCTGCTCAAGCTGCTGCGCGACAAGGGCAACACCGTGCTCGTGGTGGAGCACAAGCCCGAGGTGATCGAGATCGCCGACCACGTCGTCGACCTGGGGCCGGGTGCAGGGCGCGCGGGCGGCGAGGTGCAGTACGAGGGGGATGTCGCGGGCCTGCGCGCGTCCGGCACCATCACCGGCCGCCACCTCGACGACCGCGCGCGGCTGAAGGCGTCGACCCGGGCGGCGAAGGGCGCGCTCGAGATCCGCGGAGCGACCCAGCACAACCTCAAGAACGTCGACGTGGACGTGCCGCTCGGCATCCTGACTGTCGTGACCGGCGTCGCAGGCTCCGGCAAGTCGTCGCTGATCCACGGTAACGTGCCGGCCCTCGACGACGTCGTCGTCGTCGATCAGTCGCCGATCAAGGGCAACCGGCGCTCGAGTCCCGCCACATACACCGGCATCCTCGACACCGTCCGCTCGGCGTTCGCCAAGGCCAACGGGGTGAAGCCGGCGCTGTTCAGCGCCAACTCCGAGGGTGCCTGCCCGGCCTGCCGCGGGCTCGGCGTGATCATCACCAACCTCGGCTTCACGCAGACCGTCGAGACGCTGTGCGAGCTGTGCGAGGGGTCGGGCTTCAGCGATGAGGTGCTCGAGTACACGCTCGACGGCAAGAACATCGCCGAGGTGCTCGCGATGTCGGCCTCCGACGCGGCGGCGTTCTTCGCAAAGGGCCCGGCGCACACGACGCTCGTGCGCCTGATCGACGTGGGGCTGGGCTACCTGACGCTGGGTCAGGCGCTCAACACGCTGTCGGGCGGTGAGCGTCAGCGCCTCAAGCTCGCGATCTCGATGGCGAAGAAGGGTGCGATCTACGTGCTCGACGAGCCGACGACGGGCCTGCACCTCGCGGACGTCGACAACCTGCTGGCACTCCTCGATCGCCTGGTCGAAGCCGGCAACAGCGTGATCGTGATCGAGCACCACCAGGCGGTGATGGCGCACGCCGACTGGATCATCGACATCGGTCCCGGCGCCGGCCACGACGGCGGCGCGATCGTGTTCGAGGGCACCCCGGCCGACCTCGTCCAGGGCGCCGACACGCTCACCGCGCAGCACCTGCGCGAGTACGTCGGCGCTCCGCAAGGCGTGGCGGCTTCCTGACGCGTCGAGGGGACCGGCCGCCGAGAGACGGTCGATGGGTGTTTGTCCCCATCGATCGGCTCGGGCTCGGTGGATACGATTCGGTCGTTGGCACTACCCGTCTCATCGCACGGATGCGCCGGGTTAGGCTGAACTGATCCCCCTACGTCTTCGGTGAGCGCCGGACGCCCCACGTCCCGTCTCGACGCCACGCAGAGACACGACACCCCGCAGGAGGCCGAGGCTCGATGAGGTCCTCCGCATGGCTGCGCGCTCGTCCGCGCGCGCTCGCATCGGCGGGTGCGGTCACGGCCGCTGCCGTCACGCTCACGACGCTGGCCTTCGTCTACCAGGGCGTTCCCACCACCGAGGTCGACCTCCATGACGGCGGCGTGTGGGTGACGAAGCAGTCGAGCCTCATGGTCGGTCACTTCAACCACGAGTCTCAGGTCCTCGACGGAGGTCTGCGGACGACCAGCGACGACTACGACATCCTCCAGTCGAGCGGCACCGTCCTCCTCGTCGACAACGCCGGCTCCGCGGTCAGCGTGATCGACCCGGGAATGGTCGCGCTCGCGGGCGCGGCGAGCATCCCCGGCGATGCGGAAGTGGCGCTCGGGGCCTCGACCGTCGCGATCCTCGACCGCGCGTCCGGGGATCTGTGGGTGCTACCCGCCGCCAGCGCCGGCGCCTTCCAGATCGAGGGCACGGACCCCGTCGTCAACGTCGGAAAGGGCGCGGATGTCGCCGTCGGCGTCGACGGAGTGGTCCACGCGGTCTCGTCCGACAGCTCCGAACTCGTCACCGTGCGGCTCGCGGCCGACGACACGCCGGAGGAGCCGATCCGCAGCGGGCTCCCGGATCTCGACGACAAGGCGGAATTGTCGGTGACCGCGGTCGGCGACAAGCCGATCGTGCTCGACGCCGCCACCGGCACCGTCATCGCGGACGGCCGCGCGACGGTCGTCGACGGCGGCCGCAACGCCGTCCTGCAGCAGCCCTCCGCGTCGTCGGATGCGGTGTCGCTCTCGACGGCGTCGACGTTCGTGCGCGTGCCGTTCGACGGCTCCGAGCCCACGACGGTGAAGGCCGGCGGCGAGGGGGCGCCGGCCGAGCCGGTGTGGCTCGACGGCTGCGGCTACGCCGCCTGGACCGGCTCGGGCCGCTTCGTGCGCGACTGCGCCGGCGACGGCGACGACCTCGCGGTCGACATCGACGGCATCGAGCCGACGTCGCTCCTGAAGTTCCGCGTCAACCGCGATGTCGTGGTGCTCAACGACATCGTCGGCGGCGCCACGTGGATGGCCGTCGAAGACCTCCAGCGTGTCGACAACTGGGACGAGATCACCCCTCCCGAGGGCGAGACCGAGGACGACGAGCAGACCACCGAGGAGACGACCGAGACGGTCCTCCCGGAGCGCTCCGACATCAACACGCCGCCGGACGCGAACGACGACGACCTCGGTGTCCGTCCGGGCCGCACCACGATCCTTCCGCTCCTGGACAACGACAGCGATCCCGACGGGGATGTGCTGACGACCCGGGTGCTCGACGGGGGGCCGTCCGTCGGCGAGGTGCAGTCGATCGACAACGGCCGTGCGCTGCAGATCGCGGTCCCCGAGGACGCCTCGGGGACGACCTCCTTCAGCTACGAGGTCTCCGACGGCCGCGGCGGCACCGACACCGCGAAGGTGTCGCTCGCGGTGCACGGCTGGGACGTCAACGCGCCGCCGACCCAGAAGCGCGTGACAACCGTGGCGGTCGAGGCCGGCGGCACCATCACCTACAACGTCCTGCCCGACTGGATCGACCCCGACGGCGACGACGTCTTCCTGAGCTCGGTCGCGCCAGCTCAGGGCGACGAGGCCGACTTCACCTCGGACGGACGCATCACCTACCGCGCGGTGGGTGGCACGCAGGGCCGGAAGGATGTCGAGATCTCGGTCTCCGACGGCTCCGATGCGACCGCAGGCACCGTTCGCTTCGACGTGCGACCGGTCGGTTCGATCGACCCGGTCACGAACGCGGACTATGTCGCGGTGCGCGCGGGACAGACTGCCACGGTCTCGCCGCTGGCCAACGATGTCGGCGCGGGGCGCGAACCGCTGCGACTGGCGCGGGTCGACCCGGTTGCAGGGGCCGACACGGTGCCCGACTACGCGAACAAGACCTTCACCTTCCGCTCCGCGACCCCGGGCACCTACTACGTGCAATACCTGGTCGCCGCGGGCGCCGCCGGCGTCCCCGGCATCGTGCGGGTCGACGTGATCCCCGAGGGGGAGACCGACCTGCCCCCAGTCGCGGTGCGCGACGTCGCGCTGCTGCCGAGCGGCGGCGAGGTGCTGGTCAACGTGCTGACCAACGACTCCGATCCGTCCGGCGGCATCCTGGTGGTGCAGTCCGTCACCGTGGAGCCGAACTCCGGCATCGCCGTGGCCGTGCTGAACCACGAGACGCTGCGGATCAGCGATCAGGCGGCGCTGTCCGAGCAGGTGCGCATTTCGTACCGCATCTCCAACGGCTCGCAGTCGGCCGAGGGCGACGTCATCGTCATCCCCATCCCCGCACCCGCGCAGCTGCGTCCGCCCGTCGCGAACGACGACCAGGTCGTGGTGCGTGCGGGCGACGTCGTGACCATCCCGGTGCTCGACAACGACTACCACCCGAACGGCGACGCGATCCATGTCGCCCCGGATCTCGTGCCCCCGCTGGTCGAGCCGGAGGACGGCGAGGTCTTCGTCTCGCAGGACACCGTGCGCTTCCGGGCGTCGGAGAAGCCGGGCACCGTCTATGCGACCTATGAGGTCGTCGACAGCACCGGCCAGAAGGACGCCGGCTACATCACCATCCAGGTGCTCCCCGTGAACGAGGAGACCAATGCCGCTCCCCGACCGCGCGACCTCACCGCTCGCGTGCTCGGCGGCAGCCGTGTGCGCATCGCGGTGCCGCTGGACGGCATCGACGCCGACGGCGACTCGGTCGAGCTGGTCGGCCTGGCATCATCGCCGAGCAAGGGCCGCGTCGTGGAGACCGGCCCGGACTACCTCGTGTACGAGGCGTTCGACGACACCGCCGGGGTGGACGCCTTCACGTACCGCGTGCGCGACCGGCTCGGCGCGGAGGCCACCGCGAGCATCCGGGTCGGCGTCGCGCCGCCCGAGGGTGTCAACCAGGCACCGTATGCCGTCAAGGACTCGGTGCTCATGCGGCCAGGCCGCTCGGTCGCCGTGCCGGTGCTCGCGAACGACTCCGACCCCGACGGCGACAGGTTCGGCATCGTCGAGGACGGCATCATCCTCCCCAGCGGGACGGATGTGAAGGCGAGGGTCGAAGGCAACCGCGTCGTCGTGACCTCTCCGTCGGAGCCGGTCGAGACGTCGCTCCAGTACACGATCCGCGACGCTCGCGGCGCCGAGGCGAAGGCCGTGCTGCAGATCACGGTGGCGGAGGACGTTCCGCTGCAGAAGCCGATCGCGCGCGACGACTACGTGCGCGCCGCCGACGTCGAAGACGGCGTGGTCGATCTCGAGGTGCTCGCCAACGACGAGGATCCGGACGGCACGGTGGACGATCTCGAGCTCAAGGTCGCCGACGCGGAATCGCGAGTGCTGGCCGACGGCAAGGTCCGCGTGACGCTGGGCGACGCCGACCGGCTCGTCACCTATACGATCACCGACCGTGACGGGAACGCGGCATCCGCCTTCATCCACATCCCGGCGCTGTCCTCCTTGCCGCCCACCCTCCTCTCGGCCGAGCCGATCGAGGTCAAGAGCGGCGAGACCGTGGAGCTGGCCCTCGCCGACCACGTCCGGTCCGCTGACGGAGGCAAGGTCATCATCACGGAGGCCGCCAAGGTCACTGCGGCGCACAACGACGGATCGTCGCTGATCAAGGACCAGACCACCCTCGTCTACACCTCGGCCGGCGGGTACTTCGGGGCGGACGCGATCACGTTCGAGGTCACCGACGGCACCGGCCCCGACGATCCCGAGGGCCGCAAGTCGACCCTCACGCTGCCGATCACCGTGCTGCCGCCCGAGAACCAGCAGCCGACGTTCGTCAACGGGCAGATGGATGTCGCACCCGGCGAGGACGCCACGTCGCTCGACCTCGGCGGTCTCACGACCGACCCGGACCCCGAGGACGCGGACCGCCTCGAGTACGAGATCGTCGGCGGGTCGCCCGACGGCATGACCGCGTCGATCCAGGGCGATGAGCTGCGCGTGAGTGCGGCGGCCGAGACCAAGAAGGGCACCGCGGCCACCATCCGCGTGCGCATCGACGACGGCACCACCGAGCCGATCGAGGGCGTGGTCAACGTCCGCGTCATCGCCTCGACCCGCGAGCTCCCGACGGCGAACGACGACATCGTCCCCGAGGCGCATCAGGGCAAGACCGTCACGGTGCCCGTGCTGAGCAACGACGTGAGCCCGTTCCCCGACAAGCCGCTGAAGGTGACGACGGCCATCCTCGAGACCGGTCAGGGCGATGTGGAGGTCGTCGGCGACGAGGTGAAGGTGACGCCCGACGCGAAGTTCTTCGGCACGATGGTCGTGCGCTATCGCGTGCAGGATGCGACGGGCGACCCTGACCGTGAGGTCGAGGGCCGCATCCGGCTCACGGTGCAGGGCAAGCCCGACGCTCCGGGCACGCCGACGGTCTCGAGCGTGCAGGACCGCACGGTGGTGCTGTCGTGGACGCCGCCGGCGAACAACGGCGCTGAGATCGAGCGCTACCTCGTCTCGTCGACCGCCGGGAACTACGAGAAGGAGTGCCTCGCCACCACCTGCACGCTGGACGGCCTGACGAACAACGTGAAGTACAACTTCACCGTGGTGGCCGAGAACCGGGTCGGCCCCTCCGACCCGTCAGCACCCTCCGAGGAGGCGCGTCCCGACGCCCGTCCCGACACGCCCGCGGCGCCGACCCTGGTCTTCGGCGACAAGAGCCTCGCGGTCTCGTGGGTCACCCCGACCACGCCCGGTTCGCCGGTGCAGAAGTACACGCTGGAGATCTCGCCGGCGCCGCCGTCTGGCATCGGTCAGAAGACAGAGATCACCGGCAACTCGCTCACGTGGGACGGCCTGCAGAACGGCGTCGCCTACCAGGTGCGGGTGCAGGCGCACAACCTCGCCCCCGAGCCGTCGAGCTGGAGCCCGTGGTCCGTGAGCGAGATCCCCGCCAAGGCGCCCGAGGCGCCGGCCGCTCCCTCGGTGAACCGGCTCGACCCGGTGGGCGACCAGGCGCAGCTCGAAGTGGTCTGGGGCGCCCCGGTCGACAACGGCGACGCGATCTCGGGCTACGAGCTGCAGGTGATGCAGGGCTCGTCCGTCGTGCGTACGGTCACCGGCATCCCCGGTTCGCAGCTGCGTCAGGCGCTCAATGTGACGACGTCGACGAGCGACTACACGTTCCGTGTGCGCGCCTCGAACAAGGCGGGGTGGAGCGCCTGGGGCGCAGCCTCCGCACCGCGCCGCGCGTTCGGAGTGCCCGGCGTGCCGACGGGCGTGTCGCTGTCGACGCCGAACAACAACAGCGCGGTCGTCGTCGCGTACGGCGCTGCTCCGGGTAACGGTGCGACCGCGACCGAGGTCCAGTACGAGTACTCGCTGAACGGCGGCAACTGGGCAGCCATGCCGGCGAACAACACGATCGGCAGCCTGTCGAACGGCACGACGTACACGATCCGCGTCCGTGCGTACACCTCGATGGACGGCGTCCGCTACACCGGTGAGCCGTCCGCGCAGTCGAACGGCGCCATCCCTTACGGGCCGGTTCGGGCGCCGAACGTATCCGCGAGCGCGAGCGGGACGTCGATCACCTTCAAGTGGTCGCCGCCCGCAACGAACGGCCGCGACATCGTGAAGATGGAGATCGCGATCGAAGGCGTCAGCGGCTGGCACCCGGTCTCGCTCAGCGGCTCGGAGACCCACGGATTCGGCTACAGCGCGAACCGGACGATTCAGGCCAGGGTGACGGATGCCGCAGGCCAGGTCTCGTCGGTGGCATCCGCCTCCGCCACGACCGTCGCGCCGCCGCAGCCGCGAGCGTGGACCAGCCGTGGCTCCAGCGCGGTGGGCATGCCGAACTGCAGCAGCGCAGGCTGCTCCTACTTCGTGTTCAACGTGGAGAACTGGGTGGCAGGCACCTACACCCTGAGCTGCAACGACGCCGAGGGCCGGTGGAGCAGCAACTCGTACTACGTCGGGGCGAACGACAGCGTGCAGCTGAGCTGCTACTCGGGCTACGCCGGGGCGAAGTGGGTGAGCTACAGCGGGCCAGGCGGCTCCGGCGACGCCGAGTCCACCGCCTGGTAGCGGCCGGGCGCACGCCCGATTCCGCCCGGAATTCCGCTGGGCCGATCGATGGGTGTTTGTCCCCATCGATCGGCTCTGATCAGGCGGATTAGCATCGTCGTAGTTGACACTTCCCGTCCAATCGCGTTCCGTGTGTCGGGTTAGGCTGGACCGTTCCCTGATGTCTTTGTGAGCGCCCGACGCCCCACGTCCGGTCTCGACGCCACGTAGAGACGCACGACACCCCGGAGGAGGCCGAGGTTCGATGAGGTCTTCCGCATGGCTGCGCGCCCGTCCGCGTGCACTCGCATCGGCGGGCGCGGTCACGGCCGCGGCCGTCACCCTCACGACGCTGGCTTTCGTGTACCAGGGCGTGCCCACCACCGAGGTCGACCTCCACGACGGCGGCGTCTGGGTCACGAAGCAGTCCAGCCTCATGGTCGGTCACTTCAACCATGAGTCGCAGGTGCTCGACGGCGGTCTGCGGACGACCAGCGACGACTACGACATCCTCCAGTCGGGGGCCACGGTCCTCCTGGTGGACAACGCCGGCTCCGCGGTCAGCGTGATCGACCCCGGGATGGTCGCGCTGTCGGGGGCTGCCAGCCTGCCCGGCGACGCGAAGGTGGTGCTGGGCGGCACGACGGCCGCCATCCTCGACCGAGCATCGGGCGATCTGTGGGTGCTGCCCGCCGAGAGCATCGGGTCTTTCCAGATCGAGGGTGCCGATCCCACGACGGACCTCGGCGAGGGGGCGGATGTCGCGATCGGCGTCGACGGCATCGTCCACGGCGCGTCCGTCGAGACCGCGGAACTGGTCACGATCCGGATGGGCGCCGACGACGCCCCCGAAGAGGCGGAGCGTGCCGCGCTGCCCGGCGTCGACGAGAAGTCCGAGCTGTCGATCACCTCGGTCGGCGACAAGGCCGTGGTGCTCGACACCTCCGACGGCACCGTCATCGCGGAAGGTCGGGAGACCGAGATCGACGGTGCGCGCGATGCCGTGCTGCAGCAGCCCTCCGCGGCCGCCGACGCCGTCTCGGTGTCGACGGCGTCCACGCTGGTGCGTGTGCCCTTCGACGGCTCCGAGCCCACGACCGTGAAGGCCGGCGGCGATGGCGCGCCGGCGTATCCGGTATGGCTCGACGGCTGCGCCTACGCCGCCTGGAGCGGCTCCGGCCGCTTCGTGCGCGACTGTGCGGGCGAGGCCGGCGATCTGGATGCCGACATCGACGGCGTCGAGCCCACCTCCCTGCTGCAGTTCCGCGTCAACCGCGATGTCGTGGTGCTCAACGACATCGTCGGCGGCGCCACGTGGATGGCGGCCGAAGATCTGCAGCGCGTCGACAACTGGGACGAGCTGACCCCTCCCGAGGGCGAGACCGAAGAGGATGAGCAGACCACCGAGGAGACGACCGAGACGGTCCTCCCGGAGCGCTCCGACATCAACACGCCGCCCGACGCGAACGACGACGACCTCGGCGTCCGTCCGGGCCGCACCACGATCCTCCCGCTGCTCGACAACGACAGCGACCCCGACGGCGATGTGCTGACGACGCGGGTTCTCGAGGGCGGCCCGTCGATCGGCGACGTGCAGTCGATCGACAACGGCCGTGCGCTGCAGATCGCGGTCCCCGAGGACGCCACGGGGACGGCATCCTTCACCTACGAGGTCTCCGACGGCCGCGGCGGCACCGACACCGCTCGCGTCTCCCTCTCTGTGCACGGCTGGGACGTCAACGCGCCGCCGACCCAGAAGCGTGTGACGACCGTCGCCATCGAAGCCGGCGGCACCATCACCTACAACGTCCTGCCCGACTGGATCGACCCCGACGGCGACGACGTCTTCCTCGGCGCGGTGACGCCTGCGGAGGGCGACGAGGCTGACTACACGTCGGACGGGCGCATCACCTATCGCGCCGTCGGCGGCACGCAGGGCCGGAAGGATGTCGAGATCTCGGTCTCCGACGGCACCGATGTCACGGTCGGCACGATCCGCTTCGACGTCCGGCCGGTCGGCTCCATCGACCCGGTGACCAACGCCGACTACATCGCCGTCCGCACCGGGCAGACGGCGACCGTGTCGCCGCTCGTCAACGATGTGGGCGCCGGTCGCGAGCCGCTGCGCCTCGCCCGCGTCGATCCCGTCTCGGGCGCCGACATCGTGCCGGACTACGCGAACAAGACTTTCACCTTCCGCTCCGCGACCCCCGGCACGTATTACGTGCAGTACATGGTGGCCGCGGGCGCCGCAGGTGTGCCGGGCATCGTGCGGGTCGACGTGATCCCCGAGGGGGAGACCGACCTGCCGCCGGTGGCGGTGCGCGACGTCGCGCTGCTGCCGAGCGGCGGTGAGGTGCTGGTCAACGTGCTGACCAACGACTCCGATCCCTCCGGCGGCATCCTCGTCGTGCAGTCCGTCACCGTGGAGCCGAACTCCGGCGTCGCGGTCGCGGTGCTCAACCACGAGACGCTCCGGATCAGCGACCAGGCCGCCCTCTCGGAGCAGGTGCGCATCACGTACCGCATCTCCAACGGCTCGCAGTCGGCCGAGGGCGACGTCATCGTCATCCCGATCCCCGCCCCCGCGCAGCTGCGCCCGCCCGTCGCGAACGACGACCAGGTGGTCGTGCGCGCCGGCGATGTCGTCACGATCCCGGTGCTCGACAACGACTACCACCCCAACGGTGACGCGATCCATGTCGCGCCGGATCTGATCCCGCCGCTGGTCGAGCCCGAGGACGGCGAGGTCTTCGTCTCGCAGGACACCGTGCGCTTCCGCGCGTCCGAGAAGCCGGGCACCGTCTATGCGACCTACGAGGTCGTCGACAGCACCGGCCAGAAGGACGCCGGCTACATCACCATCCAGGTGCTCCCGGTGAACGCCGAGACGAACGCCGCCCCCCGCCCGAGGGACCTCACCGCCCGTGTCCTCGGCGGCACGCGGGTCCGCATCGCGGTGCCGCTGGACGGCATCGACGCCGACGGCGACTCGGTCGAACTCGTCGGCCTGGCATCATCGCCGAGCAAGGGCCGCATCACCGAGACCGGCTCCGACTACCTCGTCTACGAGGCCTTCGACGACACCGCCGGGGTGGACACCTTCACCTATCGCGTGCGCGACAGGCTCGGCGCGGAGGCCACGGCGACGATCCGGGTCGGGATCGCTCCGGCCGAAGGTGTGAACCAGGCGCCGTACGCGGTCAAGGACGCCGTCATCATGCGGCCCGACCGCTCGGTCGCCGTGCCCGTGCTCGCGAACGACTCCGACCCCGACGGCGACGAGTTCGGCATCGTCAAGAACGGCATCATCCTGCCCGATGTCGCGGGCCTCGAGGCGAAGGTCGAAGGCAACCGCGTCGTCGTGACCTCTCCGTCGGAACCGGTCGAGACCTCGCTGCAGTACACGATCCGCGACACCCGGGGCGCCGAGGCGAAGGCCGTGCTGCAGATCACGGTGGCCGAGGACGTTCCGCTGCAGCGCCCGATCGCACGCGACGACTATGTCCGCGCCGCCGACGTCGAGGACGGGGTCGTCGACCTCGAGGTCCTCGCCAACGACGAGGACCCGGACGGCACCGTCGACGACCTCGAGCTGTCGGTGGTCGACTCCGACTCGCGCGTGCTGTCGGACGGCAGAGTACGCATCACCCTCGGCGACGCCGACCGCCTCGCGACCTACACGATCACCGATCGCGACGGGAACGCGGCATCCGCCTTCATCCACATCCCGGCGCTCTCGTCGCTGCCGCCGACGCTGGTCTCCACCGAGCCGATCGAGGTCAAGAGCGGCGAGACCGTGGAGCTGCCTCTCTCCGAGTACGTCCGGTCCGCCGACGGCGGCAAGGTCGTCATCACGGAAGCCGCCAAGGTCACTGCGGCGCACAACGACGGATCGTCGCTGATCAAGGACCAGACCACCCTCGTCTACACCTCGGCCGGCGGGTACTTCGGCCCCGACGCGATCACGTTCGAGGTCACCGACGGCACCGGCCCCGACGACCCCGAGGGCCGCAAGGCGACCCTCACCCTGCCGATCACCGTGCTGCCGCCCGAGAACCAGCAGCCCGTCTTCGTCAACGGACAGATGGATGTCGCGCCCGGCGAGGACCCGGCCACTCTCGACCTGGGCGGTCTGACGACCGATCCCGACCCCGAGGACGTGGACCGCCTCGAGTTCGAGATCGTCGGCGGCTCGCCCGACGGCATGACGGCCTCGATCGACGATGACGAACTGCGCGTCAGTGCCGCCGCGGAGACGAAGAAGGGCACCGCGGCGACACTCCGCCTCCGCATCACCGACGGCACCACCGAGCCCGTCGAAGGCACCGTGACGATCCGCGTGATCGCGTCGACGCGTGAGCTGCCTACGGCCAACGACGATGTGGTAGACGAGGCTCATCAGGGCAAGACGATCACGGTCCCCGTCCTGGACAACGACGTGAACCCGTTCCCCGACAAGCCGCTGAAGGTGACCACCGCCGTCCTCGAGACCGGACAGGGGGACGTCGACGTGGCCGGCGATCAGGTGCAGGTCACTCCCGACGCGAAGTTCTTCGGCACCATGGTCGTGCGCTATCGCGTGCAGGATGCGACCGGCGACCCCGATCGCGAGGTCGAGGGCCGCATCCGGCTCACGGTGCAGGGCAAGCCCGACGCTCCGGGCACGCCGACCGTCTCCAGCGTGCAGGACCGCACCGTCGTGCTCTCGTGGACGCCGCCGGCGAACAACGGCGCCGAGATCGAGCGCTACCTCGTCTCGTCGACCGCCGGGAACTACGAGAAGGAGTGCCTCGCCACCACCTGCACGCTCGACGGCCTGACGAACAACGTCGAGTACAACTTCACGGTCGTGGCCGAGAACCGCGTGGGCCCGTCCGACCCGTCGGCGCCGTCCGAGACCGCGCGGCCCGACGCGCGTCCGGACACACCGGCCGCACCGTCGCTGGTCTTCGGCGACCGGAGCCTCTCGGTCTCGTGGGTCACCCCGACGACGCCCGGCTCACCGGTCGAGAAGTACAACCTCGAGATCTCGCCGGCGCCGCCGTCGGGCATCAGTCAGAAGACCGACGTCACCGGCAACTCGACGGTGTGGGACGGCCTGCAGAACGGCGTCGCGTATCAGGTGCGTGTGCAGGCCCTCAACCGGGCGCCCGAGCCGTCGAGCTGGAGCCCGTGGTCGGTGAGCGAGATCCCGGCAAGGGCGCCCGAGGCGCCCGCCGCACCCACGACCGCGCGGCTGCAGCCGGTGGGTTCGCAGGCGCAGATGCAGGTGACCTGGAACGCACCCGCCGACAACGGCGATGCGGTCTCGGGCTACCAGCTCGACGTCCTCCGCGGATCGTCGCTGGTCAACTCCATCCCCGTCGCAGCGGGGCAGACGAGCCAGGCCGTCGTCGTGGACACCTCGACCACCGACTACACGTTCCGGGTGCGCGCGCAGAACAAGGCCGGCTGGGGTCAGTTCAGCGCGACCTCGGCGCCGCAGCGCGCCTTCACGCCGCCCGGGGCTCCGACGAACGTGACTGCGCGCGAGGGCGACCGCTCGCTCACCGTGAGCTACACGCCCGGCGCGTCCAACGGGGCGAACCCCGGCGAGCTGAGCTACCAGGCATCCGTGAACAACGGCGGCTGGCAGGCGCTGGCCGGCAACGGCGTCATCGGCGGACTCTCGAACGGGACGAGCTACACCGTGAAGGTGCGGGCCGTCGCGACGGTGAACGGCGTCAGCGAGCCCGGCGCCGAGTCCGCCCCCTCCAACGCCGTCGTCCCGTACGGGCCCGTCCGCAATCCGACGGTGAGTGCGACCGCGAGCGGAACGAGCATCACGTTCCGATGGAGCCCGCCGACCGAGAACGGTCGTGCGATCACGGCGATGCAGATCCGCATCGACGGCGGCTCGTGGCAGGACGTGGCGCTGAGCAACTCGCGGACCAACAACTACGGCTACAGCGAACGGCACACCATCGAGGCGCGCGCGCAGGATGCCGCCGGCCAGTGGAGCGGGATCGCGTCGGATGCCGCGACCACGGTGGCCGCGCCCCAGCCGAAGGTGTGGGTCACGAAGGGAAGCTCCGCGCAGGGGCAGCCCGGCTGCAGCACCGCGCAGTGCGCGTACTTCCTGGTCCACACCGAGAACTTCCCCGCGGGCGACTACTCCGTCTCGTGCAACGCCACCGGCCCCTGGGGCGGCACGCCCTTCGCCGGCGGGTCGACGAGGCACCTGCCCGCTAACGGGACCGTGCAGCTGGGCTGCTACTTCGGCGACGACGGCGAGCAGGTCTGGGTCTCGATCGGCGGCTGGGGCGACAGCGAGCGGCGAACCTGGCAGTAGCGAGAGCTGCGAAGACGACTCATGAAAAGGAACGAATCACGATGACGATGACCCCCGAACAGGCGGCCTGGTTCCAGGGCACCTTCGCACGACTGGTCGACAACGTCGACCAGGCCCTCATGGGCAAGCGCGAGGTCGTGGCGCTCGTGCTGTCGGCGATGCTCGCGGAAGGCCACGTCCTCCTCGAGGACGCCCCCGGCACCGGCAAGACGAGCCTGGCGAAGGCGCTCGCGGCGACGGTGCAGGGCACCAGCAGCCGCATCCAGTTCACGCCCGACCTGCTGCCGTCGGACGTGACCGGCGTGACGATCTACGACCAGGCGTCGCACCGGTTCGAGTTCCACCGCGGACCCGTGTTCGCCTCGATCGTCCTCGCGGACGAGATCAACCGCGCCTCGCCGAAGACCCAGTCGGCGCTGCTGGAGGTCATGGAGGAGTCGCGGATCACGGTCGACGGCGTCACCCACGATGTGGGCCGTCCGTTCCTCGTCATCGCGACCCAGAACCCCATCGAGCAGGCGGGCACGTACAAGCTGCCCGAGGCTCAGCTCGACCGCTTCCTGGTCAAGACCTCGATCGGCTACCCCGACCTCGCGGTGGCCGAGCGCATCCTCGCCGGAGCCGCCGACCGCAACCCGTCGGCGCACCTTCCCGCCATCATCACGACGGGCGCCGTCGCCGACATGGCAGACCTCGCCGGCACCGTGCACGTCGACCCCGCTGTCCTGCGCTACACGGCACAGCTGGCCGAGGCCACCCGCGACGACCAGGCCACGCGCGTGGGCGTCTCGGTGCGCGGTTCGCTCGCGATGATCCGCATCGCCAAGGTGTACGCCGCCGCACAGGGGCGCCACTTCGTGCTGCCCGACGACATCAAGGCGCTCGTCGCGCCGGTGTGGACCCACCGCATCGTGCTCGACCCCGAGGCGGAGTTCGCGGGCACGTCGGCCGAGACCGTCGTCGCGCGCGTGCTCGAGTCGATCGCCGCACCGCAGGCGAGGTCCGCGGCCTGATGACGACGGAGGCACTCGGGCAGGCGGCGGCCACGGAGGACCGCCGCGCCTGGTACGGGCAGCTGGCGCTGGACGCGCTGCGCCGCGCCGGCGGCGTGCTCGCACGCGTGTTCGCGGTCGTGCGCCCCGCCGCCTGGGTGCTTCTCGCGGGGGCCGTCGTGCTGTGGATCGCCGGGCGTTCGCTCGGCTGGTGGGAGCTGACCGTCGCGGCCGTCTCCGTCGCCGTCGTGCTGCTGCTGTGCCTGCTGTTCCTCATCGGACGCACCGCCTACGACGTCTCGCTCGACCTCAACCGCACGCGCGTCGTCGTGGGCGAGCGCGCCATCGGCGCGTTGACCCTCTCGAACACCGGCTCGCGCGCCATCCTGCCGTCCCGCGTGCTGCTGCCGGTCGGCGGCGGGCGCGGTGTCTTCGACGTGCAGCGGCTGGCGGCCGGCGAATCCGCGGAGGAGCTCTTCGCCATTCCCACGTCGCGCCGCGCCGTCGTCAAGGTCGGGCCGGTGAGCGTGGTGCGCGGCGATCCCCTGGGTCTGTTCGAGCGCGTGCACCGTCGTGACGAGCCGGTCGACCTGTTCGTCCACCCGCGCACCGTGCTGTTCGACGGCCAGTCTCTGGGGTTCCTGCGCGACCTCGAGGGCCTTCCTGCCACCGATCTCTCGCCCGACGACGTGTCGTTCCACGCCCTGCGCGAGTATCAGCCGGGCGACGACCTGCGCCACGTGCACTGGAAGTCGACCGCGCGCACCGGCCACATGATGGTGCGCCAGTACGAGGAGACGCGCCGCTCGCACTTCGTGATCGGCCTCTCCACGAGCCCCGCCGATTATCGCGACGACGCGGAGTTCGAGCTCGCGATCTCCGCCGCCGGCTCGCTCGGCCTGCGGGCACTCCGCGACTCGCACCGCGTCGAGGTGCGGGTGCAGGAGCGCGCCCTGCCGTCCGGCACGGGAAAGCAGTTCCTCGACTCCCTGTCGGCGCTCGCTCAGTCCAAGCCGCGGGCGGGCACGGTCGTCGACCTCGCCGGCGTGGTGGCGGCGACCCTTCCGCTCGCGAGCGTCGTGGTGCTCGTCTGCGGCAGCCGGGTCGACGCGAACGACCTGCGCGGCGCCTGCAGCCGCCTGCCGTTCGGTGCACGCGTCCTCGCAGTTGTCGCGTCGCCCGGCGAGGCCGCCCCGTCGCTGCGTCGCATCGGCGAGGCGGATGTCGTCACTCTCGGCGCGCTCGAGCAGCTGCCCAACGCGCTGCGGAAGGTCCTCGCATGACCGCCCCCGTCACCCCGCTGTCGCGTGGGGGATCCGCCCCGACGACGCGTGCCGCCGCGCCGCGCGTCTCCGCCCCGCGAGCCGCGGGGCAGTCCCTGCCGACGCGCCGGTGGATCCTCGACCTCGGCGCCGTGACGTTGTTGCTGCTCATCCCCGTCGTGGGGTTCTGGCCGACGTTCGACGGCGCACGCTATCTGGTCGCGGCCCTCGGCGGGCTCGTGCTGGGCATGGCGCTGGGCATCCTGGGCACGCTCTTCCGGTGGGGCATCCTGCTCCTCACAGGCGCCACCGTCATCGTCTACTTCCTGTTCGGCGGCGCTCTCGCGCTGCCGCACACCACGGTCGCCGGCGTCGTACCGACGCTCGAAACCCTGCGCCTGCTCGCCCTCGGCACTTTCATGTCGTGGAAGCAGCTGCTCACCACGATCGCGCCGGTGGCGACCGACGACGGCCACCTGATCGTGCCGTTCATCCTCGCGCTGGTCGCGTCCGTGCTGACGACGTCCCTCGGACTGCGGCTGCGCAGCGCGGCGTGGTCGCTGATCCCCGCGGCCGCGTTCCTCGCGATCGAGATCGCGCTGGGCACCTCCGAGCCGTTCGTGCCGGTCGTCCAGGGCGTCGTGTTCGGGCTCGTCGCCGTAGTCTGGCTGGCCCTGCGCCAAGCCTGGCAGCCGCAGGCGGCGGCGATCTCGGTCGGTGAAGGCTCGGCGAGCTCGGGCGCGGGCATCCGCAGGGTGCTGTCGGGTGCGGCGGTCATCGCCATCGCCGCGGTGATCGGCATCGCCACGAGCGGCTTCGCGGCACCCACATCGCCCCGCTACGTCCTGCGTGACGTCGTGATCCCGCCGTTCGACATCCGGGAGTTCGCGAGCCCGCTGCAGTCGTTCCGCGCCTACGTCCGCGACCACCCGGAGGACGCGCTCTTCACGGTCAGCGGCCTCCCCGAGGGCGCGCGTGTGCGCCTGGCCACCATGGACGCGTACAACGGCACCGTCTACAACGTCTCGGACGAGGGCAGCGGATCCTCCAGCGCGTTCTCGCCCGCCCGTACCAACATGTCCGCCGATGCGGAGGGCACCGAAGCGCAGGTGCACGTCGAGATCGGCGTCCTGGAGAGCGTGTGGATGCCGGATGCCGGCGCCGCCCGCAGCGTCACGTTCGACGGCGACCGCGCCGACGACCTGCGACGCACCGCGCACTACAACGAGGCGACGGAGACGGGCGTGGTGACGGCCGGCCTCGAGAAGGGCGACGCCTACACGATCGACGCGGTGATTCCCGAGGTCCCGAGCGACGAGCAGCTCGCCGACCAGGCGTTCGCACCGCTGAAGATGCCGAAGCAGGAGGGCGTGCCCGAGAGTCTCGCCGAGATCGCGTCGAAGACCGTCGCCGAGGCGACGACCCCCGTCGAGCAGGTGCGCGCTCTGCAGCTCATGCTGTCGGAGGGCGGCTATTTCAGCCACGGCCTCGCCGGTCAGCCGCTTTCGCGAGCCGGCCACGGTGCCGAGCGGATCGCGACGCTGCTCGGCTCGCAGCAGATGGTGGGCGACGACGAGCAGTACGCCACCGCGATGGCGCTCCTCGCCGCACAGGTGGGCATCCCCGCGCGGGTCGTCATGGGGTTCTATCCCGACGAGGACGCCGCCGACGCGCCGGTCTTCACCGCGACGGGCGACAACCTGCACGCGTGGGTCGAGGTCGCGTTCGACGACGCCGGCTGGGTGCCGTTCGACCCGACGCCCCCCGACGACCAGGTGCCGAGCGACCAGACGACGAAGCCGAAGGCCGACCCGAAGCCGCAGGTGCTGCAGCCGCCGCCGCCGCCGGCCGAGCCCGTCGACCTGCCGCCGACCGTCGCGGACGACCGCGGGTCGGAGGACGAGGACGGCCTGGACCTGGGCCTGCTGTGGACCATCGTGTCGATCGGCGTCGGCGTACTGGGGCTCCTCGCGGTCCTGCTCGCGCCGTTCATCGTGATCGGGGCGCTCAAGGCCACCCGCCGCCGTCAGCGTCGCGACGCCGAGCGCGCGTCCGACCGCATCAGCGGGGGCTGGGACGAGCTGGTCGACCGTGCGACGGACTATGGGGCTCCGGTTCCTTCCGGCGCGACGCGCCAGGAGGAAGCGGGCGTGCTCACGGCAGCGCTCGCCGAGCCGCGCGTCGCGACGCTGGCGACCCGGGCGGATCTCGAGGTCTTCGGTCCGACCGAGCCGACGCCCGATGACATCGAGGCCTTCTGGACGCAGGTCGATGAGATCGTCGGCGGCATGGGCAAGGAGCGGTCGCTGTGGCAGCGGCTTCGCGCGCGGCTCAGCATCCGATCTCTGCTCGAAGGCACCCGTTTCGCTCTGCCGGCACGTCTCACGCCCCCGCCGCGGGCCGCGAAGCCTGCGACGAAGGGCGCGGCGGCGACCGAGCCGGACGCGCCCGACGCCGCACCGTCGAAGCGTGCGCCTCGCCGCACGCGTGGGAGCCGCGCCGCAGAACCCGTCCATCCCCCGCAGGAGACCGAATGACCGCCAGCCCGCCCGTCGCCGCCCCCGCGGCGACCATCGGACGCCGTGTGGGGGCGTTCGCGATCGACCTCGGTGTCGCTTACGGCATCGCGGCCGTGCTGGTCGGGGTCGCGGTGCCCGTCGTGTTCGGCGTCGGCGCAACCGGGGACGCGGGGAGCATCGCGGTGGCCGTCGTCATCTCCTCCCTCATGGTCGGCGGTGCGCTGCTCGCCTGGTGGCTGGTGTACTCCGCCATGCAGGGTGGCAGCGGTTCGATCGGACAGCGCGCCCTCGGGCTCCAGCTGCAGGACGTCGACTCGCGCGATCGCATCGGGTTCTGGCGCGCGCTCTGGCGCAACATCGTGTTCGGGCTCGCGGGATCGATCGTCGTCGGCTACTTCTCGCCGCTGTTCGACTCCAGCGGTCGTCGCCAGGGGTGGCACGACATGGCATCGCGATCGATGGTCCTCGACATCCGGGACGGCCATGCGACACCTCGCCTCGATGCGACCGCATCGCTGGCCGAGAATCCCTACCTGGCGGCGGTGCGCCCGCAGGCCCCGCAGCCGCTGTACGCGGCGCCGATGGCCGACTTCCCGGTCGCGGCCGCATCGGCGCCGGCACCGGCAGAGGCGCCACCGGCGGTGGCGGGTCCCGCTCCGGCCACACGCCCCATCGCACCCATCCGTCCCGGTGTGATCGACGGCGTCCCGTGGGTGACCGGGGACGCGCCGGTCACGCGTGCGGTGCCGACCGATCACTTCCCGAGCATGACGATGCCGTTCCCGGCCGCGACGACGACCGAGCCGCTCGCCGCCCTGCTCGGCGCGGGCACGCCCGCTGCTCCCGCCCCGGCCCCGGTCTCTGCGCCCGCCCGGCCGTTCGCCTCCGTCGCGTCGGTCGTCGCTCCTTCGGCGGCACCTGCGCGGCCCCTCGCATCCGTCGTGGCCCCGGCATCGGTCGCCTTCGCGTCGTCGACGGACGACCTGGACGAGACGCGCATGGTCGTGCCGCCGCCCGCGGAGCGCGCGGCGCTGTACGACGAGGCGCCGGTGCTCGCCGTCCTCACCTGGGATGACGGGACGCGGATGGCCGTGTACGGGCGCACGCTCTACGGGCGCAACCCGGCGAACGAGCACGGTGCGGTCTCCATCCCCGTGCGGGACGAGACGCTGTCGCTGTCGAAGACGCATTTCGAGATCGGCGGCGACTCCACCGGCGCGTGGATCGTCGACCGCCACTCGACCAACGGCACCACGCTCGTGCGCGACGGCGCGCGGATCCCGCTGCTGCCCGGCGTGCGCACCAACGTGCGAGCCGGCGACACCTTCGAGTTCGGCGACCGGCGCGTCGCCGTGAGCGCCGCGTGATGACCGAACCGACGGCGCCGATCGCGGTCGCGTGCGGAGCGGCGACCGATGCCGGGCTGCGGCGACGCATCAACGAGGACTCCTACATCGCCGCCTCGCCGCTGTTCCTCGTGGCCGACGGCATGGGCGGTCACAACGCGGGCGAGATCGCCAGTGCGGCGGTCATCGAGGAGTTCGCGACGCTCGCCGGCCGCCAGAGCCTCACCATCGACGAGGTGCAGACGGCCGTGACGGCCTCGCGCCGCCGCGTCGCGATGCTGCCGCCCGGCGCCGGTGCGGGAGCCGGCACGACTCTGGCGGGTGTCGTCATCGCCGATGTGGACGGCGAGGGCTACTGGCTGGCCATCAACCTCGGCGACTCGCGCACCTACCGCCTCAGCGAGGGGCGATTCGAGCAGGTGAGCGTCGACCACTCCGTGGTGCAGGAGCTCGTCGACAGCGGGCAGCTCGCCGCCGATGCGGCCGAGCGCGACTCGCGACGCAATGTCATCACCCGGGCCATCGGTGCCGGAAGCGACTCCGAACCGGACTACTGGCTGCTCCCGGCGGAGGAGGGCGACCGCATCCTCGTCTGCTCGGACGGCCTCTCCGGCGAGCTGGATCGCGACGCGCTCCACGCCATCCTGCTCACCGAGACCGATCCGCAGGCCGCGGCGACGCGGCTGGTGCACGAGGCGATGGTGCGAGGCGGCCGCGACAACATCACCGCGCTGGTCGTCGACGCCCTCGCGGTGCGCACCCGCACGAACCGGACGTGGGAACGCGATACGGTGCCGGTGAGCGCCCCCGCGGATCCGCCCGCCGACATCGACGGCGACACGCTGCCGCGCGCGGTCGCCACAGGAGGATTCTGATGCCGACGCTGTACGCCCCCGGAACCACGCCGATCGCGGTGACGCCGCGCGGTTTCGCGGTGCTCGAACCGGGAACCTCGGCAGCACTTCTCGGGCGCATCCGCACCCTCGTCGCCGACGGGCGCGGACTGGGCGGCGTCATCGAGGCTCTCACAGGCGCCTACGGCGCGTCGCTGACAGCGATCCCGGCCTTCGCGGTGGCGCTTCCCGAGGGTGACGGCATCCGCATCGCCGTTCGGGGCGATTTCGCTTTCGAGGTCGACGCGGCGACGCCTGAGCGCGTCACGGGCACCGGCGTCACGACGTGGACCGAGCGGGTGATCCCTGCGGTCGTGCGCGTGGCGTTGACGACGTCCGAGCCTGACGCCTCGTCGCCCGCCGAGTGGGAGATCGCCGACGGCGTCGTGCTGGCCGGCGGAATCGTGTGGGATGCCGCAGCCCCACGCCCGTCGGCGGCACCGGCACTGGCGAAGCGCCCGGAACCCGCCTCCGCCCCGGCGGCCGCTGCCGCACCGGAGGCTCCGGCTGCGACCGCGGGGGCCGCCGAGGCCCCCTCCGAGCCCTCGGCCGAGACTTCGGCTGAAGCGCCCGGCGCGGAGCCGACCTCCGCGGTTCCCGCGACCCCCCGCGCCGCGGCGCCCCCGGTGCCCGCGAACGCCGTGCCCGCCGGAGGGCTCATCGACTCCGTGCCGTCGCTCGCCGATGCCGAGACGCTCCTGCCGTCCGACTCCGCGCTCTCGCCGGACGACGTCGCGCCGGCGCGAAGCGGCCTCGACGCCTGGTTGATGGACGAGGACGAAGACGACGAGGATGCCGCCGTCGGCGCTGCCGGCTTCGACGAGCTGATCGGTGCCACCGTGATCCGCTCCGCCGACGACGTCGAGCGGCAGGAGGCACCGGCACCGGCTCCGGCGCCCGGCCCGGCCGTCGCCGGCGATCACGACGGCGCGACGATCTCGCTCGCCCAGGCTCGCGCGCTGCGTGCGGCGGCATCCGGTGTGGAAGGTTCGAACCCGGCGCCCTCCGCCGCGGACACTCCTCTCGACCCGCTCGCCCCACCGCGCCCGCCCGCACCCGGGCGCGTGCGGATGTCGACGGGGCAGGTGATCCCGCTCGACCGCACCGTCGTGATCGGGCGACGCCCGCGCTCCACGCGCGTGAGCGGCACCGACCTGCCGCACCTGGTTGCCGTCGACAGCCCGCAGCAGGACATCTCGCGCAGCCACGTCGAGCTGCGGGCCGAAGGTGAGAGCATCGTCGCCACGGACCTCCGCACCACCAACGGCACCACGCTGCTGCGTCCGGGAACGGACCCCGTGCGGCTGCACCCGGGTGAGGGCACGGTGGTCGTCCCGGGCGATGTGCTGGATCTCGGCGACGGCATCACGGTCGCGATCGAAGGGATGTCGTGAGTCCCAAGCGCGCGCCGATGGCGCCGCCCGATCTGCCGGGCTTCACCTATGTCGATCTGCTCGGGTCCGGCGGCTTCGCCGACGTGTACCTCTACGAGCAGCAGCTTCCAAAGCGACGCGTGGCCGTCAAGGTGCTGCTCACGGAGCGCATGTCGAGCGGCTCGGTCGAGGAGTTCACCGCCGAGGCCAACGTCATGGCCATGCTCTCGACGCACCCGGCGATCGTCACGATCTACCAGGCCGGCGTCGCGCAGGACGGGCGCCCGTACCTCGTGATGGAGTACTGCCCGCGCCCGAACCTGCAGGTGCGCTACCGGCGGGAGCCCTTCTCGATCGCCGAGTCGCTCCGCGTCGGCGTGCAGGTCGCCGCCGCCGTGGAGACCGCCCACCGCGCCGGGGTGCTCCACCGCGACATCAAGCCCGCCAACATCCTCGTCACCGAGTACAACCGTCCGGCGCTCACCGACTTCGGGATCGCGTCGACGACGAATGCAGCCGCCGAGTCGGCGGGTCTGTCGATTCCCTGGTCGCCGCCGGAGTCGTTCGCCGATGTGCCGCGCAGCGACCCGCGCTCCGACGTGTGGGCGCTCGGGGCGACCGTCTACACGCTCCTCGCCGGCCGGTCGCCGTTCGAGCTGCCGGGTCAGCGCAACACGGCCGCCGAGCTCATCCACCGCATCGAGACGCTCGCGCTGCCGTCTCTCGGCCGCGCCGACGTGCCGGTGTCGCTGCAGCGGGCGCTCGATCGGGCGATGGCGAAGTCACCCGCCGATCGGTACGAGAGCGCACTCGCGTTCGCGCGTGCGCTGCAGACCGTGCAGATCGAGCTGTCGCACTCCGTGACGGCGATCGACATCCTCGACGACCAGCTTCCGGACGACATCGAGGAGGACGAGGACGACGGGCTCACGCGCGTGCGCGGCGTCGTCAGCATCAACCCCGAGACGACTCCGGCAGCCGGCATGACGCGTCCGTCGGCGGTCACCGCCCCGGCGGCGTCGCGGTTCGAGCCGGCGCCCGTCGACGAGACGGTCGCGCGGTCGATGACCCCGACGTCGGCGTACGAGCAGACGCAGCTCCGGAGCCCCGCTGCTGCCCCGCCGGTGTCGCTCGACGAGACGGTGCTCCGCGCCCCCGCGACCACCGGATTCGCGACGACCGACGCGACGACCGTGTCTCGGAGCACCCTCGACAAGCAGGGGGCTGAGGCGAGCGTGCCGGGGATGTTCACCCTCGGCACGGATGAGGTCGTCGCATCCGACCCCGACGAGATCGCGCCGCGCCGGCGCACCGGGCTGTGGATCGGGCTCGGCGTCGGTGCCCTGGTGATCGTCGCGGTGATCATCGGAGTGTCGCTTCCCGGCCTGCTGTCGGGCACGTCCCAGGACCCGCCGACACCCTCCGCCTCGTCGAAGCCGCAGGATCCGATCTCGATGGTCGTGCCGCCCGTGGATGAGGTGGCCGGTGCGGTCGTCGACGGGGGTGTGCGCTTCACGTGGACGAATCCAGATCCGCAGGACGGCGACAGCTACATCGTCGAACCGGTCTCGGCGAGCGACCCCACCACCGAGTCCCAGTCCGTCGACACCGCCGAGGTCGTCGTGCCCGCCGTGACGTCGGGGCCGACGTGCATCGACGTCACCCTCGTGCGTGAGAACGGCCGGGCCCAGCAGACGCCGAGCCGGGGGTGCGCACCGTGACCGCTGCCGTTGCCGACACGCTGAGGGTCGAGTTCGCCGGCGAGGAGTTCTCGGTCGCGCCCGACACCGTGTTCACGGTCGGACGTGAGGGCGACCTCGCGATCGACGACAACCTGTTCCTGCACCGAAATTTCCTCACGATCCAGAACGTCGAGGGCCTCTGGCTGCTCTCCAATGTCGGCTCGCGCCTGTCGGCGACAGTCACCGACACCGGTGGCCGCGTCCAGGCGTGGCTGGCACCGGGCGCGCGCCTGCCGCTGGTCTTCGCCGCGACATCCGTCATCTTCAGCGCGGGGCCGACGACGTACGAGCTCACGATCCACGCCGCCGAGCCGACGTTCCGCGACACGCAGCCGCCGCCCGACGACGACGGGCTGAGCACGATCGGCGACGTGCCGCTGACCCACAGTCAGCGCGTCATGATCCTCGCGCTCGCCGAGCCGGTGCTGCGCCGCGAGGGAACCGGCATGAGCGAGCTGCCGACCTCGGCGCAGGCCGCCGAGCGGCTGGGCTGGACGCTCACCCGCTTCAACCGCAAGCTCGACAACGTGTGCGACAAGCTGGACCGCATCGGGGTTCCGGGCATGCGCGGCGGCGTCCGCTCGTACGCCACCAACCGCCGGGTCCGGCTCGTCGAGCACGCGCTCGCAGCGCGCCTGGTCACGCGCGACGATCTGCCGCTCCTGGACGAGGAGCGCGCGAACGCCCTCAGCGGGGAACGCGACTCCCGCGCCGACGACGACGCCTGAGCGCCAGGTGAGCGCGCCGGCGCTGCCGACCTCCAGCCGGCGAGGTCAGCGTCCGGCGTCGTAGAGGTGGCGGCCGCCGTGGCTGACGACCTTCACGACGACGCCCCGCCGGTGCAGCTCGGCGACGGTGCGGGCCTCTTCGTCGATGTCGCGGCCGAGGGCGTGCACGTTCGCGACGACGAGCACATCGCCGCGTCGCAGCGTGCCGAAGAGGCGCACGAGGCGCTCCTCCCACGACTCGAGCGTCTCGGGAGCCGGATGCCGGAAACCTTCGATCGTCACCCCGAAGCGCGTCAGTTCATTGCGCTGTTCGACGACGAAGGGCATGTCGTCGCGGGCGATCACGAGCCCGACCAGCCGTGAGCCCGCGGGCCGGGCCTGCCACCAGTCGCGGTTCTGCTGCAGCTCGGTGAAGCACTTCGGGCAGTCCGCAGCCGGGTGCGGCAGGTGCAGCGGCGCGGTGTCGGCCGCGGCCGACCCGGTGACGGGAGCCGCGTGCGTATGCGCGGCGTCCGGCATCTTCGTCGTCTCGCTCATGTGAGGCCCCCTCGCTCGATGCCCATTCTCTCACCGGGCGAGGCTGGCGCCGCGCCTAACCGGAGGATCAGCCGCTCAGTCCTCGTCGTCGAGTCGCAGCTCGAGGCTCAGCTGGTCGGCGTCGAGCTCGGCGAGCGCGTGGCGCAGGGCCGGCGTGCTGTAGCCGCCGCCGGACGAGAGCCGGTTGAGGCGCGTGCGCATCGCCTCGATCATCGCGAGGCGGAGCTCGAGCAGGTCGCGGGTGGGAAGGGTGTCGGTCTCGTCGGGCGGATCGACCATGCGGCTGCCGACCACCTCGACGAGGTCGTCGGTGAACTCCGTCCCGTCGCGGCGGCGCAGGGCCGGACTCGACAGCGCGGCCACGGCCGCGTCGCGCAGCTCGTCATCGAGGGCGGACTGCTCCGCCTTGTCGAGACTGTCGTCGCCCGATCGCTCGAGCCGCAGCACGCTGACGAGCCACGGCAGCGTGAAGCCCTGCAGCATGAGGCTGCCCACGGCGACGGCGAAGGCGATGAAGACCAGCAGTGCCCGGTCGGAGGTGTCGTCGCGCGGCAGCGTCTGCGCGGCGGCCAGCGTCACGACGCCCCGCATGCCCGCCCACACGATGATGGCGCCGTGCTTCCAGCCGAGCGGCGACGCCTGGTAGTAGTCGAGGTCGCTCATCGCGCGCGACACCCGCTCGCGCATCGCCGAGAGCCGCCGCTGGGCCCGGGGGCTGTCGAGGTTCACCTCGTCGCGCCGGTTACGACGGCGACGACGGGATGCCGTCGGTCGCGCCGCGCTGTCTCGCGAGGCGGCGGCATCCGTTCCCCGTTCCGCCTCGGCGCCGGAGCGCACTGCGCCGCCGCTGGCGATCTCGTCGATCCTGGCCGACATCGCCTCGAGCCGGCTTCGCTGGCGACCTCTGGCGCGCCGGCTCTGCAGCCACACGAGGAGCGACACGTACCCCGCGCGCACCGCGATGATGATCGCGAGCGCACCAGCCGCGATGCCGAGACCGGTGCCGAGGCCGTTATGGTCCTGCACGTTCTGCGTGACGATGTCGCGCAGCTCGAGCCCCATCACCAGGAAGACGGCGCCCTCGAGCACGAGCTCGATGGTCTGCCAGTTGTGCTCGTCCGAGCGGCGCTGCTCGGGGGTGAACCAGCGCGCCGCGCCCTGCCCGGTGACGATGCCGGCGACGACGGCGGCCACGAGCCCGGACCCGCCGAGCTCCTCGGTGGGGATGTAGGCGATGAAGGGCACCACGAAGCCGACCGCGGTGTTGGCGGCGGAGTTCTTGATGAGGGCCCGCAGCCGCAGGTTGAGGAAGCCGATGATAGCGCCGACCACGACGGCGACGAGCACACCCCATGCGAAGGCCGGCAGGAACCCCACGCCGACGGTGGTGTCACCGGCCACCGTCGTGGCGACCGCGACCGAGGCGATCATCGTGCGCAGCAGCACGAGCGCCGTGGCGTCGTTGAGCAGGCTCTCACCCTCGAGCATCGTCACCACGCGCCGGGAGACGCCCAGTCGTTTCACGATGGACGTGGCCACGGCATCCGTGGGGCTCAGGATCGCGCCGAGGGCCACGGCGATGGCGGGATGGATGCCGGGGATCACGGCGATGAAGAAGACGCCCAGCACGACGGAACTCAGGATGACGAGCAGGAAGGACAGCCCCGCGATCGGCCCGAAGTCGCGGCGGAACTCGATCGCCGGCAGGGCGACCGCGGCCGAGTAGAGCAGCGGCGGCAGCACGCCGACCAGGATCCAGTCCGGATCGATCTCGGGGACCTCGACGAACGGCAGCAGGCTGACCGCGCCCCCGATGAGCAGCAGGATCAGGGGTCCCGCGATGCCGAGCTTCGGGGCGACCGCCGTCGCGAGCGCGATGACGATGATCGCGACGATGACGACGATCAGCACTTCCACGACTCAGAGCCTATTGCCGGGCTCTGTCGGCGAATGGTCAGAGCACTCCGAGGTCGCGCACGGCGTCGCGCTCGGCCACCAGCTCGGCCACCGAGGCGTCGATGCGACCGCGCGCGCGATCGTCGAGGTCGAGCCCCTCGACGATGCGGTAGCCGGCTCGGTCGCCGCGCGAGGTCACGGGGAATGAGCACACGAGGCCCTCGGGCACGCCGTACTCGCCACGCGAGAGCACCGCGGCCGACGTCAGTCCGCGCCTGGACCCCAGCTGCTCGTCGCGGACGTGGTCGATCGCCGCGTTCGCCGCCGAGGCGACCGACGACGAGCCGCGCACCTCGATGATCTCAGCACCGCGCTTGGCGACCCGCGGGATGAAGACCTCGTCAAGCCATGTCGTCGCCGCCTCGCGGCCCCCGAGACGCTCGGCGAGAGCATCGAGCACCGGCATGCCGTCCGCGAGGATCGCGTGCGAGACGTCCGGGAACTGCGTCGCGGAGTGGTTGCCCCACACGATGACATCGGCGATCTCGTCCGCCGCGACCTGCAGCGCCTCGGCGAGCTGGCCGACGGCGCGGTTGTGGTCGAGGCGCGTGAGGGCGCTGAACCGGTCGGCCGGCACGTCGGGAGCAGCGGATGCCGCGGCGATGAGTGCGTTCGTGTTCGCGGGGTTGCCCACCACGACCACGCGCACGTCTTCGTCGGCCACGGCGCCGATCGCCTTGCCCTGCGGGCCGAAGATGCCGGCGTTCGCCGCCAGGAGGTCGCCGCGCTCCATGCCGGCGGCGCGGGGGCGCGCACCGACGAGCAGGGCGATGCGGGTGGAGTTGAAGGCGGTCAGCGGATCGTCGGTCACGTCGACGTCGACCAGCAGCGGGAACGCGCAGTCCTGCAGCTCCAGCGCCGCGCCCTCGGCGGCCCGCATGCCCTGCGGGATCTCGAGCAGCCGCAGCCGAACCGGACGATCGGCTCCGAGCATGTCGCCGGCCGCGATGCGGAACATCAGCGCGTAGCCGATCTGGCCGCCGCCGCCGGTGATGGTCACGGTCGTGGGTTCGCTCGCCATGCCACGAGCCTATGCCCGCGGCATTGTACGCAATCCGCGCGAATCTGTGGCGTTCCTGTGTGCGATCAGGCGATCGGGGTACCGTGACAGGCATGACGTTCAATGAGAACGCCAACGTCGGGGGGAACACGGCGCGGCGTCGAGGAGCGGGCGCGGCGGTGGCGGGCGGTGGCATCGCCGGCATCGGCGCGATCGCCGTACTGCTGTTCCAGCTGTTCACCGGACAGGACCTGTCGAGCATCCTTCCCGGGACACCGCAGGCCGGCGCAGGCGAGGAGTCCGAGATCGAGCAGTGCGAGACCGGTGCCGATGCGAACCGCAATGACGCGTGCCGCCTCGCCGCCGGCAGCGTGGTGCTCGACGAGTACTGGACGACGCAGATGCAGGGGTACCGCGCTCCCCAGCTCGTGATCGTCGACGTGCAGACCCCGACCCAGTGCGGCACGGCATCCAATCAGACGGGCCCGTTCTACTGCCCGCCGGAAGAGACCGTCTACATCGACCCGACGTTCTTCGGCCTCCTGCGCCAGCAGTTCGACGCGTCTGCGGGGGAGCTGGCCCAGCTCTACGTGCTCGCCCACGAGTACGGGCACCACGTGCAGCACCTCGCCGGGATCATGGAGCAGCATCCGAACAACGGCACAGGTCCCGACAGCAACAGCGTGCGCACCGAGCTGCAGGCTGACTGCTTCGCCGGCGCCTGGGTCGGCGGCATGACCGAGGAGGTCGACGACAACGGCGTGCCGTATCTGCAGGAGCCGACGCAGCAGCAGATCACCGACGCGCTCAACGCCGCGGGCACCGTCGGCGACGACCACATCCAGCAGGAGTCCGGGGGCGGCGTGAACCCCGAGTCCTGGACGCACGGCTCCAGCGAGCAGCGTCAGCGCTGGTTCGAGGCGGGGTACCAGGGCGGCGTGTCCGCCTGCGACACCTTCAGCGTGTCGGGGAGCAGCCTGTGAACGAACACCTCGACGACATCCTCTATCCGCCTCTCGAGCCGTACGACACCGGCATGCTCATCGCCGGCGAGGGCAATCGCATCGCGTACGAGCAGAGCGGCAACCCCGAGGGCAAGCCGGTGGTGTTCCTCCACGGCGGCCCGGGCGCCGGCACGTCGCCCTGGCACCGCCGATTCTTCGACCCCGAGCGGTACCGCATCATCCTGCTGGACCAGCGCGGCTGCGGGCGCTCCACCCCGCACGCGAGCGACCCGGACGCCGACCTCCGTCACAACACCACGTGGCACCTCGTCGCCGACATCGAGCTGCTGCGCAAGAACCTCGGCATCGAGCGGTGGCAGGTGTTCGGCGGATCGTGGGGGAGCGCCCTGGCCCTGGCCTACGCCGAGGCGCACCCGCAGGCGGTGACCGAGATCGTGCTGCGCGGCGTCTTCACGCTGCGCCGCCACGAGCTGGAGTGGTTCTACGAGGGCGGTGCGGCATCCGTCGTCCCCGACCTCTGGGAGGACTTCATCGCCCCCGTCCCCATCCTCGAGCGCTCGCAGCTCATGCAGGCGTATCACCGCCGCCTCGCCGACCCCGACCCTGCCGTGCACGTGCCGGCGGCCGTCGCCTGGACGCGATGGGAGGCGGCGAACCTCACGCTGCTGCCGGACCCGGAACTGGTCGAGGCGATGTCCGAGCCGCGCGCCGCCGTGGCGTTCGCGCGCATCGAGAACCACTACTTCCTGCACGGCGGCTGGTTCGCGCCGGATCAGCTGATCTCCGGCGTCGACCGCATCCGGCACATCCCCGCCGTCATCGTGCAGGGCCGCTACGACGTGTGCACGCCGGCGATGACCGCGTGGGACCTGCACCGCGCGTGGCCCGAGGCCGACTTCACGATGGTCCCGGATGCCGCCCACGCGGCGTCCGAACCGGGGATCGCCGCCGCGCTCCGCGCCGCGACCGACCGCTTCGCCGCGGACGCCCCGGCGGAGGACGAGGTCGTTTCGTCTGCCGAGGTGGCGGAGCCTGAAGATGGCGAGGAGGGGAAGGGCGGAGAGTCCCGGAACTCCGAGCCCGCTGAACCCGCGTCCGACGAGACCGCGGCCGAAGAGCCCGAGTTCGAGGTCGAGGAGCACGCACAGGCGGAGGACGCACCGTCTCGCTAGCCCTCGCTCGGCGACCTGGTCGCGACCGCCGCTCGGGAGAACACCCAGGTGCACACTGCTAGGGTGGTGAGTCTTGCAGCGCTTCTCGCGCTTCTTGCGTCGTAGAACGCTTCCCCTCCCGCCGCCGCCCGGTTCGACCGCGCGATGCCGGTGATGACTTTCGTACGGCGACCCGCGGGCGAAATACGCCCCGGCCACCGACAGGGCACTCGAATGCCCGGAGATCCTCCATGACTGAAACCACTTTCGGCGCGCTCGGCGTGCCGCAGCCCCTCGTCGACGCGCTTGCCGCGGGCGGCAAGACCACCGCGTTCCCGATCCAGGTCGACACGCTCCCCGACACGCTCGCGGGTCGCGACGTGCTCGGACGCGGCAAGACCGGCTCGGGCAAGACGCTCGCCTTCGCCATCCCGATGGTCGCCCGCCTCGGCGGCAAGCTCGCCGGCGGCCCGCGTCGCAAGGGCCGCCCGCTCGGCCTCGTGCTGGCGCCGACCCGCGAGCTCGCGACCCAGATCGACGCGACCCTCGCGCCGCTCGCGAAGGCCTACGGCCTCACCACGACCACCATCTTCGGCGGCGTGAACCAGAACCGTCAGGTGCAGGCGCTGAACGCCGGCGTCGACATCGTCGTGGCGTGCCCCGGCCGCCTCGAGGACCTCATGAAGCAGGGCTTCGTGCGCCTCGACGCGGTGGAGATCACCGTCATCGACGAGGCCGACCACATGGCCGACCTCGGCTTCCTGCCGGGCGTCACGCGCATCCTGAACGCGACCCCCGCCGGCGGCCAGCGACTGCTGTTCAGCGCGACCCTCGACAACGGGGTCGACAAGCTCGTCAACCGCTTCCTGCAGAACGAGGTGCTGCACTCCGTCGACGAGGCGCACTCGCCGGTCGCCGCGATGACGCACCACGTCTTCACGCTCGCCGACGCCGACGCCAAGAAGGACGTCGTCAAGGCTCTCGCGTCGGGCACCGGTCGCCGCATCCTGTTCATGCGCACGAAGCACCAGGCCAAGAAGCTCGCCAAGCAGCTCACCGGCCAGGGCATCCCCGCCGTCGACCTGCACGGCAACCTGTCGCAGGCGGCGCGCGACCGCAACCTCGCGGCGTTCTCGTCGGGCGGCGTCAAGGTGCTGGTGGCGACGGATGTCGCGGCCCGCGGTGTGCACGTCGACGACGTCGAGCTCGTCATCCACGTCGACCCCCCGACCGAGCACAAGGCGTACCTGCACCGCTCGGGCCGCACGGCCCGTGCCGGGGCCGAGGGTGCCGTCGTCACGCTCGTGCTTCCCGAGCAGAAGCGCGACGTGTCGCAGCTCCTGCGCAAGGCGTCGATCTCGGTCGAGCCCGTGACCGTGACGGATGCCTCGCCCGAGGTGACCGCGCTCGTCGGCCAGGTCGCCCCGTACGTCAAGCCGGTTCCCGTGGCCGAGACGCCGCGCGGCACGAGCCAGGGTGCGAACGCGCAGCGCAAGCGCGCCGCGCGCGATGACCGCCAGGGTGCTGAGGGTTCGGGTCGCTCCGGCTCAGGCGCGGGTGGTTCCGGTCGCTCGGGCTCG
>NZ_DATCVK010000059.1:0-14798 GCF_036566905.1 Microbacterium sp. | reverse complement strand
GCGCTGAGCGTGGCCGCGCGCGGCGCGAAGCGGTCGCGCGCCAGCGCGCTGTGCGCGTAGATGGCGTGCGGCATGATCGTCGCGCCGAGGATCGAGGCGGCCAGCAGCACCGAGTCGGTGCCCTCGAATCGCGGTACGAGGCCCGCGACGACGCTGGCGCCGTCGGGCGGCGCGACGAAGACGCCGAACGAGAAGCCGATCGCGATGATGGCGAGCAGCCCGATGATCACGAACTCGAACGGGCGCGGGCCGCGGCGCGACTGGATCAGCAGCAGCGCGATCGACACGGTGCCGGTGATCACGCCGCCCCACAGGAGCGGGATGCCGAACAGCAGGTTCAGCGCGACCGCGCCGCCGATCACCTCGGCGATGTCGGTCGCCATCGCGACGAGCTCGGCCTGCAGCCAGTATGCGCGGCGACCCCATTTCGAGCGGATGCGGTCACCGAGCGTCTCGGGCAGGCTCTTGCCCGTGACGATGCCGAGCTTGGCGGAGAGGTACTGGATGAGCCAGGCCATGACGTTGCCGAGCACGACCACCCAGACCAGCAGGTAGCCGTAGCGGGCTCCCGCCGTCATGTTGCTGGCCACATTGCCGGGGTCGAGATACGCGACGCCGGCCACGAGCGCAGGACCGATCAGCCACGCCAGGCGGGGAAGCGAGCGGCGGGTGGTGGCTGGCGGCATCCTGACATCGTCGGCAGTTTTCGGCACACCGAAATCCTAGCCGTTTTTCGGTACGCCGAAAAGTGACACGGCTGGCAGATCGAGGACGAACTCCTCAGGATCCCGGCCGTCGCACCTCGGCCTTACGCGTCGGCACCGCGTCCGGCGGTCGGGGAGGAGTCAGCGCACGGCGGATAGCCTGGGCCGGTGACCTCGCCCGACGCGACCGCGCACGACCCCGCGCCCGAGACCGGGCCCGACCGAGGCCCGGAACCAGGTTCCGAGCCCGCCGAGCCCACGCTGCCGGTGGGTGTCGGCCCCTGGCCGGGTGGACCCGACGCGTGGCCCGACGACCCGCGGTACGACCCCGAGCTGCTGGCGCACGGCGACGCGCGCAACGTCGTCGACGCCTACCGCTACTGGACGATGGACGCCATCGTCGCCGACCTCGACACGCGCCGCCACGCATTCCACGTCGCGATCGAGAACTGGCAGCACGACATGAACATCGGCTCCATCGTGCGCAGCGCCAACGCGTTCCTCGCCGCCGAGGTGCACATCATCGGCAAGCGCCGCTGGAACCGCCGCGGCGCGATGGTCACCGACCGCTACCAGCACGTGCGCCATCACGAGACGGTCGAGGCCTTCGTCCAGTGGGCGGATGCCGCATCCTTGCCGGTGATCGCGATCGACAACGTCGAGGGGTCGAAGCCCCTCCCGGCCGCCGACCTGCCGGAGGCGTGCGTGCTGCTGTTCGGTCAGGAGGGTCCGGGGCTCTCACCCGAGGCGCTCGCCGCGGCATCCGCGACCGTCCAGATCGAGCAGTACGGCTCGACCCGCTCGATGAACGCGAGCGCCGCCGCGGCTGTCGTCATGTACGAGTGGTGCCGTCGCTGGGCGTGAGCCGGGGCGCGCTCACGCTGCTTCAGCACGCACGGCCGGTGAGGCCAACGGGGTCGCAACGGGAACGGCGCGCACCCGTCGTCCACTGCGCGGCGTGACGGCGAAGCGCACGAGATCGGCCACGACCCCGGCCGCGCGAGACCGTGACGGCATGAAGCGCAGGAAGAACACCAGCCGCAGCAGCCAGGCGAGCGCACCGGTGAACGGCACGCCGTACAGCTCCGAGAGACCGCGGCCGTAGCCGAACGACGCGGCGCGACCGAGTCCCGGATAGGTGAACAGCCTCGCGGGGCGCCCGCGCAGCTCGCGGACGAGCGCGCGGCCGATGTGGTCGCCGCCCTTGATCGCCCACAGCGCGTTGGCCGGCACCGGCTCGCCCGTGCCGGGATGCGACACCCGGGCGCCGTCGCCCGCCGCCCAGACGCCGGCGGTGACCGCGAGTGTGCGGCTCGTACGCAGGCGCCCGCGCTCATCGCGCCACCGGTCGAGTCCGGGAAGGCGCACCGGCTGCTGACCCGTGGTGGCGACCACGGTCGTCGTGGGCAGGGTCGTGCCATCCGAGAGCACCGCATCGGTCGGGGTCACCTCGGTGAGGCGCGTGCGCGGAATCACCCGCACGCCGAGCCGATCGAGCTCGGCCTCGGCTCGTGCGACGAGTCGCGGCTGGTCGGACCACTCGGCCAGGATCCGGCCGGCGGCGTGGACCAGGGTGACCGGATGGCCGCGATCGGCGATGGCAGCAGCCAGCTCGGCGCCGGCGATCCCGCCCCCCGCGACGACGACGGGCGAGCGCGGCACCGTGGCCAGGTGATCCGCGAGGACCCCGATCTCATCGGGCCCGCGCAGCGTGAAGCCGTGGTCCCGGAGCCCGGTGACACCGGCTGTCGGCTCGGCAGCGCCGGTGCCGACCACGAGCTGGTCGTATGCCAGGGTCTCGATCGCGGCGTCGCCGTCGCGGCGGTACGACACCGAGCGGCCGACGGTGTCGACGCTCGCGGCACGGCCGCGGACGATCCGCGCGAGCGGCATCGCCTCCGACAACGGCGTGGCCAGGCGATCGGGGCGCACCATGCCTGCGACGAGCTCACCCGTGAAGCCGTGGAACCGGTGCGCGTGATCGGCGGAGATCACGACGATCTCGAGGTCGCCCCGGCGGACGTCGCGCGCGCAGCGCCGCACGAGCTTCGCATAGGCGTGCAACGTCACGTAGCCGCCGCCGAGGATCACCACACGGGTCATGCGATCACCGCCGAGTGCGCCTCGAGTGCGACGGGTCTGCCGAAGCTCGTCGGCTCGGCGGCATGGAATCCCAGGTGACCGAGGCTCCGTGCCCGCTCGCGGATGGCGGCGACCTGCTCGAGCGTCGGATTGCCCAGCGAGAAATGGCCGGAGTGGCCGGAGAGCGCGAGGATCGCCGTCTCGGCGAAGCAGGCGTACGAGCGGCCGTCCGGCAGGCCGATCTCGCCGCCGGTGAGGCGGAGGCTCGGGATCGCGACGATGCCGCCGTCGACGACGAGCACGTCGGGTCGTGCCGACGCGAGCGCGGGCGACGTGTTGCGCGGCTGGGTGGCGTCGAGCACCACCGCACTCGATGCCAGGTGCTCCGGACCCAGGAGCGTGTCGGCGGACGCCGTGAGCAGCACGACGAGATCGGCAGCGCGGACCGCGTCGATGGTCTGGGCGACGTCCACATCCACGTCGTCGGCGATCGCCGCCGCGAGCGCCTTCAGCCGCCCCTCTGTGCGCGCGATGAGTGTCAGCTGCGCGCCGGCGCTGTCGCGGGCGAGCAGCTTCGTGACCGCCGTGCCGACGCTGCCGGTCGCGCCGACGATGGCCACGTGCGGCCGTCCGGTCCGTGCGGAGACGTGAGGCAGCAGCATCCGGATCTGATCCTCCACGATCGCTGCCGTGAAGGCGTTCCCGTTCGTCACGGCGATGTCGGTGCGCTCGCGCAGCGTGAGGCCGCCGGCGGTGACCGTCGCGGTGAGCGCCCCGAGGCCGACGACGTCGGCGCCGAGAGCGGCGGCGCGGTCCACCGCACGGCTCACGCGGCGTCGCCCCTCCTCGATGTCCGAGAGCAGGTGCCGGGCACCGAACGGGACCAGCACGACGTGGCCGGCGCGCTCGCCGCCGATCTGCACGCCCGCCATCGTGACCGGAGGCAGCGGCAGGCGGCGCAGAGCCGTGTCGTAGACGCGCTCGGGTACGAGACCGAGCGGCCGCCAGGCGCGCGCGAGGTCCTCGCGCAGACGCGCGCGGGGGTGAACGGTGAACGCGAATGATCCGGTACCGGACATGGCTACTCCTCCTGGCGTCGCCGTGTGCACGCCATGCGAGCAAGGAGCCAACCGGGGCGGCGCTGATACCGTCCGTCCGAAGGCCGGCGTGTCGGTGTCAGGCGCCGGCCGTGAGCCAGGCGGACCCGCGCACGCGCCAGCCGAGGGTGATCAGGCGCGCGAGCATGTAGACGCCGAAGAACGACAGCGCGAGCCACGCGAGCCCCGCCGCGCCGACCGGGTGCAGCACCGCGACGAGCACGAGCGCGGGGACGAACGGCACCAGGTTGAGCACCCCGACGATGGCGAGGTACTTCGCGTCGCCGGCTCCGATGAGCACGCCATCGAGCACGAACACGACGCCGCACACCGGCTGCGCGATGGCGAGCACGATGAGTGCCGGCTGCACCAGCGCGGCGATGCCGGGGTCGCCGGTGAACAGCAGCCCGATCACGCCCGACAGCGCGCCGATCAGCGCTCCGGTGATCACGCCGAACCAGGCTCCCCACGCCACGGTGCGCCCGAGCACGCGCCGCACGAGCCCGGTCTGTTCGGCGCCGAGGCCCTTGCCGATGAGTGCCTGGGCCGCGATCGCCAGCGCATCGAGCGCGAACGCCGCTGTTGAGAAGATCGTGAACGCGACCTGCCAGCCCGCGAGCTCGACCGTGCCGAGGCCCGTCGCGACCGCCACGGTCGCGAGCAGGGCGATCCGCAGCGAAACCGTGCGCAGGAACAGCCACCCGCCCGACCGCGCCGAGCCGCGCACCCCTTCGCGCTGCGGGCGGATGGATGCCTCGTGCCGGCGGGCCAGGCGCCCCACGACGACCGCGTACGCGGCCACCATGCCCCACTGCGCGACGACGGTGCCGACGGCGGAGCCCGCGATGCCCCACCCGAAGCCGTAGATGAACGCCCAGTTGAGGAGGGCGTTGGCGCCGAAGCCGAGGCCCGCGATCCACAGCGGCGTCACCGTGTCCTGCATGCCGCGGAGGAGGCCGGTCGCGGCGAAGACGACCAGCATGGCGGGCAGTCCCCACATCGAGATGCCCAGGTAGATCTCGGCCTGCTGGGCGACCTCGGGCGTCGCGCCGAACAGCCCGACGAGAGCAGGCGTGGCGGCATAGCCGACGAGTGCCAGCACGGCGCCGATGCCGAGGGCGAGCCACATGCCGTCGATGCCGACCGACACGGCGCGGGACGGGTCGCCCGCGCCGAACCGGCGGGCGACGGCCGGCGTCGTCGAGTAGGCGAGGAAGACCATCAGCCCGACGATGGTCTGCAGCACCGCGGACGCGATGCCGAGTCCGGCGAGCGGCTCGACGCCGAGGTGCCCGACGAGCGCGGAGTCGACGATGAGGAAAAGCGGCTCGGCGATCAGGGCGCCGAGCGCCGGCACCGCGAGCCGCAGGATGTCGCGATTCAGGGTGTCGGTCGTCACCCTCCGAGCCTAGGAGGCGCCGCCGACGCCGGCGGCGCGCTCCGACGCCGGCCCTCGGCATCCGTCATCATCACAATGCGGTCACGGCCCCGGATCGGTGCCTCACCGAGGATTCGCACACCTGGGGACGGTTACCCTGGAACGCATGACCGACGCCCCCCGCTCCGGTCTCGCGCTCGAGGAACTCAGCGCCGAGATCCGCCCTCAGGACGACCTGTTCCGCTACGTCAACGGCTCGTGGCTGGATCGGACCGAGATCCCCGAGGACAAGGCGAGGTGGGGCTCGTTCCACCTCATCGCGGAGCAGGCCGAGAAGGACGTGCACGCGATCGTCGAGGAGTCGCAGCAGGCTGAGCCCGGCACCGAGGCGCGCAAGATCGGCGACCTCTACACGAGCTTCATGGACACCGAGCGCATCGACGCGCAGGGTGCGGCACCCCTCGCGGACGTACTGGCGCGCGTCGACGCGGTCGCCGACATCCCCGGCTTCCTCCGCACGATCGGCGAGTTCGAGCGCGAGGGCATCGCGGCGCTCATCCACCTGTACATCGAGCCCGACCCGGGCAACCCCGAGCGCTACGTGCCGTTCTTCATCCAGGGCGGCCTCTCGCTGCCGGACGAGAGCTACTACCGCCTCGACAACTTCCAGGAGACCCGCATCGCGTTCCGCGCGCACGTGCAGCGGATCCTGGAGCTCGCCGGCGTGGCCGAGGCCGAGGCCTCCGCCGATCGCATCGTCGCGATCGAGACCGAGATCGCCACCCACCACTGGGACAACGTCGCGAGCCGCGACGCGGTCAAGACCTACAACCTCAAGACGTGGGACGAGGTGCAGGCGCTCGTCGGCGTCGACCTGACGCCGTGGCGCGAGGGGGCGGCCTCCGACCACGCCGATGCGTTCGCCGAGATCAACGTGTACCAGCCGAGCTTCTTCGAGGGTCTCGGCGCCCTGCTCGTCGAGGACCGCCTCGACGACTGGAAGGCATGGCTGCGGTTCACCGTCGTGCACTCGGCGGCGCCGTTCCTGTCGGACGAGTTCGTCGCCGAGAACTTCGGCTTCTACGGGACGCAGCTCACCGGCGTGCCGGTCAACCGCGAGCGGTGGAAGCGCGGCGTCAGCCTCACCGAGGCGGCGATGGGCGAGGCGATCGGCCGCGTCTACGTCGAGCGTCACTTCCCGCCGGCGTCGAAGGTCGCGATGGACGAGCTGGTCGCCAACCTCATCGAGGCCTATCGCCAGTCGATCTCCGGGCTCGAGTGGATGACTCCCGAGACCCGCGAGCGCGCGCTCGCGAAGCTCGACGCCTTCACCCCGAAGATCGGGTACCCGGTGAAGTGGAAGGACTACTCGGCGCTCGAGATCGACGCCGAGGACCTCGTCGGCAACGTCCGCCGCGCCCACGTGTGGGAGCACGACCGGCAGCTCGCCAAGGTCGGCCAGCCGATCGACCGCGACGAGTGGTTCATGACGCCGCAGACCGTCAATGCGTACTACAACCCGCTGATGAACGAGATCGTGTTCCCTGCGGCGATCCTCCAGTACCCCTTCTTCGACGCAGAGCGCGACGCCGCTGCGAACTACGGCGGCATCGGCGCGGTCATCGGCCACGAGATCGGCCACGGCTTCGACGACCAGGGCAGCCGCTTCGACGGCGACGGGTCGCTGCGCGACTGGTGGACCGACGATGACCGCGCGGCTTTCGAGGAGCGCACCAAGAACCTCATCGCCCAGTTCGACGCCCTGGTGCCGCAGGGCCTCGCTCCGGAGAACACCGTCAACGGCGCGCTCACGATCGGCGAGAACATCGGAGACCTCGGCGGTCTCGGCATCGCGATCAGGGCCTACGCCCTGTCGCTGGGCGATGCCGAGGCGCCGGAGCTGGACGGCTTCACCGGCATCCAGCGTCTGCTGCTCAGCTGGGGACAGATCTGGCAGCAGAAGGGGCGGGATGCCGAGACCATCCGTCTGCTGACGATCGACCCGCACTCGCCCAACGAGTTCCGGTGCAATCAGATCGTCCGCAACGTCGACGCGTTCTACGATGCATTCGGAGTGACGCCGTCGGATGCTCTCTGGCTCGACGAGGATCAGCGCGTCACCATCTGGTGACGTCCGGGCCGCGTGCGGCCCGTTCGCCCCGCAACAACATCAATGGGAGGGAAACTCCGTGGGCATCGAGCCCAGAAGGGACGCCGAGTCGCTGCGGGGGGCGCGACGGAGCACCGGCCGGCGGCTGCCGAAGAGGGCGGCTGCCGGACGTCGTTCGTTCACGTCGACGCTGAAGGCGCTCGACGATCTCGCCGCATCGGGTGCCAAGATCTCGGTGCGGATCACCGATCTCGACCGCGGCACATCCGTGCTCTCGGGCGACGACTTCGTCACCCTGCCGGTGGCGGGGCTCGGCGTGGTGCCGCTGCTCATCGAGGTGGCCGCGGCGTTCGAGTCGGGGCGGCTCGAGCCGCTCGAGATCATCGACCGCGCACAGCTCGAGCCGGTCGGCGTCGGGGGAGTGTGGCAGCACCTGAAGGCGCCCGCGCTGCCGCTGTCCGACCTCGCGGTGCTCACCGCGTCGACGGGCGACGCCATGGCCGCCAACGCGCTGCTGCGGAGGGTCGGGCTGCCGGCGGTGCGCGCGCGCATCGAGGACCTCGGTCTCTCGCGCTCCGCGCTGCTCGACCGCTTCCGCGACGAACGCGGGCCCGACGACGCCCCGCACTTCGCACTCGGCTCGGCCCGCGAGCTCGCAGAGGTCTTCGCGGCCCTGGTCAACTCGCAGGTGGTCTCGCCGAGCGTGAGCGCGCAGGTGGCCGAGTGGCTGAGCCTCAACCACGACCTCTCCCTCGTGGCATCGGCGACCGGACTCGACCCGTTCTCGCACGAGAACGACGAGCACGGCCTGCTCTTCATCAACAAGACCGGTCGGGATGCCGGCGTCCGCGTCGAGGCGGGTGTGCTGGCGGGTCCCCGCGCCGGTGTGTCGTACGCCCTCATCGTGTGCTTCGACGACCTGTCGATCTCGCACCGACTGCGGGCGCACGAGGCGTTCCGCGTGCTGGGCACCGATCTCATGGAGTACGTGTTCTGAGGCGGGCGTCCTTGCGTGACACGGGGTTTCCCTACGCGCGAAGGCATCCCGTACCATCGCAAGGGTGTCAACACCGCCGTTCCGCGCCGACATCGTCGGCAGCTTCCTCCGTCCCGCCGAACTCGCAGAGGCCCGCCGCCGCTTCGCCTCCGGCCAGATCGATGCCGACGCGCTGCGCATCGCGGAGGAGACCGCGATCGCCGAGCTCGTCGTGCGTGAGTCCGACGCCGGCCTGAAGCTCGCGACCGACGGCGAGTTCCGCCGCTCATGGTGGCACTTCGACTTCTTCGGCCTGCTCGACGGCGTCGAGATCGTCGAGCTCGATCACGGCATCCAGTTCCAGGGTGTGCAGACCAAGCCGCGCGGCATCGAGGTCACCGGCACCATCGGGTTCAGCGACACCCACCCGTTCCTCGACCACTTCCGCTCGCTCAAGAGCCTGCTCGAGCGCACCACCGGCGCGGTGCCGAAGTTCAGCATCCCGGCACCCACCGTGCTCGACTTCCGCCTGGAGCCGGGGCACATCGCCTCCTCGGCGTACGACGGCCGCGACGCCATCGTCGACGACCTCGTCCAGGCGTACCGCGACGCCGTCGCCGCGTTCTACGATGCGGGCGCGCGCTACCTCCAGTTCGACGACACCGCCTGGGCCTACCTGTGCTCGGACGTCGAGCTCGAGAAGGCCCGCGAGCGCGGCATCCACACCGACGGCATCGCCGAGCGGTATGCCGGCATCCTCAACCGCATCCTCGACGGCAAGCCCGACGACCTCGTCGTCACGACCCACGTCTGCCGCGGCAACTTCCGCTCCACCTGGATCTCGTCGGGCGGCTACGAGCCGGTGGCCGAGCAGCTGCTGGGCAACACCGCCTACGACGGCTACTTCCTCGAGTACGACAGCGAGCGCGCCGGCGGCTTCGAGCCGCTGCGGTTCCTGCCCGAGGGCGACAAGACGGTCGTGCTGGGACTGATCACGTCCAAGAGCGGCGAGCTGGAGGACGTGGACGCCGTCAAGAAGCGCATCGACGAGGCATCCGCGTTCGCCCCGCTCGAGCAGCTGGCGCTGAGCCCGCAGTGCGGCTTCGCCTCGACCGAGGAGGGCAACGTCCTCACCGAGGAAGAGCAGTGGGCCAAGGTGCGCGAGGTCGTCGACATCGCCGCCGACGTCTGGCGCTGACCCCTTTACCAACGCTCTCATTCCCGGGTCTGGGCCGGGGCTCCGGTCGTTGAGCGAGCGAGGAACGAGCGAGACGGAACGCGCCGCACCTGGCGCAGAAAAGCGGCTCGGGGCGTTTCGTCTCGGCCGCTGGCGCTCCCTCGCTCAACGACCGGGATTTCCGGTCAGTGAGCGAGCGAGACGAAGCGTCAGACCACCGGGGTGCCGTGCGTGTGGAAGGTCTCGATCGTCTTCATGCCCCAGGCCTGGCCTTTGCGGCGCTCGGCCTCGGACCACTCGACGACGGGCTGATCGGGATCCAGCAGCAGGCGGGCACCGGCCTGGGCGAACTCGATGCGGTTGCCGCCCGGCTCCCACACGTAGAGGAAGAACGTCTGGTTGATGGCGTGCTTGTGCGGGCCCGACTCGATGTGGATGCCGTTCTCGAGGAAGATGTCCGCGGCCTTCAGGATGTCTTCGCGGGTGTCGGGGGCGAAGGCGATGTGGTGCAGGCGGTTGCCGTGCTTGGTCCAGTCGTCGGAGTACACGACGTCGTACGACTTCAGCGAGAAGTGGAACCACCACGCCGCGAACCGGCCGTTGTCGAGCCGGATCCGCTCCGACTCGCGCATGCCCAGCGCGTCGCGCAGGAACTCGCCGTTGGCCTCGACGTCCTTCGCGAGGTAGTTGATGTGGTCGAGGCGGCGGGCGTTCACGCCCCGGCCCGGGAAGCGCGAGGCCTGGTTCTTGAGCGCCGGCTTGTCGTCGGTGGCGACGTAGCGCTCGGCCTCGTAGAAGATCGCCATCGCGTGCCCGTCGGGGTCGGTGAACCCGTATGTCGGCCCGCAGCCCACGTCGCCCTCGGTCCATCCGGTGCCGTGCCCGGTCGCCTCGATGGCGGCGACGCGACGCTCCAGCGCCTGCGGCGATGAGGCGCGGAACGAGGTGCGACCCACGCCCGCGGCATCCGACGCGGTGAGCTTGATCGTGTACAGCTGGTACTCGTCCCAGGTGCGCAGGTAGAGCGAGTCGCCGTCCTCGGCGACGACGCGCATCGCGAGGAGCTCTTCGAAGAACCACCGGCTCTCCGCGGGCTTCGGGGTGAGCAGTTCGACGTGGGCGAGGTGGGCGACGTCGAACGACGTGTCGGCGGTCATGGGGCGTCCTCTCTGACGTGTTCGGGTGTCTCGGGTGCGATCACCGGCGCGGGCGGGGGAAGACCGTGCCGTCGAAGAGCTTGCGGGCGGTGCGGAGCGAGAACGAGGTCGCGCGCCACGTGCCGCCGGCGTCGCGCGTGACGTTCACGCGCGACGGGAAGGTGCCACCGGGGTGCTCGACGGCGGTCTCGTCGCCGGCGAGCGGGCCGGCGATGTCGTGCCCGACGGCGCCGGGGATCCTGAGCGCTGCCGCGACGGATGCCGCCATCAGCACGCCGATCGATGTGTGCACGCGGGCGGGGATGAAGGCGCGGGTCGTGATCGCGCCGCCGTCGCGGGGCGGCGACAGCAGGATCATCTTCGGCACCGTCTGCCCGGCGACGTCGCCCAGCCCCATCAGCGGACCGGCGCCGAGCCGGACGCGCTCGATGCGCCCGGCGAGCTCGTCGTCGGCCTCCAGTGCGGCGGGCGGCTCCGAGCCGTCCACGCCGAACTCCTCGGCCCGCAGCAGCACCACTGGCATCCCGTTGTCGATCAACGTGACCGTGTGGCCGTCGATCTCGTCGGAGGCGTGGCCGGTCGGAAGTAGCGGCTTGTCGGCCCCGCCGCCGACTTCGAGTTCGATCGCGGATCCCGTGCCGGGGACGCCGTCGATCACCGCGTCGCCGTCGTACTCGGGGCGCCCGTCGACGGTCGGGAACTCGGCAGTGGCGATGTCGCCGGTGTTCAGCAGCCGGATGCGGACCGTCGTGCGCTCCCCGGTCGCGGGCACGAGGCCGCGCTCGACCGCGAACGGCCCGATGCCGGCGAGCAGGTTGCCGCAGGTCTGCGCGTCGCCCACGGTCGGCGCGTCGACGCCGATCTGCAGGAACAGGTAGTCGACGTCGATGCCGGCCACTGCGGAGCGCGACACGACCGCGACCTTGCTGGTGAGCGGGTGCGCGCCCCCGATGCCGTCGATCTGGCGCGGGTCGGGCGATCCCATGATCCGCAGCAGCAGGTCGTCGCGCGCTGCGCGGTCGCTCGGCAGATCCGAGGCGAGGAAGTACGCCCCCTTCGACGTGCCGCCGCGCATGAGCATGCAGCGGATGCCGTCGCGCACCGCCGTCTCTACCGATGCCGTGCTTGCGACCGATGCCGCGCCCGCGACCGACGGCTCGCCCGCGACCGGCTGCTCAGCCGCGTTCACGGTCTCGCGCCTCCCAGTCCGCCTGCGTCAGGTACTCGACGCCGAGCTCGGCCAGAAGCGGTCGCAGCCCCTTGCGGTCGAGGCTCAGCTGGCCGCCGCGGTACGCCTCGCGGTCGGCCTCCTCCTTCGCGAGGCGGGCGTCCGCCGCGGCGAGGGCCTCGTCCGCTCCGCGCCGCGGGACCCGCAGCACGCCGTCGTCGTCGGCGACGATGACGTCGCCGGGGGCGACCGTGACCGCACCGAGGGTGATCGGCACGTTGACCGAGCCAGGCGTCGCCTTGACGGTGCCCTGCGCGAAGACCGCCGCCGACCACGCAGGGAATCCCATCGTCCGCAGCTCCGCGATGTCGCGCACCCCGGTCGTCGTGACGAGCCCGCGCACCCCTCGGGCGTGCAGGGCGGTGGCGAACAGTTCGCCGAACGCCCCGTCGACGGACGGCGACGTCGTCGTCACCACGAGCACATCGCCGGCGCGGCATTGCTCGACGGCCGCGTGGATCATGAGGTTGTCGCCGGGGTGGCATAGCACCGTGACGGCCGTGCCCGCGATCCGGACGCCGTCCTGGATGGGACGGATGCCGGCACCCACGAGCCCGGTGCGACCCATCGCCTCGTGCACCGTCGCGACGCCGTGCACGCCCAGGGCGTCGGCGGTGGCGGCATCCGCCCGCTCGATGTCGGTGACGACCACCGGACCGCTCACGACCAGGTCCCTCCGCTCACGACAAGGTCCATCCGCTCATGACAGTGTCTGGGTGACCTGCGGGAAGTGCCGCATGTAGGCCTCGCCCATCGTGTCGTGGGGGAGACCCAGGTTCGGGCCGGCGTTGCGCTTGAGCTGCACGCCGCGGCGGGTCGCGAGGTCGGTGTAGTACGACCACATGTGCTTCTGGGCGGGCAGGCACTCCATCGCGGCGCGCTTGCGCGGGAACGCCTCCGTGATGTCGAGGAGGACGTTCGGGGTGAAGTCGCACTGCTCGGGCTGGTGCGGCTCGAAGAAGAAGACGGGCGGGGCGCCGATGATGTCATCTTTCGAGGGGTAGCTTCCGTCGGAGTTCGCCACGCCGATCGCCTGCGCCAGCACGCGGGCGTCGAGGGCCATGCGCGCCGCGGCGGGGTGGTCGCCGTTGTACGGGTCGCGGAGGGTGTGCGTGAGTACCACGGTGGGCTGCACCCGCCGGTACAGGTCGACCAGGCGAGCGACGGCCTCGCGCGACTCGGCGAGCGGGTAGTCGCCCAGGTCGAGGAATTCGATCTCGGCTCCGAGAGCGGATGCCGCAGCCTCCGCCTCGTCGCGGCGGATGCGCTTGATCTCATCCAAGGACCTGCCGTCGAGCCATTGGCTGGCCGACTCGCCGCGCTCGCCGTACGACAGGCAGGCGACCACCGCGCGCTCGCCGCGGAGGGCCGCGGCGGCGATCGCGCCGCCTGCCCGCCAGACGAAGTCGCCGGCGTGGGCGCTGACGACGAGGAGCGTGTCGGCAGTGTCTGTCATGGGGCCAGCGAATCACACCCATGGCGAAATGGTCAACAAATTGTCTACAATCGTGGCGACCGTATACCTCTGGACGTAGGTATAGCGGACACGTAGCATCGCGCTCAGGTCACCCCGAAACACTGGACGAGGAAGTCGAGGAACTCATGGCGAGCAACCTGCAGGAGCTCATGGACGAACAGGGGAGCGTGGTCGAGATGCTGCGGAACTCGCAGCTCGGCACCTACATCTACCCCGTCGTGCCCGCGGAGTTCACGAACTGGCGCCGTGAGCAGAAGGCCTGGCGTGAGACGGCGGTGCTCTACGACCAGACGCACCACATGGTGAACTTCTTCATGACCGGCCCCGACGCGCTGAAGCTGCTGTCGGACACCGGCGTCAACTCGTTCGCCAACTTCCCGGTGAACACCGCCAAGCAGTTCGTGCCGACGTCCTCGACCGGCGGGGTGATCGGCGACGGCATCCTGTTCCACCTCGCCGAGGACGAGTACGTCTACGTCGGCCGCGCGCCCGGCGCCAACTGGCTGCAGTTCCACGCCGAGACCGGCGGCTACGGCGTCGAGACCCGCTACGACGACCGCTCGCCGTCGCGCCCGTACGGCGAGGCGGTGACACGCGAGTTCTATCGCTTCCAGATCCAGGGCCCGAACGCCTGGCAGATCATCGAGAAGCTCGCCGGCCGCGAGGTCGAGCAGGTGCGGTTCTTCCACATGGGAGAGCTCGAGATCGCCGGCGAGCACGTGCGCACCCTCCGGCACGGCATGGCCGGAGCGCCCGGCCTCGAGATCTGGGGGCCGTACGAGCAGCACGGGAGGATCCGGGATGCCGTGCTCGAGGCGGGGCGTGAGTTCGGCATCGAGCCGTGCGGTTCGCGCGCGTACTCGTCGAACACCCTCGAGTCGGGGTGGATCCCGTCGCCGCTTCCCGCGATCTACACCGGCGGAGACATCGAGCGGCGCTACCGCGAGTGGCTGCCGGCGAGCAGCTACGAGGCGATCAACGCCCTCGCCGGATCGTTCGTGTCGGAGGACATCGAGGACTACTACCTCAACCCTTGGGACCTCGGCTACGGCTCGTTCGTGAAGTTCGACCACGACTTCATCGGACGCGACGCACTCGAGAAGGTCGACCAGGCCTCGCAGCGCAAGAAGGTCACCCTCGCGTGGGACGCCGAGGACCTCGGCAAGGTCTTCACCTCGCTGCTCAACGTCGACGGACCGAACTACAAGTTCTTCGACCTGCCGCTCGCGAACTACGGTTCGGCGAACTACGACGCGGTCGTCGACGCCGACGGCACCGTCGTCGGATTCTCGATGTTCACCGGGTACAGCGCGAACGAGCGCCGCGGCCTCTCGCTGGCAACGGTCGACGCGAACGTGCCCGAGGGCACGGAGCTCAAGGTCGTCTGGGGTGAGCCGAACGGCGGCACGTCG
>NZ_DATCVK010000058.1:0-4513 GCF_036566905.1 Microbacterium sp. | reverse complement strand
GTTGACCTTGGAGGCGGTTGTATTCACGGTGTGTGTGTCCTTCGCAATCGGGAGAAGCCGGGTCGGCCTCAAAGCACGGTAATTGCAGAGCCTATGCGTGTCCTATGCGCCAGGGGAACAACTCCCGGGGAACGGACCCCCGCTTGCGCTCCGGTCAGATCGCCCGGTGGTCGACGAAGGCCATGCGCGGGCCGCGCCGGGGCCGGCCTCGCACCCCCGCTGCGCCGAGCAGCCGCACCACGCGATAGCGGTGGCCGCGCCACGGCTCGAGCGTCTCGAGCATCTCGTCGTCGGTCATGTCGCGCCCCGCGAGCGCATGCCCGACGTAGTTCGAGAGGTGGTAGTCGCCGACCGAGAGCGCATCGGCGTCGCCCAGCGCGCGCTGGGCGACCTCGGCGACGGTCCACGGGCCGACGCCCGGCATGAGGGTGAGGCGAGCCGCGGCATCCGCCGGGCTCATCGCGACGACGGCCTCGAGCTTGTCGGCGTACCCTGCCGCGTTCGCCAGCGTGCGCGCCCGCTTCGGGTCGACGCCGGCGCGGTGCCACTCCCAGCTCGGGATCGTGCGCCAGACCTCGGGCGACGGCACGACCCGCATCGGCCGCGGCGTCGGACCGGGCGCCGGGGCCCCGAATCCGGTGAGCAGGCGGCGCCAGGAATCGTGCGCCTGCAGGGTGATGACCTTCTGCTCGAGGATCGTGGCGGCGAGGGCCTCGAAGACCTGCGCAGTGCGCGTGATGCGCAGGCCGGGATTGCGCCGGTGCGCGTCGTCGAGCACGGGGAGGCGCGGCTCGAACCCGGTCGGGTCGTCGGCGTCGCCGAGCAGTTCGGGTGCCTGCGCGACCGCTGCACCCGCGCCGGCCCCCCATGCCTCGCAGCGCAGCGTCTCGGCATCGGGCTGGGTCAGGCGCAGGGTCGCATCGCCCTCGGGCGTGCGCGTCGTGCGCCAGACGGCGCCGGTCGCGTCGACCAGGAATGCCGGGTCGGCGCCGCCGCGCCGCAGCGCTCCGAGCGTCTGCCGCAGATCGGTCGGATGCCGCGGCCGCCAGCTGAGGGCATGGTCGGCGATCACGACTTCAGTGTGACGCACGCACCTGACAGTCGCGGCGGGGCGATCGCCGCCCGGGCGGCGGGCCGCGCGGGGCGCTGCCTAGTCGGCGGCGGTCGCCGCCGCCACCGGCTGTGCGGCTGCCGGCGCCACGATGCGACTGCGCAGTGCGAGGAAGAGCAGCACCATGCCCGCGGTGAGCGCGATGTGGCCGAGGCCGGCGATGCCCGCGATCGCCGAGGTCGACTCCTCGCCCATGACCGTGAGCGAGCCGTGCCAGATCAGCATGGCCGACGTCACGATGACCCCCGCGTTGTAGACCCAGAAGAACCACTCGAAGAGGTGGCTCTTCGAGATGACGAAGACCTTCTCGATCACGAGCACGATGAGCAGCACGATGAAGCCGAGCGTCAGCAGGTGCGTGTGGGCCAGGCCGAGCTGGGTGAACTGGCCTTCGGGGAAGTCGTTGGCTTTCGTGAACTCGCGGTAGAAGAGGCCGGAGCCGACACCGACGATCATGTACGCGAAGGCTGCGTAGAACAGTTTCTGCATGGCGGTTCCCTTCGAAGGCAGGCGAGGCGGTCGAGCCTCACCTCGATCCTCCTCTTCGGCTCGCCGCCGACGCATCGAACGAAAGACTGAACCCGGCGTCAGCGCGGAGCGAATGCCGCGTGGAAGATCGACCACGCACGCTGGGCGACCTGCCGGCGATCTTCAGCGCCGGTGCGCGCGAGCAGGTCGGCGAGCATCGACACGGCGAGCAGCACGTCGGCGTCTTCGACGGAGTCGCCGATGCGCCCTGCCGCGCGTTCGCGCACGACGACCGCGCCGACGACCGCCGCGAGCCTCGAACCGAGGTGGGCGACGCGCTCGTCGTGCTGGTGCTGCCAGATGAGGTCGATGAGGGCCGTCGACACGACCGCCTGCCCGATGATCGCCTCGAGGAGGTCGTCGAGTGTCGCGCCCTCGTGCTCGACGGCCGCCTCGAGATCGTCGATGTTCTCGTCGAAGACGGCGAGCGCGAGCGCGAGGCGATCAGGGAAATGGCGGTAGAGGCTGCCCTGCCCGACGCCCGCCTTCTTGGCGATCGCATTGAACGGTCCCTGCAGGCCGTCGGCGGCGAAGACCTCGCGCGCTGCGGCGATGATGGCGCGCCGATTCTCAGGACCGGCGCTCGGCCCGCGATTGGCCTTGCGGCCCTCGGAAGTTCCCTTCCCGCGTTCAGGCACGGGTGCTACCTTACTACCGGACAAGGATGTCCGGTATGGCTTCGCACCACATCGAAGAGAAGGAAGCACCACCATGAGCACCCCCAAGACCCTCTCGGGCGACGACTCGATCAAGACCTGGCTCGAGCACCCCGTGGGCGGCCCGATCCTCCGCGACCTGCTCGCCCAGGCCGGCCAGGACGCCGACGTCATGCGCCCCGTGCAGCGCCTCGCCATCAAGCGCCTCATCAAGCTCAGCAAGGGCCAGTTCAGCCAGGAGATGGTCGACCAGCTCGTCGCACGCGCCGCGGCCGGCGACGTGCCGGCAGGGGCAGCAGATGCATCCGCCGAGGCGCCCGAGCCGACGACCGAGTCCGCCGACGCCGTCGACGCCGCTGATGCCGCACCCGAGGTCGAGCGCCCCGAGTGGGTCGAGCGCCTCGACCAGGGCCGCTTCGCCGGCAAGACCGTCATCGTCACCGGTGCCGGCTCCGGCATCGGTCGGGCGACGGCCTCCCGCATCGCCCGCGAGGGTGGCCGCGTGATCGCCGTCGACGTCTCGCAGGATCGCCTCGACGACTTCGCGTCGGAGCACACCGGCGCCGAGATCGTGACCCTCGTGGCCGACATCACCGACGATGCGAAGGTCGCCGAGATCGTCGCCGCCGCGGGCGACCGCATCGACGGCCTCGCGAACATCGCCGGCATCATGGACGACATGACGCCGATCGGCGAGCTCACCGACGCCGTCTGGAAGCGCGTCTTCTCGGTCAACGTCGACGGCACCATGAAGCTCATGCGCGCCGTCGTGCCCGTCATGCTCGCGCGCGGCACCGGTTCGATCGTCAACACGGCCTCCGAAGCCGCGCTTCGCGGCTCGGCGGCGGGCGTCGCCTACACGGCGTCGAAGCACGCGGTCGTCGGCCTCACGAAGTCGACGGCGTTCATGTACGGGCCGAGCGGCCTTCGCGTCAACGCGGTCGCCCCCGGCGCGACCATCACGAACATCGAGGCGACCTTCGCCTCGCCGCTCGGCGCGGAGCGTGTGCGACAGGCCATGGCGATCCTTCCGGATGCCGCCGAGGCCGAGGCCCTCGCCGCGTCGATCACCTTCCTCCTGAGCGACGACGGCGTGAACATCAACGGCGTCGTGCTCGCGAGCGACGGCGGATGGTCGGCGGCATGACGCCTGCACACGAGCCCGGCACGCGCGACGTCCTCGTCGTCATCGGGGTCGGCGGCATGGGCGAGGCGATCGCCCGCCGACAGGGCACCGGTCGCACCGTGGTCATCGCCGACTTCAGCGAGGCCGCGCTCGACCGCGTCGGCGGCGCACTGCGGGGCGACGGCTTCGAGGTCGTCGCGCACGTCGTCGACGTGTCGTCGCGCGCGTCCGTCGGTGAACTGGCCGACGCCGCGGCGGCGCTCGGCCGAGTGACCCAGGTCGTGCACACGGCCGGGCTCTCCCCGGTGCAGGCGCCGCGCGACGCGATCCTCGCGGTCGACCTGCTCGGCACGGCGCTCGTGCTCGACGAGTTCGAGCGGGTCATCGCCCCGGGCGGCGCGGGCCTCGTCATCGCGAGCATGGCGGGCCACTTCCTGCCGCCGCTGCCACCCGAGATCTCCCACGCACTCGCCAACGCGCCGAGCGACGAGCTGCTCGCGCTTCCGGCGCTCGGCTCGATCACGGAGGCCGCAGCGGCCTACCCGTTCGCCAAGCACGCCAACCACCTGCGGGTGCGCGCGGCGAGCGCGACGTGGGGTGCGAAGGGTGCTCGCGTGAACAGCATCAGCCCCGGCGTCATCTCGACGCCGATGGGCCAGCAGGAGCTCGCGGGCGAGTCGGGCGGGCAGATGCGCGCCATGATCGCGGCCTCCGGCACCGGTCGCGTCGGCACCCCGTACGACATCGCGGATGCCGCGGCGTTCCTGCTCGGCTCCGACGCGAGCTTCATCACGGGCGCCGACCTGCTGGTCGACGGCGGCGTCGTCGCCGCGGTCAGCACCGGACGGTTCGACCCGCGCGCCGGCAGGTAGCCCGCGACGCACGACTGCGGGGTGCGGGCGACCGTTCCCCGCAGTCGTGTCGGCCTGCGGGCAGGTGACGACGCCCCCGTACGATTCCGAGAATGGGAACCCTTCGACCTTCGGCCTCCGACCTCGTCGACGCTGCGCTCGCTCAGTTCGAACGCCTCTACGTCTTCCCCGAGGTCGCCGAGGCGACGAGCGCCGCCGTGCGCGAACTGGAGCGGGCCGG
>NZ_DATCVK010000057.1:0-3089 GCF_036566905.1 Microbacterium sp. | reverse complement strand
GCACGCGGCCGAGCCACTCCCGCACGGTCCCGATGATCCGGACCGACTGCAGCATCCCGATCTTTACCGCGTCGATCTCGACGTCATCCGATACGGCGTCGAGCTGTGCGGCGAGGAACGCGGTCGGCGGCACGTGCACCTCGCGCACGCCGCGCGTGTTCTGCGCGACGAGGGCGGTCACCACGGCCATGCCGTAGCCGCCCAGCGCAGCGATGGACTTGAGGTCGGCCTGGATGCCGGCGCCGCCCGTCGGGTCGGTGCCGGCGATGCTCAGCACGCGCGGGATCGCCTGCGCGCGCTGCGGCGCGGTCGCGGGTTGCGCGACGAACACCTCGCTCACCGCGCGACCGCCTCGGCCTCGAGCGTGAGCGCATCGGCGGCGCTGCGGAGCGCGCGCGACGCGGCTGCGGGATCTTCGGCCCCGCAGATCGCCGAGACCACCGCGACACCCGCTGCTCCGGCTTCCCGCAGCGGTGCGACGTCGCTCACGCGCACTCCGCCGATCGCCACGCAGGGCACGGTGGTGTTCGCCGCGAACGCTGCGAAGCCGTCGATGCCGAGCGCCGGCGGGTGGTCGGGTTTGGTCGGGGTCGGCCGGATCACGCCGACGCCGAGGTAGTCGACGGTGCCGGAACGCAGAGCGGATGCCGCGGCCCGGTGCTCCGGCGAGTTCGCCGTCCATCCGACGACGGCGTCCGCGCCGAGCAGGCGTCGCGCCGTCTCGGGCGCCACGTCGGCCTGGCCCAGGTGGACGCCGTCGACGCGCGCTCCCGCATCGCGCGCGGCGACGGCGACGTCGACGCGGTCGTTGATCAGCAGGAGGCAGCGGCGGTCGATGACGTCCGACATCGTCACCGCCTGCCGCAGCAGCTCGCGCGCACTGACGGACTTGGCGCGCAGCTGCACGACGTCGACTCCTGCGCCCGCCGCGGCGTCGACGACGTCGACCAGCCGGTCGAACGGCACGCGGTCGTCGGTCACGAGATGCACCGCGAGGCGCGCGACGGGGCGGATCATCGAGCCGCGAGCGCGTCGGCGACGCGCGCATCGAGTTCGGCGGGCGCCGCAGCCACGGCGTCGAGCGCATCGAGGAACGCCACGGCGAACGACCCCGGCCCCTCCGAGCGCGCCGCGGCCCGTTCCGAGGCGACCGCGTAGAGGGCGGATGCCGCCACCGCCGCCTCGAGCGGAGCGCAGACACCGAGCAGCGCGGCCATCACCGCGCCGAGCGAGCAGCCGCCCCCGGTGACGCGGGTGAGGAGCGCGTCGCCGCCGTGGACGCGCACGACCCGCTCGCCGTCGGTGACGAGATCGACCGGGCCCGACACGGCGACCACGCCGCCCGCGCGCAGCGCGAGCGATCGCGCTGCGCCGGCGGCGGCATCCGTTCCGTCCGTCGCATCGACCCCGCGACCGCCGGCACCCTCGCCGGCCAGCGCCAGGATCTCGGAGGCGTTGCCGCGGATGACCGCCGGACGGTGCTCGAGCAGCTCGGCCGCGAGAGCCGTGCGCACCGGGAGCACGCCCACCGCCACGGGGTCGAGCACCCACCGGGAAGCGTGACGCACAGCCTCGCGGGCGGCATCGCGCTGCTCCGCGGTCGGGGTGCCGAGGTTGACCAGCACGCCGTCGGCGACGCCGGCGAACAGCCCTGCCTCGCCCGGGATGTCGCACATCGCCGGAGCCGCGCCGACGGCGAGGAGGGCGTTGGCGGTGAAGTTCGTCACCACCGCGTTGGTGATGCACTGCACCAAGGGCGAGGCCTCGCGCAGCGCCGTCAGCGCGACCGCGGGGGAGAGGGCGGACAGGTGGGGTTCGGTGCGCGCGTTCATCGCGACATCCCTTCGCTCGCATGATCGAGATCAGGTTCGACGGGTGTGTTCTCAGCCCGCCGCGCGGGCACCCCGTGTCACTGCCGAGCAATCTAGCAGGCGGCGCGAGCGGCCACCGCGATGTCGGCGTCACGCCGTAGGCTGGGGGAGTGACCACCGCCCTCTACCGCCGCTATCGGCCCGAGTCGTTCGGCGAGATGATCGGGCAGTCTCAGGTCACCGAACCCCTGATGACGGCGCTGCGCAGCGACCGGGTCGGGCACGCCTACCTGTTCTCCGGCCCGCGCGGGTGCGGCAAGACGACGTCGGCGCGCATCCTGGCCCGCTGTCTCAACTGCGCGCAGGGGCCGACCGACACGCCCTGCGGCACCTGCGACAGCTGCGTCGAGCTCGGCCGCGGCGGTGGCGGCTCGCTCGACGTCGTCGAGATCGACGCCGCCAGCCACAACGGTGTCGACGACGCCCGCGACCTGCGCGAGCGCGCCGTGTTCGCCCCGGCGCGCGACCGCTTCAAGATCTTCATCCTCGACGAGGCGCACATGGTGACGCCGCAGGGCTTCAACGCCCTGCTCAAGCTCGTCGAAGAGCCGCCCGACCACGTCAAGTTCATCTTCGCCACGACCGAGCCCGAGAAGGTCATCGGCACCATCCGCTCCCGCACGCACCACTATCCGTTCCGCCTCGTGCCGCCGGCCGCGATGCTCGAGTACGTCGAGCAGCTCTGCGGGCAGGAGGGCGTCGAGGTGGAGAAGGGCGTGCTGCCGCTCGTCGTGCGTGCGGGTGGCGGGTCGCCGCGCGACACGCTGTCGCTGCTCGACCAGCTCATCGCCGGGTCCGAGGACGCCCAGGTCAGCTACGCCCGCGCCGTCGCCCTCCTCGGCTACACCCACGCCGAGCTGCTCGACGAGGTGGTAGACGCGTTCGCCGCCTCCGACGCCGCGGCCGCGTTCGCCGCGGTCGACCGTGTCGTGCAGACGGGCCAGGACCCGCGCCGGTTCGTCGACGACCTGCTCGAGCGCCTGCGCGACCTCATCGTCGTGTCGGCGACCGGTCAGGGCGCCGCCGCGGTGCTGCGCGGCGTGTCGGCGGAAGACCTCGCCCGCATGCAGCGTCAGGCCGACGCCTTCGGCACCTCCCGCCTGTCGCACATCGCCGACCTCGTGATCGCCACCCTCGACGACATGACGGGCGCGACTTCGCCCCGGCTCCAGCTCGAGCTCATGGTCGCTCGCGTGCTCGCGCGAGGAGCGGGCGGTG
>NZ_DATCVK010000056.1:0-3279 GCF_036566905.1 Microbacterium sp. | reverse complement strand
GCGGCGTCAGGCGCACCGGCGGCGCGGCCTCGGCCGCGGCATCCGCTTCCCCGGTCGACGACACCGACGCGCGAGATCTCTCGCGCACGAGCTGCTGGAAGACGGGGTCGCTCGTGTACTGCGCGATGCCCATGGCGCGGGTGAACGGCAGGTACGCGAGGTCGAGATCACGCGTGCGCCAGCCGAGCAGGTGGGTGTCGAGGGTGACCACGATCGCTTGGCAGCCGGATGCCTCGGCCCGCCGCAGCAGCGACGCGTTCAGCTCGTCGGAGGCCGACCAGTAGAGCTGGAACGGCCGCGATCCGGTCGGCGCGGCATCGCGCACCTCCTCCATGGGGAACGATGCCTGGTTCGAGAGCGTGTACGGGACCCCGAGGGATGCCGCGGCCCGCGCGACGGCGAGATCGGCGTCGGGGTGCGCCATCTCCATCACGCCGAGCGGCGCGAGCAGGAGTGGCGTCGGGCGGCGCACGCCGAGGAAGTCGATCGACAGATCGCGCGACGACACATCGCGCAGCGGCCGGGGCCACACCTGCCAGCGGCCGAACGCGGCGCGGTTGGCGGCGACGGTGCGCTCGGCGCCCGCTCCCCCGGCGATGTAGGCGAACGCCTCGGCGCTGAGCGCCTTGCGTGCGGCCGCCTCGAGCGCCGCGACGTCGACGGGCACGTGCGGGCGGGTGCCGCTGATGCCGGCGCGATAGATGTCGGACTGGGTCCGGCGCGAGATGCCGCGCGACGCCGCGGCGGGGTCTCCGGGGGCGGCGCCACTGTGAGCCATGCCGCCAGCCTAACCACGGTCCTCCGCGGGCTCTGGGGATGCGCGAAGGTGCGGATGCCACGAATCGCGACATCCGTCGATGCTAGTGATCGAGCAGCCGGTCCAGGTTCACTGCCGCGTTGATGAGCGACAGGTGACTGAACGCCTGGGGGAAGTTGCCCAGCTGCTCACCGGTCAGCCCGATCTCCTCGGCGTAGAGCCCCAGGTGGTTGGCATACGTGAGCATCTTCTCGAACGTCAGGCGGGCTTCCTCGGTGCGTCCCGTGCGCGTGAGCGCGTCGACGTACCAGAACGAGCAGAGCGTGAAGGTGCCCTCGGAGCCGCGCAGCCCGTCGGGCGACGCGGCCGGGTTGTAGCGGTACACGAGGCTGTCCGACACGAGCTCCACCTCCATCGCCTCGAGAGTCGAGAGCCACTTCGGGTCGCGCGGTGAGACGACACCCATGACCGGCATGATGAGGTTCGCGGAATCCAGCACGTCGCTCCCCTCGTGCTGCACGAAGGCGCCGCGATCGGCATCCCACGACGTGGCCATGAGCTTCCGGTAGACCTCATCGCGCTGGCCGCGCCATCGCACGATGTCGGCGGGTCGGCCGCCGGATTCGGCGAGACGGATGCCTCGGTCCAGCGCCACCCAGCACATGAAGCGCCCGAATGTGAACTTCTTCCGTCCACCGCGGGTCTCCCAGACTCCCTCCTCCGGCCGATCCCAGTTCTCGCAGACCCAGTCGAGCATGCGGCTCACGTCGGACCACTCCCCGTCGCTGAGCTGGAAGCCGTGCTCGGCGGCGAGCCGGATGGAGTCCATTGCCTCGCCGTAGATGTCGAGCTGCAGCTGGTCGGCCGCGCCGTTGCCGATGCGCACCGGCGACGAGTCGCGGTAGCCGCGCCACTCCGGCAGTGTCGTCTCTGCGAGATCGGACGATCCGTCGACGCGGTACATGATCTTGAGCGGGCCAGACTCGTCGCCCGCGCTCTCCTGCACCCGGTCGGTGAGCCACTGCACGAAGGCCTCGGCTTCGTCGCGGTAACCCAGGCCGAGCAGTGCCTGCACCGAGAAGGATGCGTCGCGGATCCAGGTGTAGCGGTAATCCCAGTTGCGCTCGCCCCCGACCTGCTCGGGCAGGCCCGCCGTGGGAGCGGCGACCAGGGCGCCCGAGGGTGCGTAGGTGAGGAGCTTCAGCGTGATGGCAGATCGGTGCACCATCTCCCGCCAGCGGCCCCGGTACGTCGAGCGTCCCACCCAGTCGCGCCAGAAGCGCTGGGTCTCGAGGTACATCCGCTCGAGCTCATCGATCGAGACGCGACGCGGCGCGGCGCCGCCCGTCTCGATGAGCACGCCGGTGCGTTCGCCGGCGTGCAGCGTGCCATGGACGCGCAGGCCGCCTTCGATCAGTTCGATCCTGCCCGCCTGCTGCTCGCCGCGGCGGATGATCTCGCCGACTCGGTGCACAGTGAGCGCCTGATCCCCGCCCCGGAACAGCACCCCGTCGCCGAGCGCCGGTTCGACGCCGGTGTGGGCGACGGTCCCGTACGTGAACGCCGGCCTGATCTCGCCGACGAACGTCATGGACCCGCGGACGACGCGGATGAGCCGGGCGATGCGGTGCCGGTCGGTCGCTTCGTCGCCCGCGATGGGCATGAAGTCGAGAACCTCGCCGACGCCCTCCTGAGTCATGAACCGAGTGAGCAGGATGGCCGTGTCCGGAAGATACAGCTGCCGCGTCACGTAGTCGTCGGTCTCGGGGCGCACGCGGCAGAAGCCGCCGCGCTGGGCGTCCAGGAGCGACCCGAACACGCTCGGCGAGTCGAACCGCGGCGCGCAGAACCAGTCGATCGACCCCTCGGTGTCGACGAGCGCGGCGGTCTGCAGGTCGCCGATCAGCCCGTGGTCCGAGATGTCGGGATACTCGCTCATCGGTGCGCCCCCTGCTCGTGCCCGCCGTCCGCCATCGGTGGCGCCGGCACGATGTCGAGCACGTGCGCGGACATGGCGCCAGCCTAGTGGCGTGCGTCCAGCCGACAGCAGGTGACTCCCCCCGGTTTCACGCCGGGCCCGGCCTACGCAGCGCGGCGCGGGTGGGACGTCGGCGGGCACGCTGAGCCCGCCGCCGGTGCGGTCCGTATGCACACCGACGGCGGGGGTTTGGGAAAGCGCTCGCCGGCGACACTAGGCGAGCGATGAGCCGTTGCGCAAGCGCGAGAGGCAACTTCGTAAAAACGTTTCACAAAGTTCTTGCCTCGCCGCAGGGCGGCGTGCGAGACTGCCAGCGATCACCAGCGGAATACGCTTTCCGTGGTGGCCGACAACAAATCAGGCCGGGGGCGATGCCGCCCCGGGCCGCACCCGGACAGGGCTCGAGTCCGTACGCGCCCGGTTCACGACGACGAAGACCGCGATGCTGCGGCCTGCGCCGTCATCCTTTGCCGATGCTGACAACAGGAGGAACCGTGCCCCACGCGTCCCCACGCGCCCACCGCGCGAAGCGACCCGCCGAACA
>NZ_DATCVK010000055.1:0-8716 GCF_036566905.1 Microbacterium sp. | reverse complement strand
GCTCGCCGCCTACCGCTACGAGACGTTCGACGAGCGCGACGAGGCGCGCTGGATGCGGGAGTACTGCCGTGACATGGAGGAGAACGGCATGTGGGCGGTGCCCGACCAGTCGAAGCCCGGCCTCGCGATCGCCGAGACGCTGCCCGCGACGACGTTCGCGCCTCGAGTGGTGTCCGCCGAGCGCTTCGACGACGGCGCCGACACGGTCGCGGTGCTGCGACTCGCGCTGCCCGCTGCGGCGAGCGAGTCATGGGGCGGGCCCCGCGACATCCGGCTCGCCTACCGGTTCCCGTCCGCGCCCGGACCGATCACCGTCACGCTCGACCTCCGCGGCAAGGACGCCTCGCGGCTTCCCGAGGCGAGCTGGCTCGGCTTCCGCCCCATCACCGGGCCGGGCGACTGGCGACTCACGAAGATCGAGACGCCGGTCGACCCGCAGTCGGTCGTCCGCAACGGCAACCGCAGCCTGCATGCGGTCGCCGAGGTCACGCACACGGCGACGCGGGACTTCTCGCTGCGGCCGCTCGACGCCGCCCTCGTCGCGATCGGCCGGCCCGCGCTGTACCGGTTCGACAACGCGGTGCCCGATCCGGGCGACGGCCTGCACGTGAACCTGCACAACAACATGTGGGGCACGAACTTCACGATGTGGTTCGACGACGACCTGCGGTTCCGCTTCGAGCTCGACCTCGGCACGGGCGCCGACGCCGGTCGCGGCCGCGGTCTCGGTCTCGGCCTCGGCCTCGGAGCCACGCGATGAGCGCGTCGATCGTGACCAGTCCCCCGGTCGTCATGGCGCCTCGCTCCGACGGCTTCGAAGTGGTGTGGGGCGTGCGCGGGCTGAGCCGCGGCTGGATCGAGTGGGAGGCTGCCGACGGTTCGCGCGGCACCGTGACGAGCGACGCGTTCGGCATGGTGCCCCAAGATCATCGGGTGCTGCGCGTGCGGATGACCGGGCTGCCCGCGGGCACCGGCATCCGCGTCCGCGCGATCACCGAGTCGGTCGACCGGCGGCGCGTGCGCCACGAGAGCGAGTGGAAGACGGTGCGCACGCTCGACGCGGCATCCGACACCGCCCGCTTCGCCGTCTGGAACGACACCCACCAGCGCGACGACACGTTGCGCGCGCTGCACGAGGCCACCCCCGAGGTCGACGTGCTCGTGTGGAACGGCGACCTCTGCAACGACTGGAAGGACCCGTCGTGGTTCACCTCGACGGTGCTGAACCCGGCGGGCCTCGACGTGAGCGCCGGCCGCCCGCTCGCGATCGTCGTCGGCAACCACGACGTTCGCGGCGCCTGGGCCTACCAGCTCGAGGACTTCGTGGCGACGCCGGAGGGCCGGCCGTTCACCGCGTTCCGCATCGGCCCGGTCGCGTGCATCGTGCTGCACACCGGCGAGGACAAGCCCGACGCCCACCCGACCTTCGAGGGTCGGGTCGCGTTCGAGCCGCTCCGCGCCGAGCAGGCGGAATGGCTGCGCGAGGTCACGGCACGGCCCGAGTTCGCGGATGCGCCGTACCGCGTCGTGTTCTGCCACATCCCCCTGCGGTGGATCGACGAGACCGTCGTCGACTACGACGCCGACGGCTACGACTGGTTCAGCCGCATGAGCCGCGACGCCTGGCACGACGCGCTCGTCGAGTGGGGCGCGCAGATCGTGGTGTCGGGGCACACCCATTACCGGGCCTCGCTCCCCCCGACCGAGGAGTTCCCGTACGCGCAGCTCATCAGCGGCGGGCCTGACGCCGAGACGACCTCCGACGAGGCGGCCGCGTGGATCGACGGCGTCGCCTCCGCGGAGGAGCTCGTGCTCACGATGCGGGATCTCGGCGGCGAGGTCGTGCACGAGGTGCGGCTGGCGCCGCTCGCCTGACGCCCCGCACGCCTGACGACGGCACGAAGGAGGGGCCGGGTCGCGACTGCGACCCGGCCCCTCTGTCATCCGCCGATCAGCTCAGGGGCTTGCAGAGCAGCATGTCGGGCACGCCGCCGTGGTTCCAACGCCAGGTGAACGCGATGCCGGAGAGGTACTCGCCATCGGCGCACTGGCCCTTGTAGTTGCCGGGAGCCCAGTCGCTCTGGATCGATCCGCCGCCGGCCGGCCGGTTGTCGCCGTTGTCGAACCACACCTTGCGGCCCTGGCTCGACGGCAGTGCCGTCTCGCTCTGCGCGCAGAGGAGCTTGGACGTCGACCACTTGTTGATCACGCCGACCGTGACGCTGTAGCCGACCGCCATCTGCCCGGCCGGGCACTGCAGCTTGTTGTAGCCGCTCGCCCAGTCGGTCTGCACGGTGGACTCGTCCTTGACGATCGTGCGGGTCGTGGTCAGCGCGGGCTGCCGGTTGTCGGTGCAGAGCGCACGGTTGGTGCCCCGGGCCACGCCGACGAGGCGCTGCGAGTCGGGGCAGTTGCCCTTCCACTGGCCGGGATCCCAGTCGGGCTTCGTGTTCATGAGCGCCGATGCGTTGGTGTCGGGCGACGTGCTGCCGCTGCCGAGCATGTTCCAGCGCGCGACGGGAGCGACCGGGCCCGTCTTGCCGTTCGCGTTCACGAGCTTCTTCCACTGCGGGTAGCGCCAGTCGTCGGCGATGCTGAGCTTCGTGCCGTCGGCCTTGTACGCGAGGAGCGAGAACGTGTCGACGAAGGTGCCGTCATCCCTGGCGTGAGCCACGAGCGGCCAGGCCGCGAAGTCGCTGTCGTTCTCGATCAGGATGTCGGTGAAGTTCGCCCACCACGCCTTCTCCTTGTCGTTCGTCTGGCCGGCGCCGGTCGTGCCGAACTCGCTGAACCACACGGGCGCGGTGTAGTGCTGATTCGCCGTGTTGACGAAGAGCGCGCCCTCGGCGACCGAGGCCTCGAGCTCTGCCGCCGTCATGTCGCGGTAACGCGGGTCGGTCGTCTCGCCGAGGCCGGTCGCACCGGTGTGGTTCGGGCCGGTGAATCCGTAGATGTGCGCGGCGTAGACGAGCTTGTCGGGATACGGCAGCGTATTGGAGATGTTCGCGACCGGCTTCAGGTGCGGCCGCTCGTGGAACGTCAGGTCGGTCGGGATGCCTTGCCAGTTGATGCCCTCCATGATGACGAGCACCTCGGGGTTCGCCTTCTGGATGGCGATGCCGGCGAGCTGGTACGCCTTGTAGAGGTCGTGGTCGTCACCCCAGCCCCAGTTCGCGTCGTTCAGGATGTCGCGGCGCACCTCGTTGCGCAGGTCCATGCCGACCACACGCGCGTTGTCCTGGTATCGCGTCGTCAGCATCACCCAGTCGCTGATCCACTTCTCGGTGGTCTGGCTGCTGTTCCACCGCTCGTTGCCGTCGTCGGTGCCGCAGCACCAGTGAGAGGTGGTCGTGTGGTTGTTGAGGATCACCGCGAAGCCGTCGGCGGTGAGCGCGGCCACGACCGCGTCGAAGACCTGCAGCGGAGTCTTGCCCTTCAGTTGAGGGTTCGCCGCGACCGCGACATCCGGAACCGGCGCCGTCATGCCGAGCATCTCGTTCGAGAACGACAGACGGATGCTGTTGATGCCGACGCCGTGGAAGTCGCTCATGAGGGTCGCCATCGGCACCCGGTCGAGGCCCATGGGGATGTCGTAGCTCATTCCGCTGTTGTGGTTGGCGGGATCGTTCTTGTCGCCGCTGCCGCTCCAGTGGCCCTGCGCGCCGTCCCAGTTGGCGGACTCCAGCTTGAAGCGATCGCCGTCGGCGTCGACGATGTAGCGGCCGACGGTGCTGAGCGGCGCCGTCCACGACGCCGCGAGTTCGGGACCCGTGAGCACGGCGATGGGATCTTCGGGTGCTGCTGCGTACACGGGACTCGCGACCGATATCGCGAGGGCTGCGGTCGTGAGTCCGACCGCGACCCGTAGGGTACGACGATGCATTCTGCGAACCTCTCTGTTCTGCCGATCGCGGTGCCCTCGCCGTGTTGCGACGCCGCCGCTCCCGGCTGCTGACTGGGTCAGGTTATGGGCGGGATCATCACGATGTCAACGCAAACAGAGCAATTTCTGCTATCGCAAACATTTGGTCCGGCGCTGGCCTCGCGTTCGATGCCGGGTCGGGGTCGCTCGCCCGGACGACGGGCCGGTCCGATGTCACGTTGACGTGCCTTCCGTCGGCGAGGATGATCGACGCATGGGGACGAAAGCGGCACCACGACGGCCTCCGAGGCGACCGGAGTCGAGCCTTGCCGAGCGATGGACCACGGTCGACGGCATCAACCTGTTCTACCGGGAGTCCCCCGTGCCACCGGATGCCCCGGCGATGATGCACCTGCACGGCTTCGGCCTCTCCGGCCGGTACCTGCTGCCGACCGCCGAACGACTCGCCGACGAGTTCCACACCCTCGTGCCCGACCTGCCCGGCTTCGGCCGCAGCGGCAAGGCGGGCGACGCGCTCGACGTGCCCGACCTCGCGCACGCAGCCGCCCGCTTCCTCGACGATCGCGGCATCGAGAAGGTCACCCTCGTCGGCAACTCGATGGGTTGCCCCGTCATCCTGGAGTTCGCACACCACTACCCCGAGCGCATCGACCGCGCCGTGCTCGTCTCACCTGCAGGCGGCCTGTACAACCAGCCGCTTCGCCGTGCCGTCGGCCAACTGACGCGCGACGGGCGACGGGAGCCTCCCCGCATGATGAAGGTGGCCGTGCCCGACTATCTCCGATTCGGCGTGCCGAGCACGTTCAAGATGTTCCGGGCGCTCACGGAGTACCCGACACTCGATCGGCTCCTCGAGCTGCGCATCCCCACGCTCGTCGTGATCGGCGATCGGGATCCGCTCATGCCCACCCCCGCCCGCGTGCAGGAAGTCGCCGCCGCGACCGACAACCACGTGCTGCTCGTCAGGATCGAGGGCGCGGCGCACGCCATCAACTTCAGCCACTCGGGCGAACTCGCGCACCTCATCCGGCTGTTCATGGCCGACAAGCCGATCGTCGACGACCCGGCCTCCCCCGGCCATGCGCGCCTGGCCGAGATCCACCGCGGCACGCACCTGCCGCCGTCGCCGCAGCCGTAGACGACTCGGAATCGTCGTCGGCGCTGCCCGCGCCGTGCAGGGCCATCAGCCTTCGACGGGATCCAGCCGGAGCGTCGTCGCGACGACCTGCGGCCCGACGACGGTCCCGACGATCTTCGGCCCGTATCGGTCGTACTTCGCGTGGTACGCCGCATCGACGGCCGCATGCACGTCGGCCGCCGGCTCGGCGAAGACGACGTCGCGCTCGACGCCGCCGGCCCGGATGCGCCCCGTGCCGCTCGCCTGCGCCCTGCGGAACCACGGGTTGCCCGGCCCGTAAGCGGAACGCACGAACAGCTCGTCGCCCACGCGGGCGACCCAGATGGTCACGAACGGTCGCAACGATCCGTCGCTGCGGCGTGAGGCGAGGTGCAGCTCGTCGGCCGCGCCGACTCGGTCGAGGTCCTCGGCGGTCCAGGCGGTCATGGGTGTCCTTCCTCCAGAACGGATGTCGCGGCGTTCGTGTTCCATCCCGCACCGGACCCGGCATGTGCGGGAGTGACGGAGCTTCCGGGTACCGGCGGCGCCTCCCGATTCACGCCCCGCGGTCCCGCGTCCATTCGAGCAGTCGCTCGACGGGCCACGTCGTCACGATGCGCTCGGCGGGCACGCCGTTCGCCGTCGCGCGCACTGCGCCGAGCTCGAGGAACGTCAGGTGGCCCGGAGCGTGGGCGTCGCTGTCGATCGAGAACAGGCAGCCCGCCTCGAGCGCGATCGCGATGAGCTCGTCGGGCGGATCCTGCCGCTCGGGCCGTGAGTTGATCTCGACGGCGACCCCGTGCTCGGCGCACGCCTCGAACACCTCGTGCGCATCGAAGGTCGACTGGGGCCGAGTGCCGCGCGACCCCTCGACGAGCCGGCCGGTGCAGTGCCCGAGCACGTTCGTCTGCGGGTCGGCGATGGCGCGCAGCATCCGCTTCGTCATCTCGGGCGCCTCGGTGCGGAGCTTCGAGTGCACGCTCGCGACCACGACGTCGAGGCCGCCCAGCATCTCGGGGGTCTGGTCGAGCGCGCCGTCGAGCAGGATGTCGACCTCGATGCCGCGAAGCAGCCGGATGCCCCCGACCTCCGCCTGCACGTCGGCGATCGCCTGCTGCTGCGCGGTGAGCCGCTCGACGCTGAGGCCGTTGGCCACCCGGAGGCTCGGCGAGTGGTCGGTGACCGCGAGGTACTCGAGCCCGAGCTCCTCGGCGGCACGCGCCATCGTCTCGAGGCTCGTCGTGCCGTCGGACCAGTCGGTGTGGCTGTGCAGGTCGCCGCGGAGCTGCGCCCGAAGCCCCGTGTGCGCGCCCTCGGGTGAGAGCCCGGCCCGGGTGCGGAGGTCGGCGAGGTAGTCGGGCACCGCGCCATCCGTCGCCTGCGCGATGACCGCGAACGTGGTGTCGCCGATGCCCTTCGTCCGCTGCAGGCGGCCGTCGACGACACGAGCGGCGATCTCGTCGGGGTCGAGCGGCCTGATGACGTCGGCCGCCCGACGGAACGCCTTCGACTTGAACGCCGATGCACGATCGCGCTCGAGCAGGAACGCGATCTCCTCGAGCGCCGCCACCGGGTCCATCGCCCCATTCTGGCGCGTCGAGGGGCGGGCGGCCAGCACACGCACCGAGGCGCCGCCCGTGTCATGCGACGCGACGCCGCTTGACAAGGCCCCTTCGATGTCGGTATATCTATACCCCCTAGGGGTATTCACAAAAGGAGTTCTCATGCCTGCATCCACTCCGCCGACGAGACGTCGGTGGTTCGGCCTCGCACTCATCGCGGCGGCCCAGTTCGTCGTCATCATGGACACGTCGATCATCGGCGTCGCACTGCCCGACATCCAGGCCGAACTCGGGTTCACCCCCGAGTCCCTGTCATGGGTGTTCAATGCCTACGTCATCGCCTTCGGCGGCCTCCTGCTGCTGGGAGGCCGCCTCTCCGACGTGTTCGGAGCGCGCCGGGTGTTCATCGCGGGCTGGCTCACGCTGCTCATCGGCAGCGTGCTCGCCGGAGCCGCGAGCAACGTCGGCCTCGAGATCGCCGGCCGCGCCGTCCAGGGCGCGGGCGCCGCACTCATCGCCCCGGCCGCGCTCACGCTGCTGATGACGCTGTTCGGCGGCACCGCCGACCTGCCGCGGGCCTTCGCGGTGTACGGCGCCGCCGCACCGATCGGCGGCACGGCCGGCGTCTTCCTCGGCGGCGTGCTCACCGAGTACGCGAGCTGGCCCTGGGTGTTCTACGCGACCGTTCCGATCGCCCTGCTCGTCATCATCCTCACGCCGTTCGCACTCCCCCGCGTCTCGGGCGGACGCGGGCGGGTCGACCTCGCGGGCGCGCTCACCGCGACGGCAGGACTCGCCGCGATCGTCTACGGCGTCGTGCGCGCACCCGAGGTCGGCTGGGCCTCGGTCGAGACGATCGTCGCCCTGATCGCCGGCGCCGCGCTGCTCATCGCGTTCTTCGCGATCCAGGCCCGCAGCCGCACGCCGCTGCTGCGCCTCGGCATCTTCCGGGCCCCGCAGCTCGGCGCCGCGAACCTCGCGCAACTCCTGCTCGGCGCCGCCTGGGTGTCGATGTGGTTCTTCCTGAACCTCTACCTGCAGCAGGTGCTCGGGGCGGGCGCCTTCGCCTCGGGCGCCGCACTCCTGCCGATGACCGCGCTGATCGTGGTCGGCATGGTCGCGGTGGCGCCGCGACTGCAGGCGCGGTTCGGGGCGAAGCCGCTCATCGTCGGCGGGTTCGCCCTGCTCGCGGTCGGCCTCGGGTGGCTGGCCCTCGCCCGGCCCGACGGCAGCTACGCCGTCGACGTGCTGCCCGCCTCGCTCGTCGCCGCGCTCGGCATGGCGCTCGCGTTCGTGCCGTCGCTGGGCACGGCGATCGGCGCCGCACGCCCCGAGGAGACGGGCGTGGCCTCGGGCCTCGTGAACACGAGCTACCAGATCGGCTCGGCGATCGGCCTCGCCGTGCTGACGGCCGTCGGCGCGGCGGTGACCAGTGCGGTCGCCGGCGGGGCAGCCGGTGGCACCGCGGATGCCGCGGCGCTCACGGCCGGATTCTCATCGGCGTTCATCGGCGCCGCCGTCCTGGCGGTGGTCGGGCTCGTGGCATCCGCACTGCTCCTGCGTCCGACCCCCCGCTCGGTGGAGGCACCGGCCGAGGAGCTCGTGGAGGCCTGATCAGGCGGTGTGCTCGTGGGGGCCGGCAGCGGCTTCCACGAGCACGCGCCGGTCAGCCGCGCCCGTCAGCACGGCCCATCAGTACGAGGGGTACATCTCCATCGACGTGTTGAAGATGTTCACCATCATCACGACGAACCACGCGATCACGCCGATCGTGAGCACGACGGTGAGCGCGATCGCCGCGGCCATCGGCAGGTACCCACGACCGGCCTGGCGCCGCACCACGACCGAGCGGCCGATGACGTAGACGAGCGACCAGAGGAACGCCCACGCCCAGTGGAACCGGCGCTGATAGCCGAGCCTCCCGAGCGCGGCACTGTCGAGGGCGGCGAACCAGACCGACAGGCCGTAGACGATCCATCCGCCGAACGTTGCGGCGAGGTACCACGGGTCGGTGTAGGGGCCGAGCGCGGTGAGCATCGAGTTCGTCGACGGGTACATCGACTGCTCCATGTACCCCTCGAAGTCCCAGAGGAAGAGCGGCAGCACGGCGAGCACCGGCAGCGCCACGATCAGCCAGATCCAGAGCGTGTCGAC
>NZ_DATCVK010000054.1:0-12632 GCF_036566905.1 Microbacterium sp. | reverse complement strand
GTCGCCTCCGGTGCGACCGCGGCGGCGGCCGGGGTCTCCGGCTCGGCGGGCGTCTGCGCGGCGGCCTCCGCGGCCGACTGTGTGGGGACGGCGGGGGTCTGGTCTTCCGGGCGATCGCCCTGGATGTCGCTCATGATTGCTCCTTCTGCCAAGCACTCACCACTGTGCCCATCGATGCTGTGCGTTTCTTATGTCGGGAGTGGGACTCGCCTATGCAAGAGGGATGAGCCTGCCCGGTACGGTGAAGCGATGCGACAGATCCCCGGAGCATGGCACCGCACGGCGGCGGGTGCCGGACTCGTCGGCGCCGACGGGTCGATCCACCCCACCATCTTCGCGGAGATGTCGGCCCTGGCGGCGCACACCGGCGCGATCAACCTCGGCCAGGGTTTCCCCGACGAGGACGGGCCCGCCGAGGTGCTGGAGGCCGCCCGCTCGGCGATCGCGAACGGGGCGAACCAGTACCCGCCGGGGCGCGGCATCCCGGACCTCCTCTCTGCCATCGCGGAGCACCAAGAGCGGTTCTACGGTCTGCACCTGGATCCTGCCCGCGAGGTGCTCGTGACGGCCGGGGCGACCGAGGCGCTCGCCGCGGCGCTGCTGGCGCTGCTCGACGACCCCGACGACGAGGTGGTCGTCTTCGAGCCGTACTACGACTCCTACGCGGCGGTGGCAGCGCTGGCCGGCGCGCGCCTGGTGACCGTGCCGTTGCGCTGGCCGGACTTCCAGCCCGACCTCGATGACCTGCGCGCCGCCGTCAGCGACCGCACCCGCGTGATCCTGGTGAACGACCCGCACAATCCGACGGGCGCCGTGTTCCACTCCGACGTGCGCGACGAGATCGTGCGCCTCGCGGCGCGCCATGACGCCGTCATCGTCACCGACGAGGTGTACGAGCATCTGGTCTTCGACGAGCCGCATGTCCCGCTCGCGACGCTGCCGGGAGCCGGGGAGCGCACACTGACGATCTCCTCGGGCGGCAAGACCTTCTCGACCACGGGCTGGAAGATCGGCTGGATCTCGGGACCCGCCCCGCTGATCGATGCCGTGCTCGCGGTGAAGCAGTTCCTCACCTACGTCAACGGCAGCCCATTCCAGCCCGCCATCGCCACCGGACTCCGCCTCGGCGACGACTTCTTCCGCGGCATCGCCGACACTCTCCGCGCGAAACGCGATCTGCTCGGCGAGGGCCTGCGCACGGCGGGATTCGAGGTGTCGACCCCGGCGGGTTCGTACTTCACCGTCGCCGACGCCCGAGCGCTCGGAGCGACGGATGCCGCGGCGTTCTGCCGCGCACTCCCCCAGCGTGCCGGGGTCGTCGCGATCCCTCTCACCGCATTCGCGACACCCGAGCACCGCGCCGAGTATGCGACCCTCGTGCGCTTCGCCGCGTGCAAGCGCGTCGATGTGCTCGCGGAGGCGGCATCCCGTCTTGCCCGCCTCGCGTAAGGCCGCCGCTCAGCGCTGCTCGACGCGGAAGCGGCGAAGCGCGAGCGCGGGGTTGACGCGCCGCACGCGCCCGATCGCCCCGATGTCGAGATGCGCCACGGCGACGTCGGTCGACGTGCCGACGGCGGCGAGTTCGACGCCCAGCGGATCGACGATGAGCGAGTTGCCCACGCCCAGGGGCGGCGGGTGGTCCGCCGCGGCGACGAACACCGTGTTCTCGATCGCCCGCGCGTGCAGCAGCGTGCGCCAGTGGTGCTCTTTGAGTGGCCCGCGGACCCACTCGGCCGGGACGACGAAGACATCCGCCCCGGCATCGACCAGCAGCCGCCCCACCTCGGGGAAGCGCAGGTCGTAGCAGGTCATGAGGCCGAATCGCAGTCCGTCGAGCTCGAACGTCCGCGGCGGCGCGGGCTCGCCCGGCTCCACCCAGTCCGACTCGCGCTGACCGAAGGCGTCGTACAGGTGCAGCTTGCGGTAGTGCGCGATCAGCCCGGTCGCATCGACCGCGACGGCGGTGTTGCGCACACGGTGCTCGTCGCTCGCCCGCTCGAGGAGGCCCGCCACGATCACCACCTCGTGGCTGCCCGCCATCTCCGTCAGGGCGTGCACGAACGGGCCGTCGAGGTCTTCGGCGTTCTCGGCGAGCGACTCGTCGAACGGGTCGACGAAGTAGCTCGAGTACTCGGGGAAGACCACCACCCGGGCGCCCCGAGCGGATGCCGTCGCCACGAGCTGCTCGATCGACTCGAGGTTGCCCGCCGCGTCGGCTGTGGGGGCGAATTGCGCGACCGCGATCGGCAGGGTGTCGGTCATCGGCGCTCTCCGTTCGTGCGGATCCGGACGCGCATGATGGCCGGCGCGATGAGCCACAGCACCAGGATCAGCACGGCCAGCGGAATCAGCGCCCACCAGCCCGCGGACCCGCCGAGGACGACGTCGAACACGAACGCCACCACGCCGACGACGAGCACCGACACCGTCAGCAGCGCGGTGATGAGACATCCGTGGCCGTAGCGGACGACCGCGGGCTTGGCGCGCTGCTGGAAGAGCACCCGATGCAGGGCGACCGGGGCGAGCGCCACGATCGAGCTGATCGCGGAGAGGACGACCAGGCCGAGGTAGACGGTGCGCTGGGTATCGGACAGATCAGCGAACGCGGGCTGGAACGCGAGGGCGAGCAGGAAGCCCGTGAGGATCTGCGTGCCGGTCTGGAGCACTCGGAGCTCTTGCAGCACCTCGTTCCAGTTGCGGTCGGCGCGCTCCTCCGGCGTCTCGTCGCGACCGTCCACGCGGTCATCCTGGGGGTCGGTGTCGCGGTCGCCGGGCATGCGCTCATCCTGTCGCGCGGGGCGCCGGCACAGCAACCCGCCCGCGCCGTGGTCATGAGCACTCGAAACCCGTGTTAGGCTATTCCTTGTGCCGCGGGGTGGAGCAGCTCGGTAGCTCGCTGGGCTCATAACCCAGAGGTCGCAGGTTCAAATCCTGTCCCCGCAACAGAAAACGAAGAAGAGGGCATCCCGCCAAGGGATGCCCTCTTCTTCGTTTGGTCTCACGAGACCAGTTCCGACAGCCGAGGGTTACTCGGGGGGATCCATCGCGCCGCTGAGGTCGTCGAGGAAGCGCTCGATCACCGAGAGCTCGGACTCGTCGTACCGCATGGCGATCGTGCGCATGGCGCGCAGCCGCTCGCCGAAGACGCGGAAGAAGGCGTGCCGGGCTCCGTCGGTCAGCACGACGACGCGACCGCGGCGATCGGTCGGGTGCGGGCGGCGCTCGACATGTCCGGAATCGACCAGTCGGTCCAGCAGCTTCGTCGTCGACGCGGTGGAGATCCGCAGGTGCCGGGCGATGTCGCGTGGGCTCACGGACTGCTCCTGCCGCTCCCGGATGATCAGCAGCCGCAGCGCCGCCACGTCGGTGGCGTTCATGTCCATGTCGTCCTTCATGCCGCTGTGCATGCGCTCCATGGCGTCGCTGACGGCGCGAATCGACGTGAGCACACGCATCACCGCGTGCTCATGATTCGTCTGCGGTTGCCAGCGCTCGGACTTCATGGACGTTCCCTCCGACCCGTTGTAGCATCGCATAAGAGAAATTGCTAGTTTGGCTAGCAATTCAGGAAGGGAGTGATCGGATGCCCGACACCGACCACGTGGTGCTGCTCGACGACGACGGCAACCCGATCGGCACCGCGCCCAAGTCGAGCGTGCACGGTCCCGACACCGCGCTGCACCTGGCTTTCTCCTGCCATGTGCTCAACGGCCAGGGGCAGGTCCTGATCACCCGCCGGGCGCTGAGCAAGCGCACCTGGCCCGGCGTCTGGACCAACTCGTTCTGCGGGCATCCTCGTCCGGCCGAACCCGTCCTCTCCGCGGTCCGGCGGCACGCCGACTTCGAACTCGGCATCACGCTGACCGATCTCCGAGTGGCGCTCCCCCTGTTCCGCTACCGTGCCACCGATGCGAACGGCATCGTCGAGCACGAGGTGTGCCCCGTGTACATCGCGTACACCGACGACGAGCCGGTGCTCAACCCGCTCGAGGTGGTCGACGCCCGCTGGGTCGAGCCCGAGGCGATCGCCACCGCGCTCGAGGCGACGCCCTGGGCCTTCAGCCCCTGGCTCGTGCTGCAGGCAGAGCAGCTCCACCTGTTCGACGCTCCGTCACGTCAGCGCCGCGCATCATGATCCCGGCGGCGACCGACCCCGACCTGCAGATCGCGATCGACGGGGCGCTCGCGAGGATCCGCGAGCGCGCCGTGGAGCTCGGCCCCGCGTTCAGCGTGCTGGCGGATGCCATCACCCGCGCCGCGCACGGCGGCAAGCGGCTGCGTCCGGCTCTGGTCACGGCATCCTTCGACGCGTTCCGCACCGACGATGCCAACGCCTCGGCCGCCCTCTCTGTGGCGGCCGCATTCGAACTGCTCCACACCGCGTTCGTCGTGCACGACGACGTGATCGACCACGACACCATGCGCCGCGGCGTGCCCAACATCGGCGGCGAGTTCCGGCTGCGCGCGCAGGACGACGGCGCCGACGCCGACGGCGCCGCACTCCTCGGTGACGCCGCTGCGATCCTGGGCGGCGACATCCTGCTCCATGAGGCGTTCCGGCTGGTCGCTATGGCGCACACCGATGCCGCGACCCGCGATCGCCTCCTCACCCTTGTCGACGACGCCATCCTGGTCTCCGCCGCCGGCGAGCTCGCAGACGTGGAGAACAGTGTCGCGACGCGGCATCCGTCCCGGGGTGCGACCCTCGACACGGCCTTCAACAAGACCGCTGTGTACTCGTTCCGCGCGCCGATGCAGGCGGGCGCTCTGCTGGGCGGCGCGGACGCCGACGCGCTGCGCGTGCTCGGAGACGCCGCGGGGCGCCTCGGACTGGCCTTCCAGCTCGTCGACGACCTCATCGGCGCCTTCGGCACGACGCAGCAGACGGGCCGGGACACCGGGCCCGACCTCCGCGAGAACAAGCGCACGCCGCTCGTCGCGCTGGCACGCGAATCCACCACCGCCGACCGCGTCGACGAAGCCCTCGCCCTGGCCCGCACAGGACCCGTGGCGGTCCGCGAGGCGCAGTTCGTGCTCGAATCGAGCGGTGCGCGCGAGCGTATGGTCGCTCTGATCTGCGAGACCCTCGAGGCGGTGCGGACGGCCTCGGACGACCCGGCTCTGCCGGATCGCGCGGGCGTCCTGCTGCGCACTCTCGCCGACGAAATCGAAGGGCGAGTCCCGTGAGCGACACCCGCAGCCGCACGGCGACCGGGCTGGCGCTGTACGACCGGGCGGCCGCGGATGCCGCTGCCACCGTGATCGCCCGCTACTCGACCTCGTTCGGGCTCGCGTGCCGCCTTCTCGGGCCGCGGCCACGCCCGCACGTGCGAAACATCTACGCGCTCGCACGCATCGCGGACGAGATCGTCGACGGACCGGCTGCCGAGGCGGGACTGTCACCCGAGGCCATGGAAAAAGTGCTGGACCAGCTCGAGCAGGAGGTGCTCGACGCGAGGCTCCGCGGTTTCAGCTCGAACCTCGTCGTGCACGCCTTCGCCGGCACCGCGCGCGAATGCGGGATCGGTCCGGACCTGGTGGCGCCGTTCTTCGCGTCCATGCGCACCGATCTCCACACGCAGCGGCACGACGCCGCCTCGCATGACGCCTACGTCTACGGCTCGGCGGAGGTCATCGGCCTGATGTGCCTGCAGGTGTTCGTCAACGCGGGCGCGCCGCATCCCATCACCCCGTCAGCGGAGCTGGCGGACGGCGCCCGGCGGCTCGGCGCCGCCTTCCAGGACGTCAACTTCCTGCGGGACCGCACGCACGACGGCGCGGTGCTCGGCCGGGACTACCTGGGCCCGGCCGCCGACGAAGGAGAGCGTGCCGCCATCCTCGACCGCATCGACGCGGACCTCGCCGCCGCCGCCCGCACCATCCCGGCACTGCCGGCGGACTGCCGCCGCGCCGTGACCGCCGCACACGACCTGTTCGCCGAGCTCGCGGCACGCCTGCGAGCGTGCGCCGACGGGGAGTCCCGAGTGCGTGTGCCCGACGCCGTCAAGGCGCGGCTCGCCGCGCGCGCGCTGCTGGGATTCGCTCCACGGGAGGTGCGCGCATGAGCATGCAGGTCTCGCCGCGACGGGCGGTCGTCATCGGCGGAGGGATCGGCGGGCTCGCCGCCGCGGCGCTGCTCGCCGCGGAGGGCTGGGATACGTCTCTGTTCGAGGCACGCGACGAGCTGGGCGGGCGCGCCGGATCGTGGGAGCACGAGGGATTCCGCTTCGACACCGGGCCCAGCTGGTACCTCATGCCCGAGGTGTTCGACCACTTCTTCCGGCTGCTCGGGACGACCGCCGATCGCGAGCTCGACCTCGTACCGCTCGATCCGGCGTACCGCGTCTACTCGGACCCCTCCACCGGTCTCGACCCGCTCGACGTCCGATCCGGACGCGCCGCCGCGACGGCGCTCTTCGAGAGCGTGGAGCCGGGTGCCGGCGCACGACTGGACGCCTATCTGGACTCCGCCGCCGACGCGTACGACCTCGCCGTCAACCGCTTCCTGTACGACACGTACGAGACGACTGCGGGCCTCAGAGACCCTGCCCTGCTGCGACGGATGCCGCGCCTCGCGCCATTGCTGACGCGTACGCTCGCGCGCCACGTCGAGACCCGCTTCGCGGATCCGCGGCTGCGTCAGATCCTCGAGTACCCCGCCGTGTTCCTGGGCGGCTCGCCGTACGGCGTGCCGAGCCTGTACCACCTGATGAGTCACCTCGACCTCGACGACCGCGTGCTGTACCCGCGCGGCGGCTTCACCGAGCTGATCCGAGCGGTCGTACGCCTGGCGGAGGCATCCGGAGTCGTCATCGAGACGGGAGCGCGCGTCACGTCGATCACGACGGAAGCCGGAACGGCGACCGGTGTCGAACTCGCCGACGGACGCCGTGTGAGCGCCGACCTCGTCGTGTCGGGCGCGGACCTGCACCACACCGAGACGCAGCTCGTCGCCCGCGCCGAGCAGACCTACCCCGAGGAGTGGTGGCGCTCGCGCACGCCGAGCCCGGGCGCGCTCCTCGTCATGCTCGGCGTCGAGGGCACGCTGCCGCAGCTCGCCCACCACACGCTGCTCTTCCGGCATGACTGGCGCGCCGGGTTCGACGACATCTTCGGCTCGCACCCGCGGATCCCCGATCCCGCTTCGCTCTACATCTGCCGCCCCAGCGCCACGGACCCCACCGTGGCGCCTCCCGAGCACGAGAATCTCTTCGTGCTCGTCCCCGTGCCCGCGGACCCCAGCCTCGGGCACGGGGGCTTCAACGGCGACGGCGACCCTCGCATCGAGACCGCCGCCGACCGGGTCATCGCGCAGATCGCCGATTGGTGCGGCGTCCCGGATCTGGCCAGCCGCATCGTCGTGCGGCGTACGGTCGCACCGGCCGATTTCGCCGACGACCTGGGAGCCTGGCGCGGCAATGCGCTCGGCCTCGCCCACACCCTGCGCCAGAGCGCCGTGTTCCGGCCCCGGAACGCCTCCCGTACCGTCGACGGCCTGTCGTACGTAGGCGCCTCGACGCTTCCGGGCATCGGCCTCCCGATGTGCCTCATCTCTGCCGAGCTCGTCGTCAAACGGCTCCGCGGTGACCGGTCTCCCGGTCCTCTCGCGGAACCTGCGAGAGTGTGACGGTGCCCGGAATCTACCTCGCGGCGATCCTCGCCTCCATCGTCGGCGTGCTGCTGATCGATCGACGCTGGCGGCTCGCCGCGTGGGCGGCGCCCGGCCTGACGCTGGCCGCGGTGGGCATCGGCACGGCGTTCTTCCTCGCCTGGGACGCCGTCGGCATCGCCGCGGGCGTCTTCGTCAAAGGCGACAGTGCGCTCCTTCTCGGGATCGACCTCGCACCGCACCTCCCGCTCGAGGAACCGTTCTTCCTGGCCTTCCTGAGCTACCTCGCACTCGTGGCCTGGGCGGGCGCGCAGCGCATGCTCGAGCGTCGCCGGACGGATGCCGCCGCCCCGCCGTCGGAGGCGGCACGATGACCTATCCCCTCATCGTCCTGCCGTTCGTGGCGATCACGGCGTTCCTCGCCCTGCTCACGGCCCGGCGGCCCGGTTTCGCACGGAGGATGACGGCGTCTGCCATCGCCGCCGGCATCCTGGTCGTCCTGACCGCCGTGTTCGACAACCTGATGATCGCCGCGGGTCTGTTCACCTATCCCGCATCGCTCATCTCGGGGGTGCGGATCGGCCTCGCCCCGATCGAGGACTTCGCGTACCCGGTGTGCGCGGCATTTCTCGTTCCCTCGGTGTTCACGCTGCTCGAGACCGCGCGGCTCCGCCGGCAGGAGGCGAGACCATGACCGCCGCACCGCCGCTTCGCGCCGGCGCCGTCGCGCGCCAGCTGGTGATCGCCTCACGGCCGGTGAGCTGGATCAACACCGCGTACCCGTTCGCCGCCGCGTACCTGCTCACCACGCGCCAGATCGACGCGACGCTCGTCGTCGGCACGCTGTTCTTCCTCGTGCCCTACAACCTCGCGATGTACGGCATCAACGACGTGTTCGACTACGAGTCCGACCTGCGCAACCCCCGCAAGGGAGGCGCCCACGGCGCCGTGCTCGACCGCCGGATGCACCGGGTGACGCTGTGGGCAGCGGGTCTGCTGTGTCTCCCCTTCGTCGCGTACCTGCTGGTGATCGGCTCCCCGGTCTCGTGGCTGGTGCTCGCCGCGAGCCTGTTCTTCGTCGTCTTCTACAGCGCACCGCCGCTGCGCCTCAAAGAGCGGCCGTTCCTGGACTCGGCGACCAGCAGCATCCACTTCTTCTCCCCTGCCGTGTACGCGCTGGTCCTCGCCGGCGCGACCTGGACCCTCCCGCTCGTGGCGCTGATCGTCGCCTTCGCGCTGTGGGGCATCGCCTCCCACGCGTTCGGGGCGGTTCAGGATGTCGTCGCCGACCGGGAGGCCGGCATCGCGTCCATCGCCACGGCCCGAGGAGCCCGCTGGACCGTGCGCTTCGCGCTCGTCTGCTACGTCGCAGCCGGCCTCGCCATGCTCGCGACGACCTGGCCCGGACCGCTGGCCGCGGTGATCGCCATCCCGTATGTCGTGACGGTCTGGCCGTACCGCTCCGTCACCGACGCCGACGCGGCCACCGCCACGGCGGGGTGGCGCCGCTTCCTCTGGCTGAACCAGCTGTCGGGCTTCGTCGTCACGCTGCTGCTCATCTGGTACGCCGTCCTCACCGGCTGAGCCCGGCCACTGCCCGCGGATCCCCGTCCGCTGCCCGCCCGCATACGCGAAGGGCCGTCCAGCTGCCGCCGGACGGCCCTTCGCGTGAATCGGTGCTTACTGCTCGCCGAGCTCGATGAGCTTCTCGATCGCGGCGGTGAGCCGGTCGTCGGCCTCGCCGTACGCGGCCCAGTCCCCCTGCTCGAGCGCGGTCTGCCGGTCGACCAGCGCCTGCTGCGCGTCCTGGAGCGCGGCCTGGTACTCGTCGGTCGGCTCCTCGGGTGTCGTGGGCTCGGTGGGCGCGGGCGTGGGCTCGGGTGCGGGCGTCGCGCCGGGCGTGGGCTCGACGTCGGTATCACCGGCGTCCGCGCCCGAATCGCCGCCGAACAGCGTGTCGAGCGCCTCGTTCAGCGTGTCTTCGAACGCGATGTCCTTGCCGAACGAGACCAGCACCTTCTGCAGCTTGGGCAGCTTCGTCGCGCCGGACGACTGCACGAACACCGGCTGGACGTAGAGCAGGCCACCGCCGACGGGCAGCGTCAGCAGGTTGCCCTTCAGCACGTCCGAGTCGCCCTGCTTCAGGATGTTGACGAACGAGGACACCTCGGGCTGCGAATCGAAGTCGTTCTGCACCTGACCGGGTCCCGAGACGGGCGTATCGGCATCGATCACCAGCATCCGGAGCTTGCCGTAGTCGTCGTTCTTCACGCCGGCTTCACTCCCGGCGTTCGAGTTGACGGCGAGGTAGCCCATGAGGACGTTCCTGGCGTTGCCTCCCGTCGAGGACGGGATGAACGACGTGAACATCGAGTACGTCGGCGCCTCTTCACCCGGCATCTGCATCGTCAGGTAGTAGGGCGGCTGCAGCGCGGTGTCGTCCTGCGGGTCGTTCGGCGTCTGCCAGCGGTTGTCGCTCTGGTAGAACGACCGCGCGTCGTCGACGTGGTAGACGCCGAGGATCGTGCGCTGCACCTTGAACAGGTCCGTCGGGTACCGCACGTGGCTCATCAGGTCGGCCGACATCTCGCTGATCGGCTCGATCGTCGACGGGTACACCTTCTGCCACGCCTGCAGGATAGGGTCCTCCTCATCCCAGGCGTACAGCTTCACCGACCCGTCGTACGCGTCGACCGTGGCCTTCACCGAGTTGCGGATGTAGTTGATGTCGTCCAGCGCGAAGCGCGGCGCGGGGTTGCTGGAGTCCGAGATCGCCGACGTGAGGCTGACCGTCGACGAGTACGGGTAGTTGGCGCTCAGCGTGTACCCGTCGATGATCCAGACGATCCGGCCGTCGACGACGCTCGGGTAGGCGTCGTTGTCGAGCGTCAGGTAGGGCGCCACCTTCTGCACGCGCTCGCGAGGATTGCGGTCGTAGAGGATCTGCGATTCCGAGTTGACGTAGTCCGAGAACAGGATCTGCTCGGCCTGGAACTTCAGCGCGTAGACGAGACGGTTGAACACGTTGCCGAGACTCGGCCCGCCGTCGCCCTCGAAGGTCGTCTTCTGCTCACCCGAGGCGGCGTCGCCACCCTCCGGGTAGTCCAGCTCGGCCGGCGGGGTGCCCTCCGGCGCGCCGACGATCGAGTACGGCGGCGAGGACTCGCCGAAGTACACGCGCGGCTGGAAGTCGTCCTGATCCGTGAGGAAGCCGCTGGCGGGGATGCCGCGCTCCAGGAAGACCGGATCGCCGTCGCCCGTGCGGTCGTTGCCCTTCGCCACCACGATGCCGTAGCCGTGGGTGTACACGACGGCGGAGTTCTGCCAGTCCGCCGCGTTGCCGAGCTGGTCGAGGTTGAGCTCTCGGACCGATACGACGGTGTCCTGCGAGACGCCGTCCCGCTCGTACCGGTCCACGTCGAGCGGATCGGCGAACTGGTAATACGACCGGTACTGCTCGAGCTGACGCACGTTGGGCGAGATGATCGCGGGGTCCATGATGCGCACCTGCGCGGTCGTGGCGGCGTCGTCGCGCAGTTGGCCGGGCTCGGCATCCGTCACCGCGGCGAAGTCCTCCTGCTCGAGGCCGGAGACGCCGTAGGCCTGATGCGTCATGTCGACGTTGCGCTGGTAGTACTTCTCTTCGAGCGAGAAGCGGTTGGGCTGCACCTGGAACGTGTTGACGACCCACGGGTACCCGACGCCGACGACGATCGCCGACACCACGAGGAGGGCCGTTGCGATGAGCGGGTAGCGCCAGCGGCCGATGATGGCGGTGACGAAGAACAGGATCGCGACGATGACCGCGACGATGGCGAGGATCGTCTGCCCGGGGATGATCGCGTTGACGCCGGTGTAGCCGGGGCCGGTGATGCGGTCGTCCGCGCCGGACTCGACGAGCGTCTTGTACCGGTCGAGCCAGAGGCTCGCGCCCTGCACCAGCAGATAGAGGCCCGCGATCACCGCGAGCTGGATGCGTGCGGACTTCGAGATCCGCAGCTCGCGCTGGCCCACCCGCACCGAGCCGTACAGGTACGACACGAGAGCCGTCACGAGCAGGCAGATCAGCAGCACCGCCGACGCGAAGCCGATGAGCGAGCTCCAGAACGGCATGGCGAACATGTAGAAGCCGGTGTCGAGGTGGAACTCGGGGTCGGTGGTGTCCGTCGCGACGCCGTTGAACCACAGCCACGTCGTCTCCCACTGCGCCGAGGCCGCGAAGCCGGCGAAGAAGCCGAAGAAGACGGGGATGCCCCACATCGCCAGGCGCCGCAGGGGCTCGACGACCTCCTGGTAGCGGTCGAGCTGCGAGCTCAGCCGCGCGTACACGGGGCGCAGGCGGTAGGCGAGCTGGATCGACAGCCACACCGGCACGGCCATCCCGAGGAAGCCGACCACGAACATCACCACACGAGCGACCCACTGGGTCAGCAGAACCTCTGTGAACCCGAGCTGGTCGAACCAGAGCCAGTCCGCGTAGAGGCTCGCGAAGACGAAGAACGCCACCACGAGGGCGGCGATGATCGCGAGCGTGGTGGCGATGACGCGGCGGGTGCGGGAGGGTGTGGCCGGAGTCGGCGGCGAGGTCGTGGTCACCGTCCCATCCTAGGCGGCGGATTCAGGGCGGCCGCCTTGTCCTCCCTGGGCGAACTCTCGGAATCGCGCAACGTTTCGGGCACGATCCTCCGTGTCACTTCGCCGTGCAGGTGGGCAGCGCGTCGAGGTCGCCTCCGTCGCGCACGGCGTCGAGCACGGCGAGCGCGTCATCGAGGTCCTCGACCGAGAAGACCCGCAGATCGCCCGGGATGTGGCCCACCACCTCGTCGCAGTTCGCCTCCGGCGCGAGGAACCAGTCGGCGCCGGCATCCACCGCGCCCCACATCTTCTGACGGATGCCGCCGATCGGCCCGACCTCGCCGTCCGCCGTGATCGTCCCGGTGCCGGCGACCTGCTCGCCGCCGTTCAGCTCGTCGGGGGTCAGGGTGTCGATGATGCCGAGCGCGAACATCATTCCCGCGCTCGG
>NZ_DATCVK010000053.1:0-4356 GCF_036566905.1 Microbacterium sp. | reverse complement strand
TGAACACCGCTCGCCCTCCGCCCGCCGCGACGATGCCGGTGAGCATCGTCGCGTCGTCGGCGAGGTCGGCGTTGACGATGTCGCCGGTGTGGATCAGCTCGCGCAGCTCGCGATAGAGCGCGGCCCAGGCGGTGATGGTGTGCAGGTCCTCGGCGCTCGACACCGTCAGGTCGGTCTCGATGCCGGCGTGGGCGGTGAGGGCGACGGCGAGCCGGAACGACAGGTCGGTCTCGCGCGAGGTGGTGTGGGAGCGGCGCGCGCCGAGGTGCGAGCCGATGAGCTCGGGCGGCACCAGCAGGCGCGTCCAGCGCTCGATACGCGCGCGCTCGACGGGGTCGTTGCAGTCCGACGCCCACACCCGGTCGGTGCGGTCGAGGATGCCGAGGTCGACGCGGCCGCCTCCGCCCGAGCACGTCTCGATCTCGAGGCGCGGGTGACGGGTGCGCAGCTCGTCGAGCAGCCGGTACAGGGCGAGCGTCTGCTCGTGCACGAGGGGCCGGTCGCCGCCGTCGCGGCGCGCGACGGGCTCGACGAGGTCGCGGTTGTGGTCCCACTTGAGGTAGTCGATGTCGTACTCGGCGACCAGCGCGCTGATGCGCTCGAGCACCAGTGCGTAGGCGTCGGGATTGGCGATGTCGAGGACATGCTGGCTGCGGGCGGTGGCTCCCGCACCTTGGCCCGGGGCGAGCACCCAGTCCGGGTGGTCGCGGGCGAGGTCGGAGTCGGGGCTGATCATCTCGGGCTCGAACCACAGGCCGAACTGCATGCCGCGCTCGCGCACGGCGTCGACGAACGGCCCCAGCCCGTCGGGCCACACCCGCTCGTCGACGAGCCAGTCGCCGAGCCCGGCATTCGCGTCGCGGCGGCCGCGGAACCACCCGTCGTCGAGCACGATCCGCTCGACGCCGACCTCGGCGGCGCGGTCGGCGATCTCGACGAGGCGGTCGAGGTCGTGGTCGAAGTAGACCGCCTCCCAGGTGTTGAGCACCAGCGGGCGGGGCGTCGCGGGGTGACCGCGGCGAGCGCGTAGCCGGCGGTGGAACCGGGCCGAGAGCCCGTCGAGCCCGCGGTCCGACCACGTGAAGAGCACGGTCGGGGCGTCGTAGCGCTCACCGGGCTGCAGCACCACCTCGCCCGAGCGCAGCAGCTCTCCGGCGCCGATGACGCGGGACTGCGCCCCTGCGCCCTCGGGAAGCCGCTCGGCGAGGTACTCGCCGTCGCCGCTCCAGGCGAGGTGGACGCCCCACAGCTCGCCGTGTGCGAAGCCGAAGGCGGGCGTGCCCGCGACCAGCAGGAACGGCGTGTCGTGGCCGGGCTTTCCGCGGCGCGCGCGGCGGGCGTGCGTGCCGAACGAGAACGGCAGCCGCTGCGGCGCACGCTCGCGGCACCACTTGCCGGTGAAGTCAAGGAGCTCTCCCGCGCGGTCCGGCACGGGCACGAGCGCGCGAAGCCCGTCGACCAGATACGCGGATGCCGCCTCCGCGGGGTTCTCCACCGACAGGTCGACCGACAGTACGCCCGCGGCATCCAACCGGTAGGTCAGGCGGGCGCGGGTGCCGGCGACGTCGTCGTCGAAGCGGAGCGCGATGCGTCCGCCGCCGTCGGGTGCGGTCTCCATGTCCGCGTCCACGAGCCGTGGGCGCGGGGTGGTGGCGGTGCCGCCGCGGTGACCGGCCTGCGCGGGCGTCCCTGCCCAGCCGTCCTGCTCCGTCGGCCACACCGAGAAGAGGCGCGGGACGTCGGGCGAGTTGTTGAGCACGGCGGGCACGGATGTCGCACGCAGCGCGTCGATCCCCCGCGCGTCCAGGGCGCCGAGATCGGCGCCCCAGTGCAGCACGCGGGGCATGGCGCCCGCGAGATCCACGACCAGCGCAGCCCCTGCCGCTCGCAGCGTATGGACGGCTGCCGGCACGGCTTTCGTGCCCGGCAACGTCTGGACGGCGCCTTCACCGTTGACCATTCGAACTCCTCCATCGAGTTTCTTGACATCGGTAATTAATCACGTTTACGCTGGCGTCGCAAGCAAAGATCCGAGGTCTGCAGGCGAGGTCGCCGCGGACACTCGCGATCTCGGACACCGACGACCGAGGATCGAGATGAGCGACACCCTGCGACTGTCGTGGAGCGCACCCGCCGATCGGTGGGAGGAGGCCGCACCTCTGGGCAACGGCCGCATCGGCGCCATGGCGTTCGGCGGTGCGGACGGACGATACGCGCTCAACGACGCCACCGTCTGGTCGGGAACCCCCGACGGCCCCGCCGCGGCGCTCCGTGAGGTGCTCGCCGGCGGCGCCGGACCCGAGCGGCTCGCGGAGATCCGTACCGCGCTCGACGCCGGCGACGTCCGCACCGCCGAAGCGCTGCTCATGTCGTTCGAGGGCCCCTACTCGCAGGAGTTCCTGCCGCTGGGCGACCTCACGGTCGAGATCGCCGGCGCGACCGCTGTGACCCCCGCGCGCATCCTCGACCTCGATGAGGCTGTGCTGATCGAGGCGCTGCAGGTTCCCGGGGGCACCGTCCACCGGCGCTCCTGGGTATCGGCGCCCGCACAGGCGCTGATCGTGGAGCTCACCGCGGACGTCGAGTTCGCGGCATCCGTCTCTCTCACGACGCCCCTCCGCGGCGCCGCGAACGGTCTCGGTCTCGATATCGAGATCCCCGTCGACGGCGCCCCTCTGCACGAGACCTCGGTCGAGCCGCCCCTGCGGTACGCCGAGGCCGACACCGACTTCGACGCCTTCGCGGCCGTCGCGGTCGCGCTGGACACCGACGGTTTCGTGGATGCCGCGCCTGCACGCGCGGCCGTCCACGGGGCTCGCCGGCTGCTGATCGCCCTCTCCACATCGTCCCGCGCCGAGTTTTGGTGGGCCGACGCGGACGGGGAGTGGCGGACCGCCTCCCGCGAGGCGATCCGGGACCGCGCCATGCAGCGCGCGGAGGCCGCGGCACACCGCGCGCCGTCCGCGCTGCTCGCCGAGCACATCGCCGATCGTCGGCGCCACGCTCGGGCACGGTTCGCGATCGGCGGTCGACGGGAGGGCACGTGGAACATCGACCGCGACCTCCTCCACGGCGAGGACGCGCAGCTGAAGGCGACGGTCGCCGCCGAGTTCGGGGCGTATCTGCTCGCCTCGTCGTCTCGGGCGGGTGGGCCGCCCGCGAACCTGCAGGGCATCTGGAACGACCAGCTGCGTCCCGCATGGTCGTCCAACTACACGATCAACATCAACACGCAGATGAACTACTGGGCAGCGCCCGTGCTCGGCCTCGATGACGCGTTCGAGCCGCTGCTCGCACTCGTCGAGCGTCTGGCCCGCACCGGTGCCGACGCCGCGCGCGAGCTGTACGGCGCCCGGGGCTGGGTGGCGCACCACAACTCGGACGTGTGGGGCTGGAGCCTTCCCGTCGGCGGCGGCCACGGCGCGCCCAGCTGGGCGATCTGGATGATGGGCGGCGTGTGGCTCACCCACAACCTGTGGGACGCGTACGAGTTCGGCGGTGACCTCGACCTGCTCCGCTCGCGGATCTGGCCGGTCATGCGCGGAGCCGTCGAGTTCTGCCTCGACTGGCTGGTGCCCGGGCCCGACGGGATGCTGCGCACCTCGCCGTCGACGGCGCCCGAGAACTCCTTCATCGGACCCGACGGCGGGTCCACCGCGATCGGGCTGACGGCGGCATCCGACGTCTTCCTCATCCGGGCGCTCTTCGAGCGCGCGCTCACCGCCATCGCGGCGCTCGGTGTCGACGACCCGCTCACGGCCGAGATCGACCGCGCCCTGGCCGCGCTCGCCCCGGTCGGCATCCGCTCCGACGGCCGGCTGAGCGAATGGTCGGCCGAGGTGGTCGAGGTCGAACCGCTGCACCGGCACCTCTCGCCCCTGGTCGGCATGTATCCGCTCGACACGCTCACGCCGGACCGCGATGCCGAGCTCTTCGACGCCGGCGTCCGCCTGCTCGACGCGCGCGGCTCCGGAGCGATGGGCTGGTCGTGGGCGTGGAAGATCGCGCTGCGCGCGCGCATCGGCGACGGCGATGCCGCCGCCGCGCTCCTGGACGAGGCGCTCGCCCCGTTCGAAGGCGACGCGACCCGCCACGGACCGGTCGACGGCTCGGAGTGGGGAGGACTGCTGCCCAACCTCTTCAGCACCCACCCGCCGTTTCAGATCGACGGCAATCTCGGCTTCCCCGCCGGCATCGCCGAGCTGCTGGTGCAGAGCCACGGCGGCGTCGTGCGGCTGCTGCCCGCCCTGCCGTCCACCTGGACCGACGGCGACGCGCAGGGCCTCGGCGCTCGGACCGGCCTCGTGGTCGACCTGGCGTGGCGCGACGGTGCGCCGGCGTCGGCGACGCTGCGCA
>NZ_DATCVK010000052.1:0-6513 GCF_036566905.1 Microbacterium sp. | reverse complement strand
GGCGCGGCGATCGCCCTGGTCGCCCGCGACCGCGTGCAGGCCGTGACGGATGCCGCCACCACCGCCTTCGCAACGGCCGGCTTCGCCGCCCCCACGATCTTCACCGTGACCCCGTCCGCCGGCGCCGCCCGCGACTGACCCTCGCCGCTCGCCCGTCGCCCCACGCGTCCCGCCGCACCCCCGCGTTCGTCGCCCCGCCCTCCCTGTTCACTTGCGCTGAACGTACGCCGACCCCGCGCGGGAGCGGACGTTCAGCGCAAGTGAACGTGGGGAGAAGGGGCGACGCACGGTGCGCAAGGTGTGGCGGGAATGGATCGGCGCGCTCTAGCGTCGAACCTGGTGCGCGGGCATCCGATCCGCGCGCGTAAGGAGCGATCGTGGCGTACATCACCGTCGGAACCGAGAACTCGGTCGACATCGACCTCTACTACACCGACCAGGGACCGGCCGACGCGCAGCCCGTCGTGCTGATCCACGGCTTCCCGCTGAACGGCGAGTCGTGGGGCAAGCAGCAGGCGGCGCTCCTGGATGCCGGCTACCGCGTGATCGCGTACGACCGTCGTGGCTTCGGCGCATCGACCAAGGCGGGTGCGGGCTACGACTACGACACGTTCGCGGCCGACCTGCACGCGCTGATCGACGACCTCGACCTGCGCGACGCCGTCCTCGTCGGCTTCTCGATGGGCACCGGCGAGATCGCCCGCTATCTGTCGCGCTACGGCAGCGGCCGCGTGGCGAAGGCGGCGTTCCTCGGCTCGCTCGAGCCCTACCTGCTCAAGAACGAGGACAACCCGGGCGGCGCCGGCCCGCAGGAGTTCTTCGACGGCATCGCGCAGTCCGTGCGCGACGACCGATACGCGTTCATCGCCGGCTTCTTCAAGGACTTCTACAACCTCGACGACAACCTCGGCACGCGCATCTCGCAGGAGGCGCTCGACGGCAGCGTGCAGATCGCGAACCTCGCCGGAAACGCCGCGATCGCGGCGGCGCCGCTCACGTGGCCGACCGACTTCCGCGCCGACATCCCGGCCATCGACGTGCCGACGCTCATCCTCCACGGCACCGCCGACAACATCCTGCCGATCGACGTGACCGGCCGCCGGTTCAAGGAGCTCCTGCCCGACGCCACCTACGTCGAGCTCGAGGGCGCCCCGCACGGCCTGCTCTGGACCCACGGCGCCGAGGTCAACGAGGCGCTCCTGGCCTTCCTCAACAGCTGACACCTTCCTCAACAGCTGACGCACGACGCGACACGAATGCCCCGGCACCTGCGGTGCCGGGGCATTCGTCGTTCCCGCGTCAGGCGTGAGCGCGGCGGCGCCGCAGCACGACCGCGAGAGCGCCCGCGGCGATCAGAGCGGCGGCGAGCCCCGCGGTGGCGGCAAGACCGGCGCCGTCGGCACCTGTCGCAGCCAGCGGCCCCGTCACGGTCACCTCGGTCCAGCCGATCACGTTGCCGTCGGCATCCAGCACGACCAGCCGGTGCTCGCCCGCGGCGACGCCCGCGGGCAGGGTCACCGTCACCGTGCCCGCCGCGCTCACCACGTGGGCGCCGAGCCAGATCGGGGTGGAGTGCAGCCAGACCCCCACGGTGTCGCCGGCGTACTGCGTCCCGACGAAGAGCGTCACCGTCTGCCCCGCCGCGGCCGACGCCGGCGCGTCGACCGAACCACGCGCCGCGTCGGTGAGCTGGCCGTCGGATGCCGGCCCAGGCGTCCCCGGCGTGCTCGGCGTCGGGGTCGGCTGACCCGGCTCACCCGGCTCGCTCGGTCCACCCGGCTCGCCCGGACCGTCCGTCTGCGGGCACGGGAGCGTACCGGTGCGCAGCGAGTGCCCGTCGGTGTCACCGTCGTCGGCCCACACGACCTGCTGGAAGCCGTCTGCGCACGTGGATGCCGGCGCGACGGCCATGCCCTCGTTGTTGAGATTCGGCATCCCGGCGGGACGGGCGTAGGAGTGCGCGACCTCGAAGTCTCCGTCGACGACCTCGAGGAGGTTGTAGACGCCGCCGCAGCTGTCGTCGCACAGCGCCCACAGCGCGCCGCGATCCGCGTCGTAGGCGACGTCCATCGACCACGGGAGGCCGGAGGTCTCGACCTTCACCTCGACGGGAGCGGCGCCCACGGCGAGAGAGAAGAAGTGCAGCGCGCCGGTGGCCTCCACCGCCGTCACGAACAGCCCGGGAGTGGCGTCGTCGGAGGCGGTGTACGCGGCACCGTCGACCTCGAAGCCGGAGGCGACCAGGAAGGCGTCGGGCACGTAGGTGATGCCTTCGAGTCCCAGGTTGGTGCCGGTCGTGACGAACTCGTTCACATCCCACTCGTGCGTCGCGACGAGCTCGGTGGTCGCCGCCGTCACGGCGCTCACGTCGAACCGGGCGACCTTGTTCGACGACGTGTCCTTCGCCCGCCCGTTGTCGCGCTCGGAGGTGATGTAGACCGCGCCGTCGGGGGCGACCGTGACGCCCTCGGCGTCCAGTTCGCCGCCGCCGTCGGCGAAGCGGAGCGGGATGCCGCCGAGCCACTCGGGGAACGACTCGTAGACGCCGTCCACCGCTTGCATCTTGAACAGACGGCCCTTGTTCATCACGACCCAGAGGATGCTCGGATCGGCGGGGTCGAACGCTGCCCCCGACACGTCGCCCTCGTCATTGGCGTCGAGATCGGTGAAGGCGTCGACCCCGTCGGCGACCGACACCTCGGCGGCGCCGGGCCAGGTCTCGGTGCTCAGGCCCGGGCAGGCGTTCGCCGTGCCCCACGTCGCGGTCGGCGTCTCGACGTACGAGACGGTCCCGAACAGGTCGCAGCGACTGTAGGACGCGATGCCGTCCTCGTACCAGGTGTGCGCGATCACGCTCGCGCCGTCGTCCGCGCGACGGATGGTGAGCGAGTCGGCGCTGTCGAGCCCGGCGATGTCGACCGCGACGTAGAACGCCCCGGTCGCGAGGGTGGTGCCGGCGGGAACGGTGTGGACAACGGCATCCTGCGCATCCCGCAGCTCCCAGCCCGAGATGTCGATGGCCCCCGACCCGGTGTTGAGCAGCTCGGCCTTTCCGTCGACGTTGGAGACCTCGTTGAGGACGACCGGGGTGTCCAGTCGGCGGGACTTCGTCGCGCACGAGGAGGTGTTGTCCTGACCGAAGCTGTTCTGCGTGACGCGCCAGAACTCCTCCGACGAATCCGGGCAGGCCGCGAAGGCGCGCGCGTCGGAGTCGTACGAGTCGGACACTCCGGCATCGCCGTCGCCGTACGCCTGCTCGTCGACGAGCTGGCGGCTCGCCGCGTCGGCACCCGGGCCGTAGATCTTCACGGCGTCGCCCTCTCCCGACAGGCCCTTCTTCGAAGAGAACGCGACGTACCCGCCGGCCGGGACGATCCACGAGCCGGCCGGTTCGAGCGAGTCGCCGTCCCAGGTCTTGAGATCCGCCAGGGTCAGCGGCGCCGCGCCTGTGACCGCACCGCTGTCGGTCTGGTACCAGCCTTCGATGCTGACGCCGTGCGAGCCGGTGTTGACCAGCTCGACCGCGTCGCCGAAGCCGGGGTTGCCCGGGTCGTCGTCGTTGAGCGAGGCGATCTCGTTGATCTCGATGTCGTCCCAGTTCGGGTCGAGCGCCGCCGGCGGCGGTGGCGGTGTCACGGTGCACACGTTGGCGGCACCCGGGGTCGGCGTGGTCGCCTGGAAGGCACCGGCACCGGCGCCGGCGCCCGTAGCGTCGGCGCAGCGACCCCACGAGGTGGCGTGGGTGCCGGCCGGCCACGTGGTGGTGTCGACGAGCGTCGTCGCGTCGGGGAGGTAGAGGTTCGCCTCGTCGCCCTTGCCGAGCCCGGCCGCGGTGTAGTCGAGCTTCACGAACGCGCCGGGCTGGAGCGTGGTCCCGGCTGCGATCGCCTGCAGGTGGGTGGCGTCGGTGAGGCGGGCGTTGTCGGCCAGCAGCCAGCCCGAGAGGTCGACCGCGCTGGTGCCGCTGTTGGTGAGCTCGATCCAGTCGGTGGGGTCGGAGTTGACCTCGTTGATCAGGATGGCAGCGCCGGCGCTCGTCGGCTCGGACCCGACCGCGGCGGTCTCGACCTCATTCACGATCGTCGGGGGCTCGGCGGCGAAGGCCGCCGGTGCCACCAGGACCGGAACGGCCGCGAGCGCCGCCACGGCCGTGGCGGCGAGGAGGGCGCGCACACGCGCGCGGGAAGACGGATGAGATCGCATCGGCGGTCACCTTCGACGAGGGGGTTCGGGTTCGGCCCAGCGTCTCGACGGTGTGCGAAGGGCGGGTGAACGCGCGGTGTCGCCGAGCCGAACGCGCGGCCACCGGCTGGTGGGCGCCGGGCACGACGGACGCCCCGCATCGCACGCAGCGCACGCGGCATGGCCCCGCCGAGACGACGGATGCCCCGGCACCGTGCCCGCGCAGGGCTCGGTGCCGGGGCATCCGGTCAGGCGTGTCAGACCTGCTGCTGCGGCGCGCCGCCGGCGTTCGCCATCGCGATGAGACCGTCGATCATCTCGGGGCTTACCCCCTGCCCGTCGCCCGCGAGGGCGCCCATCATGCCGATGCGGCCGATCGGGAACGACTCCATCATCTTCGACATGTCGACGCCCTCGGGCATGATCGACGCCGCGCTGTCGCTGACACCGCCGAGCATCTGGGCCATCGCGGCCTGCACGATCGGGCCGGCCACGGGGTGGCGCAGCACCTCGCCCAACGACGACGTGCGCGACAGCGGCAGCGTGAACGCGTCGCCGTCGACCGCCACTGATACGGACGAGCGGATGTCGCGGCTCGACGCCGCGACGTCGACGGCGTACTCGCCGCCCTCGACCACCCAGCGGTCGGCGCGGACGTCCCAGTAGGCGAGATCCTTGCGACGCACGGTCAGCGTGACCACCTGGGTCTCGCCGGGCTCGAGCGCGACCGACGCGAACGCCTTGAGCTCGCGCGGCGCCCGCTGCACCGAGGACTCCCCGAGCGACGTGTAGACCTGCACGACCTCGCGGCCGGCGCGCTCGCCGGTGTTCGTGACCGCGACGGTCACCTCGACGTCGCCGTCGGCGTCCACCGCGGCCGCGGCATCCGCGTACGAGAAGGTCGTGTACGACAGGCCGTGACCGAAGGGGAACGCGACCTCGAGGCGGCGCGCGTCGTACCAGCGGTAGCCGACGAAGAGGCCCTCGCCGTAGCGGGTGTGCGAGAACTCGCCGGGGAAGTCGAGGAACGCCGGGGTGTCCTCGAGCCGCACCGGGATCGTCTCGGTCAGCTTGGCCGACGGGTTCACGGCGCCGAACAGCACGTCGGCGGTCGCACCGCCACCGGCCTGGCCGAGCAGCCAGCCCTCCAGGATCGCCGGCACGCGGTCGGCGAACGGCAGCGCCACGACGCCGCCGTTCGAGAGCACGACGACGGTGTTCGCGTTCGCCGCGAGCACCGCATCCAGCAGTGCGAGCTGCGCGGCCGGCAGGTCGATGTCGTCGCGGTCGTAGCCCTCGGACTCGAGACGGGCGGGCAGCCCCAGGAACACGACGGCCACGTCGGCAGCGGATGCCGCGGCCACGGCCTCGTCGCGGAGCGCCGCCGTCTCGTCGTCCGAGACGTCGAGCGCGTTGCTGAAGCCCTGCGCGTAGGAGACCTCGCCGGCGGCGAGCGCGCGGATCTCCTCGAGCGCGGTATCGAGGCGCGTCGGGTTGATCATCGACGAACCGGCGCCCTGATATCGAGGCGCCGCGGCGAACTCGCCGATCACGGCCAGCTTCGCGTCCTTCGCGAGCGGCAGGACCCCGTCGTTCTTGAGGAGCACGATCGAGCGGCCGGCGGCCTCGCGCGCGAGCGCGTGGTGGGCGTCGACGTCGAGCGGTCCCTCGACCGCTCCTGCGCCCTCGGTCGCCTTGTGCACGAGGTCGAGCACGCGGCCGGCGGCGACATCCACCACCGACTCGTCGAGCGAGCCGTCCTGCACGGCCGCGACGATCTGCGCGTCGGTGACGCCGTTCGACGACGGCATCTCGAGGTCCATGCCCGCCGCGATGCCGGGCACGCGCTCGTTCACGGCGCCCCAGTCCGAGACCACGAGACCGTCGAAGCCCCATTCGTCGCGCAGCACCTGCGTGAGCAGCCACGGGTCCTCCGACGCGTACACGCCGTTGATGCGGTTGTACGAGCACATGACCGTCCAGGGCTGCGCGTCCTCGACGACCCGCTGGAAGCCGCGCAGGTAGATCTCGCGCAGCGGGCGCTCGTCGATGTCGGCCGAGACGCGCATGCGATCGGCCTCCTGGTTGTTGGCGGCGAAGTGCTTGAGCGAGGCGCCCACGCCCTGCGACTGCAGGCCGCGCACGAGCGCCGAGCCGAGCACGCCCGACACGATCGGGTCCTCGGAGAGGTACTCGAAGTTGCGGCCGCACAGCGGCGACCGCTTGATGTTGATGCCCGGGCTGAGGAGCACGCCGACCCGTTCGGCCTGCGACTCCTCGCCGAGCGCCGCGCCGACGCGAACGAGCAGGTCGGGGTCGAACGACGAGCCG
>NZ_DATCVK010000051.1:0-73482 GCF_036566905.1 Microbacterium sp. | reverse complement strand
GCGACCGCGACGACTCCGGCCCCGCCGGTGAGCCGGCGTGCCACGCGGGAGTCGGCCCAGCGCGCACGGGGCAGCCGAGCGAGCAGGAATGCCAGGCCGACGCCGAGCAGCAGGCCGAACGCATGCGTGTCGGTGCCGAAGTAGGCGCGCGTGAGATCGCCTCCGCTGCCGACGACGATGCCCATCCACGCCGCCGAGCCGGCGGCCAGCGCGAACGCGGCCGCTGTGCGCGCCCAGGCGCGCGGCAGCAGCAGGAACAGCGGGAAGACGAGCGGCCAGAGCAGGTAGAACTGCTCTTCGACCGCCAGCGACCAGAAGTTGCGGAAGAGCTCCGGTGTCGCGGCTGCGAAATATCCGCCGCCGCCCGCGGTCGAGACCCAGTTGTAGCTGAAGGTCGCGGCGCCGACCACTTGGGCGTCGAGATCGACGAGGACGTCGCCGCCGATCACCCACGCGAGCGCAGCGCAGACGGCCACGACGACCGCGAGGGCCGGGAGCAGGCGCCGTGCTCGGCGCTGCCAGAACCGTCCGAGCGCGATGCGGCCGGTGGCCGTGTGCTCGCGCAGCAGGAGGCTCGTGATGAGGAATCCGCTGATGACGAAGAACACGTCGACGCCCAGGAAGCCGCCGGGCAGCACGTGGGGCGGGAACAGGTGGTAGACCACGACGAGCGTCACCGCGATCGCGCGCATGCCGTCGAGCCCGGCGAAGCGGGCGGGCGGGGCAGCGGTGGGCGCAGTCGACGTCATGGGTTCTCGCGAACGAAGGTGGGGGAGGACGGCAATCCTACGTGGCCAGCCTGAGGGGCGACGGCTGCGGCTCACTAGGCTGGGCAGGTGCGCATTCGCCTCGACATCGCCTACGACGGCACGCACTTCCGCGGATGGGCGCGCCAGCCCGGACTCCGCACGGTGCAGGAGACGCTCGAGTCGGCGCTCGCCCGGGTGCTCGGCGGGGAGCCGCGGCTGGTGGTCGCCGGTCGCACCGACGCCGGCGTCCACGCCACCGGTCAGGTCGCGCACGTCGACCTCGACGACGCCCAGGCGCAGCGCCTGCTCGCACGGCAGGCGCGCACAGGAAGCGCGACACCGACGCTCGACGACCGCGCCGCCGCCCTCGCCGCGCGCATGACCGGCGTCGTAGGCGCCTACTCCGATGCGGCGGTGCTCGGCTCCCGCATCGCCCCCGCGGGCTTCGACGCTCGCTTCTCCGCCGTGTGGCGTCGCTACGAATATCGGATCGGTGACAGCGTCACCGGGTACGACCCGCTCGAGCGCCATCGCACCACCTCGGTGCGGGCATCCCTCGATTCGGAGGCGATGGATGCCGCGGCCCGCGCCCTCATCGGGCTGCACGACTTCGCCGCCTACTGCAAGCCGCGCGACGAGGCGACGACGATCCGCACGCTGCTCGAGTTCGACTGGCACCGCGACGACGCCGGAGTGCTGGTCGCGAACATCAAAGCGGACGCGTTCTGCCACAGCATGGTGCGCGCGCTGGTCGGGGCGTGCGTCGCCGTCGGCGACGGCCGGCTCGACGTCGACGACGTCGTCGAGATCCGAGACGCGCAGGAGCGCGTGCCCGAGGTGAAGGTGCTCGCCGCGCGCGGACTCACGCTGACCGCCGTCGGCTACCCCGCGGACGACCTGCTGGCCCAGCGCGCCGAACAGACGCGCGCGCGGCGCGACCGCGAGTGAGGGCGCCCCGCTAGACTGACCGGACGTTTCGGGCGGGGTCGACTTCGGGGGTCGTATGCGCAAGTGGAACCGGTTCGCCGGTGTCGTCGTGGTGGGTGCGCTCGGTGTCTCGGCGCTCGCCGGGTGCGGGCCGGCGCCGTGGGATCCGGCGGGCGGCAGCACGCCGACCGCGACGTCGACCGCCGTGCCCACCCCGGTGCCCAACGACCTCTCGGGCGGGGCGACCCAGCGGCAGCTCGCCGCGGGAGCGGTGACGGCCACCGTCGACTACTGGTCGACGCTGTCGATGGACCAGTGGACCGCAGAGGCGGTCAAGCCCGTCAGCATCTCGCTGATCACGACCGTCCAGCCCGACGACGGGCAGAAGGTGTATCTGCAGCGCGCGTCGATGACCGCGGTCCCCTCCACCCCCACCGGGCCGCTCGAGGCTCTGGCGCCGCAGGCCGACGCATCCACCGTGAGCCCCGGCTACCTGGTGCTCGACCCGTACAGCTACTCGCAGACGTTCAACGTCGGCCCGGTGCCGCCGGAGGCGACGTTCGTCACGCTGCAGTTCAGCTACGACTTCCTGGTGCAGACGACGCCGACCTCGAGCGAGTACGCGAAGCAGACGGCGACCGACACGATCACGGTAGCTCTGACTGACTGATCAGGCGCTTCACGATGGTCGCACCGACGCGCTCCCATCGGTCGCCGCCCTTCCCGCTGGCCACCCGCGCGGCCTCGCGGCTGGTATACACCAGCGTGTCGAGGTCGTAGCCGAGCACCGACACCGGTGCCCAACCGGCGCTGGCGGTCGGCCGGATCGGGATGGCGCCGTGTACGTCTAGGACTGTGACCCGCTCCAGGATGATGCGCAGGAGGTCGCGGACGGCGGAATCCCCCCGTGGCACGAGCACGACGACGGCGCCCGCCGAGGGCGAGCCGACGTCGGACTCAGCGGGAAACACGGCGCGCACTTCGTCCTCGAGCCGCTCGGACAGTCGTGCAAAAGCCGCCGCGCCGCCTGTCTGGCGGATGTCGGCGGCATCGTCGAGTCCCAGATAGACGACGGACCAGGGCTCGGACGTCTTCTGGGCACGCATCAGACGGTCGCCGGCGATCCGCTCGAACTGCTGCCAGGCGGTGGACACCGTTGCGGGGCGCCCCAGGCCGCTATCGCGCGCGGTGGGACCGACGACGGCGATGAGCGCGCAGGCGACGTACACCAGCATCCCGACCGATGAGACGAGGCGCACCAGCGTGAAGTCGTCCCCGCCCGACGGTGGGAAGACGAAACCCGCGACGAAGGTGGCGACACCGGTCGCGAAGAAGGCGACGGACACGATCACGAGGGGCAGCAAGAGCCTGTCGCTGCGTCGACTCGCCGACCGTGCCCAGTCGAGCACGAACAGGCCGGCGAAGACGGATGCCGCGAAGAAGACCGTGCGATACGCGACGGTGAACCACGACATGTCGGCGACCGTCGCGAGCGCCAGAGCCGAACCGCCGGCGAGGAGCGCACCCGCCCAGACGTGCGGACGCAAGCCCCATGCGGCCCGGAACCCCGACCAGAGGAAGGCGGGGGCGCCCATGAGCGCCCCCAGGGACGCGCGCCGGAGCACCTCCATGTCGGTGATCTGGCCGGCCACCACGCCGTAGGTCGCGAGCATCGAGAGGGTGAACGCGATGCTCCAGTAGAGCGTCGGAAGTCCCGGCCGCACGAGGAACGCGATACCGATGGTCAGCGCCGTGGCGAGCGTCGTGATCACCGCCTGCGCGATGCCGAGATCCACGCCCGAGCCGGCGATGAGGTCGGTCATGCGGGTCCTTCCGTGACGTCTGCCGCCAGGGGCAGGCGGATCGTGACGGTCGTGCCCACGCCCGCCTCGCTGTCGATCTCCAGGGTGCCGCCGTGCGCGAGCACGATGTCGTTGCTGATGCCGAGCCCGAGCCCGGTGCCGCCGGACTTCTCCTTCGCCTCGCTGGTGCGGAAGTAGGGCGTCAGGATGTGGGGGAGGTCGTCCGCGCCGATGCCGATGCCGCTGTCGGCGACGGTCAGCACGACCGTTTCGCCCTCGACGGCCCCGGCGATACGCACCCCGCCGTCTCGCGGGGTGTACTTGATCGCGTTGCTCACCACGTTGTCGACCACCTGGCGCAGCCGGAAGCCGTCGGCGGTGATCGGCAGCGCCTCGTCGGCCTGCACGTCCACGGAGATGTCGTTGGCGACCGCCGTGGATCGGAACGAGGCGACGGACTCGAGGAGGATCTGCCGCAGATCGATGTCGTCCACCTCGTCGCGGCCTGAGAAACCGCGCCGCGATGTCGTGACGAGGCTCTCGGTCATCGTGAGCATGCGGTCGCTCGCGGCGACGATCGACTCGAAGCGCTCGCGCGTGCGGGGGGTGAGCTCGTCGAGCTCGAGGGCGAGCTCGGCGTTGCCGATCATGACCGTGAGCGGGTGCTTCAGCTCGTGGGAGGCCATCGCGGTGAAGCGCTCCCGCTCCCGCTGCGCGTAGGTGAGCGCCGTGACGTCGTGCACGAGGAGCAGGATGCTGGAATCCTCGTCGCCGCGGGCGGCCAGCCGCTTCGCCGTGACCGACAGCGCGCGCCATTCTCCTTCCACGGTGAACAGCCACACCGAGGCGTCCGTGAAGGTGTCACCGCGGGCGGCGCGCGAGAACGGGCGTTCCGAGAAGGGCACCGGCATGCCTCGCAGTCCGGTGTACTCGACCGATTGCGCGGGACGCGTCGGGTCGAGCGGGTCGAGGCCGTAGAGCCGCGAGTAGGCGTCGTTGACGGCCAGCAGGGTGCCGTCCTCCGAGATCCGCGCGATGCCGGTGTCGATGCCGTTGAGGATCTCCATCGTCCGCCGCTCCTGATCGGACCGGCGGGAGAGCGTCGCGGTGAGACGACTCGCCTGGCGCCGCAGGAGGCGTCGCAGCGAACGGGTCCTGCGGAGGGCGATGTGCGCCGTGATCCCGATGAAGGTCAACGAGAGGAGCACCACGAAGACCCGCAGCGCGCCCAGGGGCCCGGGGCTCAGGGCTGAGTCCAGCAACAGGATGAGGCCGATCAGCGCCAGCATCGCCGCCAGGGCCGTCGTCCGGAAGTGCATGGCCACCCACATGACCGGGAAGGCCCAGAGGTAGCCCAGGCGCAGTTCCGTGCCGGTCGACATGAGCCCGATCGCGAGCGCGTCCGCGAACGGGACCGCCAGCACGGCGGATGCCGGAACCCGTGACCACGGCACCGCCAGCGTCGCGAGCGTCAGGACGACCACCGCGAGAGTGCCCAGCAGGAAATTCCAGTGCCCGAACAGCTCGGGCTGCAGCACCATCACCAGGATCGCCGTGATGAGCACGCTCGCCGCGAGGACGAGCTGGGTGAGCCAGATCGACCGCGTGCGGGCGTCGGGCGTGCCCACGACGAGCATCGGTCGTGCAGCCCCGGTAGCCATGCCGCGATTCTATTGGCCCGGCCACCCGGCATTTCGGGCCGCGCCGACAGAGTCGGCAAACCTCTCTTGCGGATGCCTTGCGCAAACCTTGCGGAAGCGCTCGCGGTCTCTCGGAGGAGCGTTGCGGTCGGCGGGGGAAGCTGTTCTCGTACCGGAGACCCCGGTGCCCCTGATCTCGAAAGCGACGAACGTGACACAACTGGTCCCGCTCACCCGCACCCCGCGGACGCACCACAGCGAGGCGACCGCCGCGCTGGAGGACGTCACCACCGTCTCCACCCACCGCTTCGCCGATGACTTCGAGGCGGTGCTCGACGACACCTCGGTGCACCGTTCGACCATCGGCTGCGTCATCCCCGCGTACAACGAGGAGGAGTCGATCGCACAGGTGATCGAGTCGCTGCTCCGCCAGACCCGGGTGCCGGACGTGATCCACGTCGTCGTCAACAACACGTCCGACCGGACCGTGAGCATCGCCTCGACGTTCGCGGGGCCGCACGAGATCGTCACCGAGCTCGGCGAGCAGTTCACCGAGGTGTTCGTCCACGACATCGGCAAGAACCCCGACAAGAAGGTCGGGGCGCTGAACTACGGCTACACGCTGGTCGAGGGCTACGACTACCTGCTCGGCGTCGACGGCGACACGGTCGCCGACGAGAAGGCCGTCGAGTACCTGGAGTCGGAGGCGACCTCCGACACCCGCATCGGCGGCATCTCGGCGATCTACTCGATCGACGAGAAGCCGATCAAGGGCGGCATCGCCAAGTTCCTGATCACCGGTCAGCGCGCGCAGTTCGCCGCGTTCAACCTGCACAACCTTCTGCGCGGCCGCAACATGGCCGTGCTCGGCGGTCAGTTCTCGATCTTCTCGACGCAGGCCCTCCGCGAGGTCATGAAGGAGAACCACCAGTCCACCCCGTGGGTCAAGGACTCCGAGGTCGAGGACTCGCTGCTGTCGCTGCAGATCAAGAGCGCCGGCTACCTCACCAAGATCAGCCCCTTCGCCCGCGCCGACGTCGGCGGCATGACGACCCTGCGCGCCCTGGACGCGCAGCAGGTGAAGTGGACCTACGGCGCCATCGAGCTCATGTGGCCGGGACAGCGCGGAGACACCAAGGGCCAGCCGTTCCACCCGAACCTGCGGGTCCGGTGGCTCGAGAACTTCGGCATGCTCACGAACCTCTTCGTGCGCGTCGCGTTCGTGGCGCTCCTGGCCGGCTCGCTGTCGATCGGGGCGTTCGTGTTCTCGCCGTGGTGGCTGCTCGCACCCGCCGTCGCGATCGCACTGAACACCCGCATGGCCCTCACCATGGGCAACCGCAGCGCGCGCGACCTCCTTTTCGCCGTCACGCTCCTGCCCGCCGAGGTGTACATGTGGCTGCGGCTCAGCTACTTCGCCCGGTCATGGACGCGCTTCCTGTCGCGCAAGAAGGTCGACAACTGGGCGATGCAGGCCAAGGCCGAGCGCGGTGCCGGCCTCGGCCACTGGACGCCGCTCGTCGTGGTGGTCGCCGTCATCATCGCCATGGCCGTCATCTGGTCGATGCTCGGCCCGATGGTGCAGTCGACCATCCTGTGGATCGGCTGGCCGATCGTCGGCGTCGTCACGGTGCTGCAGACGCTGTCGATGTTCTTCAAGCTCATCCGTCGTCAGCACGGATACAAGGTCTGACCCGAACCCGAAGCGGGTCGGAACTGGGGAAAGCGCCGGGGCTGGGGAGCACGGCGCGGGGGAGGAGGTGAGGGAGCCCGCCTGGGGGGAGAGGCGGGCGCCCTCTCCGAAGCCTGCGGAGGCATCTGCTCGTCTGGGGCGCAGCGGATGCCTCCGCTTCGGCGTTCGCGGATCAGACCGCTTCGGAGGTCAGACGGTAGCCCACGCCGCGCACGGTCTCGATGTAGCTGGGGTTCGCGGCACTGTCGCCGAGCTTGCGGCGCAGATTCGTCATGTGCGCCTCGACGGCGCGCTTGTCGGCATCCCCCACGAAATAGCTCGTCACGTAGGACTCGCCGCGCAGCACCAGCGTCAGATCGGCCTTGCTGCGGACGCGCCGCTTGGACTCGAGCAGCGTCGCGAGCAGGTCGAACTCGGTGCGCGTGAGGTCGAGCTCCTCGTCGCCGATCAGCACGATGCGGTTCTCAGGGTGCAGCCGGAGATCGCGGTGCTCGAGCCACTCGCCGTCGCCGACGAGTGCGGGCACGGACGCCGCCGGAGCCTCTTCGACGACCGGACTGGTCGGGATGGACGTGGTCGCCGGCCGGGCGCTCGGGAACGACGGACCCACGCTGCCCTGAGACGGCATCGCGGCCGGCGCGGGCGTCCCCTCGGCGGTGGCGCGCGCGCGGCGCATCAGGGCCTCGACGCGCGCCCGCAGCTCGCGCGGGCGGAACGGCTTGACCAGGTAGTCGTCGGCGCCGGCACCCAGGCCGGCGATCACGTCGGCCTCGTCGGTCAGGCCGGTCAGCATGATGATGAAGGTGTCGGACTGCGCGCGGATGCGCTTGGCCGCCTCGATGCCGTCGATGCCCGGCATGTGCACGTCGATGGTCGTGAGCACCGGTTTGTAGGTGAGTACCGCGCGGACTCCGTCGATGCCGTTGCCGACCGAGACCGTCGAGAAGCCCGACGACTCGAGCACCTCGGCCAGGACGTGTCGGATCTCGGCGTCGTCCTCGATGATGACGGCGGTCTTCAGCTCGTCGGAAGGGGTGCTCATGCAGCGTCGTCCTCTCTCGGACGGTTGGTCCAACCTGCGCCGATGACCGACCCCAGCCGCGGCCCCCGACGCGTGCACAGTACCCCCGATGCTACACAACGCCGGGTAATGCCTGGTCCGGCCTCAATCCGAGACGACGACGTCCTGCGTGAGCCCGATCGCCGCTTCGTCCCACCATCGACCGGCCGCCGGGCCGCCGTTGCACTCGCCGTCGCTCTCGCCGGGCGGTTTGATCCACAGGTTGGTGTCGACGACGTCGTCGCCGATCGTGCCGCCGGGCTCGCCGACGAGGCGACCGGGCGGGTTGCACCACTCGCCGTTCGAGCCGGCGCCGTTGCGCGAGGTGTCGATGACGGCGTGCAGCCCGTCGAGCAGCGCTGCCACGTCGTGCGCGTACGCGACCTCGTCGCCGGTCGGCATGAAGTTCGACACGTTCGTCGCGAATCCGCGGATGCTGCGGCGGTCGTCCGCGGCCCGGTCGACCTGTTCGATGAGGTCGGCCATGTCGTCGGCCGGCAGCCAGTCGGAGTGGCCGCCGTCGACGTAGATCCAGGTGCTCTCGGAGCTGATCGCGTCGACCGCCGCCCCGAGCTGAGCGACCCGCTCCGGCACGTTGCCGCACTCCGGTACCAGGGCGAGGCTGTCGGGCTCGAGGATCACGATGGGCGACGTGTCGGCGGCGTCGCGCAGCGCATCCCCGATGGCCTGCGTCCACTCGACATAGGCGTCGCCGTCGAGCCCGCCGGCGGACTGTCCGCCGCAGTCGCGTTCCGGAAGTCCGTAGACGACGACCGCGATCCGCGCGGACTGCGCGCGCGCCTCGGACGCGAGATGCGCGATGCGGTCGCCGATCACATCGACAGGATCGGCCTCGGGGGTGAGCCAGACGGCCGTGGGCTGATCGCTCAGATAGTGCGCGGCGTCGTGCTCGGGGCTACCCGCGGGCGCGCGGGAGGCGGCATCCGCAGCCTTCGAAGAGTCGGAGGCGACCACGGCCGTTCCCGGCCCCGGCGGCTCGGGATCCCGACCGGTCAGGAGGACCGCGGCGACGACGACGCCGGCGACCGCGAGGAGACCCGTGGCGGCGAGGATGGTGATCGTCCGTCGCGAGGTGGCCACGAAGGCGACTCTACGAGAACATCGGCGCGGTGCGCGGAGTCACGCCGCCCGCACGGCGCGGCGACGAGCGGACCCTCGCGAGCCGACCAGCGCGAGCAGAGCGGCCGCGAGCGGGCTCGCCGAGGTCGCCTCGGTCTCGAACGCCTGAGCGACGACGGCGGCTGCGCGCTCGAACTCCCGTGCCCTGTCGACAGCGGCGCGGCGCTCGGCGACGGCGCGGTCGGCGACGGCGTACTCGGCTCGGAGGCGTGCGCGTCCGTTCTCGTCGAGTCCGGGCCGCTGTGCGGTGCGCTCGAGGGCGACGGCCGCACGCGAGCGCATGACGACGCTGAGGCGGAGCTCCCGCTCGGCGGCCGCGCGAGCGCTGCGGCTCGCGGTGACGGCGTCGGCGAGATCTGCGCGGACGGCGGATGTGGATGCTGCGGCCATGGGGTCCTCCCGGGTTCTCGGCACACCACTCCAGAGGGGCGGCATCCGGTTTTCGTACATCGGAGGCTCCACGGTCCCTGTGAGGTCCCGATGCGGACTTGTCAAGGTCACGCGCCAGCAACGTCGGCGGCATAGGCTGGCGTCGACATGAAGGTCATCTCGTACAACCTGCGCAAGCACCGGGCGGCGGGCGAACTCGCCCACCTGGTGGAGCGATACGGTGCGGACGTGCTCTGCCTCCAAGAGGCGGACACCACCGACATCCCCGATGAGATCTCGGGGCTGCGCCTGGCGGACTCGACGCAGCGAAACCGGCTGGGCCTCGCGCTGTACTACCGCGAGAACACCTATCGCGCCGTCGACGTGCGCGCCCTCGCGCTCAAGAAGTCGCTCCATGACCGGGTGCTGAAGCCGGCGGAGGAGCGGATGCTGGGGGTCAGGCTCCACGACATCGACGAGAACGTCGACATCATCGTGGCCTCGTTCCATGCCGCCCCGCTGACGGCGCTGAACTCGCTTCGGCGCCACCAGATCCGCACCGCGCTGGGCGAGCTTCAGCAGCTGGGCGACGGGCTCCCGGCGCTCATGGTCGGCGACTACAACTACCCCGTGTTCAAGGAACGGCTCGGCCAGCACGTGCGTGAGCAGGGCTACGAGCTCAACCTGTCGGACTCGCGCACGTACACGCGCTACCGCTTCTTCCGCGGGCACTACGACTTCGCGACGTCGGTCGGGTTCGAGATCGACCGGGTGCGCACGCTGCCCCAGGGGCTCAGCGACCATCTGCCTATCCTCGTGAGCGCTCACCCCGCCGCCGGCGTGAAGCGGGTCGTCGAGATCGCCGAAGCCGAGACCGGCGCCGCCTGAGTCCCACCCCGGCGTTTCAGGAGGCCCCCTGATTTCCTGACGGGCCGCGCGTACCATGGGGAACGTGGCGAGGGGGACCGTCACGCGTACCGTATCCGAGGGTGCGCGAACTGGGGTTGCTTACGATGCCGGGGCAATGCCTGTTCCGGCGCGCCGGCGGCGCGTCTGGCCCTGGATCCTGTTCGGTGTCCTCGCCGCGCTGCTCGCGGCGGCTGTGGTCGTCGGCGCGCTCACGATGCAGTTCTGGTCCGAAGCGCAGCGGGCCCGTGCCGCGGTCGGGCGGGCGGCATCCGGCATCGCAGAACTGCGTGACAGCCTGGATTCGACCGACGAGGCGCAGCTTCTCGCGGCGACGGACGAGATCCAGGCGAACGTCACGCTCGCTGTGCGGACCGTGGACGGCCCGTTGTGGGATCTCGCCTCCGGTGTGCCGTTCATCGGGCAGAACGTCGATGCGGTGCGGCGCGTGACGCATGCGGTCGACGTCCTCGTCGAGCGCGCCCTGACGCCGGGACTGCAGTTCCTGTCGGTCACCGACTTCGACGACCTCACGCTCGACGGCGGCGGGATCGACCTCGAGCCGTTCCGGCAGGTGCAGAGCTCGATCCCCGAGATCGCCGCGGCCTTCGCCGACGCGCAGGCCATCGTCGCGCCGATCGACACGGCGACCCTGCTTCCCGAGGTGAGCGACTCGATCTCCGACATCCTCACCTTCATCGACCTCGCGACTCCCGCGCTCGGAGTGGCCGAGACCTACTTGCCGACGCTTCTCGACATGGCCGGGTCGGGGGGAACAAGGACCTATCTTCTGATCTTCCAGAACAATGCAGAGATCCGTGCCACGGGCGGGAACCCGGCCGCGAGCATGATCGTGACGCTCACCGACGGCAAGCTCGGGTATGTGGACCAGGCGAGCTCGCAGACGTTCTACGACGCCGGAACGCAGGACGATGTGTACGTGGCGCTGCCCGCCGAGACCACGGGGCTGTATCTGCCCACGTTGGCGAAGCATTCGCAGGATTACACCTTCACGCCCGACTTCCCGACGACGGCGCAGTTCTTCCAGGCGCTGTGGACTCACACGACCGGCGCGACGTTCGACGGTGTCGTCTCGATCGACCCCGTCGTGCTCTCGTACATGCTCGCCGTCGCCGGACCCGTGACGCTCGGTACTGGAGAACAGCTCACCGCCGACAACGCCGTCTCGGTGCTGCTCAGTGACGCCTACGAGCGGTATCCCGAGGGCCGCGATTCCGACCGGTTCTTCGCGGATGCCGCGAAGCAGGTGTTCGCGCACCTCACCACTTCGACGTGGGACCCGCTGCAGATGCTCGAGGCGCTGAAGAAGGGCGCCGCAGAACAGCGGGTCAACCTCGCGTTCGTCGACCCGGCGGCGCAGGCGCTCGCCGTCGAGCTCGGTGTGGATGGCGCGCTGGCCGGCGACACCGCGACGCAGACGCAGGTGGGGATCTACCTGAACGATTCCTCCGTCGGCAAGCTCGAGTACCACTTGACGACGTCGATCATCGCGACGTGCGACGCCGCGGCGCGGACGATCACGACCACGATGACGCTGGCCAACGGGATCGGCGACGACATCCGGAGCCCCTACACGCTTGGGCTCCGGAACTGGCGATTCGGCCTGCCGCGTACCACGATGATGCTCGACGTGCTGTTCTTCGCGCCTCCCGGCGCCCAGATCACGCACACCATCCCGGCGGTGGGGGACGTCGCGCGGTGGGAACGCAGCGGCGTAGAGAAGGGCAACACCGCCGTCAGCAAGACGGTGTTCGTCGGCAAGGGGGAGACCGTGACCACCGCGTTCACGGTCGCGTTGCCGCCGGGCGACCTCGCTCCGCTGCGACTGCGTCACACCCCTACGGCGACCGCGACCAGCGTCACGATCGACCCGAGCTGCGCGGCGCTGTTCCCGGCTGCCGGCTGACCGCCCGGAGCGGTCAGAGGAGCGTCGGGTCGGGCTCGGCCCACTTCTCGACGCCCTGCACCACCCAGAACGAGAAGAACAGCGCGAGGGCGATCCCCTCGACGATGAGGACGATCGGGATGCCGGAGCCGTCCGCCTGCGGCAGCAGGATGACGTACGCGATCAGGGTGACCACGAGTCCCACGGCGATGATCGTGTAGAGCACGCGGAACACCGGCGTCGGCTGCGGGCCCCGGCGGGGGAAGGCGTTGCGCACCGCGACCGCCGCGAACAGCGCGAAGAAGGCCGTCGTGGCGACGAAGTGCGCCTGCTGCAGGAACGCGTCGCGCGCGAACGCCCACGTCAGTCCCGTGACGGCGAGGACGACGACGGCGACCAGCAGCGACGGCCACACCGCGGCGAGCGAGACCTGACCGAGGGCTGCGAGCACGAGGGCGACGAGGAGCACGAGGGCGCCCAGCACGAGGTACACGGCGACGCCGTTCGCGGCATCCGCTTCGTACTGCGGGGGGAAGCAGCGCTGGGTGCAGTCGACGACGACGCCGGGCACGGCATCCGGTGACAGCGTGGTCGGCACGAGGGCGATGAGGGGTGCGAACAGCGCGGCGGCATCGAGCAGCGCACGCTCGGCGCCGCGACCCGAGAGTGCGAAGAGCGCGAGGGATGCCGCGATCAGCGCCCCGACGAAGACGTCGCGGGCGGGCGTGTAGAAGTAGTCGCTCACCGACGTGAGCCACCCGTAGGTGGTCGCGGCCTGTGCGATCGCGACGAAGATCGCGACGACGGTGCCGGCGATGCCGATCCGCAGGTACCGGTATGTGCGTTCCAGCGAGGTCGACACGGCCGGTCAGCGCGAGCCGCGGGTCAGCGCGAGTCGCGCGAGCGCCGCACGGCGGCGACGACCGCGAGCGCGGCACCGGCGAGCAGGAGCGCGCCGCCACCGATCCAGAGGCCGATGGTCTGGCCCTGGTCGAGACCGGTGGACGGCAGTCCGTCGGCGCCCGTGATGGTGACGGCTGCGGTGCCGCCCGCGGAGGTCGACGATACGGCGGCGATGTTGTACGTTCCCGTGGCGTTGGACGGGAGGGTGATGTCGGTGGGGGCGAGCGAGCCGTCCTCGGCGGAGGTCGTCGTGTTGCTGGCCGTGCTGATCGCGAAGCGCACCATGCCGATGCTCGCGTCGGCGCCGTTCTCACCGGTGACGGTGATGGTCACACTCTCGTCGGACGAGAAGGTCTCGGCCGCACACGCGAAGACGATGGTGCCGCCCGCCTGCGCCGTCGCCGGGGTGGTCGTGCACGATCCGGAGGGCGGGTAGATCGTCGACGCGCTCGCCGCCGCGGGTACCGCGATCACGGCTCCGAGTGCGAGCGTCGCAACGAGAGCGGCTCGGGGGAGGAACCGGGGCATAGGTGTGCTGGCGATGTGGGGCATCGAGAGCAGTCTACGAACCCCCGCACACTGCGGCAACTTCGGCGGGCGGTGTGAGCGTCGGGGTCATGGCGGCTTCGAGGGTCGAGGCGACGGGTGCCGCGGCCCGCGCGACGACCGTCGCGGTCGCCGTCTGGCCGGGCGGGAGTTCGATCGCGAAGCTCAGGACGCGGCGTCCGTCGTGCGTTCCGCCGCCGAATCCCGAGCCGTCCGACATCGTCGCGTCGATCAGATCGAAGCCTTCGGGCAGGTACAGATAGCCGATCGTGCGGGTGATGCCGGCCGGCACACCGAAGGCGCTGTTGCCGGTGATGTAGGCCGGAAGGTTGGCGGCGTCGGCCGGAGCGGTGTTGCCGATTGTGACGGTGAGGACGGCGTCGCCCGTCGCCCGGCCCGCGGAGTCGAGGGTGCAGCCGTCCCAGGTGAGGGTGGCCGACGCGTTCTGGTAGAAGTCCATCTTCGAGCCGGTGCCGTCGTTGACGTAGACGCCGAAGCGCGCCGCGTCGTCGTCCGACTCGGGCAGGCCGCCGGCGAGGGTGGTGCCCGCCAGGAGGCTCTGCTCCTCCTCGTGCGCACTCCACAGCAGCAGGCGGTCTTCGTCGCCGGCCCGGGTGAGCGCGGCCACCAGCGCGGCCGGGTCGACGTCGCCGCCCGACAGCTTCGCGAACACCGAGGCGGCGGCCACCGCGAAGAAGGCGTCCTGGTCGGCCGGTCGCGGGTACCGGGCGTACACCTCGTTGAGGAGCAGCGGCACGGCGGTGTCGGGCGTGAGCACGTCGCCGGTGGGGAGGGTGATCGGGCCGGTCGCCTGGAGGAGGTACGACAGCGCGACGGGATCGAGTGCCATGACGCCGTCGACCTGCTCCCCACCGTGCTCGCGGGCCCACATCTCGCGCGCGAGGGCGGCGCTCACCGCGAAGTCGGGCACCTGGGTCACGTTCTGAATGAATCGCGCGGGGCGTTCGCCGTAGATGGCGGTGATCTCGTCGTCCAGCGGCAGCACCGCGTCGTCGTAGCGGTCGTAGTCGCTCGACGATTCCTGTGCCGCCAGACTCAGCGCGCCGCCGTCGGTGTGGATGAGCGCCATCGCACCGGGGATGCCACCCAGCGAGCGCCATTCGGCGTTGTTCTGAAAGAGCACGAGGTAGTTGCGAGGTCCGTCGGCGCCCAGCATCGACGGGATCAGCCCCGTCGCACGGGCGAGCGCGTCCGTGGCGGTCCCCGCCTCGGTCAGGAGCCCATCGACCTCGTCGACAGCGGTGCGGACGGGGGCGACCAGCGCAGTGCGGTCGATCGCCGAGACGGATGCCGCGGCCGCGCCGACCCCGTCGGTGGCGGTCTTCGCGGCGCCGTTGATCTGCTGCAGGGGAGCGAGGTCGAGGCGACCGCCCTGCGGGCGCAGGGCATCGACCTGGAAGGTGCCGGCCACCTCTGAGAGGGGGCGCAGCGCGGTGCTCGCCACGCCGTCGAGGGATTCGGCGACGGTGGCGACGGCGGCGAGCTGGGGGCCGACCCACGGGACGCCTTCGGCGAGGCCCCACACGGGGTCGGAGGTGAGGGCGTGGGCGGCGCCGGTGTCGGCGGCGAGCGAGGCGATCGCGTCGCTCGCGGCGGCAGGGTCGGCGAGGCTTTCGCGGACGGCGACAGCGGTCTGCTGCGCGTCACGCAGGTGGCTGTAGGCGAGTGCACCACGGATGCCGACCCAGGCGGCGCCGAGGATCGCGACCAGCAGCACCACGCCGAGGATGACGGCGAAGACGGTGCCGCCGATGCGCGCGGGGCGGGGCAGAGGCGAGTCGGTCACCGATCCACCATACGATGCGGTGCCCGGCGTTCCCCGCGAGCCTGTGCCTACGTGACGTCCGGATACTCAGGCGATCCTGAGGGTGAGGCGTGAGTGCGAAACCTTCTTGTCGACCGGCGGCAATATGGCGAGCGTAGTGTGGGGCCCGTGACGAGGGGGTCGCGTGACGTTCCGAATTCGAGGAATGGGGGGCGCGATGGCACGGTCGAGACGACGGCGGTACGACATCGGACACGAGCCGTGGCTGCTGCGGGAGTACGGTGGCGCACCGATGTGGGTCATCTGCCTGGCGGCGGCGTTCCTCGTGGCCGTGGGAGTGCTGTGGCTGGTGGCCGGCTGATGACCGATGCGCCTACGCTCGCGCCTGCGGCCCCGACGACCGCGACCGTCGCGGCGGTGCACGTCAGACGGGGGCAGAGGCGCGGCATCCGTCTGCTGGTCGTTTATGCCGTGGTGCTGGCGTTGATCGCGTTCTGGCCCGTACCCGTCGACCAGGGTGCGTCAGGTTTCCTGCGTTCGATCTCTTCCGTGGTGCCCTGGCTGACTTACGACGTGATCGAGACGGGCGCGAACGTCCTGCTGTTCGTGCCCTTCGGAGTCCTGCTGGCGCTCGCTCTTCCCCTCCAGCGGGGACTGGTGGTGCCGTTGGCACTCGCCACGACCCTCGTGATCGAGTCGGGGCAGGCGCTGTTCCTCGCCGACCGTACGCCGAGTCTGCGTGACATCGTCGCGAACGTGCTCGGCGCGGCCATCGGTCTCGCGATCGTGATTCTGATCGAGCGGCGCAAGACCCCGCAATGACGGATGCCGCGGGACCGCTGTTGACGAGGGGCCTTGACGCGCCCGTCCGGCCGGGCCACGATATGCGCTAATCGGGGGTTTTTCCGGGGATCGGTGGGGGGCCGTGATGCCTGGTCGGCGACGTGTTGCGACGGCTGCGGGCGCCGTGGGCGGCGGCGCCGCTTCGGTGGTGCTCGCCCCGGCGACGGCAGCGTTCGCGGTCGACCGCACCTGTGACGCCGCTGTCGCCCTCGCGAAAGGGGGCGGCGACGACGCGCTGCGCGTTGCCGCTGAACTGCTCGAGAACCAGGGGTGGAGCGCTGCCCAGATCGCGACGTGTCTGGCACCGGCGAAGTCGCCATCGCCGGAGTACACCGAGATCAGTCTCGGAGACCTGTGGAAGGCGTTCACTGAGAACGTCGAGGTGCTGCTGCCGATCGCCGCCTTCGTCGGGGTGTTCGCGCTGGTGCTGCTGGCGCTGGGGCGCCTGCTGGCACTCGTACCGGGTCTGCGGAACCCGCGATCATCGCGTGGCTGGCGGATCTTCGCGTGGATCGTGGGGCTCTCGCTGGCTGTCATCGCCCCCGCGCTCATAGCGCTGCGTGGCATGTGGGTGATGGCGCAGGGCGGACCAGCGGGGCGGAGGGACGTCGACGCCGCCGAATTCACGTACGGTCAGTTCCTCCACGCTGTGCTGTGGCGGTCGGGCGCGTGGTGGCTGTTGCTGCTGCTGTTGGTGTTGACGGTGGCGACCCTGACGTTCGCGTTCGCCACACGTCAGGGCGTCACGATCAAGCTCGAGGGCAAGGACGACGGCAAGAGTCTCGACACCGCCCACGTGATGGCGGCGATGGACGGGATGGCTGGGCGTACCAATCGCGGGCTCGAGTTCCCGGTCGGCACCGATCTCACCACCGCGGCGAGCGCCGTGACCGAGCTCTCCGACAACAAGTTCGTCGCGACGCTGCAGGTCGGTGTGAGCGCCATCCTCGGATCGACGCCGTGGCGCGTCACCGTGGAGAACGAAACGGAGAAGGCAGCCTCGGTCACGATCTCCCGGAACGGCGCTCTGATGAAGGCCAAGCGGATCAAGGTCGGTGACGACCTCGCGGGCGTCAACGAGCTCACGTCTGCAGAGATGCTCGCGGCGCGCATCGCCGGCGAGCTGATCGCGACGTTGCGATCCAAGTACCGTTCGGAGTTCGATGCCAATCTGTCGGGGGCGACCGACGGCGAGTCGATCGCGCTCCACTACATCGCCAGTAACGCGCTCACCGCCAGCCGCGAGGCGCGGAGCCGCGGCATCCCCCTCCTCGCGCGTGCGGTCGAGGTCGATCCGCATAATCGCGCCGCGTGGACGACACTCGCGAACTTCGCGTACCGCGACCCGACGATCCACCGCCCCGACAACCATCGTCCACACGTCGAATACCGCGAGTTCCTCGACAGGGCGATCCTCGACGAGCTGGCGCGCTGCCGCAACAGGTGGGACGTCGTCTACGAAGGCATCAGCGAGGGTCGAGCGATTCGACGCCACGGTGACGACGATCTGTCGAAGCTCGAGCTCGCACGCCGCCGGGTACGGATCTCCCGCATGCGCAACAACGGCCTGCTGATTCGTCTGCTGCAGACGCGGGTGGTCGCCGGGGTCAACGCCAAGGCGGCGGGCGCCGATATCGCCGACGGAACTGCGCAGGACCTATCCGATCGCGAGTACATGCGCCTGCGCCGCGACACCTTCGGTGGCCCGCTGTCGTGGCGTGAACCGCCGAAGACGGCGATCCGCCGACGCCAGCTGCTGCTTCTCGACGAGTTCCGGTATCAGCCGACGCATCCCGTGACGCTCGAGCCCCCGGAGGTGCTCCAGCACCCGGCGTTCCGGGGCGAGCTGCGAGCGTGGCGCGCAGTCGCGAGGCGCAGCGGAAGTGGCGCATCAGTCGAGGACGTCCTCGTCGAATGCGAGGACGCCGCGCTCAGTGCGAGCGGCGACTACTCACACGACCCCGGAGTCGCATACTCCGTCGCCTGCTACCGCGCGCAGCTGTGGAAGGACCGAATGCAAGGGAGGACTCCATGACAGCCCCCACCGGTACGAATCAGACGCCCCCTCCGGATCCGACACTGACCTCGACCGCTGCCGCCGTGCGGGATGCCGCGGCCGAGCTTCCGACCGCGGTCGCCGGCTTCGCGCTCACGGACGAGAAGCTCCGTGAGGTCGCGACTGCCTACAACGGGATCCTGGCCGCGCTCGGGGACTTCGACGCGCTGCTGCGAGCCCAGGTGAAAGTCGATCCGCTTGCCAAGTCGATCAACGAACTGCTGCCTGTCGCCGCGCTGAGCGAAGGCCTGCGCGAGTGGTTCCCCGTCGACCCGGAGATGACGGTGGTGCGCGGCACCGTTTTGGTACCCGCGGGCATGACCGCGACGAAGGCGGACCCGGCCCCTGAGAAGAAGGCCGAGGAAGAATCGATGGTCGTCCTCGTGAAGCGGCTGCTCGGGCATCTCACCGAGTAGACCGCGTTACCGCCTGGCGTCAGCGGCCGAAGTAGCTGCGGGCGTCGCGGGTGCTCAGCAGGATCAGGCCGATCAGCGACAGCAGCGACCCGCCGATCACGGACCACAGGCTGGCGCCGGAGAAGAGGCCGAGCACCTGCAGCACGATGGTGATGGCGAATACCACCAGAGCGATGGTGCGGGCGGTGGGGTTGCCGCGCCAGAGGCCGACACCGACGGCGAGAGTGATGGCGCCGATGATGAGGCTGATCCAGCCGAGGATCGCCGGCCAGGTGATGAAGAGACCGGCGATGATCACGAAGATCGATCCCACGATCTGCAGGAAGCCGGAGATCCAGGCGATGATGGCGACGAGTGTGACGCCGAGCGGGCGCTGAGTCATGGGTGAGTCCTCCGTGGCGAGACAGAATTCTGCGGACGGCTCCAACGTAGCGGTCGTCTGCCGTCGTGCACGCGTTTCACGCTGAGTCGCTCCCGCTCCCGCTCCCGCTCCGGCTCGGGCTCGGGTTCGCGCTCGCGCTCGGGCCCGCGGTCAGAATGGTGCGGCGGTGTCGTCGGCCGGCACGAAGACGACGCGCTGCGGAGGATGGTCGAGATACGGTCGGCCGGCCGGACTCGTCCACTCGAGGGTGCCGCCGGCGAGCTGGCGCACCGTCCAGTCGGTCGCGTGTTTCAGCGTGTGATGTCGCTTGCAGAGGCAGGCGAGGTTGCGGATGTCGGTCGGACCGCCTCGGGCGTGATCGTGCGTGTGGTCGTCATCGCACAGTCGCGCCGGCCTTCGGCATCCGGGGAAGCGGCAGTGTGGATCCCGCGCCTTGAGGTACCGCTGCTGTGCCGCCGAGGGCTGGTAGCGGTCGACCGCGAGGACCATCCGGTCACCGGATCGGTCATCACGCGGTCCCAACCCGGCGCCTCGCCGGCGAGGCGACGCGCGGTGGCGGGGTCGACGGGTGCGACGCCGTCGAGTTCGGCGCCGCCGCTCGTGACGCCGGTCAGGGTCGTGACGGGCATCGTGATCTGCACGGTGGCGCGGATCGCCCCGAGTCCGCCGGGCGCGGCGTCCAGGCTCGGGTCGATCACCGGAGCGCCGGTGAGGAGCATGTCGGCGACGAGGTCGGCGCGAATCTGGTCGATCGTCCGCTCGTCGAACCACAACTCTTCTTCTTCGGGCTCGTTCCCGCAACCGCTGTCGGGCGTGCCGAGGGCTGCGGCATTCGTCCCCTCGTGTGCCGTTCGCACCTCGTGCCGGCGGGCGGTGTCGACCCGCTTGATGAGCTTGGCCTGCCGCGTCGTGCGGTCGAGGATGCCGTGAGCCAGCGCGGTCGGGAGCAAGTGGTTCAGGAGCGACATGCCGTCGTCGAGGTCGGTCACCCAGATGCGGCGGCCCTGCACCGCGAGATCGTGGCGTTCTTGAAGAGTGAGCGGGTTGCGGATGTCTGCCTGCTGCCGGGCGTATGCACGGGTGCGCGCGGGCGTCGTCGTCTCGGCGTGCTCGAGAACCGCGCGTTCGAACTCGGCCCGTGCGGCGGGCTCTTCGATCGTGCCCCCGGTATCGAGGATGGCACTCACGTGAGCCCGAGAGATCCGTCCGTCTTCGAGGGCTGTCACGGTGGCCCCGAACGACGTGATGAGCCGATGTGCGTCCCACATGTGCGACTGCATCGTGCGGTCGTTGACCTTCACTGCGAGTCCGAGTTCGCGGCCAGCGCGCGCAGCGGCATGTCGCGCTCCTTCGAGCGCGTCGACGGGATGCGCGCCTGCTGCGTCTCAGCGAGGGCGAACGCGTCGGCCAGGAGACGCAGCCTGCGGGCGTGGAGAGCGGCCTCTTCGGCGTGGAGGCGGCGCAACTGCGCAGCGAGGTGTCCGGCGCGCTGCGCCTCGACCTCGTCGCGTTCCGCGTCGTCCACGATGTGCCCTTCCGCCGCGCCATGCGCGACCGTTCCCGAACGGGATGCCAACGACCCGAGCCGGGGCACATCGCGGCTGAGTTTTTAGAAGAGGCCGGAACCCGATCTCTTCGCTACTTCTATGATGCCGAGGGCCTCCGACATCGGGGAGTGCCGCGGTTGCCTCAACCCCTGGAGCGACGGTCCTGCCGTGGATGGGGTCAAGACGACGTGGCGGCGGGCCACCGGCTATTCGCGAATGGTGTCGATGTGGTCGCGGTACCAGGCGACGGTACGGTCAATGCCGTCTGCCAGCGAGATCTTCGCTGTCCAGCCGGCGTCGGCGAGCTTGGAGACGTCGAGCAGCTTCTGCGGGGTTCCGTCGGGCTTGGTCATGTCCCACTTCGTCTCGCCTTCGAACCCGACCACGCCGGCGATGGTCTCGGCGATCTCGCGGATGGTGACGTCCGAGCCGGTGCCGACGTTGACCTGCTCCGGCCCGTCGTAGTGCTCGAGGAGGTGCAGCACGGCATCCGCCATGTCGTCCGAATGCAGGAACTCGCGCCTGGGCGTTCCGGTGCCCCAGTTCGTCACCGAGGCGGCACCTGACTTCGCGGCCTCGTCGTAGCGGCGGATCAGCGCGGGCAGCACGTGCGAGCCGTTCGGGGAGAAGTTGTCGTTCGGCCCGTACAGGTTCGTCGGCATCGCAGAGATCCAGGGGAGCCCGTACTGGCGACGCACGGCCTGGATGTTCAGGATGCCGGCGATCTTCGCGATCGCGTAGGCGTCGTTGGTCGGCTCGAGGTGGCCGGTGAGCAACGAGTCCTCACGGATGGGCTGCTCGGCGAACTTGGGGTAGATGCACGACGACCCGAGGAAGGCGACTCGTTCGACGTCGTTCGCGAGTGCGGCATCGAGCACGTTCGACTGGATGCGGAGGTTGTCGCTGAGGAAGTCGACCGGGTAGGTGCTGTTCGCGAGGATGCCGCCGACCTTCGCCGCGGCGAGCACGAGGTATCGCGGCTTGATGTCGGACATGTAGGCGAAGACCGCGTCCCGGTTCTTCAGGTCGAGTTCGACCGACGTCTTGCCGACGACGTCGGTGAAGCCCTCGCCTTTCAGCTTTCGGACGATGGCCGATCCCACGAGCCCGCGATGGCCCGCCACGTAGAAGGTGGCGTCCCGGTCGAGCTGCGCCGGGACGTGCTGCGCAGCGTCGGTCGCGGTCGTCACCTGGCGACCAGTGAGGGCTCGGCCGTCCACGAGACCAGGTTGACGGCGTCGATCCACTCCGGACGCTTGTCCAGCGCCTCCACGTCGGCGTCGACCATCAGCTCGGCGACCGCCATCCCGTCGAGTGTGGTCTTCCAGCCGAGCTTCTCGTGGGCCTTCGTGGGGTCTCCGATGAGCGCGTCCACCTCGGTCGGTCGCAGGTACCGCTCGTCGAACTTGACGAACTCCTGCCAGTCCAGGCCGACGTGCCCGAAAGCCGCCCCGAGGAAGTCGCGGATCGTGTAGCCGATGCCGGTGGCGAGCACGAAGTCATCCGGCTCGTCGACCTGCAGCATCCGCCACATCCCTTCGACGTACTCCGCCGCATACCCCCAGTCCCTGATGGAGTCCAGGTTGCCGAGATAGAGGTCCTTCTGCTCACCCGCCTTGATCCGGGCGACCGCGCGGGTGATTTTGCGCGTGACGAAGGTCTCGCCACGGCGCGGAGACTCGTGATTGAAGAGGATGCCGTTCACCGCGAAGAGGTCGTACGCCTCCCGATAGTTCTTCGTGATCCAGAAGCTGTAGAGCTTGGCCGCGGCGTAGGGCGAGCGCGGATAGAAGGGCGACTGCTCGTTCTGGGGTGGAGGAGTGGCTCCGTAGAGCTCAGACGTGGAGGCCTGGTAGAACTTCGTGTCGATCCCCGAAAGGCGTACTGCCTCGAGCAGACGGATCGTGCCGATGCCCGTCGTGTCGGCCGTATGCACGGGCTCATCGAACGACACCCTGACATGTGACTGAGCGGCGAGGTTGTAGACCTCGTGCGGATGGATCTTCATGAGCAGAGTCACCAGGCCGGCCCCGTCGCTGAGATCCCCATAGTGAAGGAACAGCCTGGCGCTCGGGTCGTGTGGATCGACGTAGAGATGGTCGATGCGGTGCGTATTGAAGGTCGATGCACGGCGTATGAGACCGTGGACCTCGTAGCCCTTTCCGAGCAGCAGCTCGGCGAGGTATGAGCCGTCCTGACCGGTGATACCGGTGATGAGTGCACGCTTCACGTCGTACTCCGTCCCCCAGCGACTCGCGGAGGCCATACGGCAGTCTCCGCGCAAGTCACGGAATCCGCGACGCCGGCAGCCAGGCTCGGTGAACCTGTCGGGAGCTGTCCCACCGTCGAGAACAGTGCGACGATACCGCAGACCACGCGGCGAGAATAGGCCTCTCGTCAGGCGCTCTCGGCGTCGACCGCCGCCGTGTACCGGCTTCGGCGGCGGTCGCGACGGAGTCTGGGTGCTACGGGCGTCCCATGCCGTAGTAGGTCCAGCCGGCGTTGCGCCAGGCGGCGGCGTCCCATCCGTTGCGTCCGTCGATGACGACGCGGCCGTTGGTGAGGGTGGAGGCGTGTTCGGGGGTGAGGTCGCGGCGGTATTCGTCCCATTCGGTGACGAGCACGATGGCGTCGGCTTCGCGGAGTGCTTCGTCGCGGTCTTCGACGTAGTTCAGCTGCGGGTGCAGGCGCTGCGCGTTGGGGATGGCGGCGGGGTCGGTGATGGTGACCCAGGCGCCGAGGCCGTGCAGGCGGGTGGCGACGTCGAGGGCGGGGGAGTCGCGGATGTCGTCGCTGTAGGGCTTGAAGGCGGCGCCGAGCAGGGTGACGTTCTTCTTGAACACCGAGCCGCCGAACGCGTTGATGACGAGGTCGACGGCGCGGTCGCGGCGGCGGAGGTTGATGGCGTCGACTTCGCGGAGGAAGGCGACGGATTCGCCGCGGCCGAGTTCTTCGGCGCGGGCGGAGAACGCGCGGATGTCCTTGGGGAGGCAGCCGCCGCCGAAGCCGATGCCGGCGCCCAGGAAGCGGCGGCCGATGCGCACGTCGTGTCCGATGGCGTCGGCGAGCTGGGTGACGTCGGCGCCGGTGACCTCGGCGATCTCGGCCATCGCGTTGATGAACGAGATCTTCGTGGCGAGGAACGCGTTGGCGGCGACCTTGACGAGCTCGGCGGTGGCGCGGTCGGTGACGATGAAGGGCGTCTGTTTGGCGACGGCCGGGTGGTAGACCTCGCGCAGGATGTCGGCGGCCTGCTCGCCGTCGTCGCCGGCGTCGACGCCCACCACCAGGCGGTCCGGATCGATGGTGTCCTTGACGGCGTAGCCCTCGCGCAGGAACTCGGGGTTCCAGACCAGCGTCGCCCCGGTGGCTTCGATGCGCGGCGCGAGGTCTGCGGCCGTGCCGACGGGCACCGTCGACTTGCCCGCGACGACGTCGCCGGGCGACAGGTAGGGGAGCAGGCCGTCGACGGCCGCGTTCACGTAGGTGAGGTCGGCGGCGTAGCCGTCCTTCTGCTGCGGCGTGCCGACGCCGATGAAGTGCACTTTCGCGCCGGCTGCCTCGGCCATGTCGGTCGTGAACTTCAGGCGGCCCGACTGGACTCCGGCGGTGAGCAGTTCCTGCAGGTCTGGCTCGAAGAAGGGTGCTTCGCCGCGCGAGAGGGCGTCGACCTTCCGCCGGTCGACGTCGATTCCGACGACATCGTGGCCGATCGAGGCCATTGCCGCCGCGTGGACAGCGCCGAGGTACCCGCAACCGATGACAGACAGACGCATGGGAGTGCCCTTCCAGGGATGGGACTAGGCCGTCGTCCGGACGGACGACGGGAAACGGGAAGGGGCGGCGGTGACCCAGCTGACAGCGATCCTCGCATGAGTGACGCCCGATGCGGGAGTCAGCACACCGCGAACGGCGTGGTTGTGACGCAGATCGGCGACCGCGAGCTCCCGGAAATCCAGTGCGAGACCCGCGCCGACCGCCTTGGCGTAGGACTCCTTCACCGCCCACAGCTGGGTGAGCCAGGCCCTCCGCCCTGCGGACTCCAGGCCGTCGGCGTGCCGTCGTTCCGCCGGCGTGCAGAGGCGACGCACCAGCGCCGGCTGGTCGAATACCGGTGCGACGAGCTCGACGTCCACGCCGATGCGGCCGTGCTCGACGACGCCGACCACGAGCCGGTCACCGGCGTGGGCGATGCTGACGTCCAGCGTCGAGCCCTCGAGTCGTGGCTTGACGCCGCGCGGAGTCGCCTCGAACCCGCGCCAGGCGCGCCCCAGGCGCCCGGTGACGATGTCGCGCACCCACCTCCTCGCGGTCAGGTAGGAGGCGACTCGTGACTCGTCGAGCGAACCGAGGGTTGCGGCATCCGCCCCGAGGAGGTGGGCGGCGTCCTCGGGGTCGTGCTCGAGGTCGTCGCGCGAGGCGACGCGGCCCACCACGACGTGCACCCCCCGCGCCGAGACGAGACTTCGGCGTGCACCGCTCGCGGGGTCACTCGTCGACACGCTGGCGGATTCCCTCGGCGAGTTCGCGGATGGTGGGGTGATCCCAGACGATCGTCGGGTCGACCTCGAGCTCGAATTCATCCTCGATGTCTCCGCAGAGCGTGAGGGCGTAGACCGAGTCGAGCCCGAGTTCGGCGAGCGGCGTGTCGACGGTGAAGTCGTCGGGCTGCATCTTGCCATAGGCGACGACGCGTCCCACGAGCCACTGCTCGATCTCGGTGGCGGTCAGCTGTGCGGGCATGGTGTCGTCCTTTCACTGGTCACAGGGGCGTCACGGTCGCGCGTGCGGGACCGATCGCCATCTCCTCGCCGCGTGCGGCGCGGGCTTCGGCGTGGGCGACGAGCCGCTCCACGAGGTCGGTGGGAAGCGGAGGCTGTCGTCGCACCACACGTCCCCGGATGCGTCGGAGACACGCCTCCATCGCGAGGGGGTCGGCCGCGATCGCGTCCGAGCCGCGCGCCCGCCGCCAACCGTCGATGACGGCTGCGGCCGCGGTGAGCAGCGCGACTCGATGCGCGAGCTCGAGCGTCTGGTGCGGGTCTGCCCCCTCGCGGCCGCCCGCTGCCGGCCGGGTGAGCGTCTCGACCGCCAGGGCTGCCAGCGCGGCGTGCACCTCGGCGGCGCCGGGGGCGTCGGAAGCGATCGCCGCGGCGACATCCGGATGAAGGAGCGCGCGCGGCGCCGTGGCACCCGTGTCGTCGCACCAGGCCTCCACTCCGGCGGATGCCGACGGCAGCGCGTCGGCGAGCTCGGGTACGAGGGTGGACAGCCCGGCGAGGTCGCGTACATGCTGCTCGATGAGCTCGAACGGCGCGATCCGCGCGTAGAACGTCGAGCCGGCGAGCACCGACACCTGCTGTGCCGCCTCGGACAGCAGCAGGCACGACAGGTGCGCGCTCAACGCGACCGCGACGGCGGCGACGGGCACGTGCGCGTCTGCCTGGCACACGGCGGCGCTGCTGAGCGCGTCGGCTGTGAGGGCGTCCGCCAGCGCCGCCGCCAGCAGCGAGCGGGCATGCGGGATGTCGAGCACGGTTCCGCCGTAGAGATGACGGTTGCGGGCGTACTGCACGGACTCGCGCAGTGCGGCGTCGAGCGCCCCGAGCGCAGCAGCGGGCACCGCGGCCCGGGTGGCCAGGGTTCGGGCGACACCATCCATCGGGACGATGTCGGATGCCGGGGCGTGCGGCGCGTCGAACCGATAGTTCCGGAGCGCGCTCGTCACCACGTGGTCGCCGGCGGAGATGGGAGGCCCGCCGGCGAGGCGTCCGATGAGCGGCTCGAGCGCGTCGAGTCCTGCCGAGACGTCGCGCTGGAAGGCGGGACGCGCGTGCTCCACACTCTCGGCGATGCTCACGTTCGCTCCGTCCACGCGGGCAGCAGCGTGACCGCGCCGCTTCCGCCGGCATGCGCGCGCAGCGCGGCGTCGAGGAGGGCGTCCGCGACCGCGGGGTCGACGGGATCCGCCCCGAGCCGGTACGCCACGCGCTGCAGCACGGCCGCGAGCCACGCGTCGCTCTCCCCCAGCGGACCCGGGATCGCGCCGGCCCGTGCGAGATGGACGGCCAAGGCGCACGCGGCTCCGAAGACGAGCGCGAATCGTTCGGCGAGGTGGAAGGCGAGCGGATCGGGCAACGACTGCCGGGGCAGGTCGCGGGCCTCGTCGAGCAGCGCGGTGTATTCGTCGCGGATCCAGCGCGCCGCGTCCACCACGGCACGGGAGCTGCGACCGTCGTCCACCGCGTCGACGAGCGCCGGCAGCGAACGCAGCAGACGTGAGCCGTGCCGGGTGACCAGGCGCAGCGACGCCGTGTCGAGCGCGTCGTGGGGCACGTCCGTGCGGAGCGGCGCCAGCACCTCCGCCAGCGGCGGCGGTGTTGCCGGACGCAGCTGGTTGGGCAGCTCGTTGATGATCATGTTGAGGTTGACCACCGAGTTGCCGTCGAAGATCCCGACGACGCGGCTGTCGCGCGCGGCCTTCTGGAATGCGCCGAAGGCGGACGGATGCAGGCCGTCCGAACCCTCCGAGCCGACGACGAGGGCTCTCGGCCCCAGCAGACGGGTGAGGTCGCGGAAGAGCAGGTCGGCGGTGTCGGGGCCGAGGAACTTCACCAGCGCGCTCACGAGCGCCATCTCTGCGGGGACGGCGTGCGCCGAACGCACGCCGACCAGCATCAGGCACTCGACCAGGAGGGCGTCGGCGACGGCGATGCCCAGCGCACGCCGGGACGCGGGCGAGTCGAGCAGGCGGCCGCGGGCGCCGTCCGGCAGCGCGGCGGCGTCCAGCGCCGTCTGCAGCGCGCGGTCGACGGCTCCCATCGACAGGCCCGTCGTGAACGGGCGGGTCAGCTGCAGGCTCTTCAGCACGATCTCGAGTCCGTGCCCGGCGGGCCCGACGAGGGCGTCCGCACGGACCACGGACCCCTCGAACCGGATGCCGGCGAGGTTCGCGCCGCGCAGCCCGTGCGAGGCGACCTTGGCCTCGTACCCGATCGTGGCAGGGTCGGCCTCGTCCTTGTCGACCAGCACGAGCGACAGCGAGCGCGGCCCGGGCCGTTCGTCGGAGCGGGCGAGCACGGTCATCGCCCGGCAGCGGACAGCGTTGTTGATCGGCCACTTCCCGCCGTCGACGCGTACGGTTCCGGGGCCGATCCGTACGGACGTGACCGATCGCGACAGGTCCGAGCCCCGGCCGCGTTCGGTGAGCCCCCACGAGACCGGCTGCCCGGTGTCGACGAGGCCCGCCATGCGGGTCGCGATCTCGCCGCCCGCGACCCACGCGCTGATCGCCCCGAGGAACGTCTTGCCGTGCACGGCGGCGACGGTGAAGTCGCGTCGGGCGAGATGGCGGATCATGAGCAGCGGAACGAGCGCATCGCCGAGCATCCCGCCGTGAGCCGCGGGCACGTACCACTGCTGCAGCCCGAACGCGGTGACGGCCGCGATCTCGTCCTCCGGAAAAGCCGACCTCTCGTCGAGCAGCACCGATCGTCTCGTCGAGACGACTGCCTCGTCATCGGCGGGGTCCCCGAGGAACGCGTCGAACGCGCGCACGGGGGCGAGCGTGCCGGCGTCCGCGCCGACCGCGACCGCGGTCATGCCGGAACCGTTTCGAACCCGTCGAGGTGGACGAGCTGCAGTCGCTGCTGGTGGAGAAGCCGGCGCGTGAGTGCGCGCTGCACCTTGCCGCTGGTGGTGCGCGGCAGCGTGCCCTTGCGGATCAACGCCACGCCCAGGGCCGGCAGTGTGAACTCCGTCGCGACCCGGGCGCGCAGCGCCGTAGCGAGTGCGTCGAGGTCTTCGGCGGTCGCCGAGGGATCCACCTCCGCGACGATGCCCACCTCGGGCGCCGCGCCGGGGCGTTCGAACGCCGCGCTGAGGCATCCCGCGCCCAGCAGCTCCGCCGCGCTGTGCTCGAGGTCCTGGGGATAGATGTTGCGCCCGCGCACGATGATGAGGTCTTTGAGGCGGCCGGTGATGACGAGCTCGCCGTCGACCATCGCGCCGAGGTCGCCGGTGCGCAGGTACACCTCGTCGGCGACGCCGGCGAGGGTCGCGCCGAATTCCGCCGCCGTCTCGTCTGGCCGGCGCCAGTAGCCCTGCGTCACACTCGTGCCGCGCACCCAGATCTCGCCGATCCTTCCGTCGCGGAGCTCCACCGCCGCCGTCGGATCGACGATCGCGATGTCCATGCCCGCACCGGGCCGGCCGCACGGCACCAGCTCGGCGGTGCGCTCGCCGGGGCTCGCCGGCGCGATCTCGTCGCGCTCGAGCGCATCGGCGCTGACGACGATCGCCCGCGGCGGCACGGTGTCGCGATGCGCGGTGATGAGCAGCGTCGTCTCGGCCATGCCGAATGCCGGCACGAACGCCTCGCCGCGGAACCCCGCCGGGGCGAACCGCGCGGTGAACGCGTCGAGCGTGTCCATCCGGACCGGCTCCGCGCCGGTGATCACGGTCTGCAGCGATGACAGATCGAGTTCGGCGAGCTGATCGTCCGTCACGAGACGGCTGCACAGGGCGAAGGCGAAGTCCGGCCCGACGGTGTGGGTCGCCTTGTGCTCGCTGATCAGCCGCAGCCACAGCACCGGCCGGCGCAGGAACTGCGACGGCGACGTCATGTGCAGCGTGCCGCCGGCGAAGATGGGTTGCAGGATCTGTCCGATGAGGCCCATGTCGTGGTAGTGCGGCAGCCAGCCGACGGTGACGGATTCCGCCGTCAGGCCGACGATGTCGCCGATCGCCTGCTGGTTCGCGTAGAGGTTCGCGTGCGACACCATGACGCCCTTGGGCAGCCCGGTCGATCCCGACGTGTACTGCAGGATCGCGAGCGCCGACTCGTCGATGTCGGGCATGCTCCAGTCCTCCGGAGAGGCTGCGGCAGGTCCGTCGACGGCGATCACGGCGGCGTCGGCGATCGACGTCTCGCCGGCGAGGCCGAGTCCGTCCAGGGCCCCTGTCTCGGTGAGCACGGCCTTCGCCCCGGCGTCGTCGAGGATCGCGAGCAGGCGCTGGTGCACGGCATCCGCATTCCGCATCGCGGTGATCGGCACCGGGGCTGCCGCGACGCCTGCGTAGAGGCATGCGAGCAGCGCACGCACGAACGGAAGGCCCGGCTCGAAGGCGAGGATCACGACGTCGCCGGGCACGAGTCCGGCTCGGGCGAGCTCGACGGCGCGGGCCCGCGCATCGGCGTCGAGGTCGACGTATGACACCTCGGCGACATCGACGGGGGAGCGATAGAAGCGGATGCCGCGGCCCGCGGCATCCATCGACGACCGGCGCAGCCTGCGCACGAACTCGGTCCCGATCTCTGCCGCGCCGCCCTCCCGCGCGGGCGCCACGCCCCGTGGCACGTGCACTTCACTCTCGGTCATCGCGGACTCCCCTCGGTCCTGACGCCTTCGCACCCCGCGAGTTCCGTCCACTCCCCACAGCCGTACCAGCCGACGGATCCAGCGGCGACACTGCGGCACCCTCGTGGTACAGACTGACCGACGCAGGCGACGCCGCTGTTACACGCGCGTTAACTCTCCGGCACCGTCCTCGTGGTGCCGATCGCGGCGGCTAATCTGAGCGGCGTGGGGCGGATCAATGGGTATGGGGTGCTGCTGGGGGCGCAGCGGCTGCGGGACTCGGCGTACAGCCGGCTCGTCGCAGGCGGCTTCCAGTCGTTCGGTGCGGGCTCGCGCATCATGCTGCCCGCGCGCATCGCGAACCCCGATCGGATCTCCGTCGGCGCCGGCGTGCTCATCGGCGCGGGCTCATGGCTGATGGTCCCCTCGCGCGACGAGCCCGGGCCCGTGATCGAGCTCCACGACCGGGTGCGTATGCGGGGAGCATCGATCTCGGCGGTGCTCAGCGTCGTCATCGAGGAGGCCGTGGGCATCGCGGCGGGAGTGTACATCTCCGACCACAGCCACGGCTTCGACCTCGTCGACGTTCCGATCCGCGACCAGCCCCTGACCGAAGCGCGCCCGGTGCGGATCTGCCGCGGCGCGTGGCTCGGCCAGAACGTCGTGGTGATGCCCGGCGTCACGATCGGGGAGGGGGCGGTCGTCGGCGCGAACGCGGTCGTCACCCGCGACATCCCGCCGCGTACGGTCGCCGTCGGCGCGCCGGCACGCGTGGTGCGAGAGCTGGTGCCCGGGTGACGGAAGCGGACTCGCGCATCCACCGCACGGCCGCCCGAAGCACAGCCGAAGGCACCGACGACTTCGTCTTCACCTTCTCCTTCGAGACCTACGCCGACGCCGTGCGTCGCGGCATGATGCGACCGCCGGATCGCATCGTCTCCAGCCTCATGCGCAGCCCGAACGTCGGCCGCATGGTGGTGGCGAACCCGTTCCGCTGGCTGCCCCGGGTGACGATGTCGCGGGTGCTCGACCGGGACGCCCGGTTTCCGGCATCCGATCGGATCTGGCTCCACTCACCCGCCCGCCGGCGCCGCGCCGACCGTCTCGATCCGACGGAGGTCGCCGCCGAGTACGCGGAGTATGACGCGTCGCTGCGTCGCGAGGCGGAGCGGCGCGGGCTCAGCGAACCGGTCGCGCTGACCTGCAATCCGCTCGTCGCCGGCTTCTCGCCCTTCGAGTGGACTCGTCAGACCACGTTCTTCGCGCGCGACGACTGGCTGAGCTCGCCGGGTCGCAGCGAGTACTGGCCGGCCTTCCGGGAGGCGTACCGTCGCATCTCGGCGTCGGGTCGCGGCGTGGTCGCCGTCTCGGCACAGATCCTCGAGCGCATCGAGCCGACCGGGCCCCACGAGGTGGTCCCCAACGGCGTCGAGCCCGCGGAATGGCTGCAGGTGCCGCCGCCGGAGCCCGACTGGCTCGCCCGCGTGCCGCGATCCCGGGCCGTGTACGTCGGCACGCTCGACAGTCGGCTCGACGTGGAGGGGATCGCCGATTTCGCGCGTGCCCGGCCTGACGTGCACACCGTCCTGCTCGGTCCGCTGCCCGACGCGGCGTACATCGCGCCGCTGCGGGCGCTGGCCAACGTGCATGTGCACGGCAGCGTCGGCCGCGCGGAGCTGATCGCGACGCTGCGCAACTGCGATCTGGCCCTTGTCGCGCACCGGCGGACGCCGCTGACCGAGGCGATGAGCCCACTGAAGCTGTATGAGTACCTTGCCGCGGGCCTGCCCGTGCTGTCGATCGATCTGCCGCCGGTGCGCGACATCAGCGACCGCGTGTGGCTGACGCCTGCGGTCTCGGACTTCGTCGACGTGGTGGACGACGCCCTGGGGGCGGGACCGGCAGACGAGGCGGCACGGGTCGCCTTCGTCGAGGCGAACTCGTGGACCGCGCGCCACGAGCGGATCATCGCCCTCGCCCGCGGCTGCTGACGCCGCGGTGTTTCGCGCGTGTCACGCGCGCCCGAAGCCTGTGTAAACAGGTGGTGACCTCGCTGGTATCGCCGTGGCGGCGCCGCTAGCGTGGCCTTCGCGAGCGGGGATCGCATCGACGGGCACTGGGGCCGATGGCCTCGTTATGCGTGTCGGTTGCGTTCTTTGGGGGTGCGCCCGTGTCATCTGCTTTTCTCGATCTTCGTTCGACGGCTCGACCGGCGTCTCCCGTCGAGCTGTTCTCGACGGTCGCCGAGATCGCTCCGCAGCCGCGCAGGCTGGGCTGGCGTCGCCGTCTCGCCTGGGGGATGATCGCGACGGATGCCGCGGCCATCGCGATCGCCGTGTTCACCGCGCAGCTCCTGAGGTTCGGCGACCCGGTTCGCGCCGGTGCCGTCTCGACGGCGGACGTCGCGTACGGGCTCATCAGCATCGCGCTCATCGTGGTCTGGCTGGTCGCGCTCGCCGCGACACGCAGCAGGCTGCTGCGCAACACGGGCACCGGCATGGTGGAGTACCAGCGCGTGCTGCAGTCGACGCTGCTCACCTTCGGCGCCTTCGCGGTCGTCGCCTACCTGTTCCAGCTGCAGCCGGCGCGCGGCTACCTGGCGATCGCGCTGCCCTTGGGGCTCGTGCTGCTGATCGTGGGGCGCGGCGTGTGGCGCACGTATCTGCACGCGCTGCGGCGCGCGGGACGGTGCATGACGGGCGCCATCGTCGTCGGCGAGCAGGACGACGTGCTGCGCGTCGTGTCGCAGCTGCGCAGCCACTACCGCATCGGCTATCGCGCGATCGCCGTGAGCACGCCGGGCTCGCCGCACGCGGGCCCGGTCGAGGAAGCGACGGAGGTGCTGCCGTTCGTGCCGCTCGACGAGGTCGCACGGGTCTCGAAGAGCCGACGGGCGCGTGCGGTCATCGTGGCGGGGAGCCTGCCCGGCGGCAACGACGCGATCCGGCGGCTCGGATGGGAGCTCGAGAACTCGCAGGTCGAGCTGATCCTCATGTCGCGGCTCACCGACGTCGCCGGCCCACGCATCCATATGCGGCCCATCAACGGCCTTCCCATGGTGCATGTCGACCTGCCGCGGTACTCGGGATACAGCCACGCGGTCAAACGGCTGTTCGACGTGTCGGTCGTCACGGTCGCGCTCGTGCTGTTCTCGCCGGTGTTCGCCGCCATCGCCGTGGCCGTTCGCCTCGGCAGCCCGGGCCCGGTGATCTTCCGGCAGGAGCGGGTCGGCGCCCACGGCGCGCGGTTCACGATGCTCAAGTTCCGCTCGATGGTGGTAGACGCTGAGGCGCGCCTGGCGCAGCTGCGCGCGCTCGACGAGGGCAACGGCGTGCTGTTCAAGCTGAAGGACGACCCGAGGGTCACCCGCGCCGGCCGATTCCTGCGTGCCTACTCGCTCGACGAGCTGCCGCAGCTGTGGAACGTCCTGCGCGGCGACATGAGCCTGGTCGGCCCGCGTCCGCCGCTGCCGAGTGAGGTGGAGCAGTACGAGGGCCCCGTGAGCCGCCGCCTTCTCACCCGCCCGGGGATCACCGGACTCTGGCAGGTCAACGGCCGCTCGAACCTCTCGTGGGAGGACAGCGTGCGGCTGGATCTGTACTACGTCGAGAACTGGTCGATCACCGGCGACATCGTCGTCCTCGCGAAGACCGCCAAAGCCGTCCTTCACCGCGACGGCGCCTACTGAACCACCCGAGAGGTCGTAGGAATCATGTCAGGTCTCATCGTCCAGGAGTGGATAGAACGCTCGGGCGGCGCCGAACAGGTGCTGGACGCCTTCCGGCTGGCGCTGCCCGACTCACGGATGTTCGCGCTGTGGAGTGATGACGGCGAGCGGTTCCCCCGCAGCACGGTCCACGAGTCGTGGATGGCGCGCACGCCGCTGCGCCGCCACAAGGCGATGGGGCTGCCCCTCATGCCGGCGACGTGGCGGGCGGCGACGGTGGGCTCGCTGCCGGACTGGGTGCTCACGAGCAGTTACGTCTTCGCCCACCACTGCGACTTCGGCACGCGGCGTGACGGTGTGCCCAAGTTCTCGTACGTGCACTCGCCCGCGCGCTATCTGTGGGAGCCCGAACTCGACGGGCGCGGAAGCTCCGCGGCGCTCGCCGCCGCGCGCAGCGTGCTCAAGCGCGTGGACCGCGCAGCGGCGGCGCACGCCGGCGATCTGGCGGCGAACAGCGAGTTCGTGCGCCGACGGATCCTCCGCGCGTGGGAGCGCGACGCGCGGGTGATCCACCCGCCGGTGAAGGCACGCGAGATCATCGAGGGCGGCGACTGGGCCGAGGCGCTCACCGGCGAGGAGCAGGCGGTGCTCGAGGCGCTCCCCGAGCGCGGTTACCTCATGGCGGCGTCGCGACTGGTGCCGTACAAGCGCCACGACGCGGTGATCCGGATGGGCGATCGGCTGGGTGTGCCGGTGGTCGTGGCGGGCACCGGGCCCGCACGCGACCACCTGAAGGCGCTCGCCGCGTCGGCGTCGGTGCCCGTGCACATGCTGGGGTTCGTGTCGGACGCGCTCATGCGGGCGCTGTTCCAGCGCGCGCTCGCCTTCGTGTTCCCGCCGGTCGAGGACTTCGGCATCATCCCCGTCGAGGCGATGGCGGCAGGATGCCCCGTCATCGTGAATCGCGTGGGCGGCGCCGCCGAGTCGGTGATCGACGGCGTCACCGGCTTCACGGTGGACCCCGACGACCCCGTCGAGCTCGCCGCGGCGGTCGCGGGCCTGGACCGCATCGACCCGGCCGCCGCGCGGGAACGCGCCGCGGAGTTCGACATCTCGCGCTTCGTCGCCGAGGTGCGGACGTGGGTGCTGGGCGAGGGTGCGACGGATGCCGCAGCCTCGGAGCCGGAGGCCGCGTCGGCCTCCGAGCGATCCGCCGCGATGCGGGCGTCGGCTTAGCGCGCCGGGTCGGTTCAGGCGGCGGCGGGCTCGGGGAGCGGCCGGCCGAACAGCGCCGCCTCGGCGTGGGGGTAGCCCGGTGCCCAGTCGGCGCGCCGCCGCCAGACGGTCGTCCACGGCCGGTTCGCCCGGCGTGTCACGGTCTCGAGCGCGGCGCGCACCGCGACACCGGTCTTGAGCAGCAGCACACCGACGGCCGCGCGTCGCGGCGGCCAGGTCTTCTCGAGGTACGTGACCTTGCCGGCGAGCACCATCGAGCCCTTCGAGCTGCCTGCCGACGACCCACCCACGGTGTGGATGATCGCCGCCGGCGGATAGACGACCCGCGCCATGCCCCGCGCAGCGGCCCGCATGCTGAACTCGGCGTCCTCGCCGTAGAGGAAGAAGTCCTCGTCCATGCCGCCCAGCGCGACGAAGTCGTCGCGGCGGATGAGCAGCAGGCACCCGGTGATGATCGGGACCTCGCGGATCGTGTCGCGCGGCCACGTGCCCAGCGACTCGGGGTCGAACAGGCGGGAGCGCCGGAAGACGGTCGACAGCATCGTCGCGTACATGCTGAGCGACCAGAGCGTGGGGGCGCCCCAGCACGAGGAGGGCTCGAGCGTGAGGTCGGCGCGCAGCGTGCGCCCGCCGACGATGCGGTACTGCGGATTCTCGCGCGCGAAGCCGATCAGGCGGGGGAGCGAGTGCTCGAGCATGAGCGCGTCGGGATTGAGCAGCAGCACGAACTCCCCGCGAGCGAGGGCGGCTCCGCGGTTGACCGCGCGGGCGAACCCGAGGTTCTCGCCGGCCTCGACCACGTCGATGCCCGGGTGCGCGGCCCGCAGCGCGGCCGCACTGCCGTCGCTCGACCCGTTGTCGACCACGACCACCTGCGCGTCGACACCGCCGAGGTGCGAGAGCACCGAGCCGACGCACGCGACGGTGTCGGCTCGGGTCTCGTAGTTCACGATGACGACGGTGACGTCGGGGGCCGGGGTCTGCACGGGCGGTTCTCCAAACGGCTGTCGCGGCGGATGCCGGTGCTCAGAGCGGCACGGGGGCGAGGTCTTGCGAGCTGACGGCGCGCCAGCGCCGCGCGGTGTCGAGGGTGGACGCGCGCAGCGAGGTGGGCTCGCACACGATGGCGAGTCCGCGGTCGCCCAGGAACCGCGCGAGATCCTGCTGGTGCGCGTCGACGTGCTCGCCGTGCTCGACTGAGCGCGGTGCGAGCACCGGCACCTTGCCGGCGGCGAGCGCGGCCAGCGCGGTGCCGGTGCCGGCGTGCCCGATGATCACGTCGGCCTGCCGCAGCGCCGCGCCGAGCTCGCTCGAGGGCAGCGACGAGACCGCCGTGATCGGAAGGTCCGACACGTCCGTGGCGCCGACCTGCCACAGCGTCTCGACGTCGCCGTCCAGGTCGCCGAGAGCGGCTCGGGCGCCGTCCACGAGCCGTCGGTAGCCGAAGTCGCCGTTGCCGCCGACGGTGACCACGGCACGGCGGATCGGCGCGGGGTCGTCGACCGGTTCGACGTGGAAGCCGTCGAACACCGACAGCGCGTACCGCCACCGGGCGTTCACCGCGTGCGGGTACTGCACGTAGCGGTCGACCCACGGCACCCGCTCCATCACCTTGCCCGTCGCCGAGATCCCGGTGACGCGCGTCGCACTCTCGATGTAGGTGAACGGCACGCGCCGCGCCGACGCGGGCACGAGCGCCGACAGCGCGATCTGGGCGCCTGTGCTGATGACACGGTCGACGCGATGATCCCGCATCGCCTGCAGCGCGATCCCGGTGTCGCGCATGACGCCGGCGTAGTCGCGCGGCGGCCGGGTGGGCACGTGGTAGACCGTCTGGCCCTCCAGCAGCGACCGGCTCTGCGCGGTGTCGTCGGTGAGCCAGACGACGTCGTCACCGTCGGCGACGCGGGGGGCGAGCATGGTCAGCTGCGTGAGGTGGCCGCCTGAGATCGCAACGAGAAGCGTGGTCATGATGCGGCCTCGACGAGGGTGTTCCACGCGATCTCGGCGATCACCTGCTGGCCCGCCACCGAGGGGTGGAAGTGGTCGATCGCCGAGATCTCGGCGGGCGAGAACTCATAGGCGAACACGGCGCCGCCGTCCGAGACGCAGGCGCTGTCGGCAGCGCACACCTCGGCGATGACGGCATTGAGCTCGTCGGTGCGCGCGGCGACGGCCTCGCGCCGCTCGGTGGCGGCCGCGTCGGTCGCGGCGGCGTCGCCGAGCAGGTTGCTGCAGGACGGACTGCTGTCCCAGATCTGACGGGTCCCCTCGTCGTCGCGGCCGACCTCCCACAGCCGGTGGAGGTCGGGTATCGACAGCGCGAGCACGCGCGCGTCGGGCAGGCCCTCGCTCAGTGCGGCGAGCAGGGCTGTGTACGACGCCCGGAAGTCGTCGACGCTCGTCATGCCGTCGACGTCGGCGGCGCAGACGTCGTTGCCGCCCAGCAGCACCAGCACGAGTTCGGGCCCGGCCGCGATCACCTCGTCGACGCGCGCGACCGCGTCCGCAACGGTGCCGCCGTCCTTCGCGGCGTTGACGGTGTCGGGAACGCTGCCGTTGGCTGCGCCGATGCGCATGGCGACGGAGCCGACGGCGGGTTCGTCGCCGGTGGCCCAGCTCGCGGCGGTGCAGCGTCCGGGCTCGGCGCAGGCGTTCACGCCCAGGGTCATCGAGTCTCCCAGCGCGCCGATCGTGGCGACCTGCGAGAGCGTGGGACTCGACTCGAGCTCGTCGAGGTCGACCGGCTCGGGTGCGGGTGCCCCCGCGCAGGCGGTGAGCACCGCCAGGAGGAGTGCGATCGCGGCGGTCGTCGCGGCTGGTCTTCTCATGCCATCACCCGGCTCGTCTCGTCTCGGTTCCAGGTCCTTGTGCGCGCGCGGGCGATGTCGCGACGGGCGAGCACGTTGGGCAGCGTCCAGCTCACGCAGTACACGGCGAAGGGCACCCAGAGGCCCGGCCGTGCCGCGACCCGTCGTGCAAGCCCGCCGCGGGATGCCGCTGACGGTCGTGCGGCATCCTGGTGCTGCAGCCGGTCGGGCAGCTCGCGGTTGCCACGGGCGATGCGGACGGAGCGGCGCAGGTGCGCGCCCATGTCGGCCGCCGAGCGCACGCTGAACGAGTGGTCCGTCAGCATCGCCCGCTCGCCGGGGGCGAAGAGCTGCTGCACGAACCGGTCGTCGGCGAGGACGTCGGGCCAGGCGTCGAACCTGGCGCGGCCGGCTCGTGTCAGCGCGTACACCCCCGAGCCGATGTGGTCGCTGCGACGGTAGTCGCTGAGTTCCCAGATGCGGTAATGCTGACGCACGAGCCACGACGCTTCGGAGGTGTCGACGTGCAGGCGAGGAGATGCGACCTCGATGCCGGGCGCGTCGAGGGCGTCGGCGAGTGCCAGCAGGGCGTCGGGGCCGATCCGCACGTCGGCGTCGACGTAAGCGCGGGGGAAGACGGACGCGGCGTCGTCACCGGCCTGCAGCGCCCCGATCTTCGAGGCCTCCGGCGTTTCGACGACCTGGACGCCGTCGTAAGCGCGTGCACGGGCGGCGGTGTCGTCGGTGCATCCGTTCGCCGCGACGACGATCTCGAACTCGTCCCGCCGCTCCCACGCGCACAGCACGCCGAGGATGCGGTCGATCACCGCGCCCTCGTCGTGCGCGGGGATGACGATGCTCAGGCGCGCGGTCATCGGCCGGCCTCCGGGGTCCATGCCGGCTTCGGCGCCGCGGACGTGCGCGATCCCTCGGTGACGACCCACGCGGCGACCGCGAGCAGCATCATGTGCACGAGGAACGACTGGAAGAAGCCGAACGCGTCGAAGAAGAACAGCGCCGCGCTGTAGCCGGCGATCGAGACCGCGAGGGCGAAGGCGAGCAGCGCGTGCCGCGGCTCGGCCGCCCAGCGCAGCGCGTAGACGAGGAGCATGACGACCGGCGCGAGCATGAACACCGCGTAGCCGATCACGCCGAGGGCGCCGCCTTCCATCAGGACGCTGAGCACCTGGTTGTCGAGGATGAACGAGTTCGCGTCGTCGCCGACGACGATGCGACTGCCGAAGCCCTGCCCGAAGAAGGGGTACTGGCGCACTTCGACGAAGGCGGGTTCCAGGTCGGCGAGACGCCCTGCGCCCGTCATCCCCGCCGATGTGTACTGCGACGCGATGAGCGTGTCGACGTCGAGGAACGACAGCAGCATGGACTCGACCTGGGCCGGCACGAGGAACATCGCGAGCAGCAGCGCCGGCACCGCGAACGCCGCCAGCAGCAGCGCGACCTTGGGTCGCAGCACCAGGGTGAGCAGGAACATCACGCCCATCACCACGACGGCGGTGCGCGAGATGGCGGCGATGATGCCGCCGAACACGAGGACGGTGCCGATCCCGTAGGCGATGCGCCGGTTCCACACGTTGCGCGGCCAGATGGCGTACTTGGCCAGGTAGATGAGGATCGGCAGGAACATGCACAGCATGACCGCCAGGGCGATCGGATGCTGCGCCGAACCGTACGCGCGATTCACCCCTGCCCGCGTGGCGTCGCCGCCGTCGTCACGGAGCACCACCAGCGGCAGGAAGTTCGCGAGCATCAGGAAGACATTGGTGCGGGCAACGCGCTCGAAGACTGCGAGGAAGGCCACGATCACGGCCATCCACGTGAGCACCATGAGGAAGCCCATCACCATGCGCTCGCTGGTCAGCAGCTGGCGCACCGAGAAGAACACCGACAGCAGGACGCCGAGCTGGAAGAAGCCCGACAGCGCGGTCGTGGCCAGCCCCTCGTTCACCAGCCGCGTGCCGTTCGCGATGAACGACACCAGCAGGGTCGCGAGGAAGATGCCGATGGGCCAGCCGAAGGCGACGGGGCGCCAGCGCCGTGATCGGTCGAACAGGAACGCGAGCCCGAGCGCGGCGATCGCGACGAAGATCATGAGGCGGTAGGCCTCGAGCGCGAACGGCAGGGGGATCGGCAGCGCGTAGCGGCGGGCCGGGATGAACATGATGGTCGCCGCGAGCAGGAACAGCAGCGCCGGCCACGTGAAGAGGATGCGGCGCAGCAGCACGATGAGCGCGATGCCGAGGAGGGCGGCGCCCACCGCGATGGGCGGGAGCAGGATCACCCCGGCGATCACGATCGCGGCGAACAGGACCGCGATCCCGGCGACGGTGCCCCAGCGGGGGCGTCCGCCGTCGCCGGGCGCGCCCTGGACAGGTGGAGCGTCGGTCTTGTCGGGGGGTGTGACGGGCGGTGCGCTTCCGGACGACATGTCGTGGCTCCGAACCCGGGCGACCGACGCCTACGCGGTCTCGTTCTCGTTGACGGCGCGCCCGGATCGGCGCGAGGGCGGGCCGGCGCCCACGAGCTCGCCGACCTCGGCATCGAGCGCGATGCCGGTGGAGTCGGATGCGGCGACGCCGGGGTCGGCATCCGTTCGGCTCGCCGGCTCTTCTGCCGCGTCGCCGGCCGCCTTCGTGCGTGCGGCCTTGCGCCGGGCGGAGCGCGAGCGCAGTCCGGCGATGATGAACACCAGCACCACGAAGGCCAGGAACACGCCCACGAAGGTGACGACGACGGGGATCGCCGGGTTCGAGGAGTCGCCCTCGACGGCGTCGCTCGCGCCGAGCGGCTCGATGAGCACACGCAGCTCGGGTGCGATCTCCTGCGCGTCCTGCTGGGCGACGACGTAGGCCGTGAAGGCGGTCGCGGCAGCACGAGAGATCTCCTCGGCGCGCGCGTCGGTCGCGGCGGTGCCGACGGCCTCCAGCACGGGCAGGTCGTAGCGCCCGGGGAACCGTTCGTCTCCGGTGGGCTGCGTCGTGCGTCGCAGCGCCGTGATCGACTCGGTGTCGGGGTCGAGCGGACCGATCTCGGCTTCGACCGTGTCCTGGATCATGTCGCTCGACAGGATGTACGCGTACACGAGCGCGGTCGAGGCCATGTCGATGACCTGCGGGTCGGACGTCCCCTGCTCGATGGGGACACCCGGCACCTGCGACTGGTAGAGCCGGTCGGATTCGCTGGTGAGCAGCATCGTGGTGGCGGCCGTCCACGTCTGCTGCGCGCGCGAGACGACCTGCCCTTCGACGATCGCGAAACCGGCGAAGAACGCGGCCACGGCGGCGACGAGCGCACCGAAAGCCAGCACCCACTTGTAGTTCCAGAGGACTTGCAGATACTTCGGAGTCTCCATGAGACACCCTCTCTCCGTGTGCTTCCGGACGTAGACCGTCCGAACCCCCAGCACGCCATCGGGCCGTCCACGTCGCGCACCGGGTCCCAGATGTGGTGTCGCGACAAGACTTGCTCTGCCATAGTCGCCCCGCATTGTTAACGGCGCCCTGTGCGTTTGTTGCACGGGTGTAAAGACTGGGCGACATTCGCCAGCCCGGGTTGTGTCCGTCTTGACGGCTCCCACAGAGTGGTCAGCGAGAGCCCGGCACGGCTCCGATGGAGGCGGCCGCATCCTGGGGGAGGTGGCGTTCTGGCAGTCCTGTACAGCTTCCCGTTTGCGCTCGGCGCGCCGGGCATCGGCTTCACCGCTTGGAACCAGGCGAACGAACTGGTGCGCGCCGGAGTCGACGTCCACATCGTCGCCGCGTCGGTCGAGAAGCCGATCGAAGGTGCGGCATCCGTGCGTACGACCCTCACCGTGCGCGGCCGGCGCGTGCCGCATCGCGCGATCGGCCGCGACCGCGCGATGCGCATCCACGACGCCGTCACCGCGGGTCTCGTCGGCCGGCTGCTCGACGGGAGCGCGGACGACGTCGTGCACGCATGGCCGCTCGCGTCGGCCCGCACGCTGCGAGCCGCGCGGCGGCGCGGCATCCCGGGTGTACGCGAAGTGCCCAACACCCACACGGCGCACGCGTACGAGGTCGTGGCGCGCGAGTACGCGGCGCTCGGCCTCGAGCCCCCGCGCGGGGGCAGCCATACCGGCGACGCGAGACGACTGGCGATCGAAGAGAGCGAGTACGCGGCCGCGGTCGGGCTGCTGGTGCCGAGCGAGGCCGTCGCGGGCTCCTTCCTTGAGCGCGGATTCCAGAACGACCGGCTGCTGCGGCACCGCTACGGCTGCACGGTGGCCGCGCCACCTGCCCGCCGCGACGGCGGCAGGCCGTTCACCGCGGTGTTCCTCGGCCGCGGGTCTCCCCGCAAGGGCCTGCATACCGCGCTGCAGGCGTGGACGGCGTCGCGGGCGGCCGCCGGCGGTCGCTTCCTCGTGTACGGCCTCCTCGACGATGACTACGCGGCGTTCCTGGCGCCGCTGCTCGCACACCCGAGCGTCGAGGTGCGCGGCGTCACGCCCGAGCCGATGAGCGTGCTGGCTGCGGCGGATGTGCTGCTGCTCCCGACAGTGGAGGAGGGCAGCGCCCTCGTCACCTACGAGGCGCAGGTGGCCGGGTGCGTGCCACTCGTCTCGACCGCCGCGGGCGCGGTGATCGACGAGGGCGTGACCGGGCTGACGCACCGCGTCGGCGACGTCGACACTCTGACGGAGCAGCTCGACCTGCTGGCTGCGCGACCCGAGATGCTCGCCCGGATGTCGCGCGCCGCGATGGCGTGTGCGGACGAGCTGAGCTGGGCGGCGGCGATCCAGGCGACCCTCGCGGCGTACCGCGAGGCAGCGCGCCTGATGGGGAGGTCGTCGCATGCCGCGGCCTGAAGATGTGACCCTGGCGATCTGCACGCGCGAACGGCCCGAGATGCTGACAGCGGCGCTCGCCTCGTTCACGGCGGTCACTCCGCCGGGAGTGCAGATCCTCGTCGTCGATTCGGCGTCGACGACGGCCGCGACCTGGAGCGTGGCGGAGGCGGCGGGCGTCGACTACGTGCGCAGCGACATCAAGGGGCTGTCGATCGCCCGCAACCTGGCGCTCGCGACGAGCCGGCGCCCGATCATCGTGTTCACCGACGACGACTGCGCCGCCGTCGACGGCTGGATGGCACCGATCCTCGAGGGCTTCGAGGCACCCGTCGTCGGAGCGGTGACGGGACGGATGCTGGACCACACGCTCGTCGGCACGCAGCCGTCTCCGCCGCCCCGGCGCTTCACCCGCACGATCGAGGGCATCGACGCCGGACACGGCGCGATCATGGCGTTCCGGCGCGAGCGGCTCGTCGCGCTGGGTGGCTTCGATCCCGTGCTGGGCGCGGGGCGCCGGCTCGCCGGCGCGGAGGACCTCGACATGTTCTGCCGCATCCTCGATGACGGCGCGCACATCGTCTACGACCCCTCCTGCGTCGTGCACCACGTGCACACCCGCGCGGACGACGCCTACACCGTGCTGCACCACGGGTACGGGCTGGGGCTCGGAGCGCTCACGGCGAAGTGGGTGCGCCTGCGCGCGATCGTCGGGGTGCGGCTGTTCGCCGTGGCGACCAAGCGCACGCTGTCGCGCGCGGTGCGCAATCGGCGTGAACCCCGGCGACGGGATGCCGACCTCGCACTGTTCCGCGGATTCCTCGGGGGCTTCTTCATCGCCGTGCGCTTCGCGCTCGACGGGCGCGTGTTCGTCGACGGCGACCCGCCGACCCCGATCTCGCTCGGGGTCGCGACACGCAGAGGAGGCGACGACTCATGAGCGCGCACACCGATCTCCCCCGCCGGGCCGAGCTGATCAGCTCGCTCGACGAGAAGTACGTGTCGAATGCGGTCACGTTCGCGGCGATGCACGCGGCGGGCACGATGATCGTCGACGGCGCTCCGCTGCGCGGACCCGACGGCGCACTGGACCGCGCCGCGATCCGCCGGCGGGCCGAGCGGCTGAGCTGGTTCGCGCCGGCGATGCGGCAGCGCCTGGTGCCGACCCCGCTGCGTCTCACGACGCCGGCGTGGGTGCCGGTGACGAGTCTCGACCTCGACTATCACGTGCGGTTCGCCGACCGCGTCGAGCCCGACGACCCGGCCCGCGTGGAGCGGTTCACGGGGCGGCTGAGCCCGACCATGGATCCGTCGCGCCCGCTGTGGGACTTCGAGTTCGTCGAGCTGGACTCCGGGCGCGTGGCGATCGTCATGCGCTACCACCATGTGGTCGGCGATGCGATGTACGGTCTGCGGATCGGTGATGTGATCGCCGGCACCGCGGCGATGGCCGAGCCGCCCGAGCCGGGGGAGCAGCAGTACCTCGAACTCGGCATCCCGCCTCGCAACGGCGTCGAGGTGCTCGCGCTCGCGTTCGCGCAGTGGCGCTCGCGGCACCCCGGTGTGCGGCAGGCGTGGCGGGCGTACTGGCGCAAGTCGTTCCGCATGCGGCTGCGCCGGTGGGGCGGGCGCCTGCTGCGCCCGGTCAAGAACGCGCGCATCGCGCGGACGGGGCTGCTCGCCGACGTGCGCGAAGGACGCCGCTCCGCCTACGAGGCGGTCGACCTCGCGGCGGCCACCCGCCGCGCGTACAAGCTCGGCGGCACGGTGAACGACCTGGTCACGGCGGCGACACTCGTCGCGATGGCGCGCCAGCGACCCGACGCCGAGACTCTGTCGATCCTCGTGCCGATCTCGCGGCGCGGAGCGGGCGACGGCGTGGTGCGCAACGACATCAGCGTCGTCAAGGTGGTGGTGGCGGCATCCGCCCCACTCGAGCACATCGTGCCCAGCGTGCGTGCTCAGGTGCAGGCCGCGGTGGATTCCGGCGGCTCGGCGGTCGAGGGTGCCGAGGACTGGGTGGGCTATGCCACCTCTGTGACGTGGGGGCGCGACGACCGGTTCTTCGGCACCGCCCCCGTCGAGACGGTGACCGGCTGGCCGGCGGGCGATCCGCGCGACGAGGTGGCGTGCCTGGCGTGCTCGTACCGTCGCGAGCTCGTGGTCAGCGTCACCGCGCGCTCGTCGGTCGACCTGCCCGCGCTGATGGCGGTCTACCGCGAGCTGCTGGCGCCGGCGCCGGTCGCCGCCGGCGCGCCGAACGGCGCCCCGAACGGCGCTTCGGCCGGCATGGATCCCACCGCGGGGGTGTCGTGATGAGCCGGCTCCGGAGCGCGCTCGCGTCGGTGTTCGACCCGCGCACGCTGGCGCACGGCCTGCGCCTGGCGCACTTCCACGGCTACTCGTTCGTGCGGCAGGTGCCGCTGATCCGGATGGGGCCGGGGGTGTCGATGGCGCCGAACGTCTCGTTCCGCAACGGGGAGCGCATCTCGATCGGCGCCGGTACGCACATCGGGGAGTTCAGCCTGATCTGGGCGGGCAACCAGACCGGCCGCATCGAGATCGGCGAGAAGTGCCTGTTCGCCCCGCACGTGATGGTGACGGCGTCGAACTACGGCGTCGAGCGCGGCCCGGTGCCGATCATGGATCAGCCGAAGATCGAGAGCGATGTCGTGATCGGTGCGGGCTCGTGGCTCGGCGCGAACGTCGTGGTGCTGGCGGGTGTGACGATCGGCGAAGGCGCCGTCGTCGCCGCAGGGGCAGTGGTGACGAAGGACGTTCCGGCGTTCTCGATCGTCGGAGGGGTTCCGGCGCGCGTCATCGGCGAGAGGCCATCCGGCCAGAAAGTGGGGACGAGCAGTGGGGAAGCTCAGCAGTAGCGCCAGGTCTTCGGCGCGCGGGAGGAAGCACTCGGCACGGGCGATGCGGTTCGCGGGGCTGGCGGTGGGGACCGCCGTCGTGGCGTCGCTCATCGGCGGCGGCGTGGCGTCGGCATCGTTCGCCGCCGGCGAGGCAGCGGGCGTGTACACCGTCAGCTTCAGATCGATGGACGGGCTGGATGCCGCGCTCTCGGGCATCGCGGCAGAGCCCGACGCCGTCTACGACAGCGTCGTGAAGGGCTTCACGGGATATCTCACCGCCGAGGAGGTCGCGCTGCTGCGGGTGTCGTCGACGGTGCGGGGGATCTCGTCGAACAAGGTGGTGACCGGCGCCGCGCAGACGGTGACGCCGGCGGTGGGAACGGTGGAGGCCGATCTGCCGCCGACGAGCGTCACGTCGGCGGGCGCGTGGGACGGCCCCGGGCTCGCCATCATCGACTCGGGTGTGAGCGTGCACTCGGACCTCAACGTCGCCCGCCAGATCAACTGCTTCGGCAGCGGCGACGGCACCGACGCGAACGGGCATGGCACGGGTGTCGCCGGTGCCGCGGCGGCGATCAACAACAGCGTGGGGCTGGTCGGCATCGCGCCGGGCGCGCCCATCACGTCGGTGCGCGTGCTCGACAGCAAGATGCAGGGGACGCTCGCGACCCTCATGTGCGGCCTCGAGTGGGTGATGGACAACCACGAGCGCTACGACATCGCCGTGATGAACATGAGCATGCAGTTCGGGCAGGCAGACGACGGCAACTGCGGGTACACCAACGGCGACGTCATCCATCAGGCGATCTGCGCGCTTGTCGACGACGGCGTGGTCGTGGTCGCGGCGGCGGGCAACTCGACGCGCGACCTGGCGCAGTACTCGCCGGGCAACTTCGACGAGGTGATCACCGTCACGAACGTCGCCGACTACGACGGCAAGCCGGGCTCGCGCGGCGCGAAGCTGTGCACCGAGTCGTCGGCTCCGGTCGACGACACGATCAACCCGAAGAGCAACTGGGCGGTGAGTGCGGCCGATCGCGCGCACACGATCGCGGCTCCCGGCACGTGCCCGTACACGACGAAGAAGGGCAACCGGTACGGTTACATCGCGTCGGGCACGAGCATGTCGGCGGCGGTGATGTCGGGCGTCGTGCTGGCGTGCTTCGCCGAGGGCTCGTGCGACGGCCGCACGCCGCGGGAGGTGTTCCAGATCCTCGAGGCGCAGGCGCAGGCGGCCGCGACCACGCGCGACAAGCGCTTCGCCGGCGACCCGCTCAGCCCGATCTCCGGGCGGTACTCCGGCTGGCTGGCGTCGACGGTGCCCACGGGCACGACGCCGACGCCGACCCCGACGCCAACGCCGACGCCGACCCCGACCCCGACGCCCACACCGACACCGACACCGACACCGACCCCGACGCCCACGCCGACCCCGACGCCAACGCCCACGCCGGACACGCAGGCGCCCAACGCGACGATCACCGCGCCCGCGGCAGGGTCGACCGTCTCGGGCACCGTCACGGTGCGGGTGGTCGCCACCGACAATGTGGCGGTCACCGGGGTGACGCTGTGGTCGGGTGCGACCAAGCTCGGCACGTTGACGAAGCAGTCCGACGGCTCGTGGAGCGGCTCGCTGTCGTCGCGCAGCTACCCGAACGGGACCTATCCCGTGCATGCGCGGGCGGTGGATGCCGCGGGTAACACCGGGTACAGCCCGACGATCTCGCTGACCCTGCTCAACTAAGACACCGGTCGTTGAGCGGAGGGCGCTCTAGCGCCCGCAGTCGAAACGCGTCCGCGTCGCTCGTAGGTGAGGCGCGTTTCGACTCGCTCGTTCCTCGCTCGCTCAACGACCGGGGCCTCGCCCCCCGGTCGTTGAGCGGAGGGCGCTCTGGCGCCCGCAGTCGAAACGCGTCCGCGTCGCTCGTAGGTGAGGCGCGTTTCGACTCGCTCGTTCCTCGCTCGCTCAACGACCGGGGCCTCGCCCCCCCGGTCGTTGAGCGGAGGGCGCTCTGGCGCCCGCAGTCGAAACGCGCTCCCGGTGTTCGGAGGGGTGAGGCGCGTTTCGACTCGCTCGTTCCTCGCTCGCTCAACGACCGGGTGGAGGTGACCGGTCGTTGAGCGGAGGGCGCTCTGGCGCCCGCAGTCGAAACGCGTTGGGCGTGCGGGATGTCGGGGCCTGCTCGACTCCTCCACATGGACTCCGGCGGGCGCACTCTCCACGCAGCACCCCGCCCCGACGCACGGCGCGCGCGCCGCGAGCAGGATGACCTCATGGCTTACGTCTACATCCTGCGGTGCGCCGACGGCACGTTCTACGTCGGCAGCACCGTCGACCTGACCCGGCGCCTCGAGACGCACAACGCCGGCATGGGGTCGGCGTACACGCGACGGCGGCTCCCGGTGGAGCTCGCGTGGTCGGGGGAGTACGCGCGCATCGCCGACGCCTTCGCCTGGGAGAAGCGAATTCAGGGGTGGAGCCACGCAAAGCGCGAGGCGTTCATGGCCGGAGGCATCGACGCTGTGACCGGCTGGAGCAAGCGCGGCTCGCCGCCGCCCCCCGGTCGTTGAGCGGAGGGCGCTCTGGCGCCCGCAGTCGAAACGCCCCGCCCCCGCCCCCCGGTCGTTGAGCGGAGGGCGCTCTAGCGCCCGCAGTCGAAACGCGCCGAGCGTGCGGGAGGGTGAGGCGCGTTTCGACTCGCTCGTTCCTCGCTCCCTCAACGACCGGGCGAAGGTGACCGGTCGTTGAGCGGAGGGGCGCTCTGGCGCCCGCAGTCGAAACGCCTTGCTCCCCGGTCGTTGAGCGGAGGGCGCTCTAGCGCCCGCAGTCGAAACGCCTTGCCCCCGGTCGTTGAGCGGAGGGCGCTCTGGCGCCCGCAGTCGAAACGCGCCCTCGGTCTGCGGAAGCGTGAGGCGCGTCTCCACTCGCCCATTCCTCGCTCGCTCAACGACCGCAGACCGGAGGAAGCGGCAACGCCGGGCCGGCGTCAGCGATTCTGCTCGAGCTGCTTCTTCGCGATCTCGGCGTCGAGCACATCGCCGGGAGTCGCGGCGTCTTCCAGCAGCACATCCTCGTACGCCTCGGCCGAGGCTTCCGGCGCTTCGGGACGGTCCTTCGGCTTGCGCATCTGCTTCACGAAGCCCAGGATCTGGGCCACGTCGCGCCGGTAGGCGGGGACCAGCAGCAGGGGCGCCAGCACGAGCGCGCCCGCGGCGCCCCCGACGATGATCTCGAAGATCGGGATGAGGTCGACGGCCCGCGTCGCGGCGAACGCCGAGCCGAAGGCGAGCAGCGCGAACAGCAGTGGCCGCAGCACGGGGTAGACGATGTCGCTGCCGCGCACGAAGGTGCCGCGGATGGCGAACGCGAAGCCGGGGATCAGGAGCAGTGCCGACAGGATGCCGTAGGTCAGGGCGAGCCCGTAGATCCCGCCCCACCAGATCCCGACGAAGAATCCGACGACCACGAGCGGCCGCGCGACGAGGTCGTAGAGCAGCTGCTGGTGCGAGCGGCCCATGGTGATGAACAGCCAGCCGCGCACCTTGCCGATGCCCTGCGCGATGCCCGCGATGGCGAGGATGCTGAACAGCACGGCGGCCTGCTCCCAGCCAGGGCCGAGCAGGATGGCGAAGAGGGGCTCCGACACCGTCGCGAGGATCGCGTAGGTGGGCAGCGTGAGATAGCCGATCACGAGGAGCGCGCCGCGGATGTAGCGGCGGTAACGGTCGCCGTCATCCTGCAGCTTGCTGAGCACGGGCAGGGCGACCCGCCCGATCGGCCCGTTCAGCTGCTGCAGGGGCATGAGGAAGAGCGCATACGCGCGCGAGTACTGGCCGAGCACGGCGGGCCCGAGCTGCTGGCCGATGATCACGGTGTCGGCGTTGCGCTCGACGTAGTTGAGCAGCTCGGCGCCGAAGATGCTCCCGCCGCGCGTGACGAGGGGCAGCACGTCGCGGTGGATGCGCGGCCAGCCGGGCCGGGGGTGCATCGCGAGCCACAGCATCACGAGCCGAACGACCAGCCCGGTGCCGACCATGACGATGAGCGCCCAGTATCCCCACCCGAGCAGGCCCGCGGTGATCGCTGCCGCGACGCCGCCCACCATCGAGACCACGTCGATGCGGGCCAGCAGCGCGAACTTCAGCTCGCGGGTCGCGCGGGCCTGCAGCGGCATGGTGAGCCCGTTGACGATGAGGCTCGGCGCGATCACCAGCGTGATGAGCACGAGCTGGGGCTCGCCGTAGAGGTTCGCGATGAGTGGCGCGCACGCCGCGAGGATGCCGCCCAGCACCACGCCCAGGCCCAGTGCGAGCCAGAAGAGGCTCCGCCAGGCGCGCTCCGAGATCTCGCGCGCCTGGATGATCGCACCGGTGAGGCCGAAGTCGCGGACGAGGTCGATGATTCCCGAGATCGCTGTGACCATCGCGACCAGACCGAAGTCCCCGGGGCTCAACAGGCGGCCGAGCAGCGCGATCGCGGCCATCTGGATGAGGGTCTTGCCCCACATCCCGCCCATGGTCACGACGATGCCGCGCGACGCGCGGTGAGCGAGGTCGGTCATTTCCAGATCGACTTCAGGTACGCGTCGGTGGGGGTGGGCACCAGGGCGTCGAACTGGCTGGCACCCCACGAGTTCATCGAGCTGTCGTAGGTCCAGCGGCCCGACGCGACAGGGTTGCGGGTGGTCGCCTCCGCGTACGAGACCTTCGTGTTCGAGACCCCGCCCCACTTGCTGCGGTACATCGATCCGAAGATGTACGAGTCCTTGGCGTACAGCTGGAAGTCCTCGCCGATCCCGTTGATGGCCTGCGCGAGCTGCGGAGTGTCGGCATCGGCGGGCGTGGGGTAGCGGGCCTTGATCGCGGTGGCCTGCGACGTGATGATGCTGTGGTCCAGTACGAGGAACGGCGTGCCCTTGTTCGGGTCGTCGCTGCGCATGCCACCGATCTGCAGGGCGCAGTTGAGCGAGCCGAAGAAGGTCGTGTCGCGCACGGTGAGCCCGCGGTACCAGCCCGACCCGTACATCTGGATCGTGTCGACGTGGTCGGTGGCGCCCGTGGGGCGGAACACCGGTGCCGAGTAGCATCCGTCCCACACGCTGTCGATGAGCACGCAGTCGGCGCCGGCGGCGTAGCCGAGCGGGTCCGAGATGTCGGACTTCGCGTTGCTCATGACGATCTCGTAGGCGCCGCACTCGCGTGTGGTCGCCCCGTACGACGAGGCCATGCTGAGGCCGTCCGACATGGTCGACTGCGCCCAGGCGCTGCGCGTGCAGTTGGTCAGCAGCACGTCGACGCCGTTGATGCGGGCGAAGGTGACGCCGTAGACCTCGCGCAGGCGTGCCGGCTCGGTGATGACGACCGAGCCCCAGCCGTCGCGCGGCGAGACGAGCACGTTCTTGCTCCACTGGGCGCTGCCCAGGCCCTGCAGCACCGCCTTCGATCCCGACGACGCGCCCAAGCCGGGAAGGGTGCCCGGACGCACCTTGATGTGCACACCCGCGGCAGCCTTCGATGCGGTGACCGCCAGCAGCGCCGTGCGGATGGCCGCCCAGGTGCAGTCGACCTCGACCGTCGTCACGGCGTCGCCGATCCAGGGCGTGTGGGCGGGCCAGTGGGTGCCGTTGGGTCCGAACGAGCGAATCACCGCGGGGCGGGCAGTGCCCACGATGGCCGCGGGTGCAGCGGTCGGAACGGAAGATGCGGAGGGGACGGATGCCGTCGCCGACGGCGACGCCGCGGTCTGGGCGGGTGCGCACATGGCGGTGGCCGCCGCGGGTGCGGCGACGGCGAGCAGCCGGACGAAGGACCGGCGGCTGATCGGGTCGGTGTTCATCGTGAGGGCCTTCCGTCGGAGGTGGACAGCGATCCGGAGGACGAAGCGGTGCTCACCCGGCGGGCGGGCCACGCGAACAGCAGGTCGAGGGCGGGCAGCACGCGCAGCAGTCGCACCATGACGACGCCCGCGCCGAGCCCGAATGCGAAGCCGACGGCGAGGGCGAGCCAGGCGTTGCCGGTGAGGGCGCCGAGGGCGACGCCGGCGCTCGTCGGCCACCAGTGCACGATGTAATACACCAGCGAGTCGCGCCCGACGGCGCGCAGGGGTCGCAGCATCCGTGCCGATCCGATGCGGCGCGCGATCACGATCGCGATGCCGATGCCGCCGGCGGCGAACGGCGCCGACAGGGCGGTGTACCGCAGACCGACGCCCACGGCCGCGGCGGCGACGGTGGCGAGGGCGAGTACCGCGCAGGCCCAGACGACCCAGCGGCGCGCGAGGGTGCGCTCGAGGGCGCCGACGTGCTGCGAGAACCACACGCCGATCATGAAGAACACCAGCAGGAGGAAGAAGCGCCGGGCGCTGAAGTCGGGCACGAGGGCGGCGGCCACCAGCGCGCCGGCAGCGATCCACAGCGGCGGCACGCGGGGTGTGACGAGCGCGACCATATAGAAGAGGAACAGGTCGTACAGGAACCACAGGTGCTCGACCGGGTCGTACAGCGGCAGCAGCAGGTCCCAGGCGGTGACGACGTGCGCGGTGACGCCGCCGACGATCCCTTCACGGAGGCCGAACGTGTACAGCAGCGCGAGCGCGATGACCGACCACACGAGGTACGGGTACAGCACGCGGCGCACCTTGCCGGTGACGTAGGCACGCGGGCCGCGGGCGAGCGAGGCGCTGACGAGCAGTCCCGAGAGGAACACCATCAGCGGCATGCGCACGGGGGAGAATGCCGTGTTCAGCACCCACGCGACCTCGGGTGCGCCGAGAGGGGAGGAGCTCGCGAAGAGCACGGCGTGGTTGAACACCACGAGGATGATCGACGTCCCGCGGAGGACGTCCATCCATTCGATGCGCGACTTCTCGACCGCTGCCATCAGGTTCGACGCGCTCAGGTTCTCCTGCGCCGGCGGAGCGTGATTCCGACGAGGATCGCCGCGGCGGCGGCGATGGTGGCGGCGAGGGTCCAGCCGACGGCAGCCCCGGTGGCTGCAAGGGCGTCGTCGGCAGCGGCTGACGCAGGGGTCGTGGCTGCCGACGGCACAGGCGTCGCCGTCTGGGTCGGTGTGGGAGTCGGCGTCGCCGTTGCCGTCGGGGTGGGTGTCGGCGTCGCCGTCTGGGTGGGCGTGGGCGTCGGAGTGGGGGTCGGGGTCGGGGTCGGGGTCGGCGTGGGCGTGACGGCGCAGCCGATGACGGTGATCAGCGGGCTCGGGTAAGTGACGAGTCCGGTGGTCCACGACGGCTCGGCGTCGTCAGGGCTGGCGTAGCCGTAGGCGATGGCGGACGCATCGTGGAAGTCGGCGCAGGTGTGTCCGGTGACGGTCGCGTCGTAGGTGCGCACCTCGCCCGGCTCGTAGCGGCTCGGCCCCCACGTGTACAGGTTGCCGTCGGGACCGATGACGCGTGCGCTGCCCCACGCGGGGACGGACGACAGGTTGCGCGTGTACACCGAGATGTCGGCCACGTCGGGCGAGGTGAATTCGATGACGACACGCGCCTCGCCCAGGACGGCGTTGCTCTCGGCCGATGCCGCGACGGCGGCGAGTGCACCTCCGCCGAGGCCGAGGGTGATCGCGGCCGCCATGATTGTGACTCGTCTGCCTCTGTACATTGTGCTCCCCAAGCCCAAAGAGAACGCCCGGGGCCGTTCCCTTCCGGCTCCGGGCGGCAGTGCCCCATCTAGGTGCCACGCTACGGCGATCCGCCCGGCGGGGGGTTACTGTCGCGTTTCGTCTCGGTTAAGCCCCGTGTTCAGGAGTTTGGGGTGCCGCGGTGTCGCCGTAGTAGTGGCGCACGGATTCCCGCGAGTCGATGACGAGAAGCGCGTAGAGCGTGACGGCCGCGGTGGCGGCGAGCGCGACGAGCGCGAGGGTGATGGTGACGATGACTCGGATCACGGTGGGGGCGAGGCTCCGGGACGAATGGGCGAGGTGGGGTGCCCATCAAGCTTAGGCTTCTTGCCTATGGTTCCGCGGTGCCGTGAGGGGTGTGCCGCGTATGGGGTCCGATCAGATCTGGCCTGGTTCGGCGGAACTGATCGCCGAACTCACTCGCCGAATCTGTTGGCTTGGCCGCACCCTGTTGTGAGAAGGAATGGGCGGTGCCAACGCACACAACGGTTGCCGGTGCGGACGACAGTCGAGCGGTCCCGAAGATTCCAAGAGCACGATTGCGTCGGCTTCGCGGAGGGCTTCGTCGCCGTGGGCGACATAGTTGGAGCTGGGGGTGCCGGCGGATGTCGTCGCTGTAGAGCTTGAAGGTGGCGCCGAGCAGGGTGACGTTCTTCTTGAAGACCGAGCCGCCGAACGCATTGAGGACGAGGCCGACCGCGCGGTCGCGGCGGCGGAGGTTGATCGCGTCGACTTCGCGGAGGATCGCGACGGATTCACCGTGGCGGAGTTCTTCGGCGCGGACGGAGAAGGCGCGGATGTCTTTGGGGAGGCAGCCGCCGCCCGATGCCGGCACCGAGGAAGCGGCGGGCGATGCGCACGTCGTGTCCGATCGCGTCGGCCAATCGCGCAACTGTCTGCGTTCGATAGGTGGAGTAGATTCTCCATTGGTCTGCATCCGCATCGACGCGGTAGCGGCCGGGGCTTCGGGGAGCTACAGATGATCGACGGTGCACCGTCGCCGGAGGCGGAACTGCCTTCGGCGTTTTTCAACACAGTGCCAATGACGAGCACCGATGTTCGCATATGCGCCGCATGCGAACATCCCGCGCTGGTTCCACCGCGCCGCCCGTCGACACTGCGCACTGTACTTCGGATGCGTCCCCGCGCCGCCGAGTGTCCTGTGCTGATCGAGGATTACTCGGCGGCCGGCCCGTTGCCGTGTGGTTGCCAGGACGCCTCTCACGGGTCCTAGTGCCACTCACGTCTCCGTGAACTCTCAGGAGGCCCACGCCGATACCGTGGCGGTGTTGTTCGCGTAGATCCTGTTCTGCGTGTTGCCCTGGAACGTCGACGGCGCGGTGTCGATGAACTTTCGTAGTGTGCCTATGAACAGGCGCTTGAGCCCCCACTTGTTACCGGCGTCCGCCCGCAGCGATCGGTGATGTCGACACCTACGACGAGTGGCCCGTGACCCACACAGGCTGGATCTCGAGCTTCTCGGAGAGCTTGGCAGCACCAGTCACAATCGTGGCCTGATGGTGGAGAGGCCGTGGCGTTCGGAACCGGCTGGTGCGGTAGCCTGAGCGTCGATGATTGAGCCGACTCCAGACGCACGGGAAGGACCCGCACGTCTTGTAGCGGTGCTCGTCCGCACGATGCTCTCTGTCGCGGCTCTCTTCACGGTCCCAGCGCTGCTGCCGTTCTCGCTCCCGGCTGGGGTTGTCACAGCGATCTGGAAGCGTTGATGGGTCGGCAGGTCGTTCCCCCACTGTTGCGGAACGCGCTCTACTTGATGCTCGTCACCGCCGCCGCTCTCAGCGTCCCATTTGTCGGCCGGTTGGGTCCACTGCCGACCACCGTCCTGCTCGACGTGTGGGTGATCCTGTTCGTCATGGCGTGCTTCTCCCGGGGCCGGATCGAGACGACGTTCACGCTCGGGTTCCTCGCCGCTTACCTGCTGACTCGGATTATCCCGGCGCTATACATTGGCGCACCGCTTGAGGACTTCTTTCAGGCGTACCGGTGGATTCTCTACCTCGTTGCGTTTGCGATCGCGGTCGGCCGCGAATGGGGGCCGGTGCGCGGGCTCGTGAACACTATGTGGGTGCTGCTCGGACTAGCGTTCTTCAAGTCCGCGCTCACGTTCGCGCTCTACGGCCCCGGCGAGCGGCCCGGCCTACTCCTTGAGAACAACTTCGAGATCGCACTGTTCTGCGGCCTCGTCGTCGTGCTCTACCGGTTCCTCGGGAGGTGGAAGCTGTGGGCGGTGGTTCTCATGGGGGCAATCGCGATGCTCGCCGGCTCCCGCAGTGGTGCGATCGCGTTCGTCGTCCTGGCGCTGTTCGCTGTGTCTCAGGCGAAGCGGGCCAACCTGTTCCTGAAGTACCTCATGGCACTTGCACTCCCAGTGGTGGTCTTCGCGGCCGTCTTGGTCTTCGAGCAGCGCACCGTCACCGGGCGCAGCGTCGACCGTCAGCGATTTGCGGACATCTTCTTCGCTGAGACCGCGAACTGGGATGCATTCACATGGCTATTCGGGACCGTGCCCATAACCCCGCTCAGCGGTGGCGCGTGCTTCCAGCTCTCCTACTATCAGTTGCTGTTCTCAAGCGAGGGTGACGGTTCCTGCTACGCGGTGATTCTCCACGCCTTCCTAATGCGTGTGGTCTACGACGCCGGGATCGTCGGTCTGCTGATCGCGTTCGGCGTGACGTGGCTGATGATGCGCCGGGCCAAGGTGCAATTCGCCATCGCAGCGTCCATGCTGCTCATCGCGATCACGAACAGCTTCTCGGTGAGCGGACTGAACAACCCGTACGTGGCGTTGCCGATCCTGCTGGCGATCATGACGACCGGGGCGGTGCTGGAGGAGAAGACGCCCCGCCCGCACCGTGCGAGAGGATCGGTGCGGGCGAGGGCCAGGGCTTGATCAGAGGCGGGCTCAGAGCATCCGCCTTGCGCCCCTCTCGTACCAGTTGGTGCCATGCCTGGTAAGGGTGGGTGTCGCGTGCTGGCGCGGTGTCCAGTCCACATTGCCGTCCAGTCGTAGCGACGTCGAGTGCGTCACGGTGCCCGGGGTTGCCGCGACGAACCGGATGATGATGCGACGTCCGGGATACTGCCCCGAGGACGCTGGTGATGTTCGGCGCCCGACGTGGCGACATCGTCAAAGTCCGGATCGGCCGGGGCGCGAACGGCCCGGAGAGACACACGGATCGGATTGGAACGCCGACCGCTCCGAAGTCGCATGACCGGTGGTCGATGGGGTCGTTGTTGCCGACGACCAGCAAGGCGCCGGTCAGGTCCGACATCGAGATCGGACCACATCCAATCTGTGGATCCGGACGACGCGATCGTCTGGATATCGTAGGCGCTCGCGAGCGAGCAGCCGATGCCGTCGAGGACGTGCGCGAGGACGGCAGGGGCCTCCCCGATGGTGATGTTGTTGCCTCCCGGCCCGCTTCCGAAGACACGAGCCGAGGTTCAGGGGTACTGCGTTCTTATGGTGGGCACCAGACCGATGGCATGCGTCGCATGGCGGACTCGTGGGAGCTACAGGAAGCGATGATCGATGGACTCGCTGGGACAGACGGCAGCGATGGTAACGCGATCCTGCTCACGTTCAAGCTCGAACCGACCCGGGATGACCTCGACGCCCTAGAAGCTCACCTCCGAGCCACACACGAAACTGTCATGCAGGCGCAAGCGGCTTGGGAACTGACGCCCGCGTAAACCCTGATCCAGATCGAGCACGCCGCGACGCTCGCTAGTGTCCTTGACCAGCATCTGGGGATCATCGACCGAATGCGCGTCGTCATCGACGACAACCCGCCGCGCGACATCATTGGCTGATCTCTGCGTGTCCTCCGAAGGGGGGACAAGCTCGGTTACGCGTTAGAAACACCGGATCGGTACGGTATTTGCTATGCCCTCAGCCGGAGTCACCACGCCCAAGATCGGGCACATCCCATCCCTGAACGGGCTCCGCGCGATCGCGATCGCGGTCGTGATCTGGGCGCACGCAGGCTTCCCCGGCCAGATCGCTGGCGGCATGGGCGTGTCGCTGTTCTTCTTCCTCAGCGGCTACCTCATCACGACGCTGCTCCGCGCGGAGGCGGACCGGTTCGACCGGATCTCGCTCGGCGGGTTCTACCTCCGCCGCGTGCTGCGGATCTTCCCACCGATGTACATCGTGATCGCAGTCGTCATCGTCCTCTCCCTCATCGGGTTCCTGCCGAACACGATGAGCCCGGGCGGAACTGCGTCGACCGCGCTGTTCTTCACCAACTACTGGATCATCTTTGAGGGCCACGAGGGCGTGCCGGCTGGACTCGGAATCTTCTGGTCCCTCGCGGTGGAAGAGCACTTCTATCTGATCTTCCCGCTGATGTACATCGCCATGCGGACGTGGCTCCCCCGCCGTGCGCACCAGGTTGCGCTGCTCGTCGCTCTTTGCGTCCTGATCCTTGGATGGCGTGCGTTCCTATGGGTGAATGGTGCGGACAACCTCCGCCTCTACTACGCCACCGACACGCGTGCGGACGCGCTGCTGTGGGGCTCCATCCTCGCCATCGGGTTCAACCCGATCTACGGCGAAGTTAAACTGCCGAAGCAGGCGTGGGCGGCCCCCGCGATCGTCCTCGCGTCGGCCGCCGTCTTCTACCTGAGCAGCCGCCTCCCCGGTCAATTCGTAATCGGGTTCACGATCCAGAGCCTCGCCGCGTTCGGCATTTTCATCCCCGTCATCCTCGCCCCGAAGAACTGGATCGGCCGCTTCCTGAACTGGAAGCCCGTCGCGTGGGTCGGGGTGATCTCGTACTCGCTATACCTCATGCACCGTTGGACGCTAGAGGCTGCCGTTTACTGGCTGCCGCAGGACCTCTGGGTGCTCGGCGCGTTCCTCGCGATCGCCGCCGCGGTACTCCTGTCCTGGGGCATACGCGCCTGGGTGGAGAAGCCCTCCGAGAAGCTGCGCAAGCGGCTCAGCCGGGTCGGGGAGAATCCTGACGAGCCCAAGCACAGCGAAACAGCCCCGCCACGCGTTCCCGATGAGGGAAGGCGTGACAGGGCTGTCTCTGAGCGCCCTTAGGCGATCACCTGCAGCTCATCCATCGACGTCGGAGTGATAGCACTTAGCCTTGCGTTGGGGTCGCTCGCAAGGTGCGCATCGGTGACCGTCCTGCAGAACTGGCCGTTGATGCACAGGCGGTACACCCCGGCCGCAATGCACACGACGCGCGCAACGTCGCCCATCGCTACTCGCATCGTGGTGACGATGAGCGGCGAGGGCGTAGACGAAACGTACTTCACGACTTGCCAGACTCCGCGTGACGAACGCCGGTTCACGCGGTGCTGTGCACTGTCCCCACCACGACGTGACGGAGCCGAGCGCTCGCGGCCTCGAGGCGGGATCGCGCACCACTGATCTCTGCCAACAGCACGTCATGCTGCTCGGTGGTCTCGACGATCCGTGCGGCGTGGTCGGACGGAGTCATGTCCGTTGTCTTGGACGACCATGCAGGAGTGCTCGCAGCAATAACTCCGAAAGTCTTGGATACCTTCTGCGCACTGTGCGGGGTGAACCCGATCGGCGCTGCACCTTCGGTCATTCCGATGATCAGGGCGTGGATTCGGTCGCTGATTACCGCGCGGGACGTGCGGTAGAGGTCGCGAAGCACCTCCTCGTGGTCGGCGTGGCTGCGTTCTTGCGGCCACTCGAGGGTTGTCCCACCGAATCGTTTCGCAAGTTCCCGGGCTCGCTCGGTGTCACGCATGACCTGCACGACTGCGACGACTTCGGGGGAACCCATGTCTCGTACAGCCTGCTCGACCGCCGCGAACCAGGTCGCGTCGGGCTGTTCCCGGTCGCCGCGAAGCGTGATCACGACCCTGTGGCGTGCGGCGGAATCTCCGGCCAGTTCTACGTTGCTTCGGCCGAGCACTGTCGCCCAGTCTGGCTGGACGGCGCCGACGCCGAAGGCACTCGCGGCCTCTGCGTCCCGCCACGTGACAAGGTCCGCGCTTCGGGCGAATTGCCGAAGGAGGGAGCGCGTGAGCGCGGGGTGTTCGCGATTCGCGATACCCATCGCTATGGTCGCACCATCGCCCTGTCGAACGGACTGTGCGAGCGCCATCTGCCAGGCGAAGGTCGCGACGTAGTTCCTGCCGGTGACGACCTCGCCGGCGTTGACCGCGAAGACGGACTTCTCACGGCGCGAGTGTCGGAGCGCTTCAATCAGCCATTCGCGTTTCGACTCGTAGATGCGGTCCTCGGGCCTCAGCCCCAACCCCGAGACGTACGAAGGGTGCTCACCCGCCAGCACATGAAGCTCTCCACAGGCACGCAGCTCGTTCAGGTACGCTCGCCGCAACACGGAGTCGCCGAGGTTCTCCCGTTGCCCGCTCGGGTTGACGAAGACTCTCATTCGGTTCCCTCCAGCTCACCTCGGAATGCGGCAGCGTAACCGTGCGCGACCTGCGCCCAGTCGCGCTTCTCGAGCGCCGGAACGGCGGTCCGTGCTTCTCTCGCAGCCGTCAGAGCGCCCCGGATCACGTCGCTGCTGATCTCACCTGTGAAGCGGAGCACCCATCCAGAGCCGACCTCCTTGGCGAGCGCTTCGTTCGAGGGCGAGTCGGGAACCAGAACCGGTCGGTTGAGTGAAAGCGCAACCAGAGCGATACCGGAGTTGTGCATTTCGCGGTACGGCAACACGACCAGCTCCGCCTCGCAGATCTCAGCCACAAGCCGCTCGTCACTAACGAACTCGAAGTCGCACTCGATCCGCGGGTCCTCGGCCGCAACCGCTCCAATCGAGTCTCGTAGACCTTCGCTCGCCTTGCCTACGATGCGCAGATGCGCGGCCATCTCCGGATCCGCCGCAAAGGCCCGCGCCAGGTCTTCAACTCCCTTGTAGGGCTCGATTCTCCCGATATAGAGCAAGCGACCGTTGATCTGAGGAGGCTTTTCCAGAGTCGCGAACTGATGCCGGTAGCTCCCATGTAAGACCGTGTAGTGGTCGCCTCCCGGCGGAAAAGCGGTGACAACGTTGATCCTGACCCATGCCGACGTCATCGAGTCCAGCCGGTCGAGCAGGCGAGCTTCGGTGGCGTCGCCCTTCGTGTGCGGTTCGAGATTGTGCATCGTACGGACGATTCGGGTCCCGGTAACGCGGAGCCGTAGCAGCAGAGCGCGGAAAAGTGTACGGCGGGCGAGTGACACCCAGCGGCGGCTCCCTCTGATGAGGAACTCTGGCCAATGGACATGGAACACGTCGTACTTCCCGAACAACGCGATCCGCCACGAGAAGTAGCGGAACTCGATGTCCGACGGTGCCTCACTTACGACCTGATCGATGAATTTGATCGTCGGGCCCGGCGCCGCCACGGACTCCAGAACGGTCAACAGCCGGTCGATGTCTGCACCACGACCCGTTGCGGAACTCAAGGGCACTCGCCCGGCGCTTCCATGACTTTGCATCTCAGCGGAAGCACTCATGCGTCGTTCGCCTTCTGTCGGTAGAGATCGCGGGGGAACGCTGCAAGGAGCTTGTCGGCATCGAAGACGGGCGGCCGTTCCCCACCCATGGCCAACGCTTCGTCCACGGTCGACGCGGCGGAGTAGTCGGGACGCCCGGTACCGGCGTAGTAGTCGTCATACTTGAATGCAGGCTCAGACTGAGAGAGGATCAGTCGCGCGGGGATTCCGAATGCCTCGGCAAGCACGATCCCGTGGAGTGAGGAGCCGCAGACGAACGCGCTGCGTGCGATTCGCCCGATGATGTCATGGGGACGGCCGATGGGGTCAATAACGTTGTCCCCGGTGAGGTGTGCGCGATCGTGGAAGTTCGGAACGATGCTGACCTCCGATTTCACACCATCGGAACCGTCGAGGTAAGACGAACGAGGCCAGTAAAGCGGCCAGAGCAGGGCGGGATCGCCGTAGATCTCGGGAACGGACATCCCTGCGGCCTCCAGTAGGGCGCGCGTTGCCGGTCCGCGCACAGCGCGCACATCGAGATCCGGGGCGGCGCCGACGTCCATTGACTTGCCGTTCACTCCCGCGCCCCACACCGTATCGCCGGGCCGTGTGAGCTTCATGATCGATCCCACCGCGACGAGTCTTCGAGGTTGAAATGGTTGCATCAGCCCGGCGTCGCTCATGATTCGTTCCACGAGAACGGGACCGATGAGATCCCCGAAGTTGTTCAGTGGGCGACCGGGCGTCACTCGGCCGAGAAGGCCGGGGCGACGCACGCGCGGATTGAAATGGACGACGGTGACGGACATAGAACCCCTTACCGGCGACGGAGCCTGCGGGCCACGTCGAAGAGCTGTGAGTAGTCGGTGCGGACACGGGGGACAAGCGTCGCTAGCGCGAAATAGGCACCGAGAAGCGGGACCAGCACCGCGAGCTCTGCCCACGGATTCCACATCGTCATCACGGTGTACGACAGGAGCACGCACACGACGGAGATCGGAGCGAAGAGAGCGATCGGGCGGATTGCGATAGCAATGAGAGGCCCTCTTCGGAGGCCGGTCTTGCCCATCGGGAAGATCGTTTGAAGCGTCCAGTTGATCACTTGACCGATCGTCGCTCCGATGGCTACGCCCAGCGGCCCCCAGATCACTCCGACGGCCATACAAGCGACCATCGCCGATCGACCGATGAGGGTCCATCGAAGCTGCAAGCCGGTGAGCGCTCGCGACAAGAACACCCAGTAATAGACGAAACCGATCCCTTGAAACACGCCGCCGACTGCCAGCACGGTGAAGATCGGTTTCGCTTGGTCCCACCCCGGGCCGAGCAGGATGTCGATTGTCGGATCGGACAACGCAGCTAGTAGCCAGAAGGTCCCACCGAACGTATAGCCGAGGACCAGCTGTGCCCTCTGAACGTACTTCTCGTACCGCGTGTCCGTCTGCAGCCTGGAGAGGACCGGCATCGCCACCTTTGTCATGGGCGCGGCGATCTGCTGAAGCGGCAATCGGAACAGTTGGTACGCGCGGTCGTAGACACCGAGCGGGGCCGGCCCCCACACCCGACCGATCAGGATGCTGTCGATGTTCGACGTCAGGTAGGAGAAGAGTTGCACCCCAAGCGTATTGGCGCCGTATACATACAGAGCGCGCATCTGAGCACCTCGACGAGGCAGCCCGGGAAGCCAGCGAGCCGCCGCTACCAGCCCGATGAGGGTTACAGCGGCGATCGTCAGTTGCTGCGCGACGAGAGCCCAGTAGCCAAAGCCAAGAAGCGCAATCCAGATTGCCACAACGAGTGCGATCGCGACCGCGGCGACGTCCACTGCTGCCAGCCACGCGAAGCGCAGCTTGACCGACACTTCGGCGCGGAACTGGGCAGTGAGTGCATTGAGGACGAACGTGATTGCCATCACTTGTGCAATCGGCATGACTGCGGGCTCGCCGTAGAAAGCGGCGAGCGCGGGTGCGCCACACACCACGATCAGCCCGAGCGCAACGCCGATGACCGTGTTCGTCCAAAAGAGATTTGTGCGCTGCTGCGGAGTGATCGTTTGCGATTGGATCGCTGCGAGGGACAGGCCGAAGTCACCTACCACGGTCGCGACGCCGACGATCGCGAAGACCATCGTGTAGAGGCCGTAGTCGGTTGGGTCGATAAGCCGGGCGAGGAAGGCCACGGAAGTCAGCTGGATCACAAAGCGCACCAGTTGACCGGCGAGAGTGACCGCTCCGCCGCGGGCGGCGGCATTAGCGAGGCTCAGGATGGGCTCCATGCATGAAGAACGGTGGAGATGTGTATCGACTTTGCCCAGACTCTGACGCGATGAGGGCCCGAAGCACGGGTCATCGCCGAGTCCTCACGACCGAGCCTTTGACTGTGGAACCCGCGCCAACTCAGACAGGCCAACAACAAGTGCTGCGGGGTGCGGTCGCATGGCCAGCGCCCGTCGCAGCAAGCTCAGCGACTCGCTCCAGTCACCGGCTGCCAACGCGGAGCGCAGCACGATCGAACACATGAAGTCGCCGCGGGATCGAGTGCTTGCGTCGGCTGCATAATCGTCAAGCCAGTCGCGACTCGCTCGCCAGTTCTTCGAGCGCGAGATCGAGTCCACCGACCCCTGATACACGCGAACGAGCGCCTCTTCGTGAGTAATGATCTGCGTACCCCGGCGGTCGAGATCGATGAGGAGTCCCCAATCTTGGTGACGAGCGAGGGACTCACTCCAGGGCACGTCGTGGGCGATGGTCCGGCTCAGAAGGAGGGTCGAGCTCTGGATGAAGTGGCGTCGGAGGGTGATCGTCGAACGGTCCAGCAGATAGCTCGACATAGTCCCGGCCTGGCTGAAGGGTCGTTCGGGTACGACGCGCTCCGAGCTTCCCACGAGGAGCGCCCGGCTAGTGATCACGGCAGCAGGACTCACCCGCAACAGCGCGAGCTGCTTCTCCGTCTTCGAAGGAACCCACTCGTCATCGTCGTCGAGGAATGCGATCAGCTCGGAGTCGGCGTTTGACACGCCGATGTTCCGTGCTGCACCGCCACCCCGTGAGCCTTCAGTTAGGACGAGCTTGTGAGGGAATCCAGCGAGCTGGTGCGCAACATCATCCGCCTTCTCCGGGCGATCCAACACCACGATCGGCTCTACAGGCACCGTCTGACTCAGCACGGACTTGACTGCGCGCACGAGCTCGGGGCGACCGATCGTAGGAATGACAGCAGAGACTTTCACAGGACTCCTCGCTTCGCGCGGAGCAGCCGAATGAGCTTGAACGGCTCAACGAGGTAACGGTGGCCAAGCCGCCTGGGGCTGCTCGCTAGGCGCCAGAGCCACTCGACACGCAAGCGGCCCGTCCACCGAGGCGCGTGCGACTGCTCGCCAGCCAGTTGGTCGATTGCGCCACCCACGGTGGCGACGACGCCCCCAAGTCCGCGCGACATCAGCTCGACTGCGATCGACTCCTGAAGAGGCATGCCCATGCCGATGACGGTGAGTTGAGGCGAGAACTCGTCCACCTTCGTGGCGACGTCGTCCAGATGCTCCGGCGCCCACGGATTGCCAGGAATGCCCAGGAACACGGTCGCCGGTGCCAACTGTTGCGCGCGTTCGATGAACTTGCTGTTCGCGGCTTCACTTGCGCCCACCACGCACACGCGACTCACCTCAGGCAACTCGATCGCTGCCGGTATCCAGTCGGTCGATCCGATCCGATAGTCCGATGGCAGCGGCGTCTGGCCGCGTCGTCGGCGTTCCCTATTCAGAAGTGCCAATACCGGCCAGCCGTCGAGAACGGCGATATCCGCCTTCTGATAGAAGTCTCTGAACTCTGGATCGGCATGAAACAGGTAGGCGCTGTGGAGGTTGTGCCCTGCAAGAAGGATTCGCCGCTCATCCTCGACAGCGGATGAGATTCTGGCCAGCACCTCCTCGGACGTCAACGGCGTCACTGCTAGCTCCAGCGCCGGCACGTCGGCCCACGCAGCGTCGTTTGTGGGCGTCGGCTGAGTCGTCGTCATGATGCTGTTTCTCCCGGAGCCAGTGCGGCCTTGGCCGTCTTTGCGAGGATCGCGAAGTCGCCAACGAGGGACCAGTTCTCGACGTACGACAGGTCGAGTCGAACGGTGTCTGCCCAAGAGAGGCTGGAGCGGCCGCTCACCTGCCAGAGGCCTGTGATGCCCGGCTTCACGAGGAAACGGCGGTGCACGTGGTCGGCGTACTGTGCGACTTCCAGGGGTAGCGGCGGTCGTGGGCCGACGAGCGACATCGATCCGCCGACGACGTTGAACAACTGCGGCAGCTCATCAAGGCTGAACTTGCGCATGAGGCGGCCGACGGGCGTTACGCGCGGGTCGTTCCTCATCTTGAACATCACCTCGTTACCTGAGTCGCGCTCCTGCGTGGCGAGCTGTTCGAGCAGGTCCTCGGCGTTCTCGACCATCGAGCGGAACTTGAGCATCGTGAACTCTTCGCCGCGCAGGCCAATCCGCGTCTGGCGGAACAGAACCGGCCCAGGCCCTGATCGCCGCACGGCAAGCGCAAGCCCGAGGAGCAGCGGACTGATGAGGATCAGGCCGGTAAGAGTCACCGCGAGATCCATCGTTCGCTTCGCAATGCGCTGACCTCGGCTGAACTTCGGCGTCTCGACGTGGATCAACGGCAGACCCGCAACCGGCCGAGTGTGGATACGTGGGCCGGCGATGTCGACGATGCTCGGTGCCAGCACGAGGTGCTGATGCCCCGCCTCGAGGGCCCAGGAGATCTGCTTCACCTTCGTTGGAGGCAAGTCATCGGTGCTCGTCACCGCGACCGTATCGGCCCCCGTCGCAGCGATGGCGCGCTCCACGTTGTCGACGTTGCCCATGATCGGGATGTCAGTGCCCGAAATGACATCGGCGATCTTGCCGGTCGGAACGCAGGCGCCGACGACCCGATATCCGGCCGAGGGTGACCTGTGGAGCTCTCGAGCGATCGCGGCGACCGATTCGGCAGAGCCGACAAGAAGGACCTTGGCGGAGTATTCACCCAGCGACCGGTGAGCGATGAGCCACTGGCGCCAGAGCCAGCGCTCGAAGAGGAGCGTGAAGATGCCGAGCGGGAGCGCGATGAGTAGATAGCCGCGTGCGACATCGACGCGGAAGAGGAAGGCGAGGATCGCGATCGCACCGAAGAGCACGAAGCTTGCGCGGGCCACGCGCACGTATTCGGTGTTGCCCGCGCCGATCACGCGGTGATCGCGCGAGTCGATGAGCGCGAGAGCCCACATCCAAACGATGACGAGCAAGGCGGAGAAGGCCCAGTATGAGAACTCGTTGAAGCGAGAATCCTGACGGATCGAGACCTGGGCGTTGCCCCAGCCGAACCAGAGAAGCTGCGTTCCGAAGGCCACCCAGACGAGGATGAACAGGTCGCTGAACCACAGCCGCCGTGAGTAGGCGCGGCGCCACGGAGTGCGGCGGGCTTCGACAGGCTCAGCGACCGCGGGAAGGTTGGCGACGGGGCGCGCTTCGTCTCGCTCGTTCCTCGCTCGCTCAGCGACCGGGGGAACAGCGGCGTCGAGGCTCACCGAAGAAACGGCTGCCCGTGCCTGGGGATTGGGCGGCGTCTCCGTTGGCGCGTCGATGTGGGGATTCGACGTCACTATGTCTTCTCGCTTTGTGGTGGATTACCCGGCCACCACGGGCAGGGTATCAGGTGTTTGTTTCGGCCGAATAGTTGGAATCGGCATTCGCGTCCATGGGGAGGGGAAAACGCCGACTCCATTATTAGAGCGCTCTCATCCTGCTCATGTCCATGTTTCGCTGCGTGGCGCTCTGGCTCAGGATTCGCTCAAGGCGGGAGGGTGACCGTCGGTGTCGCTGGACTACAATGCGCATGCTCCGCTTGTCGATTTGCACTGGTTAGCGCGGTGTGATATTTGCGCGTCCGCGATTGTGACCAGACACGAATCGCCGGCGTTTCGGCTCTGCGTTTCGACTCGCTCGTTCCTCGCTCGCTCAACGACCGGGAGGGCGGGAAGGGCGGAAAGACGGGGGCGTGGGGAAGCGGCCGGCGGCGTCAGCGGGCGGCGCGCCGACGGGCTGAAAACGCGACGTACGCACCCGCGACCAGGATCGCTCCACCAAGACCCAACGCCCACCAGGGGAACCCGGGGAGGTCGGGGCGCTGGCCGACGGCATCCCTGTCCCGAACGGGAGTGGGGAGGATGCGTTCGCCGGTCACGAGGATGCGGTGGGTGTTGATGCCGAGTGGCGTGCAGGTGACGAGGGTGACGAGGTCGGCGCCGCGCTGCGCGTAGAGGGTCTCGGTCCGCTCGGGCTCGACGACCTTCGTGTCGGTCACCCGGTAGGTCAGCACCTCGCCGAAGACCTCGATCGTGAAGGTGTCGCCGACGGCGACCTTGTCGAGGTTGGTGAAGAGCTCGGCATCGGCGAGGCCGCGGTGACCGGTCAGCACCGAGTGCGTGCTCGGGCCGCCGATCGGGAGGGCGGTGCCCTCGAGGTGGCCGATGCCCTTCGCGAGGGTGTCGTCGGTGGTGCCGTGGTAGATCGGCAGGTCGACGTCGATCGAGGGGATCTTGATGCGGGCCATCAGGCCGGTGTCGTCGGCGTGGAGGAGCTGCTCGTATCCATTGTCGGCGCTCGTCTCGGCGAGGGGTTTGTTCTCTCCGGCGGCGACCACAGACGTGCCGTCGACGAGCGCGTCGTTGTAGGCGGCGGCATCCTGGATCGCGGCATGACGCGACTCGACCGTGAGATCTCGCACCGTCTCGGAGTAGGCGTCGATGCGCTGCGACTGCTGGTATTGCGTGAACCATGCCGCGGTTGCCGGGTAGAGGAGCACGGCGATGCCGAGCAGAAAACCGAGGGCGAGGGCGGCAGCCGACCACGGGAAGCGGCGGCTCGCACGCCGACGCGACCGGTCGCGCAGAGGCGCTTCCGGTCGCGTCGGGTGCTCGGTGAGGAGGGTCACTCGGTTCTTTCGGGTGAGGTGGACGGTGGCGGGCGCAAAGGGGAGGGGGCCCGCCACCGTCCGGTTCACGGCCGTCGGGGGACGGCGGTGAATCGGGTCAGGCGTTCGCCTTCGCGCGACGGGCGATGAGCGCCGCCGCCCCGACAGTGATGGCCACGAGAGCCGCGCCGCCGACGCCGAACCACAGGGCGCCGTCACCACCGGTGAGCGGCAGCTCCCACGCGGGAACCTGCTCGTTCTCGACCTTGACGATGTTTACCGTCGTGGTGGCCTGCCCGGCCGCGACCTGCACCTGACGCGCCGTACCATCGAGCACGTAGCCCGCGGGGGCCGCGGTCTCGACCAGCCAGTACGTGCCCGGGCGCAGCGCCGGGATGGTGAGAAGGCCGCCGTCGGCAGTGGTCCACTCGCTCGCACCCGCGACCGTCACCGGCTTGGTGCCGGCCTCGTCGAGGAAGAGCTTGAACTTCGCGCCCTTGAGCAGCACCTCGGGGTTCGCGTCGGTCTTGGCGTACTTGAGCACGCGCAGCTGGCCCGCGGTCGTCGTGGTCGACGTCGTCAGCTCGCTGTCGTTGACCACGCTGATCGCGTCGTTCTCGATCACGCCGTTGGCGGGGATCGCCTTGACCTGCGTGAGCACGGTGAACGTGACGGTGCCGCCCTGCGCGCCGGCGAGCTTGGTGAGGCCGGCCTCGGTGAAGGTGACGGCGTACTCGTTGGCGCCGGCCGGGGCGATCGTGTAGTCGGCTGCGACGAGCGCAACCGGGGCGTCGGCGGCGGTGGTCGCGGTGACCGCGCTGGGCGCGACGCCGAAGGCCGTGGCCTGCGCGTCGGTGACGAACGCGAGCTGCGCCGGGTCGACCTGGTCGCGCACGACGAACTCCGAGAGCTCCTCGCCGTCGGCGAGCACGGGCACGTCGGCGACGATCTGCCAGCGCACGAGGTCGCCGTAGGCGAGCTCAGCGGCGGTGGGTGCGACGACCGTCTTCTGCAGGTCGGTCACGGCGTTCTTCGGATAGACGTGGACGTCGTAGATCCACTCGTTCGGGTTCTCGGCGTCGGGACCGGTCGGGAACGGGATCGTCACGAGGAAGGGCTCGGCCGCGTCGGTCACGGTCGAGGGCGACTTCGTCTCGGTGACGAGGTACAGCGCGTACGGCAGGTTCGCCGTGGCGACGCCGCCGTTCGCCGTCGTCACGGTGGTGACGGACGTGAGGCCGGCGGTGGTGGCGGCGGCGACCGGGTCGGCCGCGTCGGCGATCGCCTCGACGGCATCCCAGCCTGCCGTCGTGGTGAGCGCCGGCGTGTTCACCTTCTGGATGGTGAACTCGACGCCGTCGAGACCGATGCCGGTGAAGCCCGGGATCTTCTCGCCGGTGCCGGGGTCGAGCGGGCTGTCGGCCGTGCGCTCGTACTTGTGAATGGTCAGCGAGCCCGACTGGCCGGTGATCTCACCGATGCCGTTGGGCGTGGTCGCCGATGCGGGAGCCGTCACGGCGACGGCCCCAAGGATCCCCAGTGCGAGTGCGCCGATGGCGGCGGTCACTCGCTTCGAAATGGACGTGTTCATGTTGATCTACTTCCCCAGAAGTTGGTCAAATGGTGCTTCGGATGGATGGATGGGTTCGGGTCGTCGGGTCACGCTGTGGTCAGGCGGTGCCTCGCTTCATTCGGCGGGCGGCTCGCCACGCGGCCACGGCGACGACCGCCGAGACGATGGCCCCACCCAGGAGCAGGAAGGCGTCCGACGCGGTGCCGCCGGTGAGCGGCAGCACGACCGCGGGCACCTTGTCGTTGACGAATCGGTAGGTCGCCTGCTCGCCGGCGGCGACCTGCACCTCGGTGGACGCGACGGTCTCCCAGTTCGCGTCGACGGCGGGGTCGGTTCCCGGCTTCAGCTTCTGCAGCCCGAGGTTGCGGTAGGCGATCGTGCCCGAGTCGTCGGTCTCTGCCAGCGTGTACGTGTGCGCGGGACGCACCTCGAACGCGTTGCCCGCGTTCGCCGCGGTCGCGCCGGGCGTCTGCAGCACGGCCAGAGTGAAACCCGACGCCGGCGTGCCGGTCAGTGTGAAGTCGGCGGGCACCAGACCCGAGCCGTCGGCCGTCTTCTTCAGCAGCGTCAGTGTGGCAGTGGTGTTCGTGATCGTGCACGTCACCTTCTGGCCGAGCGGCACGGTGACCTTGGCGTTCGTCACCGCGACGGCGGTCGTCGTTCCGGTGAGCACGCACTGCCAGCCGGCGGATGCCGGGACGTACGTGTCGGGTCCACCCGACTCCGAAAGGGTGTAGGCGGCAGCGGGCGAGACGCTGGCGGTCACGGGCGTCGAGGCGCTGTACGTCCCCTTGGGCCCGGTGAGCGCGCCGGACGGAGCCTTCGCCTCGAGCGTCCACGCCGACGTCTTCGCGGTGCCGGGCGCCGCGACGACCTTCACGAGATCGAGCGTCTGCGTGCAGGTGACGGTGTTCGTGAACTCGAAGACGTTCGCGCCGCCCACGAGGGTCGCGCTGTAGTCGCCCTTCGCCAGATCCAACGGCAGTCCAGTCGACAGGCCGTTGCCCGCCGTCAGCTGCTGCGACGTCAGCACACAGCCCGGCAGCAGCTGGGCGTCGATCGTCGAGGTCTCGCGCAGCGCGAGCTGCTGACCGATCGAGAACCCGCTGTACGCGGTGCCCCACTTCGGCGACGGCGTCGCGCCGAGTCCCGGCGTCGCGGCGAGGCCGACCGGCACCGCCGGGTCGCCCGCATTGCCGCGCTGGTAGTACGTCCCGACGGTGGTGCCCGCCGAGTCCTTCACGACCCAGGTCTTGTTCGCCTGCACGGTGGCCGCCTGGCCGTTGATGACGGTGCAGACCACGGCGTCGCCGACGGCGAGGCCGGCCAACGAGAACGTGGCGGCGTTCGGGATGCCCGAGATCGGGGCGCCGTTCTTCAGGCACGACACGCTCTCCACCGACCAGCCGGGCTTGGCCGTCTCGGTGATCGAGACGTTCGCGGTCTGGGACGCACCCGTGAAGGCGATGCGCCACGGCTGCGGCAGGTAGCCGCCCGTCGCCGTCGTCTGCGCGCCCGCCGGCGTCATCGTGCCCGCACCGGTCTTCGTGGGAGTGAACGTCCAGTTCGCGGCATCCGTCAGTGTTCCGTTGCCCGCGCGCTCCTGCTTGCGCACCTGCACCGTCGCCTCGCACGTCAGCGACGAGGCCAGGTTGCCGAGCTGGGTCGCGACGACGTCCCAGCTGGTCGGGATCGCGAAGTCGGCCTGGCCGATCGGGATGCCGCCGTTCGCGGCCCACTGCACGGGGCCGGTGACCGACGCGAGGTTGTACGGCGTGTTCGGGTTGAGGTAGTCGCCGACGCCGAACGTGATCATCTGCGTGCCCTGCGCCTTAACGAGGTTGGCCGAGAGGATGGCCTCTTCGATGCCGCGTAGGTCGGTCCACGAGCCGTTGCCCGAGTTGCTGCGGTAGCGGGTCGGGTTGCCGTCGGTCAGCATCACGGCGATGTCGTAGTCGGCGCCGGCGACCTGCTCGATGCCGCGATCCCAGTTGGTGTACTGCGTGCCCGACACCGAGATGCCGTTGATCTTGGACGTGATGCTCGAGAGGTTGGCGCTCGTCACGACGGTCGGTGCCATCACCGTCGCCGCGTCGTTGCCGAACTGGTAGATGCCCAGCGACACGCCCTTGTTCGCGAACGCCGTCGCGAAGGCCTTGGAGGCGGTACGAGCGCCGTTCAGGCCCTCGTTGCTGTTGTAGGTCATCGAGGTGGACGTGTCGACGATCAGCGCGACTTTGAGGCCGGGTGTGCAGGTCGGCGCGAAGCGCGGGTTGTCGACCGTGGCGACCATGTCGGTGCCGTAGTGGTTCCAGCGGTTGGATGTCGACACGGTGCGCGACAGCGGCAGGCCGGGGTTGCCGACGCGCGAGCTGCTCGGCATGTCACCGGTGCCGGAGGTGGGCACCTGGTACGGCGTCTGCGACCGGGTGATCACCGGTGTGCGGAACGCGTACGGCGTCGCGGCGAAGCGGTTGCTGTCGTTCGTCGCGTCGGTGTTGTCGCCGGTGACCAGGTACTGGCTGAGGAAGGCGTCGGGGCCAGCGGCCGCCGTGGGTACCACCCAGTAGCGCGAGCCGTTCGAGGTGGGCACGTTGGTGAGCACGAAGCTGCAGTCCCCGTCGGCGTCGGTCGTGCAGGTCGCGACGACCGTGCTGCCGTACGTCGCGCCGCTGTCGACCGTGGTCTCGTTGCGCAGCTCGAGCTTGATGCCCGCGGTGGCCGACGTCGTCGTCTGTCCGCTCGACGCAGTGCGCAGGGCGCGGAGGTTGACCGTGACGGCTGCGCCGGTGGATGGGATCGAGGGCGCCGCGAGCGGAGTGATCGCCTGTGCGGCGCTCGCCGCGGCGGCCGTGTCGACGGACGTCGCCGGCGCCACCGACGGCACGGCCAGCGCGGGTGCGAGGCCGCCGAGCACAAGGCCCGTCGACAGCACGGTGGCGGCGATCGCAGCGGCCGAGCGCCGCGTACGGCGGCGGTTGCGGGCGTGCTGGCGCATTTCGCGGCGCGATGAAGCGTCGTTGTTCATATCGGTGCCCCCCAGAGGCATCGCTAAAGAAGGCAGCCCCAAACCCGATGCGCCCCCACGGCGCACGGGCTCTGCCCTCAGAAATGTCGTGCTTCGCGAGACCGCCGGTGAACTTCGGGTGCCCGGCGTCGCGGCGAAAACGCGACGTTCTCGAACCTAGGGGTGCCGTTCGAAACGGTTCAAGTCCATTACGCGACTTGAGGAGAAACCGAGGTGATCTTGAGGTTCGACCGGGTCCGACGATGCCGCTCGACAACCGGACACAGCGACCCGGCCGGAGCTATGCCGGACGGGGGATATGTCCGTCCCTGAGGGTGGTCACGTCAAGGGATGCCGACGAGGGCATCGCCGATCCACGCCACGACGCCATCGCCCCGGGCCGCGATCGCGACGGGGCCTGCGGCACCCGTTCCCTCCGCACAGCCCACCGCCGACGCGACACCGGACATATCGGCAGCCACGCGCATGATCGCGATGCCGGCGCAGTCGTCCGCCTGATGCGCCACGAGGATGTCGGAACCGTCGACCGCCACCGCCAGCGCCCGCTCGGGGGCAAGCAGAGCCCACTGCTCGCCCGACCATGACCACGCACGCCCGTCGCACACCAGTGCGACCACGTCGCCGAACGCGTGGAGCCCGAACGCGGCCGGGCACGGCGCGGCAACGGGACCCGACGGCAGTTGCACTGACCCGGCGTCGCGAGGGTCGACGTAGCGCGAGGCGGCGAGCACGTCGGGGTAGGAGTCCCAGAACTCGCCGCGGGTATAGGTGCGCAGCGCCTGAGGCTCGCAGCCGGCCGTGGCTCCGACCAGCTCGGCGTCGCGGCCCGAGAAGGCCTCGAGCGTCTGCACCTGAGCGACGCCGAGGTAGGCGGGCGTCGCGTCGGTCCACGTCGCGCCCTGGTCGTACGAGCGCTCGACGACGGGTGCGGGGCCACCGCACGAGCCGGTGGTCGCGCGCCACCAGACCTCGGAGCCGATCGCGAGCATGCGAGCCTGCGTGAGGTCCACGGCGCTCGCAGTCGGCGTCGGTGTCGGCGTCTGGGTCTGAACTCCCAGCGAGAATGTCGGCACCGGCTGGGCCTCGCCGCGTGCCGCGTCAGGATTGGCGTGCTGGTACGCCGCCCATGCGAGCACCGCCACCACGACGACGAGCGCGAGCACTCCCGTGATCGCGAGCCACCTCGCCGCGCCGAACCGTTGCATGGGGCCGATGGCTCAGGGCAGGGGGTCGTTGCGCCCGGGCGACGTCGACGCCCCGCCCGCCTGACGGACGATGTCGTCGATCGTCAGCCCAGAGCCGGGTGCGGCGTCAGTCGGGCGAGACTGCTCAGTGGGCGCGGGAATCGATCGCACAGGCTCGGCCGTCGCGGTGGTGCGCGCGACGGGCGCAGGCGCGTTGGCGGTCGCCGGCCTCGC
>NZ_DATCVK010000050.1:0-4379 GCF_036566905.1 Microbacterium sp. | reverse complement strand
ACCCGGCGTACACCTCCATCTGACGCTCGAGCACCGGCTTGAGCACGTCGGACATGTCGTCCCACGCCGGGATCTCGTCGTGACGCGGGGTGAGTTCGGCGTCGGCGGGGATGACGCCGAGCTCCTTCTGCCGCGCGAACGTCGCCTCGCGCTGCGCGTCCCAGCCGCCGGCGAACTTGCCCTTGTACTTGTCGGACCACTCGGTCGGAACGTGGTGCGGGGCATGCGTCGCACCGGGGGCGAAGTACATGAAGAACGGCTTGTCGGGCATCAGCGCCTTTTGGGTGCGGACCCAACTGACGGCGTGATCGGCGAGGTCTTCGGTGAGGTGGTACCCCTCTTCAGCCGTCGTCGGCGGCTCGACCGGAGTGGTGCCGTTGTACAGAGCGGGCTCGTACTGGTTGTTCTCACCGCCGATGAAGCCGTAGAACGTCTCGAAGCCGCCGCCGCCCGACGGCCAGGCGTCGAATGGGCCCATCGGCGACGACTGCCACACCGGTACCTCGTGGCATTTGCCGAACTGCGCGGTCGAATACCCGTTGAGCTTCAGGGTCATCGCGAGCGGCGCCTTCGTGTTCGGCTTCAGCGAGCTGTTGCCCGGTGCCGAGGTCGCGGTCTCGGTGATGCTGCCCATGCCGACCGAGTGATGGTTGCGCCCGCTGAGCATCGCAGCCCGGGTCGGCGCGCACAGCGCGGTCGTGTGGAAGCGGTTGTACTTCAGCCCGCCGGCAGCGAGCTTCTCGGCGTTCGGGGTCTGGCACGGCCCGCCGAACGCGCTCGAGGCGCCGAATCCCACGTCGTCGAGCAGCACGATCAGGACGTTCGGCGCACCCTCGGGCGGCAGCAGCGGCTCGATCGGCGGGAACGCCGTGTCGGGGTCCTTCGCGTCGTAGGTCGTGAGTCCGTGCGGGGGCCGATCCGGAATCGGCAGCATGGTGCGGGCGTGGCGATCTGGCTTCATGACATTCCCCCGTGTCGTGGTGCTGCGGCATCCGGCGACGCCGCCATCGAGCTCGCGCGGCGAAGCCGTGCGACCCGATCACGGTATCGAGCGCCGAGCGAGGCCGAATCACCCAATGTGGGTGATGCCGCTCGGTGCACCCTCGACGACGCTGAGACGGTGACCGCGAAAGCCGGTCGCTCAGCCATGGATCGGAGCCAGAATGACGGAGCAGGCACTGGATGGACTCGGACCGGTCGACTACCTGGTCATCGAGTTCCCCGCGGGAGAGGCGGACTTCACGGGCGAGATCGCCGAGGAGCTCGTGCGTCTCGTGGAGGCCGGCACGATCCGGCTCATCGACGCGATCGTCCTGACGAAGGACGCAGACGGCTCGGTCGACGCGGTCGAGTTCGAAGACCTCGAAGACCTGGGCCCGCTCGTCGCGCTCGAGGCGGAGCTCGCCGAGCTGCTCGCCGCGGACGACGTGGAGCAGCTCGCGAACGCGATGGAACCCGGCAGCGTGGCGGGCGTGATCGTCTACGAGAACCTCTGGGCCGCACCGTTCGCCGCAGCCGCTCGCCGGGCCGGCGGCCAGCTGATCGCGAGCGGGCGCATCCCGATCCAGGCGATCATGGCCTCGCTCGAGGCCGACGAAGCCGACGAAGCCAACGAAGAAGAGGGAGCCTGACATGCTGAGAGCCGCACGAATCGGACGCGTCGGCGTCGTCGGAGCACCGGTCGCGAGAACGGCGGTGGTCGCCGCCGCCGTGACCCCCGGGCCGTCGCCGATCGCGAAGGCCGCCGTGGTCGGCGCCGCCGTGACCCCGGGGCGCCGGCGACGCCGCATCTGACCGGGAGCGACCATGTCCATCTGGGACTACGTGACCGTGTTCTTCTGGGTCTACGTCGGAATCGCGTGCCTGTGCATCATCGTCTTCCTGATCGTCGACATCTTCCGAGACGAGACCCTGAGCGGGTGGGCGAAGGCGGTCTGGGTCGCATTCCTCGTCGTCTTTCCGTTCGTCGGCTCGATCGTCTACCTGATCGCGCGCGGCGGCGGCATGTCGTCCCGCGGCGGAAATCAGCCGATGCTCGCCTGAGGGCGGCCGAGCGAAGGCGGAGCGGGAGCGGTGCGCGTGCACCGCTCCCGCTCGTCACGACGGATCAGCGCACGTCGACGAACACCGGATTCGCGTAGAACCAGGTGTCCTGCCAGGGGTCGCCCTCCCCATCGCCGTGTCGCAGCGGGCCGCCCGGATCGACCGTGGCGCCGTGGTACCCGGCGCCCTGGCGCTTGCCGTCACTGCCGCGGAAGCGCACGTAGAACGGCCGGTCGACGTCCTCGAACACGTGCGTCAGCGTGAACGTGCCACGCCTCGTGGTCGTGTCGAACCGCGCCGCGACGCGGGTCTCCGGTGCGCGCACGGTGTCGGGGTCCGCAGACGCCCCGGTGACCGGACCCGAGATGAGGTCGACGTGCGCGAGCTGCGGCACGATGCCCGCGGCGTTGGCGTAGTCGGTCGTGGTGACGGTGATCGTCACCTCCACGTCCTGCCCGCGCCGGGCGGCGACCCGGCCGCCGAGGGTCACGCCGGTTCCAGCCGCATTGCCCCAGCCGCTGCCCGCGCCGTTGCCGCGTCCACGACCCTTGCCCGGCATCGTCGCGCGCACACGCACGTCGAAGCCGTTCAACAGGTGCCCATGGTCGACCCACATCCGCCCGAGGCGCATCGCCTGCAGCACTCCCGTGTAGCTTCGCGTCGTGACGCCCGTGTGCAGTCGCGAGAACTGTCCCGGCCAGAAGTCGCTGCCGCCCTGCGGGGCCCCGGTGTCGACGGGATCGGGTCGCTTGCCGAGCACGGCCCATCGGTCGAACTCGTTCGGGAGGCTCGCGTAGGGCTCACCCTGAGGGTAGGCACCGGTCACCCAGGTGTCCTTGACCGTGAGGTGGTTGTCGGAGTTCGACGTGATCCAGAACGGCTTGCCCTCGGCGAGCATCGCGTCCCACAGGCCGCCCACCGTCGCGGTCGCCCAGTCGAAGCCGCCGTACGGGCGGTAGGCGTCGGCCGGGAACCCCGGCCAGCTGTCGGCGCGCGGTGCGTTGGTGTATTCGCCGCGCTGGTCGCCCGCGTGGGTGTTCTGGCTGATCGCCGAGCCCTGGGCGCCGGGCGCGCCCTCCATGCCGATCATGATCTCGGGGTCGGCGTCGCGCCAGGCGCGCAGCTCGTGGGGCGAGTCGATACCGAGTCGCAGCGGGTGGTTCGCCAGCACGACGGCGTCCTCGATGAGTCCGCTGCGCTTCTGCGCGCCGAGCCAGGCGATGGCCTCGGCGGCGCGGCGCTCCCACTCGGCCTGCTGCGCGGCATCCGCCGGTCGCTCCCAGCGGTTGAGCTTGCCGTCCCATGCCAGCTCGAACGCGCGCAGCACACGGGCGGAGTCGTGACCGGGTGCGACGAGCACTGAACCGTGCTCGGCCGCGGGGATGTACCACTCGAGGCCCTGGAAGATCAGCAGGTCGCGGGCGTCGCGCTCCTGCTGGATCTGCTCGAGCGACGAGAACACGCCCCGCTCCGCGTGGGCGAAGTTCGCGTGCTCCGTGAAGGCGAGCCAGTCGACGCCGTAGCGCTCGGCCGCGTCGAGCTGCTGGGCGAGGCGGTACTTCGCATCGTGGCTGAACTGGGTGTGCACGTGGTGGTCGCCGACGAGCCAGCTGAGGGCGGGGTCGTTCGCGCTGCCGCGCGCCGTTCCGAGTGCGCTCGCCGGGGCCGCTCCGGTCCCGAGAGTCTGCGCACCGGTCAGTGCACCCGCGGCGAGCACGATGCCCGCGGTGCGCAGCATGTCGCGGCGTGAGAATCCGAGCCGCGCGAGCTCGGCGTCGGCGTCGTGGGGCTCCGTGCAGTCAGGGGCGTGGGGGTCGCACATGGTCGTTCGCTTCTCCAGTCGTCGGGGGACGCCCGTACGGTAGAAGCGGCAGATGGCGGCCAGGAGAACGCGCGGTTGACGCGGCGCTGCACCGGGTCGACCGGCGAGCGAACGAAAACGGAGGCGTGGCGCTCATGACGGCGGGCCGCGCCCAGCCGGTCAGCTCGCGGCGGATGCGCCGTTCGCGAGCAGCCCGTTCGCGAGCAGCTCGAGGGTCTGCTCTCGCCCGGGGGTCGCGTCGAGGGGTTCGCCGTCGTAGCTGCCGCCGATGGGGGCGAGCATGATCTCGTCGATGCCGTGCCGCGCCGCGAGGGTGCGCAGTTCGGATGCCGCGGTCGCGGGGTCCGCGATGATCCATCGCCGCTCCATGGCGGCGATGAGCTCGTCGCCGATCGAGTCGGCGGGCGCGGCGAGCGCCTCCTCGACCGTCTCGAGCGGCCGCATGGGTCGGTTGGTGCGGAGCCGCGCCATCGAGTGCAGCTGCGGCAGCGCGCGAGCGCGCGCCTCTTCGGTG
>NZ_DATCVK010000049.1:0-2389 GCF_036566905.1 Microbacterium sp. | reverse complement strand
GCGGCGGAACGGGCGTCGTGACGACCATCGCACACGAGTGCGGGCATCGCCGTCGGCGTGCGCCAGAGCGGCGCCGGGCTTGCTCATTCGGGGGGTCTCCATCGGTCGGCCCGGCAGGGTCGTCGAATCCGAGGTGACGGCGGCGCTCGAGGCGCACAGCGATGTCGACGGGCGCGATGCGCTCGTCGACTGACGTCGGGTGGTTCGGGTGGTGATTTCGGGTTCGCGTCGCCGGGGGGCTTGGCTGTGTCCCCCATTATGTCCTCAGAAACGGGGACACGTCACCCTTTTTCTCGATCGGGGTACGAAATTCCTCCCGAACGGGGGACAAACCAGCCGTTGCCGCGTCGGCGAGCCCGTCAGCAGCTGTCGAAGAAGCGCCGTCGCGGATGCTCGGGGGCGCTGTTGTCGATCACGACGGATGCCGCGAGGCGAGGGTCGCTCTCCGCGTAGGCGATCTCGTCCGCCGGATCCACGGGGTCGCCGTCGAGGGCGATCCGCACGTCCCAGAGGCCGGCGAGCCGCGGGCGCAGCACGAACCGACCGTCGAGCACGAGGATCGCGTCCTCGGGCCCGGTGATCCACTTCGGCTCGACCCAGGCGTCGCGGGTCGGGTCCCAGACGCGCGTCACGAATGCCGTGGACCCGCCGAGACGGAACGGCTCGACGAGCACTCGGCGCAGCGCCGACTCGTCGAACCCGTACCGGTAGTACCGATCAGGGGTGTCGTCGCCGAACACCGCCTGCGCCTCCCGTGACCGGTGGAAGCCCTCCATGCTCGCCCGGAACACCGCATGGTCGCGCTCCGCGAGCACCGCGGCGAGATCGTCGGCGAGCTCGGTCTTGCCGCTCCGGAGCGGTCCGTCGATCGCGACGATCATGCGCCCGCGACCGTGGTGCTGCAGCACCTCGTCGGCGATCGAGCGCAGGAAGGTGACCCGGGGCGTGGTGACGAGCCTCATGCGATGAGCCTAGCTCCGGGGCATCCGCATCGCCGTAGGCTGGACGGATGCCCCGAACGCCGAGCCCCGAGGCGATCGCGCCCGCGGTCGTCGCCTGGTTCGCGGATGCCGCGCGGCCGCTGCCGTGGCGCGCCGCCGACGTGTCCCCGTGGGCCGTGCTCGTGAGCGAGTTCATGCTGCAGCAGACGCAGGTCGCCAGGGTCGTGCCTCGGTGGGAGGCGTGGATCGAGCGCTGGCCGACGCCCGCAGCCCTCGCGGCGGAGCCGCCGTCGGAGGCCGTGCGTGCGTGGGACCGGCTGGGATACCCGCGACGGGCGCTGTGGCTCCATCGCGCAGCGGTCGAGATCGTCGAGCGACACGGCGGCGAGGTGCCGGCCGACGTCGACTCGCTCCTCGCGCTGCAGGGTGTCGGGCCGTACACGGCGCGCGCGATCGCGACGTTCGCCTTCGGACTGCGGGTTCCGGTCGTCGACACCAACACGCGACGGGTCATCGCCCGCGCGGTCTCGGGGCAGGCCGAGCCCGGGCCGCCGTCGACGGCACGGGACCTCGCCGCGATGGCGGAGCTGCTCCCCCGCGACGACGATGCGGCCCGTCGGTTCAACGCCGGCGCGATGGAGCTCGGCGCGACGGTCTGCACCGCGCGGGCGCCCGAGTGCGACTCGTGCCCGATCGCCGGCTCCTGCGCATGGCGCGCCGCCGGCTACCCCGCCTACGCAGGCCCGAGGAAGGCCGTGCAGGCGCGCTTCGAAGGCTCCGACCGCCAGGTACGCGGACTCGTCATGCGCGAGCTGAGAGCCGCGCACCGCCCCGTCGGACGAGGCGAGCTCGATCCCGTCTGGGCCGATGCCGCCCAGCTCGACCGAGCGCTCTCGACGCTCGTCGCCGACGGACTCGCCGTACGCGCCGCCGAGGGCTATCGACTGCCCGAGGGCTGATCAGCGCGCGGCATCCGATTCGTCGACGCTGCCGTCGCCGTCGAAGATCTCTTCGCCGTCTTCGTCGAACTCGCGGGGCTTGACGTACGGGTCGGCCTCGCCGGCGTACTCGGCCGTCGCGGCGAGCGACGCGGTCTCGGCGTCGCGCGTCTGCGCCTCGCGGAGGAGTGCGCTGATGTGCTCGGCGTTCTCGGGGATCGCGTCGGCGATGAACTCGAGCGACGGGGTGAGCCGCGCCGTGATGTTGCGGCCGACCTCGCTGCGGAGCATCCCGGTCGCCGCCTTGAGGGCCTTGGCCGAGTCTTCGCGCTCCTCGTCGGTGCCGTACACCGTGTAGAAGATGCTCGCGTGCTGCAGGTCGCCCGTGACGCGGACGTCGGTGATCGTGACGAACCCGAGTCGCGGGTCGCGCAGGCCCTTGTCGAGCCGCTTGGCCACGATCTCCTTGATGCGATCGGCCATCTTCCTGGCCCGTGCCGGATCCGCCAT
>NZ_DATCVK010000048.1:0-2221 GCF_036566905.1 Microbacterium sp. | reverse complement strand
TTCGCGCCCTGGTAGTCCTTGACGGGGGCGACCACGTCGAGCGTGGAACCGTCGGAGAACGAGAGCGTCACGGTGACCTCGTCACCGGCGCGCAGCGGGCCGGTCAGGCCCATGAGCATGACGTGGTTCGCGCCGGGTTCGAGCATGAGGTGACCGCCGGCGGCGATCTCGAAGCCGCCCTCCTTCTCGCGCATCGTCATCGCGCCATCGGACTCGACGGTTTCGTGCAGCTCGGCCATGTCGGCGGCGTCGGTCTCGGCGCCCGAGAGCGTGATCGAGGTCGCGCCGCCGTTGTCGACCATGCCGAAGAGCGCGGTCATGCCGTCGTCGCCAGCTTTCACCCAGGCATCGGTAACGGTGACGGATGTCGCAGCCTCGGCGTGCACCGACGCGGCGGGGGTCTCGGCGGGCTGTCCGCCGGCACAGCCGGCGAGGGCGAGCACGGCCGCGAGTGCGGCGCCGAGGGCAGGGGTCATCGCAGTGGAACGCATGTGTTCTGCTCCCCCGGGCTCAGGCGGCGTCGCCGGACGTGCCGGTGCCGGTACCGGTGCCGGTGCCGGACGCGCCGCCACCGTTCCCTGAGCCGTCGCCCGAACCGTCGCTCGAACCCGCGCCGGGGCCCGCGCTCTTGCGCTTCGCGTTCAGGATGACCGCGGCGAGAAGCGCGAGGATCCCGAGCCCGCCGACGACGAAGCCGGCGACGGCCCATCCGTCGGGTCCGCTCTGCGCGGCGTCGTCGCCCTCGGCGTGATCGCCTTCGGCGTGGTCGCCCTCGGCGGGCTCCTCTTCGGTCGCCGAGTCGTCATGGGCGGCCTCCTCGGTCCAGACGCCGGTCGCGTCGGCGCCGACTCCGAAGTCGATGGTGCCCTCGATCGGGTGCCCGTCGCTCGAGACGGCGCGCCAGCGCACCTGGTAGTCGCCCTCGAGGTCGGCCGGAAGGGTCGCTGTCACGTGTGCGCCCGCGACCACGGGGTCGCCCACTTCGACGTCGCCGCCGTGGTGGTCGACGACGACGATCGCCGTGCCGACCTCGATGATGTCGTTCGAGAAGTCGAGCGCGACCTCGGTGGGTGCGGTGTCGAAGACCTGGCCGGGCTCGGGGCTCGATGCCAGCAGCTCGTCGTGTGCGAAGGCGGGCGAAGCGCCCGCGACGGTGATGCCGGCGGCGACGGTGAGCGCTGCGGCGGCGAGCACCAGGGTGCGCAGGCGCGTCGCGCGCTCACGCACGTCGAGCGCCGTCGCGGTGGTCGCGGTGGTCGGGTTCTTCATTGCGATGGGAGTCTCTCTCCTCGGTCCGGGCCTGGCCGGCTCACGCGATGAGGCGTGGCCGCGAGGCATCCGGAATTCTCTGGGTCCGCCGTTCGGCGGGATTACACGGAGGCGAGGCCGAACGGCGGCCCACGGGAGCCCAGCGCGGTGAAGCGAAGACGCGACCGGAGCCGCGGGGCGTTCGTCGAGGCGACCCGACGAACGACGGGGGGAAGCAGCGCGAGCTGCGGCACTGGCGCGGTGAGGCGCAGGGCGAACCGGCGTGCGACCGTGGTGACGGCCCGCCATGCCGCCTGCTCGAATGCGAGCAGGAACACGATCGTTGCGACCGCGGCGATCGCGTGGCCGATGAGCATGGCGGTGTCGGCATGGAGGTGGCCGGCCGGCGCGGCACCGCCGGCGGCAGTTGCAGCGACACCGCTGTCGGCGAAGGCCACCGTCTGATGGTGACCGCCGCCGCTGACGACGAACGACCCGGTCGATGCGCCCGCTCCGACGCCGAACAGCAGGTGGAACGCCCCCTGGCTCACGATCACCGCGAGGCTCGTGCGCAGTGGAGTCGAGCGACGGCCGACGAACGCGGTGGATGCCGCGAGCGCGACGATGCCCGCGAGCAGGAGCCCGAGACCGCCAGGGGCCTCGCCCGCGGCGACGCCGTGCGAGAACGCCGCGAGGAACAGCGCGACGACCGCCGTGGCCGAGCCACGCGCGAGCTGCGCCGCACGGTTCACACTTGCCCCCGGAAGTCGACTGATCGAAGAATCGCCACAACTCTACTCGGCGACGCTGAGCGGCAGACTTGACACCGGTCGCGGCGGGTGTAGTCTCGACCGCCGTGACGAATGAGGCGGATACACCGCCGGCTGAGCTGAAGTCGCCGAAGCACTGGATCATCGGCGACCCGCTGCCAACAGAGAAACTCGAGGGCCAGCTCCTCCCGAAGCGCTTCGCG
>NZ_DATCVK010000047.1:0-4290 GCF_036566905.1 Microbacterium sp. | reverse complement strand
ACCCTCGGGGCGGACGTCGTGGTCGATTACCGCACCCAGGATTTCGAAAAGGAACTGTCCGGCTACGACTTCGTCCTGGACTCGCTCGGCGGGGAGAACCTCACCAAGTCACTGCGCATCCTCAAGCCCGGCGGGAAGGCGATCGGAATCTCCGGTCCGCCGACACCCACGTTCGCGAAGCAGGCCGGACTGAACCCGGTGCTCCGCCTAGCGGTCGCCGGCCTCAGCAAAAAGATCCGCAGCCAGGCGAAGAAGGCCGGAGTGAGCTACGAGTTCCTGTTGATGCGGGCCAACGGCGAACAACTCCGTCAAATCGCCCAGCTCGTCGACGATGGGGCGATCCGCCCCATCGTCGGCAGGACGTTCCAATTCGAACAGACCCCGCAGGCCCTGCAGTCGCTGGCCGCCGGCGGTATCCGCGGCAAAGTCGTCATCACCGGCCCCTAACCCTGGCCCATTCAACACCAACACCACCCAAGGAGAAACCCTCATGAGTACCACCGGCGAACCCGTCATCACCTCATACGCGAAAGCACCAGCGAAGACCCTCCGGGCCGGCGGCATCACCTTCGCCTACCGCGAACTCGGCCCGAAGGAAGAGATCCCCGTGGTGTTCTTCGTGCACCTGGCCGCGACCCTGGACAACTGGGACCCACGCATTGTCGACGCGATCGCGAAGACCCGCCGCGTCATCACGTTCGACCAGCAGGGCGTCGGCGCCTCCAGCGGCAACGTCCCGGGCACCCTCGAGGAGGCCGCGGATGACGCCTACACCTTCATCACCCAAGGTCTCGGTTACGACAAGATCGACATCTTCTCCTTCTCCATGGGCGGAATGATCGCGCAAGACGTCGTCGTCAAGCACCCGGAGCTGGTGCGCAAGCTAGTGCTCACCGGCACTGGGCCTCGCGGCGGGAAAGACATGGACAAGGTCGTCGGTGTCACCTACTGGGACATCTTCCGTTCGGTGATCACCCGTTCGGATCCGAAGGAGTTCCTGTTCTTCAACCGCGACACGGTCGGCAAGCAGGCCGGGAAGGCGTTCGTGGAGCGCCTGAAGGAACGCACGATCGATCGCGACCAGCCGATCAAGAACAAGGCGTTCAGCACCCAACTCAAGGCGATTCAGCGCTTCGGACGCTCCACGCCGTCCGACCTTTCGATCATCACGCAGCCCACGCTGATCGCCAACGGCGACAACGACCGCATGGTTCCCTCCGTGCTGTCCGAGGACCTGCACCAGCGGATCACAGGAAGTGAGCTGATCATCTACCCCAATTCCGGGCACGGCGGGATCTTCCAATACTGGGAAAAGTTCGCCCCCATCGCCGCGAATTTCCTCGCTCCGTAACCCCCATCGAGAGCACACGAGACGAACGGAAGGAATGACCATGAGCGAGACCACGACGACGAAACCAGACGTGTCGAAGCACTTCACGTCCTCGATCCTGCTGTGGATGCGCACCGACAAACCCCGCCCGGTCGGCATGGACCGTTGGAAGGGACCGCACTCCGGCATCATCGCAGCCACTCCCGGCCTCTATGAGTACCGGCAGATCCACCTCGCCGAGAACAACCCCGGCCGCTGGCCCGAGACTCCCGGTGTCGAGACGACGATCCCCGACGATCGGAAGATTGACGGGATCGCGGAAGTCACCTTCGAGAGTGCACTCTCCCCGCTGGCGGGACGCAAGCAGACGGCGCTGGCGTTCGAGGACGAGATCAACATCTTCCGCCGCACCCTTCTACACGCGGGCCCTCCCGGAACCTCCCGCTGGTACGACGTCGCCCCAGGTCAGAAGCCCGGCTCGCGGGCAATCATCTACCTGCGCCGTGGCAAGGACGAAGGTGCCGTCGGGTTCCACAGGTTCCTCAAGAAGGAGCTCACCCCCGCGCTCATCGCGACCGGGGTTCTGAAAGAGCTGCGCACGCAGGTGTTCTTGCCGTGGAACGAGAAGACGTGGGACACCCCGAACGTCGCGCACGACAACCCCGAGGACCAGCACCTGCACGCCTCCGTGATCGTCGGGTTCGCCGACGATCACGCTCGCGAAGCGTTCTACACCGAACACGCCGGACACCTCACCGAGCTGCTCGCGCCGCACGTGTCCGCGGTCCACGCCTACGACGTGGAGGCCGCACTCACCTACGTGAAGAACGGTGAGGTCCTGCCTCACTACGAGGCTTGACCTGCCCAGGCGGGGATCGATCTCGGTGATTACAGGGTCGGCGGAGCTGGGTCGCGCACCCTCGCCAACGGACTCGCGCAAGGCCCGGATCTCCCCGCACGGGCGCACCATCGTCTACGTCATCCGATAAACCCCATCACTGTGGATGCTCACACTTCAGTGGATCACCCGCTGCACCCCCACTCTAGAAGGAACCATGCTCATGACTGAAGCTGTCATCGTCGACGCCGTCCGCACCCCGCTCGGGAAAGGCAAACCAGGCGGCGCCTACTCCGAGATCCACCCCGTCGATCTGCACGCTGTCCCACTGCGCGCGCTCGTGGAACGCACCGGCATCGACCCGGCCGTCATCGACGACGTGATCAGCGGCGCGGTCGGGCAGGTCGGCGAGCAGGCAGGGAACACTTCCCGGTGGGCGCTCCTGGCCGCCGGGTACCCCGAGAGCGTGCCCGGGGTGACCGTGGATCGGCAGTGCGGGTCGAGCCAGCAGGCGTTGCACTTCGCCGCGCAGGGCGTTATCGCCGGCGCCTACGACATCGCGGTCGCCTCCGGTGTCGAGTCCATGTCCCGCATCCCGATCGGGTCGCAGTTCGCCGGGAAGAACTTCGCCGGACCCACCGTCGCCGAACGGTACGCGCCGGGGCTCATCCCACAGGGCATCTCGGCGGAGCTGATCGCCGCGAAATGGGGCTTCTCCCGCGCCCAGCTCGACGACTACGCCGCTTCCTCCCACCAGCGCGCCGCACAGGCCTGGAAAGACGGCCGCTTCGCCGGGGAGACCGTTCCTGTGAACCAGCTCGATGTCGACGAGACCATCCGGCCCGACACGACGAACGAATCCCTCGCCGGGCTGCGCCTGGCATTCCAGGACGAGGCGTGGGAGCAGCGGTTCCCTCAGATCGATTGGAAGGTCACCGCGGGCAACAGCTCACCGGTCAACGACGGCGCCGCGGCCCTGCTCGTCACTTCACGCGAAGCCGCCGAACGGTACAGCCTGCGCCCCCGTGCACGCGTACATTCTTTCGCCGTTGCCGGGGACGACCCGATCATGATGCTCACCGGGATCATCCCCGCCACCAGGAAAGTGCTCGCCCGCGCAGGACTGAGCATCAATGACATCGACGCATTCGAAGTGAACGAGGCGTTTGCGTCCGTGGTGCTCGCCTGGCAGGCCGAAACCGGGGCGCCGCTGGAGAAGGTGAACATCAATGGCGGAGCGATCGCGATCGGCCACCCCCTTGGCGGGTCCGGTGCGCGCCTGGCCGCCACGCTGGTGAACGTGCTCGAACAGAGCGGTGGCCGTTACGGCCTGCAGGTGATGTGCGAGGCCGGCGGGCAGGCCAACGCCACCATCATCGAACGAGTCTGAGTGTCCTTCCTGCGACGTGCCCGGTCTCGTATGAGACCGGGCAGTCTGTCGAGATAGAAGTAGAGCCACCACCGTTATCAACGCGGCCAGCGTGATCGCTGCGCGGCCGACAGCACGGCCCGGAGGGTGTCGAGTACGGCAGGGGTGTGGGGATCAGCGCGGCAGGATCGCGGCGACCTGGGTGCGGATGGCGTCGACGATCTCATCGATGCTGCTGTCAGTGTGTTCGCTGGAGGCCATAGTCAGGAACTGGATGGCTGAGATCACCCGGGCCAGTGTCGAGGCCTCAGGTGCAGAGAGCCGTGCCAGATCGGTAAGGATGCCGACGATGGCCTTCTCGGTTTGCGCGACGATAGACAGCGCTTCCGCGTGGTGGGGTTCGGTCGGGTCGCCGAAGACCATCTCCCGCAGGTAGGTGCGGCCGTTGCCGATCTGCACGCGGTTGCACGCCACGATCGGCGCGACCAACGCCATCACCCCGTCCAGGGAGTTCGACGCTCCCGCGGCCTCAATCCGTCCGCGCTCCAGCGCAGCAACATAGTGGGTGTTCTGCACCAGAAGCAGCAACTCGCCCTTGGTCTTCGCGTACAAGAACAGGGTGCCGGTGCCGATATCCGCCGCATCGGCGATCTGCTGGGTGGTGACCTCGTCCACGCCGCGCTCGGCAAAGAGCTCGTCGGCGGCCGTGATGATGCGTTCGAGCTTGGCCTGCTTGTTCCGCTCGCGTCGCCC
>NZ_DATCVK010000046.1:0-7163 GCF_036566905.1 Microbacterium sp. | reverse complement strand
TCGACGGCGCTGATCGTGGCGGGGCGGTGGGCGACGTCTGCTTCGTCGATCGCGATGCGCTCAGCGAAGGTGCCGATCCGGTGATCCCGGGGACGTGCGTAGACCTCGTCGCCAGGCTTGAACCCGCGCACCTCTGCACCGACGCGGATCACGGTCCCGGCCACGTCATGGCCAAGGGTCAGGGGGAGTTTGTAGGGCAAGATCTGCTTGAATGCCCCGGTACGGATCCTCTCATCCAGCTGGTTCAGGCCCGCAGCGATCACCCGGACGAACACGTCCCGCTCGCCGACCGTGGGCTCGGGCACTGTTGCTTCGTGGAGGGGGTGCTTGTACTTGTCGAAAATGAAAGCTCGCATGGTGTCGTTCCTCGTGATGTTTCTTGTGTCTGATGGTGTGATGCCGGCGCCGGATGGTCAGCGGCGGAGGAACGTTCGGGTGGCGTTCGTGACGGCACCGTGGTTCTGGAACACGACCCCGTGGCCGGAGTCGGGGTAGATCCGCACGTCAGCGGCAGGGAAACGTGCCGCAAGCAGGTCAGCGTTCCCGGGCGGCACCATCCGGTCGCTGTCGCCGTGCATGATCAGCACCGGCCCGGTGAATCCCGCACGCGCGGTCGGGTGCTGCTGTCCCCACCGGTTCACCGCTCGCAACTGTGCACGGAACACTCCCGGAGTGATGGGCTTGTCCCGTCCGGCGCGGCGTCGCTTCAGACGCGCCTGATAGGCCCGGGCTGCCTGCTTTCCGCGGGGGGTGCGGGTGAAGAACAGAAGCGTCGTCGGGTTCGTGAACGTGGCCACCCCGCGCAGGATCGTGCGGACGGTGAAACCGGTCATCTCCGTCAGCCCGGGACCGCCCTGCGGGCCGGACCCGGCAAGGATCAGCCGGTCGACGAGCTCCGGGGCCTGCGTGATGATCGCTTGGGCGACCATCCCACCCATCGACAGCCCGAACAGATCCACCCGGGAGAGCCCGAGCGCCCGGATGACCGCGATCGCATCGGACGCCATGTCCTCAACGGAGTCCCGAACCGTGCCAGTGGACGCGCCAGCGCCTCGGTAGCCGATGAGGATCACTCGGCGGTCTCGTGCGAGTGGGTCCACGGCCTCCGGGTCCCAGCTGTCCAGGTTCGCGCCCAGGTGCGTGAGCGCCACAAGCGGAACACCGTCGCCGGTCCCAAGATTGCGGTAGACGAACTCGGTGCCCCCGACTGCGACCGTCGGCGTCGGCGTCTGAACGAACGACGCCGGAGCTGTTGGCTGCGTCATGATCCGGCCCTCGACTGCTTCCTCATGGTCTCCTGCGCTTCACTTCCTCGAATAATCCGAGTAAGCTCAATTGTGAGCCCACTCAATAAGTTTGTCAAGAGAGGTCGTCATGTCGGAGCACCTGATCCCGCTCGGACGACGCGAGCGTGCAAAGGAAGACAAGCGCCGGCGCATCATGGCCGCCGCGGGTGAGCTGTTCGCGGAGCGCGGCATGACGGGGGTGACGACGCAGCAGATCGCCGACCGAGCCGATGTCGCGATCGGAACCCTCTTCCTCTACGCATCGACGAAGGCGGAGATGTTGATCATGGTGCAGAACGAGAAGTTCGCTGCCGCGATCGACGACGGCCTCGCTGCCGCAGAGGCCGCCGAGCGATCCGATGCCACCACGCGAGATGCCGTGCTGGCGCTGGTGGGCCCGGTGGTGGCATGCATTCGGGAGCAACCCGAGAACGGCCGCACCTACCTCCACGAACTCGTCTTCGGAGACCCGACCGAACCTCACCGCCGCGAAGGACTGGCCCTCTCCGTGCGCCTCGAGGACGGACTCGTTCGCACCCTCACCCACGACAGCGCGCTCACATCTGCCGATGCGGTGACCCTGGCACGGGTGATCACTGCGATCATCCACATCAGCACCACCGCCACCATCTACCTGCACCGCACAACAGGCGAAGTCCTCGACGACATCCGCCTGCAGATCTCTGCCGTCCTACCCCGCCGCCCATTTGCCGCATCGACGATGGCGACCGCGTGACCGTCACGTGCACCGGCTCCGATGGACCCCAGTCCGCGGAGGCGGCTCGGGTGCTGATGCCAGTCGGAACGCCCGGTGCCGCGCACGACGGCCCGGCAGAGCAACGGGTCCACGCCTCCGTCGGCCTCGGCTTTGCCGACGACGCGGTCAGCGAGTCAGCAGGGCGCCGGTCTGCTGCCTGATCTCCTGCACGATCTCCTCGACACTCAAATGAGTGTTCACACTGGCGGCCATGGCGAGGAACATGATCGCGGAAATAGTGCGGGCGCGGGTCTCGGCCTCGTGCTGCAAGACGCGTGGATCTCGGCGGAGCAGGGCGGCGTACGCCTGCTCGGTTCGTTCGACGATGGCGAGTGCTTCCGCGTGATGCGGCTCGGTGGGGTCGCCGAAGACCATCTCACGCAGGTAGGTGCGACCGTTGTCTATCTGGATACGGTTGCACTCCACGATCGGGCGCACGATCGCCATGATCGCGTCCGTCGTGTCCGGGGTGGCATCCGCCGCCGCTCGCCCACGCTCGAGAGCGGCGGCGTAATGGGCATTCTGGACCAGGAGGAGCAACTCGCCCTTGGACTTGGCGTACAGAAACAGGGTGCCTGTGCCGATATCGGCCTTGTCGGCGATCTGCTGGGTGGTGACGTCGTCGACGCCGTGCGCCGCGAAGAGCTCGCTGGCGGCGGCGGTGATGCGATCGAGCTTGGCTTGCTTGTTCCGTTCGCGCCGACCCGAGGGTGCAGAGGTGACAGACATGACGGGTCCTTCCGGGAATAGACTGTGACTCGACTCAGTTATGAGCATAGTCACTGTTGCATGGGCTCGGATGTGCTGTCGCTCATTCTCCCACGCCCCGGCAGCCCACTCCGCGGCTGGCTCACCCCTCAGGGACCCTCCCTGTCCCCACCGAATGAAAGAAGCACTCATGCCCTCACTCAACGGCGCCGTCGTTCTCGTCACCGGAGCCAACGGCGGAATCGGCACGCAGTTCGTGCGCGAAGCCCTCGCGCGCGGAGCAGCCAAGGTCTACGCCACCGCCCGCACCCCTCGCGCCTGGAATGATGATCGCATCATCCCGCTCGCACTCGATGTCACCGACCCGGCCTCCATCCGGGCCGCCGTCGACGCTGCGCAGGACGTGACCGTGCTGATCAACAACGCCGGTGCCTCACCGTCGACTCCGGGCATCCTCAGTCACACCGACGAGGAGATCCGCGCCAACGTGGAGACGAACTTCCTCGGCCCGCTGTTCCTCGCACGCGCGTTCGCGCCGGTGCTGTCGGCGAAGGGTGAGGCGGTCATCATCGACATCCACTCCGCCCTGTCCTGGTACGCTGTCGCCGGCATCTACAGCGCTACCAAAGCCGCCCTCTGGTCTGCGACGAACTCGCTCCGACTCGAGCTCGCCCCTGCAGGCGTTCACGTCGTGGGCGTGCACGTCGGCTACGTGGACACCGCCATGGCCGCAGAGGTTTCCGACCCGAAGCTCGACCCGGCCGTGCTGGTGTCCGAGGTGTTCGACGCGACGGAGGCCGGAGCGCACGAAGTGCTCGCCGACGACACGTCCGTTCAGTTGAAAGCCGCACTCTCGGCGCCTCTCGAGTTCGTCTACCCGCAGCTCAGTGGCACCGCCGCATGAACTCACCCCCACCCGCTATCGGGTGTCCACTGATACACCAGAACCGCCTCCCGTTGGCGTGGAGTCGTTCGGGTGCAGCCGGCTCCAATCGTTGATCCATGGCGAGGCCGCATCCCATGTACGACGAGGGATGCGGGCGGTCGTCCGTCCCGTGCCGTGGAGATGAGCTCCTCGGCACTCGGGTGCGGGTGCACACATCAGGACGAACGGCCCGGGGTCTCCGGGCCGTTCGTTGCGCAGGAGGAAGAGTCAGACGCTCGTCGACGCTAACCCGCGTTCGCCTGCGCCGCACTGCCCCGAACGGGGGCAAGTTCGCACACGAACGACCCGGGGTCTCCGGGTCGTTCGCATCTCACGCGAGGAAGTGCGCGTGTGGTTCGGGGGTCACTTGAGCGCTGGCCGCAGGGCGGCGGCGTACGCCTGGTACCCGGCGGCGTTGGCGTGGAACGAGTCGTTCGATCGCAGCCAGTTCCAGTCGTTGATCCACGGTGAGGCGCTGCCGATGCCGTGCCCGGTGAAGGGCGCCTCGACGTCGACGTACACGGCGCCGGCAAGCACCGATGCGCCCTCGATCGCGTCGTTCAGCGCGACGGTGCCGGTGTTGACCCGTGTCGCCCACTGGTAGCGCGAGGTCGGCTCGAACAGCAGCGGGTATCCCGTGACCACGACCCGGGCGTTCGGTGCCTTCGCCCTGATCGCCGCGATCGCGGCGCCCACGTTCTGGGCGAGCACACCGTTCTGCACCATCGTCTCGCCGGCGACGATGTGCGACTCGCACGTGCTGTTGACCAGCACGAAGCAGTTCTGCATCACGTTCGCGAATCCGACATCGTTGCCGCCGACGGTGAGGGTGACCCTGACGACGTTCGCCGGAAGCGCCGGAACCTGCTTCGAGATCACATCGGCCGTGGTGGCCCCGCGGCAGGCGGGACGCGCGGCGAGCGCGAGGTTCGCGTCGGCATCGAGCAGCGCCGGGTACCCCTTCGAGCTCGTGTAGCAGCTCGTCTCGAGGTAGCTGCCCGCACCGAGGCCGGCCGCGTAGGAGTCGCCGAGCGCCGCGTAGGCGAGTTGGGAGTTGCCGCCGCCGCCACCGCCGGGTTTGCCCTTGCCCGTGGTCGCGGCCAGTGCCGGCGAGGCGATCGATCCGAGCGCGACGACCGCCGTGAGGAACGCCGCAGCGAGTGCGACGCGGCGCCGAGACGGCGCGATCACGGTACTGCCAGAGCGGCGACGAGCGCGTCGCGGTAGGCGGAATAGCCGGCGGCGTTCGGGTGGAGGAAGGTGATCGGGTCACTCGGGTTCTCACCGAGCCAGGAGGCGCCGGAGCCGACGCCGTGGCCGAGGAACAGGCCCGTCACGTCGACGTAGCCGACATCGATACCGGATGCCGCGGCGCCGGCGACGCCCGCTGCGATGAGCGAGTTCATCGCGCCGGTGAGCGCGTTGACCTGATCGGTGAGCGGCTGCAGGTCGGGCTGGAACGGGATGGCGTAACCGGTCACCAGGATCTCCGCCCCGGGAGCTGCCGTTGCTGCCGCCGCGACCAAGCCGGCGATGCCGATGCTCAGCTGCCCGGAGGCGAGATACGCCTGGGCGGCCCCGATGGCCGCGAGGCACGCCTCGTCCGGTGACGGCGGCGTGCATGCCGCGAGGATACCCGTCAGGTCGACCTCGTTCGCTCCGACCGTGAGGGTCACGAGCGTCGTGCCGCGGTTCAGCTGCGAGAGCTGGCCGGCCGCGACATCCGCGATGGTCGCCCCGCTGCAGGAGGGATTGCGCAACAGGTTCGTGCGCGGCTCGGCGTCGAGGAGGGTCGGATAGCCGTTCGGGCTCTGGAGGCATGCGTCGATGTAGCCGCCTGCCCCTTGACCCGCTGCGACGGAATCGCCGAGGGCGACGTACTTGGCGACGGTCGACGAGGATGAGGGAGACGAGGGTGGCGCGGCAGCTGCCGGGCCGGCGATCCCTGCGGGGATTGCCACGAGAGCGATGATGGCCGCGGCGGCGATGCCGGTCACGCGGCCCTTCCAAGCGAGAACAGCCGTCATGACTGAACGTTAGACCCCATCGTGAGGATTCCGCATGATCCCCGAACAGGGGGAAGGCCTCAGCGGAATAGGCTGTCGTCATGACGGAACGACTGCGGTGGGGCATCCTCGCGACCGGCGGCATCGCGCACGCCTTCGCCAACGACTTGAAGCTGAACGGATTCACCGTGCAGGCGGTCGGGTCGCGCTCGCAGCAGAGCGCTGACGCGTTCGCCGCCGAGTTCGGCATCCCGAACGCGCACGCCAGCTACGAAGCACTCGTCGCCGACCCCGAAGTCGACGTGATCTACGTCTCCACGCCGCACCCGCTGCACGCCGCCGGCGCCACCCTCGCGCTCGAGGCCGGCAAGCACGTGCTCGTCGAGAAGGCGTTCACCGTCAACACCGCCGAGGCGCGAGCGCTCGCGGAGCTCGCGGCGGCCAAGGGCCTGCTCGTGCTCGAGGCGATGTGGACCAGGTACCTGCCGCACATGGCCCGCATCCGCGAGATCATCGCCGCGGGCACGCTCGGCGACGTGCGCACGCTCATCGCCGACCACACGCAACTGCTCTCCGACGACCCCGCCCACCGCATCAACGCGCTCGAGCTCGGCGGCGGGGCGCTGCTCGACCTCGGCATCTACCCGATCTCCTTCGCGTGGGACCTCTTCGGCGCTCCCGCGACGACGCAGGCATCGGCGACGTTCAAGTCCACCGGCGCCGACGCGCAGGTGGCCGTCGTCTACGGCTACGAGGGCGGGCGCATGGCCTCCACCATCTCGGCGAGCGACGTGAAGGGACCGAACACCGCGGTCATCCTCGGCACAGAGGCCCGCATCGAGATCGACCACGTCTGGTACACGCCGACCACCTTCCGGGTCGTCGCCGCCGACGGAACGCTGCTCGAGGAGTACCACTCGGAAGTCGTCGGTCGCGGGATGCACTTCCAGGCCGAGGCGGTCGAACGGCACGTCGCCGCGGGAACGCTCACCGGCGACCTGCTGCCGATCGACGAGACCGTCGCGATCATGGCGTCGCTCGACGAGATCCGTCGGCAGATCGGCCTCGTCTACCCGGGCGAGTGATCACGCGCCCGATCGGGTGCATGATCAGGTTCTCTTGAGGATGGCTCGCGTAGGATCACCCGGGTGAACGACGAGACGGATGCCGCGGGGGAGACCCCCGACGACGGCGACCCCTCGATCGAGACCGCTGCGGCCGACACCTCGGCCGCTGAGACCGTCGACATCACGACTCCCGAAGCCGAAGCCGAAGCTGAAGCTGAAGCCCCCGAGGCGACCGAACCGCCGAAGTCGGGCGTGCTCGCCGCGATCGCCGCATTCGCCCGCAGGCACCGCCTGCCGCTCATGGTCGCCGGCGGCGTCGTCGCCTTCGGCCTCATCGGCGCCGGCGCGGTTGCGGCCGGCATCGCGAGCGGCGGCGGCGGAGCGGCATCCGCTGCCCTCACGACGACCCCGACG
>NZ_DATCVK010000045.1:0-5109 GCF_036566905.1 Microbacterium sp. | reverse complement strand
CGCGCCGCCGGTGGCCGACGCGTCGTCCCCGGCCGCCGTGCTGGAGTTCGACACCGGCGCGCGCATCGCCCTCCCCGGCGCCGGCATCCTGATCGGCCGCGATCCGTCCCCCGCGCCGGGCGACAACGGGCTCACCCTCGTCCCGATCGAGGATCCGACGAAGTCGATCTCCAAGACCCATCTCGCGCTGCTGCGCACGGGCGGCGCCATCATCGCCGTCGACCGTGCCTCGACGAACGGCAGCGCGCTCATCCGCGATGGCGCGGAGCACTCCCTTCCGCCCGGGCAGGGGGTCACGGTCCGCAGCGGCGACACCCTCCTGCTGGGCGACCGGCGAGCCCTCATCCGCATCGGCTGACGCAGACCCCGAGGACAACGCATGAGACTCAGACTCACTCTCCAGCGGCGAGACGCGCAGCAGATCGACATCGTCGTCACGTCCGACACGACGGCGACCGTGCAGGACGTGGCCCGGCACATCGTCGACACCGACCCGGCGCGCGAGACGTCCGCCTCCTCGCGCGATGTGCTGACGCTCAAGGTGGCACCGCCCACCTCCTCGACCTTCACCATGCTCGCGCCCGACATGCTGATCAGCGACGCCCCGGTCGGCTCGGGGTTCATCGCATCGATCGTGAACCTCGGAGAGGACTACGTGGCGTCGCGGGCGGTCGGCGGCCCCCCGGCCGCCATCCTCTCGGTCGTCGGCGGCCCGCTCGTCGGACGCGAGTTCCCGCTGCCGCGCGGCCACTTCACCATCGGGCGCGCCGCTGGCAACGACATCGTGCTCGACGATCCGCTGATCTCCAAGGTGCATGCGCGCATCGAGGTCGGCGGTTCGGTGGAGCTCGTCGACCTGAACTCGGCCAACGGCATCGTGGTCGACGGCGGCCTGGTCCAGCGCCTCCGCGTCATCCCGGGGCAGCGGTTCTCGCTCGGCGACACCGACGTGGTCGTCCGCATGGTCCAGGACTTCGCCCCCGTCGAGCAGGACCCGGTGCTCGAGCGCGGCGGATCGCTGCTGTTCAATCGCAGCCCGCGCGTCGAGCCGCGCTACATCGGCGAAGAGCTCCCCGAGCCTCGGATGCCGAAGGATCCGGTCACGCGGCTGTTCCCCTGGCCGATGCTGGTCGCACCTCTCATCCTCGGCATGGCGCTGTTCGCGATGAACGGCAACCCCCGGTCGCTCCTCGTGGTCGTGATGTCGCCGCTGATGCTGCTCGGCAACTTCATCTCCCAGCGCACCCAGGTGGGCCAGCGTGCCCGCAAAGAGACGGAGATCTTCGAGCGCACCTTCGAAGAGCTCGAAGAGACGCTCTACAGGGAGCGTCCGCGCGAGCGCGAGATCCGCAATGCGGAGGCCCCGCCCGTGGCGGTGGTCTTCGAGGAGGCGATGCGGCTGGGTCCGATGCTGTGGACACGGCGTCCCGAGCACTGGAACTTCCTCTCGGTGCGGCTGGGCATCACCGAGGCCCCCTCGCGCACGACGGTGAAGCGGTCCGAGACGCCGGAGGCCCTGCAGGAGTTCGTCGATCGCGTCGACCGGCTGCGAGAGCGCTACCGCACCATCGACGGCGTTCCGGTGCTGGAGTCGCTGCAGAGCGTGGGCGTGATCGGCGTCGCCGGCGGCGACCGCGAGGCCGCCGATGCGCTGCGCGGCCTGTGCGTGCAGCTGTTCGGCCTGCATTCGCCCAACGAGCTGGTCGCCATCGCGCTGACCGAGCCTCGCTGGGCGACGCAGCTCGAGTGGCTGAAGTGGCTGCCCCACACCTCCAGTGAGCGCAGTCCGTTCCGCGATATGCCGCTGTCGGACTCGGCGTCGACGGGCGCGGCGCTGCTGTCGGGCCTGGAAGAGCTCGTGATGCAGCGGTCGAAGGCCGCGTCGTCGCCGCGGCTGCCCCTCGCGGACGACTGGGATCCGATGCGCTACGGCACCGACGTGCGCCGCGCCGCCGAAGAGGCCACGTTCCCCGGTCAGACGGCGGTCGTCGTCATCGTCACCGCCGATGCCCCCGTCGACCGGGCTCGCCTGACCCAGGTGCTCGAGCGCGGCGCCGACGTCGGCGTGTACGGACTGTTCGTCGCCCCCATGGTCGACGCGCTGCCCGCGGTGTGCCGAAGCTTCCTCGACGTCACGAACGGGCTCGAGCGCGCCCGTGCCGGCACGGTCCGCAGCGGCGTCGACTATCCCGACACGGCGGTCGAGGGCGTCTCGAACGAGCTGATGACCGTCCTCGCGAAGCGGCTCGCGCCGGTGGTGGACTCCAGCACCGTGATCGAGGACTCGTCCGACATCCCGAACTCCGTGATGTTCCTCTCCCTGATCGGGTCGGAGATGGCCGCCGAGCCCTCCTTCGCGATCGAGCGCTGGCGCGAGAACAACACCATCCTGGACCGCTCCGGCGCCGTTCTGCCGCGGCTGAAGAAGGCGGGCACGCTGCGCGCGATCGTCGGCCAGGGCGCCACGGACGCGATGGCGCTCGACCTGAGGACCCACGGCCCGCACGCCCTGGTGGGCGGCACCACCGGAGCCGGCAAGTCGGAGTTCCTGCAGGCGTGGGTGCTCGGCATGGCGGCGGCCCACAGCCCCGACCGCGTCACGTTCCTGTTCGTCGACTACAAGGGCGGCTCGGCGTTCGCCGACTGCGTCGACCTGCCGCACTGCGTCGGCCTCGTCACCGACCTGAGCCCGCACCTCGTCCGCCGCGCGCTGACGAGCCTGCGTGCCGAGCTGCATCACCGCGAGCACCTCTTCAACCGCAAGAAGGCCAAGGACCTCCTCGAGCTGGAGAAGCGCCGCGATCCCGACACCCCGCCGGCGCTGGTGCTCGTGATCGACGAGTTCGCCGCACTCGCGGGGGAGGTGCCGGAGTTCGTCGACGGCGTCGTCGACATCGCCCAGCGCGGCCGATCGCTCGGCATCCACCTGATCATGGCCACCCAGCGCCCCGCCGGCGTGATCAAGGACAACCTGCGCGCCAACACCAACCTGAGGGTCGCGCTGCGCATGGCCGACGAGTCCGACTCGAAGGACGTCGTCGGCGATCCCGTGGCGGCGCGCTTCGATCCCGGCATCCCCGGTCGCGGGATCGCCAAGACCGGACCGGGTCGCCTCGTGTCGTTCCAATCCGCCTACGCCGGCGGATGGAGCAGCGACCAGGCGCCCGCGGCGGACGTCGCCGTCGCCCAGCTGCGGTTCGGGTCGGTGCAGCGCTGGGAGCTCCCCGACTCGGGCGAGTCCGACTCGCACGACGTGGACCCCGGCCCCAACGACCAGAAGCGCATCGTCGCGACGCTCGTGGCGGCCGCCGACATGGCACGGATCCCCGCGCCGCGCCGCCCGTGGCTCGACGACCTCGAGACCACGGTCGACATCCGCCAGCTGCGGGCCGGACGCTCGGGGTTCATCCTGCTCGGCAAGCGCGACGTCCCCGAGCGTCAGCTGCAGGAGCCGGTGTACTTCGAGCCCGACCGCGACGGGTCGCTTCTCGTGTACGGCACCAGCGGTTCGGGCAAGTCGACGGTGCTGCGCACCGTCGCGATCGCGGCGGCGACGGGCCGCCGTCCCGAGAACGTCGCCGTATACGGGCTCGATTTCGGCGCCGGCGCGCTGAAGAGCCTCGAGGTGCTGCCGCACGTCGGCTCGATCATCCCCGGGGACGACGCCGAGCGCGTGCAGCGCATCATGCGGTCGCTGGGCGCCATCCTCGACGACCGGGGCAAGCGGTTCAGCGCCGCCAACGCGTCGAGCATCGCCGAATACCGCGAGCTGACGGGTCGCGACGAGGCGCGCATCATCATGCTCCTGGACGGGCTGCCGCAGTTCCGCGCGGAGTGGGAGTCCACGACCGCTCGGATGCCGTTCTACCAGGCGTTCATGCGCATCCTGGGAGAAGGCCGCCCGCTCGGCGTGCACGTCGTCGCCACCGCCGACCGGTCGGGTTCGGTCCCGACCGCCATCAGCTCGAACGTGTCCCGCCGGGTCGTGCTGCGACTGTCGGACGAGAACGCCTACGCCCTGCTCAACGCGCCGAAGGACGTCCTCGACGAGCGATCGGCGCCCGGGCGGGCCATCGTGGACGGCTTCGAGACCCAGATCGCCGTGCTCGGCGGCACGCCGAACGTCGCGGAGCAGACCAAGCTGCTCACCCAGTGGGCGCAGGACCTCCGTGCCGCGGGCGCCCGCGAGGTCGAGGAGATCGGCTCGCTTCCCACGCGGCTGCAGTCCACCGCGATGCCGGATCGCATCGGCGACTTCCCCGCGCTCGGCGTCGCCGAGGACACCCTCGCGGCGCGCGACTTCGATCCCATCGGCACGTTCGTGGTGACGGGACCGCCGCTGTCGGGCAAGACGAATGCGATGAAGGCGCTCATCACCTCGATGACGCGCTTCGATCCCGGCGTGCGGCTGTTCCACTTCGGCGGGCGCCGCTCGCAGCTCAAGGAGTTCGCGCCGTGGATGCGCAGCGCGACGACTCCCGACGAGGCGAAGGACCTGGCGACCGAGCTCGCCGACCTGGTCGGCGACGAGTCGCTCGAGGCGAGGCTCCTGATCGTCATCGAGGACGTCCCGCAGTTCGCCGACACGCCGGCCGAGCGCCCGCTCAAGGCGCTGTTCCAGGCGGTCAACCGCAGCGAGCACCTGTTGATCGGCGATGCCGACGTCAGCCAGATCTCCAGCGGGTTCGGGCTCATCGGCGACTTCAAGGGGGGCCGCAAGGGCATCGTGCTGCGTCCGGACGCCTTCGACGGCGACGCCATCTTCAAGGTGCCCTTCCCGAAGGTCAAGCGCTCCGACTTCCCCGAGGGCCGCGGCATCTTCGTCCAGTCGGGGCGCGCCGTCACGGTGCAGATGCCGCTGGTCGAGGGCTCCACGCTGGAGGTGCCGCAGACCGCGGTCCAGCGATGACCTGGGGACCCGCATGGGGAATGGTCCCCATCGTGGTCGCAGGCGGGGTTTCGCTAGCTTGGAGTCATCGGCCCGGGGTGGGTCGGGAATCTGAGTGAGGGAGTTGACGATGGCCGATTTCGGTGCTTCGTATGCGGAGATGGAGCAGGTGGCGTCGTCGCTGTCGCAGGCTCGTGATGACATCCAGGGCCAGTTGGATT
>NZ_DATCVK010000044.1:0-4516 GCF_036566905.1 Microbacterium sp. | reverse complement strand
ACCAACATGCTCGCGGCCGTGGTGATCGCCGCGATCCTGCCCGGCCTGCCGGGCGTGTACGCCGCGTTCGCGACGCTCGCGAGCTGGGTGGCCGGGGCGATCGGCTTCCTGATCGGAGTCTTCCCCGGCGGCCGGGATGTCGCGGAGGCCGTGCCCGCCACGATCGCCGCGGCCTCGTTCGTGACGGATCCCGAGGGCCTGAATCCCTGGAGCTGGCTCGTCGCCTCCGGCTTCACGCTCGCCGTGCTGATCTGGCTGAACCAGCGCCTCTCGACGGTCACGCGGCGCTCGCGCGAGTGGGACCGCTGCCCGATCGAACCGCGCCACTGGCTCGTGCTGAGCTCGATCCCCCGTGCGGCCTACGTCGCCGGCGCCTTCGCCTGCGTCTGGTTCGCGATCGCCGCGTGGAGCCGGCCGCCACTCGAATGGCTCCTCGTGAGCGCCGTGGCGCTCCTGATCGTGGCGATCTTCGTCTTCGTCGAACCGCTCTATGCGCCGGTTCCGGTGGTCGTGGCGGCGCGGACCGACGACCCCGAGGCGAACACGCTGGCGGCGGCCCTGGTTCCCGCGCCGATGAAGCTCCGCGACGCGGTCGCGACCGAGGAGTTCACGAAGGACCTCGCCGCGCGCCGAGCGCTCCTCCGCCCGAAGGGACGGCGCGCGGAGATCTGGGCCGGTTGGTTCCACCAGTGGCCGCAATCGGCCGGGGCCGAGGCGGCCGAGACCACCCCGACGGCGGGGTAGCGACGCGGCGGAGCAGCGGCCGGCCGGCTCAGCGCCCGCGCACGGTCGGCCGGAACACGCCCGCGGGATCGCCGCCGGTGACGAGCTCGACGACGGCCTCGACGAGCCGGAACGGCACGACCGCCGCGACCTGTGCGAGCACGAAGGGCCCGAGCCACCCGATCGAGAACGCCAGCACGAGCTGCGGTGCCGCGAGCCGACCCCACACGAGCGCGGTGACGGCGACCACGGCGAACACTGCGAGCCACAGCTGGTTCCAGAACGCGGCGACGGATGCCCCGGCCACGACGAGGCCCCCGATCACCGCCTGCCCGACGAACACGACCCCGGCGGCACCGCCGAACTGACGCTCGCGATCTGCGGAGACCCACGCCCACATGATCGCGGACCTGAGCAGCGGAACCCCCTGCTCACGGAGCGCGGTGCGGAACACCCGGTCGTCGACACGGCGCTGCGCGAGGGCGGCCCGCCGATCGCCGAGCCCTGCGGCGAGCACCGAACGGTGGTCGTGCAGCAGCGCCGGCGCCGACTGGCGGCCGTAGCTCGCGATGAGCCCCCAGAGCACGCTCGGCACCGACGCGAGGTCGGAGTCGCCTGCGGCATCCTGCACCGGAACCTCGTAGCGCAGCCCGCTCACCGGATCGAGGTAGGCGAACGGCGCGCGCACCTGGAAGCGGTGCCCGTCGGCGGGGCGCTGGGCGAGCAGCAGTTCGCCGAGCGGCCGGTCGTCGTCGGTGAGGAATGGCATCGCGGTCTCCTTCATTCGGGCGGGCGCTCCCCCACCGCCCATCCTGCTCCCGACCACCGCGATCGGGGCTCAGCCGAGCAGGAGCGCCACCGTGAGGAGCACCGGCACCGAGCCGGTCGACCCTCTCGGTGGTGCCGGCACCACGACCGACCTAGGCTCGAAGGGCACGTGAGTCGACAGGGGAAGCCATGTCCGAGGCAGGCGAGCACCAGCACCAGCACCAGCAGGAACACGGGCGCGAACACGAACGCGAACGCGAACGCGAGCGGCATGGGCGCGCGGCATCCGTGCCGCTCGAGATCGTCGACGCGTGGTGGCGAGCCGCGAACTATCTCAGCGTCGGCCAGATCTACCTGATGGCGAATCCGCTGCTCGCCCGCCCGCTCGAGCCCGGCGACATCAAGCCGCGACTGCTCGGGCACTGGGGCACCTCCCCCGGACTGAACCTCGTCTACGCCCACCTCAATCGCGCGATCGTCGAGCGCGGCACGCCGACGATCTACGTCTGCGGTCCGGGCCACGGCGGGCCCGCGATGGTGGCGAACACCTGGCTCGACGGCACCTACTCCGAACTGTTCCCGGCGGTCACCGCCGACCGCGACGGCATGCATCGGCTGTTCCGCCAGTTCTCGTTCCCCGGCGGCATCCCGTCGCACGCGGCGCCGGAGACCCCCGGCTCGATCAACGAGGGCGGCGAGCTCGGCTACTCGCTCATGCACGCGTACGGCGCCGCACTCGACAACCCGGGCCTCGTGGTCGCGTGCGTCATCGGCGACGGCGAGGCCGAGACCGGTCCGCTCGCGGCGAGCTGGCGCGGCCATTCCTTCCTGAACCCGGTGACGGATGGCGCGGTGCTGCCGATCCTCCACCTGAACGGGTTCAAGATCGCGAACCCGACACTGCTGGCCCGCATCCCCGAGGCCGAGCTCGTCGACTTCTTCCGCGGCAACGGCTACGAGCCGCTGCTCGTGACGGGCGGGTTCGACGGCGAGGACCCGATGGCCGTGCACGGTCGCATGGCCGACGCCATCGACGTCGCCTCCGAACGCATCGCCGCGATCCGGACGGATGCCGCGGCCGGCGCGTTCGCCGTGACGGCGCCGCGCTGGCCCGCGATCGTGCTGCGCACCCCGAAGGGCTGGACCGGCCCGGGCGTCGTCGACGGCAAGCAGGTCGAGGGCACGTTCCACGCGCACCAGGTGCCGCTCGCCGGCGTGCGCGAGAACCCCGAGCACCTCGCGATGCTCGAGGCGTGGCTCCGGTCGTACCGCCCAGATGAGCTCTTCGACGGCGAGGGCCGCCCGGTCGGGGCGCTCGACGCCCTGCGCCCCGACGGCGAGCTGCGCATGAGCGCGAACCGGAGCGCCCACGTCAACGGCGGCATCGCCCGCCCGCTCGCGCTCCCGCCGCTCGCCCCGCACACCATCGCGGTCGACCCCGGCGAGCGCGGCGACTCCGGAGAGGCGACGCGCGTGCTCGGCGAGTGGCTGGCCGAGGTGATGCGCGACAACCCCGACGACTTCCGGCTCTTCGGCCCCGACGAGGTGGCCTCGAACCGGCTCGGCGCCGTGTTCGACGTCACCGCCCGAGCATGGGCGGAGGCGATGCATCCGCTCGACGAACACCTCGCGCGCGAGGGCCGCGTCATCGAGGCGCTCAGCGAGCACCTCATGCAGGGCATGCTCGAGGGCTACCTGCTGACGGGGCGGCACGGGCTGATCACGAGCTACGAGGCGTTCATCCACATCGTCGACTCGATGTTCAACCAGCACGCGAAGTGGCTGGAGTCCGCGAAGCAGGTGCCCTGGCGCGGCGATGTCGCGAGCCTCACCTACCTGCTCTCATCACACGTCTGGCGGCAGGACCACAATGGCTTCTCCCACCAGGACCCGGGGTTCCTGAACGTCGTCGTCAACAAGCAGGCGGACATCGTGCGGGTGTACCTGCCACCCGACGCGAACACGCTGCTCGAGGTCATGCGGCACGCCTTCGACACGCAGAACCGGGTGAATGTCGTCGTGGCGGGCAAGCAGCCGGAACCGCAATGGCTCGCCCCGGACGAGGCGGCGGCGCACGTCGAGGCGGGTCTCGGCGTGTGGGATTGGGCGGGCAACGAGCCGGGTTCCGATCGAGCGGATGCCGCGGCATCCGAGCCCGACGTCGTCATCGCGTGCGCCGGCGACGTGCCGACGACCGAGGCGATCGCGGCGGCCGAGCTCCTGCGCGAGCGACTGCCCGACCTCCGCGTGCGCCTCGTGAACGTCGTCGACCTCATGCGGCTGCAGGACCCGCAGCACCACCCGCACGGCCTGCCCGGCGCGGCGTTCGACGCGATCTTCACCCGCTCGGCACCCGTGATCTTCGCGTTCCACGGCTACCCGTCGCTCATCCACCAGCTGACCTACCGGCGCACGAACCACGCGAACATCCACGTGCGCGGCTTCGTCGAGCGCGGCACGACGACGACGCCGTTCGACATGCTGCACCTGAACGACCTCGACCGGTACCGACTCGCGCTCGACGTGCTGCACCGCGTGCCGGGACTCGAAGGCGCCACCGGCATCGCCGAGATCGCCGACGAATGGCACGCGGCCCGGAGCGCGGCCCGCGAGTACGCGTACGAGCACGGCGCGGATCCGGACTGGATCACGGGCTGGCGCTTCGCCGCGCCTCCCCGGGCGTAACGGGCCGCCCCATCACGACGACGGCGGGCGCCCGGTCTCCCGAGCGCCCGCCGCGAACGTCGTTCAGATCAGGCGTCGCAGCCCCAGACGTACTTGCCGTTGTAGTACACGGGCACCATCTCCTTGCCGGTGCACGGCCCGCAGTCCTCGTCGCGCGGTGCGGCCGGCAGGCCCGGGTAGAACTCAGACGTGTACGGGTTCGCAGCGGGGGCGGCCGCAGCGGCATCCCCGGTCGCCTCGCCCGAAGCGGATGCCGCGGCATCCGACCCGCCCGACCAGTCGTCGCCCTCGTCGGCGACCTGTTGCGCTGCGGCGTCGGCTGCTGCCTGGGCCGCCGCAG
>NZ_DATCVK010000043.1:0-3994 GCF_036566905.1 Microbacterium sp. | reverse complement strand
AATCCAACTGGCCCTGGATGTCATCACGAGCCTGCGACAGCGACGACGCCACCTGCTCCATCTCCGCATACGAAGCACCGAAATCGGCCATCGTCAACTCCCTCACTCAGATTCCCGACCCACCCCGGGCCGATGACTCCACGGTAACCGGCATGACGCGATCAGCCCATGGGGACCATTCCCCATGCAGCGATTCAGGCCTGATCAGGGCGGTAGTAGGCGGAGCCGGCCTGCGGCGCGAGCGTGAGCGCGAGCCACCCTGGCGCGGTCGCACGGGCCTCTGCCCCGACGTCGGCGGTGATCTTGCCGCGCGCCACGAGCAGGTCGATCGCGGCATCCCGCTCGGCCATGATCCCGCTCAGCGTCGACGGCGGGATCTCCTTGACGCTCTGGTCGACGTTGTCGTGCGGATTCTGCGGGCCGTCTTTGATGGTCACGCCGCGCACGAGGATCGCCGCGTAGACCACCACGTCGGCCAGGATGACGACGAGCCAGACCCAGGTGCCGTCGCCCAGCAGCTCGCGACCCGCCGTGATCGCGATGAGCGCCGTGAAGAGGCCCGGCACGATGTGCATCAGCGTGGTCGTGCGGATCCCCGACTGAGAGACGGCGCGGGGATGACGGAAGCGCTGGTATTCGCTCCATGCCGTGGCGAGGAACGAGATGAGCGTGAGCACGCCGGCGAACGCGAGGGGGAAGTCGAACGCGCTTCCGCCGGCGACCCAGCGGAGCATGGCGGCCGCCCCGACGAGCGGAGCCACCAGCAGGAACATGTACGCGAGCGACTGCAGGCAGCTTCCCGCGCGGACGCCGGTATGCTCCGCGCGCACCGCCTCTTTCGGGGCCAGCACGACGAGGGCGTGCTGCGCGTAGGGCGTCGTGACGAACGAGCGCAGCTCGAGCCGCCACCAGTCGACGGGGCCCCACTCGTCGACCTCGTCGACGAGGCTCGTCAGAGTGCGATCGCTCACAGCGGCCAGTCCTCTCCCGCTCGCACCACCGCGGCATCGAGCTCTTCGACGCGCGTGCGGTCGGCGGAGGGCAGGAAGCCCTCGAGGACCGACTCGTGCAGGATGCTGCCGGCGACCCCCTCCACGAACGCCAGTCCGTACGGTGCGACGGGGCCGAGCACGGCGCCGAGCGTGGCGTTCTGTCCGACGAAGAGCCAGCGCCGGAACCCGTAGTCGTGGTCATCGTGACGCTCGAGCAGGGTCACCGAGATCCCGGCGCCCAGCTGCGCCGACTCGACCACCTCGGTGGTCGGCGGCAGCAGTGCCGAGGCCGACCACAGGAAGGCGGCCTGCTCGGCCTCGGCCAGCGGTTCGGATGCCGCGAACACCGTGAACGGCGCCAGCACGCGGCCGTCCGCCCCGATGAGGAGCAGGTTCCGGCGGTCGTCGCCGGTCGCGCCGGCGATGTCGTTCAGCGCCGCGGTGATGCGTTCCGCCGCGGCGTCGTCGAAACCCTCGCGTGCGGCGAAGGCGTAGGCGGTCTCCCGCGCCCAGAGCGCGCGCTCGTCGGCGGACCGCTCGACGTGTGGGACCGGGAGGCTGCGCTCGGGATCGTGTCGAAGGTTGATCTGCATGTCAGCGCGTGCTCCACGTGAAGGTGGCGACGTGGTGGTCGAAGAGCGCGACCCACGCCAGCAGCACCGGGTCGTCCTCGGCCATGTCGGCCGCATGGGCGACGGTCGCGGTCCATTGCACGGCCTGCGTCCGCCGGGTTCCGGGGATCGGGATGAGGTAGTTGATGAGGAACGAGACGGCGGCGACGCCCTCGAGCGTGACGGGACGACGTTCCGTCCAGCGCACCATGCGATGCCCTTCGCCGATCGCGATCCCGCCGCGGTTGCGGACCGCGTCCTCGACGACGGCGTCCAGCGGGATCTCGGGCGTGGCCTTGCGCCGGAGGCCGACGAGACTCGCCGCCCCGAGGGCCCAGGACGGCGCGGTCTCGCCGGCCAGCGCGAACGCGAACGCGTCCTGTGCGCGGAGGCTGCGCAGGGCGTCCCCGACCTGGACGGCGAGACCCGACGCGAGATCGGGTCGGCCGGCCTGCGAGAGACGCGTCCGCGCCGCACCCAGCAGTTCCCGCTCGGTATCGGCGGTCACGTCGTACGACTGCCAGCCCAGCGGCAGCAGCATCCGATACTGCGGGACGGCAGGGGCTACCGTGCCCCTCAATTCAGCGCGCAGGTCACTCACCCGACAAGTCTCCCATCCCCGGCTTCCCGTTCCGCGCCGTGCGATGCCGCACGGTGCCCGTCACGAGAAAGGGTTCTGGTCAGGATCGAACGAGCCGGAGAAGGCGCCGCCGCTCGCGTCCTTGATCTGGCCGAGGATCTGGAACTGCGCCACCCAGACGGTGCCGACCGTGGCGAGCGCGTCGCGCCCGGTCGAGCCCATGCGCGCCCAGTCGTCGATGTTCTTGCCCGAGAACAGCGCGGCCGAGAAGTCCGCCGCCTTGTCGGCGAAGGTGGTGCCGCGCAGGGCGTTGAGACCCGACGCCCAGTCGTCGAACGAGGCGGCGTTCATGCCGGTCAGCCGCAGCGCGTCGTCGCCGAAGGCGGTTCCCAGTGCGCGCCATCCGGATGCCGAGCCGAGGCCGCGGACGGTGCGGGCGGCGGGGCCGATGAACGGGATGACGCCGATCACGCCGAAGGCGACATCCCACCAGCTGCCGTCGTCGAAGGCGAGCTTGCGCGTGAGCGCGACGGCGAGGGTCGCGACCGCCACGATCGCCGCGAGGGCCATGATGATGGGGCCGCCCACCACGATGGCGAGGACGGCGAGGACGATGCCCGCCACGGCCAGGACGTTCGCCAGGAAGTCGAGCGCGCCGCGGAGGTCGTCTTTCCAGTCGTCCTCGATCTTGCCGCTGACGCCCTCACGGATGTTCTTGGCGGCGGTGTCGAAGGCGTCGAACCAGCTGTCCCAGGCGGTGTCGTACTCCCCCGCCTTCTCCACCCAGTCCGCGTGCTTCGCGGTGGCGAGGCCCCGCTTCTCGTCGGCGTTCGCCGAAGCGGTGTCGAATGCCGACTGCTCGTCCGCGTCCGCGTCGTCGTCGGGCTCGTTCGGCACCGCGCCCTCGGCGGTGTCGGCGGTGCGGCTGAGGTTGTAGTACTCCTCCCACAGATCCAGCAGATCCGACACGAGCGGGTCGATGACGCCCTTCGACGTCTCAAGCTCCTTGCCGTAGGTGAGGATGTGCGGCCCGACGGCGTCGTAGAGCTCGGCCGCCTCGGACAGATCGCTGCTCACCTTGCCGCACAGCTCGCGGAGCTTCTCGATGGACTGCCCCTCCATGTCGGCGCCGTCATCGACGAGCCGCGAGATGAGGTTCCATGCGCTGGACATGTCGCTCGCGAGGTCGACGATCTGCTGACCCCGCGTCTGGACGTCTCCGGCGTCGCCGCGCAGCTTCTCGATCAGGGTGCCCGCCGGCGTGTGCGACGGCATGTAAGGCGTGGTCATTCCGTCATCCGTTCTCTGACTTGCGTGCCGCGTCTTCGTCGAAGTCCTTGAAGGCGGCGATCACGCCGTCGAGGTGCTCGGCGACGCCCTTGCAGTTGTCCATGAGCCGCTTGCGACGGTCGTCCCAGCGGCCCTCGAAGTCGTGGGCCGCGTCCTTCAGGTCGTCCTTGTCGTACGGCGTGTCGACAGCGTCCTCGAGATCCCGTCGCCTGCTGCCCGCGCTCTCGAACTCGTCGATGATGTGCTTGAGCTGCGTGCTCAGGTCGCCGAGATCGTCATAACTGACCTTGACCCCCACCGTCACTCCTCATTGTCGTGCGCCGCCGTCACCGTCGCCGTACGGCGGGCAGGCGCGAAGCCCGCCGCACCGGCGATGGAGGTGGTTCAGCCGCCGGCGAGCTGCTGGTCGAGGTCCTGGATCGCACGCATCATGCCGAGCAGCGACTCCGACATGTCGTTGATGCCGTCCACCGCACCCTTCAGACCCGTCGTCAGCTCCGTGTAACCCTCACCGAACTTGC
>NZ_DATCVK010000042.1:0-2003 GCF_036566905.1 Microbacterium sp. | reverse complement strand
GGCTGGTGGGGCACGACCGACATGTTCGCGATGGGACCAGAGTACGAGCCGGTGCCCGACATCCGCCGCTTCCTCTCGGGCACCGCGCCGATCGTCGGCATGCTCGCGATGGAGGAGACGCTCGCGATGATCGAGGAGGCGGGCATGCCGGCGCTCCGCGAGAAGTCGGTTGCGCTCACCGAGTTCGCGATCACCCTCGCCGACGACTGGCTCGCGCCCCTCGGCGTGACCCTCGCCTCCCCCGCCGATCCCGAGGAGCGCGGCGGCCACGTCACGTTGCACCACCCCGCGATGCGCGAGGTGACCGCCCGACTCTGGCAGCAGGACGTGATCCCCGACTACCGCGACCCGGGCGGACTCCGCATCGGGCTCTCACCGCTCTCGACGAGTTTCGAGGAGGTGCACCGCGGCCTTGACGCCACGCGCACCACCCTGAAGACGGTGCTGCAGGAGCGCGCTGGGCTCGCCTGACCTCAGGAGAACGCGGCATCCGTTGGCACCGCTGCGAACCACTACCAGCCCGACGGGGCCGTGGCAAGCCCAATGGCCGATCCGGGCCGTTCACGGTTCACGAGCGTACGATGACTCGATCATCCGATGTGATGCCCTGATCACCCGGCGAAGGGAGCCACTGATGACCGACACGGACCGAACGAAGAATGACGTCACGGCAGGCGTGAAGAACACGGCGAACCGCGTGACCGAGACAGCGCGAGAGCGCGCGGATCGCATCGCCGACGCCGCGAGCAGCGGCGCTGCGGACGCGACACGTGCGGTGAAGACGGGCGCCGACCGAGTCGGCGATGCGACGAGCCGCGCGGCCGAGCAGACGACCGCAGCCGTCGGCGATGTGCTGCACGACGTGCGCGACTCCGCCACCGACGTCGCTGACACCGTCGCCGCCCAGGCGACCGCCGCCGTGGCGAACGCACGCGAGGTCGCCGATGAAGGAGTCGCCTACGTGAAGGCGCGATACCGGGAGAATCCCGGTCTCGTCATCGCCGTGGGCGCAGCGGCGATCGTGGCCGTCGGGCTCCTCGTCAAGGCAGTGACCCGGCGCTGACGGGCGACCCGCAGCACGCCGCATCACCCACGGACGGTCCGGTCGCGATCCACGCGACCGGACCGTCCGGCATGTGCGCACGGGGCACCGACGACGCCGGATGCTTCGATGCCTCCGCGCCCCGGTAGAATCGACGCATCCACACTTTCGACACCGGACGGAGAACCGCGGTGCCCACCATCGTCGTCGACGTGATGCCCAAAGCCGAACTGCTCGACCCCCAGGGGAAGGCCGTCGCCGGCGCCCTCGCCCGCACCGGTCGCACCGGGTTCAGCGGCGTGCGCATCGGCAAGCGTTTCGAACTGACCGTCGACGGACCCGTCGACGACGCACTCAAGGCGAGCGTCAAGGAGATCGCCGAGGAGATCCTCTCCAACGGCGTGATCGAAGACGTCGTCGGCATCCACTACGAGGTGACGAACGCCGAGCTCGCCGAAGAGGCGTCCGACGCGGCATCCGTCACCGACGACGGCTTCGGCGCTCCCGCCGGCGAGACGCACTGAGCGGGGTCGCCATGCGCATCGGTGTCATCACCTTCCCCGGCTCGCTCGACGACCGCGACGCGCAGCGCGCGGTGCGCCTCGCCGGTGCCGAGCCCGTCGCCCTCTGGCACGGCTCGCACGACCTCGAGGGCGTCGACGCGCTGATCCTGCCCGGCGGCTTCAGCTACGGCGACTACCTGCGCTGCGGCGCGATCGCCTCGCTCAGCCCGATCATGACCGAGGTCGTCGCCGCGGCGAACGCCGGCATGCCCGTGCTCGGCATCTGCAACGGCTTCCAGATGCTCACCGAGGCCGGTCTCCTCGAGGGCGGGCTCATCCGCAACGACCACGGCTCCTTCATCTGCCGCGACCAGGTGCTCACGGTCGAGAACGCGTCGACCGACTGGACCGGCGACTTCGAGGCCGGCCAGCAGATCACGATCCCGCTGAAGAACGGC
>NZ_DATCVK010000041.1:0-2697 GCF_036566905.1 Microbacterium sp. | reverse complement strand
CGCCGTCACCGTGGGCGGCGGTGCCCGCTGGGGCGATGTCGCCGCCGTGCTCGGGCCGCACGGGCTGGGCGTGAGCTCGGGCGACACCCGCGACGTCGGCGTGGGCGGCCTCGCGCTCGGCGGCGGCATCGGCTGGCTCGTGCGCGAACAGGGCCTCGCCATCGACGCGCTCCGCGAGGTCGAACTCGTCACCGCGGCCGGCGAGGTGCTGACCGTCAACGAGACCTCGCACCCCGAGCTCTTCTGGGCGATCCGCGGCGGCGGCGGCAACTTCGGCGTGGCCACGCGGTTCGTCTTCCAGGCGATCCCCGCAGACGGACTCGTCGGCGGGCTCGTGCGGTTCGACCGCTCCGACGTGCCCGCGGTGCTCCGCGCGTGGCGCGACGTCATGCGGGCCGGGCCCGACGAGCTGAACTCCTCCCTCATGCTGTTGCCGCCGTTCGGGCCCGAGATGCCCGGTGGCCCGCAGCTCGGCGTCGCACTGAAGGGCGACGAGGCCAGGCTCCACGAACTCCTCGCCCCGCTGCTCGCGCTCCCGTCGGTCGTGGAGGTGTCACTCGCCCCGGTCGCCTACGGCGAGCTGCTCGAAGACGCGCCGCCGGGTCGCCCGCCGTTCCTGTTCGTCGGCGGCAACGGCTTCGTGCCCGACCTGTCCGACGCGGCGCTCGACGCGATCGCGGCCGCCTACGCCCGAGAGGTGCCGACCATGGTGCTGCTCCGCGCACTCGGCGGCGCCTTCTCCCGCGTCGCGCCCGACGCGACGGCGGTCGCCCACCGCGACGCCGAGGCGCTGCTGATCGTCAACGGCGTGCTCGCGGCAGATGCCTCGCCCGAGCAGCTGGCGGCGGTGAAGGCGGGCAGCGATGCCGCCCTCGCGTTCACGAGCGGCGCCTACGGCAACTTCTCGGCCGAGTACGGCCCAGAGGTCACGGCGTCGATGTACCCGCCCGCGACGCTCGAGCGCCTGCGCCGCATCAAGTCGCAGGTCGACCCGGGCAACGTGTTCCGCCGCAACCACAACATCGCACCGGCTGACTGAGTCGGCAGGCTCAGCCGACAGAGAGCGGATGCCCCGGCAGCGCGCCGGGGCATCCGCTCACTGGTCTCGCCTCGTCACCCGAGGCGTTCGGTCAGGTGCACGGTGACCTCGTCGCCGTCGGTCTTCCGGATCGAACGACGCAGGTCGGCGGCGATCGGCAGCTTGTGGGTGCCGTCGCCGAGCGCCATGAACGAGCTCCGGAACTCAACCCCGTCGACGGTGCCGGCGACCTTGACGAGTCCGCGGGTGCCGAAGATCGCGGCCGAGTCGGGCAGCTTGACGCAGGTCCAGGTGTCTCCCTCCTGCACCTTGCCGAGCACGGCGTTGAACGTGATGTCGAGCGGCCCTGCCTTGCTGGTCATGGGATGTCCTTTCTCCTGGTTCAGACGAACACGCCGACGATGACGCCGACGAGCACGAGCTTGAGCAGCCAGTCGCCGGCGTGGAGCGCGGCGGTCGAGACCGGCACCTTCTCCCATTGCACCGACCCGGCGAGCAGCACGAGCGGCAGTGCGAAGAGCGAGAGGCCGAGCAGCGCACCGGCCCAGGCGCCAGACCAGCCGGCGGTGATCATCAGGCCCGCGACCAGACCGGCGACGATGGCGCTGCGCACGAGTTCGAGCAGGATCTGCCACGGCTTCGGGCGTTCATCGCGGGCGCTGCCGCGTTCGGCGGAGGCCGGCGGAGCCTTCGGCGCCACGATGTAGTAGACGGAGCTGAGGACGAAGGCGGCCACAGCCGCGGTCGCGATTCCGAGGAAGACCAAGACCCGACCCTTCCGATTTTAGTACTGCTGGGTTCTTTAGTTACACCGTAGGCGGCCATGTAAAGTACTGTCAAGTACTAAATCGGAGGTTCATGGGCACCAGCGAAGCGCGCCACCTCGGCCGGCCACGCGGAACGGCCGGCGCTGCACTGCTCGACATCGCGAGGGCGCAGTTCCTCTCGCACGGCTTCGCCGGAACGACCATGGACGCGGTCGCTTCGGCCGCACGCATCTCGAAGGCCTCCCTCTACCGCGACTACCCGTCGAAGAACGAGCTGTTCGCCGCTGTGGTCTCCGACTGGGTCGAGCGGGGGCGCGATGCGATGAAGCCGCACACCGATGCCCTGTCGACGGCCGACGATCCCATCGCGCAGTTGCGACAGCTCGCAGGCGTGCTGCAACGCGGGGTGCTGTCTCCGGCGGTGCTGCAGATGCGCACGCTGGTGGCGGCCGAGGCCGCCCGCTTCCCCGCCATCGCCTCCGACTACGTCGAGCGCAGCTGGGAGCGGAACATCACCGCACTCGCGAACGCGTTCTCCGTGCTCTCGGAGCGCGGCGTGCTGCACGCCGAGCCCGCGCACACCGCCGCAGAGCAATTCACCTGGCTGGTGATCGCCGTTCCGCTCAACCGACTCACGCTCGAGGGGACGTCACGGCGGTACGACGACGACGAGCTCGATCGCATCGCCGACGAGGCGGTGTCGACGTTCCTTGCGCGCTTCGGGCGCAGCCTCAGACGTTGACGAGCGGTGCCGCGATCGCCTCGAGCGCACCCGGCACCAAGCGGAAGTACGCCCACGTGCCGCGCTTCGAACGCGAGAGGATGCCCGCCTCGGTGAGGATCTTCAGGTGGTGCGAGACCGTGGGCTGGCTGAGGCCGACCGGCTCGGTG
>NZ_DATCVK010000040.1:0-5740 GCF_036566905.1 Microbacterium sp. | reverse complement strand
GCCGGCGCGACCCCGCCCGTCGGCCTCACGGTCGTCGGTGAGACGGTCGCCGGGTCGGGCCTCGCCGGCTTGATCGCCCACGCCGAGCGCACCGCCTCCGAGCTGCTCGCACGCTGAGCCCGCCACCCGCCCCGCGGACGTCGCCACCGGGTCAGGCGATTTCACGAGCCCAGGACGATTCCGGCCGAAACGTCCTGCGACCGTCGCGTCACCTGACCTGGTGGCACGCAGCGCCCGCGAGCACGGCAGACGGCGGATGCCGGGATCGGCGGCACCGGAAACGCTCCGCGCGAGGAGTGAAAGGATAGGAGCATGACCGATGTCTCGGCGAGCCCCTCCACTGAAACCCTCGGCTACACCCTGTGGGCTGTGTTCCGACGCGATCCTCAGCGCCCGGCGCCCGCCGGCGATCTGACGGCCGCGGTCGCCGAGGTCGAGGCATCCGGGGTCACCGTCCGCGGGTTCTACGATGTGTCGGGCCTGCGCGCAGACGCCGACCTCATGGTCTGGCTCACCGGCACCGGCGTCGCCCCCGAGGTCCTGCAGTCCGCCCTGCGGACGCTGCGCCGCGCCGAGCCGCTCGCCTCGCTCGTGCCGGTGTGGAACGCGATGGGCGTGCACCGGGACGCCGAGTTCACCGCCAGCCACCTGCCCGCGTTCATGCGCGACAAAGACCCCGAGGCCTGGCTCACCGTGTACCCCTTCGTGCGCTCGTACGACTGGTACATCCTTCCCGACGAGGAGCGTCGCCAGATGCTCGCCGACCACGGCCGCAAGGGCGCGGCGCACCGCAGCGTCCTGAGCAACACGGTGGCGTCGTTCGCGCTCGGCGACTACGAATGGATCCTCGCGCTCGAGGCGCCCGAGCTCGTCGAGCTGGTCGACCTCATGCGCGACCTCCGCCAGACCGAGGCCCGCCGCCACGTGCGCGAAGAGGTCCCGTTCTACACCGGCCGCCGGGTCGGACTCGACGAGATCGCCGAGGTGCTCTCGTGACCACCCTGCGCATCGGCACGCGCGGCAGCAAACTCGCCTTGGCTCAGACGGGCATGGTCGCCGACGACCTCGCCGACGCGACCGGCGTGACCACCGAACTCGTCACGATCACCACCGACGGCGACCGCTCGAACGAGCCGCTCTCCCGCGCCGGCGGCACCGGGCTCTTCACCGGCGCGCTACGCGACGCGCTCCTGGCCGGCCAGTGCGACGTCATCGTGCACTCGCTCAAGGACCTCCCCACGGCGCCGCACGACCAGCTCGTGATCGCCGCGATCCCGGCTCGCGAAGATCCCCGCGACGCCCTCTGCGCGCGCGACGGGCTCACCCTCGCCACGCTCCCCGCCGGCGCACGCGTCGGCACCGGCTCACCCCGGCGCATGGCGCAACTGCGCTCGCGGCGTCCCGATCTCGAGGTCGTCGATATCCGCGGCAACGTCGACTCCCGCCTCGGCAAGGTGACCAGCGGGGAGTTGGATGCCGTGATCCTGGCCGCCGCCGGACTCCGCCGCATCGGCCGCACCGAGGTCGTGACCGACTACCTCGACGCCGACTCCTGGCCGACGGCCCCGGGCCAGGGCGCTCTCGCGATCGAGGTGCGCCGCGGCGAGGAGGATCTCGTCAGCGCGCTCGACCACGCCGAGACCCGTGCCGCGGTGGAGGCCGAGCGCGAGGTGCTCGCCCTGCTCGAGGCCGGATGCTCCGCGCCCGTCGGAGCCCGCGCCGTCGTCGACGCGGGACTGCTGCTGCTGTCGGCACGCGTCTACAGTCTCGACGGCGCCACCGCCCTGACGTCCTCGCATGCCACCACGTGGCCCGAGGACGAGGGCGACCCGCCGCGCGAGGTCGCGGCATCCGTCGCCCGTGAACTGCTCGATGCCGGCGCCGCCGGCCTGACGGGAGAACGCCCGTGACGTACAGCCCGCCCGACCGCCCCCGCCGCCTGCGCGCCACCCCGGCGATGCGACGCCTCGTCGCCGAGACGCGGCTGCACCGCGCCGACCTGATCCTCCCGATGTTCGTGCGCGAAGGCGCTACCGAGCCTGTGCCGATCTCGTCCATGCCGGGCGTCGTGCAGCACACGACCGAGAGCCTGAAGCAGGCGGTGGCCGATGCCGCGACCGCCGGCATCGGCGGCATCATGCTGTTCGGTGTGCCCGAGCACAAGGACGCCACGGGCTCCGGCGCCACCGATCCCGACGGCATCCTGAATGTCGCCACCCGCATCGCGGCCGCCGAGGCCGGCGACGCGCTCGTCGTGCAGACGGACCTCTGCCTCGACGAGTTCACCGACCACGGCCACTGCGGCGTGCTCGACGGGAACGGCGACGTCGACAACGACGCCACGCTCGAGCGCTACCGCGACATGGGCGTGGCGCAGGCCGAAGCCGGCTCGCAGCTGCTCGGCCTCTCCGGCATGATGGACGGCCAGGTGGCCGCGGTGCGCGATGCGCTCGATGACGCCGGCTTCGCCAACACCCCGATCCTCGCCTACGCGGCGAAGTACGCCTCCGCCTTCTACGGCCCGTTCCGCGAGGCCGTGCAGTCGTCACTCGAGGGCGACCGCCGCACCTACCAGCAGGACCCCGCGAACCGCCGGGAGGGCGCGCGCGAGCTCGACATCGACCTCGCCGAGGGCGCCGACATCGTGATGGTCAAGCCCGCGATGAGCTACCTGGACGTGCTGTCGGATGCCGCGGCCACTAGCCCCGTGCCCGTCTGGGCGTATCAGGTCTCGGGCGAGTACGCCATGATCGAGGCCGCCGCGGCGAACGGCTGGATCGACCGGCGCCGTGCGATCGAGGAGTCGGTCATCAGCATCCGCCGCGCCGGTGCCGACGCCGTGCTCACCTACTGGGCCCTCGAACTTGCGGAGTGGATCCGATGACGACCAACGAGCAGGAATTCGCCCGCGCCCGCGGCGCGATGCCCGGCGGAGTGAACTCGCCGGTGCGCGCGTTCGGCTCCGTGCACGAGACGCCGCGGTTCTTCGTGTCGGCGACGGGTCCGTACGTGACCGACGTCGAGGGCCGTGAGTACGTCGACCTCGTCGGCTCGTGGGGCCCGGCGATCCTCGGTCACGCGCATCCCGCCGTCGTGAAGGCGGTGCAGGATGCCGCGGCCCACGGGCTCGGCTTCGGCGCGAGCACGCCCGGCGAGACGGAGCTCGCCGAGCTCATCGCCGGCCGCGTGCTTCGACAGGCTCAGCAACGGGGAGAAACGGCGACGCACCCGATCGAGCGGGTGCGACTGGTGTCGACCGGCACCGAGGCGACGATGACCGCGATCCGTCTCGCGCGCGGCGCGACCGGGCGCGACCTGATCGTGAAGTTCGCCGGGCACTACCACGGCCACTCCGACGGCCTCCTGGCCGAGGCCGGATCGGGCGTCGCCACGCTGGCGATGCCGGGCTCGGCGGGAGTTCCTGCCCCCATCGCCGCGCAGACGCTCGTGATTCGCTACAACGACCTCGAGGCGGTGCGCGAGGTCTTCGCGGCCCGCGGAGACGACATCGCCGCCGTGATCGTCGAGGCGGCACCCGCCAACATGGGCATCGTGCCGCCGGCGCACGGCTTCAACGCGGCCCTCGCCGACATCGCGCACGCGCACGGCGCGCTGCTGATCCTCGACGAGGTGCTGACCGGCTTCCGCGTCGGCCCCGCCGGCTGGTACGGCATCGACCCCGTGCCCTTCTCCCCCGACCTCATCACGTTCGGCAAGGTCGTCGGCGGCGGCCTGCCGCTGGCGGCGCTCGGCGGTTCGGCGGCGCTCATGGAGCTGCTCGCCCCGCTCGGCCCCGTCTACCAGGCCGGCACGCTGAGCGGCAATCCGCTCGCCGTGGCGGCCGGGCGCGCCACCCTCGACCACCTCGACGCGGACGCCTACGCCCGCATCGACGCCGCTGCGACGACGATCGCGGATGCCGCGGCATCCGCCCTCTCCGAAGCCGGCGTGACCCACGTGGTGCAGCGCTCGGGCAACCTGTTCTCGATCCAGTTCGCCGCGACGCCGCCCGTCGACTACGACACGGTGAAGGCGCAGGAGGCGTACCGCTACGCGCCGTTCTTCCGTGCGATGCTCGCGCAGGGCGTCTCGCTGCCGCCGTCGGTGTTCGAGGCGTGGTTCGTGTCGTCGGCCCACGACGACGCCGCGGTGGGGCGCATCGTCGACGCGCTGCCGGCCGCCGCCCGGGCCGCCGCCGAAGCTCGACCCGACTGACGCCGTCGCGCGCTGAGATCGTCGTCTGCCGACAACAGGTGATCCGGCGTGCACAGGCTGATCGGCGCCGAGACGCCCTGCAGGCGCCAAATCGCCCTGATCTGGGCACCGGAGCACCGCGTCTGCTGACGCATGATGGAGCCATGACCACGCTCGTCGCCGTTCACGGAGACATCACCACCCAGACGACGGACGCCATCGTCAACGCGGCGAACAACGCCATGCGCGGCGGTGGCGGCGTCGACGGAGCGATCCACCGCGCCGGCGGACGCGAGATCCTGCGGGACTGCATCGTCCGCTTCCCGAATGGACTCGCCACCGGCGACGCCGGCTGGACCACCGCAGGCGACCTGCCGGCACGCTGGGTCGTGCACACGGTGGGTCCGAACTTCGGCGCCGGGCAGCGCGATCGCGGTCTCCTCGAGTCCTGCTACCGCCGCTCGCTCGAGGTCGCCGCCGACGTGGGTGCACGAAGCGTCGCATTCCCCCTCATCAGCGCCGGCATCTACGCCTGGCCTCGACGCGCCGCGATCACCACCGCCATCGACACGATCGCCGCTGCGCGCCCGGCCGTGGACGAGGTGCGGCTCGTCGCGCACGACGAGTCCGCGCACCAGGAGATCGCGTCGGCGCTGCTCATGACGACATCGGTGCGCATCCTGCAGGGCGTGCGGGAACTGCACCGCCGGGGCTTCCACCGGCTGCGGGTGTCGCCGGGCGTCGCCCCGTCGGGCATGTATCACCGGATCGTGCTGTCGGATGCCGCGGACCCGGACGCCACGGTCCACTACACGTCGGGCGCCGAGACCGAGTTCGCCGGCGGCACCGTCGACGCGATGTCGACGCCGCACGATGTCGCCGAGCTCATCCTGCGGGCACTCCCCCGGCTGGCCGCCACGCACGACGCACCCGAGTACGCGGCATGGTTGGCGGGCCTCCTCGCAGCGGTCGAACCGGAGCACGCTCTGCCGGTCTCGTTCGCGGACTACTTCGACGACAGCGCCGGCTGGGAGATCGGCTGGGGCAGCGGCCTGCGGTACCCGGCGCCGCCGCGCTGACGCCGCAGGCCGCCGAGCACGCCGCGCAGAAAAGCGCAGCCGATCGGGGAAAAGCAGAAGGCCCCCGCCGTGGCGGGGGCCTTCTTCCGGTGGACCTGAGGGGAATCGAACCCCTGACCTCCTCGATGCGAACGAGGCGCGCTACCAACTGCGCTACAGGCCCGTGAACCTCAGAAACACTATCACGGTTCGATGCCCGTCCCGAATCGACGGCGGCCTCGCAGCGGGCTTATTCGCCGGCTGCGCGACGGGTCAGAAGCTGCCGCACGTGGGCCTCGATCTCGGCGTCGTCGACGTATCCCATGCGGGCGTATTCGGACTCCGCCGAGGCGGTGCGCGCCGTGCGGGCGGTGTCGATCGACGGGGGCTTCTGGGCCTCTGCGCGGGCCAGCATGGCCTGCTCGAGAGCTGCCTGGCGCAGGGCTGCGCGGGCGGCTTCGGCATCCAGCACGGCCGCGGCACGCGAC
>NZ_DATCVK010000039.1:0-10281 GCF_036566905.1 Microbacterium sp. | reverse complement strand
GGGCTCGCCGAGCTCGCCGCCCTCGGGTGATGGCCCGATCACGGCGCTCGACGTCGCCGAGGCGCTGCCGCAGGCGGTCGCCGAGGTCCTCGCGCGAGGCTGAGCGGCCGCGGTCGCGGTCCCGCCCGTCCCTAGGATGGTGGGGTGGCGCGACGGGCGGTGGTGTGGGCGGCGTTCGTCCTCGTTCACGCCGTGGTGATCTGGCTCGGTTTCGCAGGCGATCACGCCGCCTCGTGGGACGTCGACCAGCTGTACCGGTGGTGGGCGGGTCGCACGCTCACGGGTGAGGCCTTCCCGGGCATCACCGAGGACTGGGTCTACCCGCCGCTGGCCCACCTGCCGATCCTCCTGGTCGGCGCCTTCAGCGGTCTTGTGGACTACACGCTCGGGTGGGGACTGCTCATCACGGCGCTCGATGCGGCGGCCTTCGCCGTGCTGCTCGGGAACGGCAGGTCGCGGGGCCGTCTGATCGCCGCCTGGTTCTGGCTCGCCGCGATCCTCGCCCTCGGCGGTGTGGGCATGTTCCGGCTCGACGCGGTCACCGTGCCGCTGGCGGTCGCCGGCGCGCTGTGGCTCGTCGGGCGACCCTGGCTCGGCTCGGTGCTCCTCGCCGTCGCCACCTGGATCAAGGTCTGGCCGGCTGCGCTGCTCGCGGCGGCCCTGATCGCGGTCCGGCGACGGCTGGCCGTCGTCGGTGGCGCCGCGATCGTCTCCGCGGTCGTGGTGATCGCGGTCGTGCTGGCCGGCGGCGGGGCCCACCTGCTCGGCTTCGTCGGCGACCAGACCTCGCGGGGGCTTCAGATCGAGGCCCCGGTCAGCACGGTCTACATGCTGCTCGCGGCGGCCGGAGCGCCCGGCGCGGCCGTCGTCTACGACGAGGACCTGATCACGTTCCAGGTCACCGGGCCGGGCATGGACGCGGTGATCGCCGTCATGACCCCCGTGCTCATCGCGGGGATGCTGGCGATCGCAGTGGTCGGGGCCCTCAAGGCCTGGCGCGGAGCGTCCTTCGTCGCACTGTTCCCGCCGCTCGCCGCCGCACTCGTCCTCGGGTTCATCGTGCTCAACAAGGTCGGCTCGCCCCAGTACATGACGTGGCTCGTGGCGCCCGTCGTCGTCGGGCTCGTCCTCCAGGTGCGGCGCTGGTGGCGGCCGGCCGTCCTGACGCTCGTCGTCCTGGCGCTCACGCAGTTGATCTTCCCCTTCTGGTACGACGCGATCCTGACGCTCATGCCTGCGGGCGTGGCGCTCCTCGTCGTGCGCAACGTTCTGCTCGTCGGCCTGTTCGCGTGGGTCGTGGTGCGTCTTGCTCGGGTGCGCGTGCGCCGGCAGGTGCCGCTGCGCGTGCCAGAGTAGGGCGGGGCCGCGTCACCGTCGTGGCTCCGCGACATCCCTCGAGAACCGGAGGTTCGAATGCTCGTCGCCTTCTCCGTCGCCCCCAGCGGGACCGGCCGCGCCGACGGCTCGGTGCACGACGCCGTGGCTGCCGCCGTGCGCGTGGTCCGCGACAGCGGCCTGCCGCACCGCACGACGTCGATGTTCACAGAGATGGAGGGGGAGTGGGACGACGTCTTCGACGTCGTCAAGCGGGCCACCGACGCGGTGGCGCCCTACGGGTCCCGGATCTCGCTCGTGCTCAAGGCCGACATCCGGCCCGGACACACAGGAGAGCTCGACGGCAAGATCGAACGGCTGGAGGCCGCGGTCGCGCGGCAGGAGGTCGAGGGCGGGCTCGAGTAGAGCCCGGTCGCACCGGGCACGCAGGCGTATGCGACCTCGCGTGCCGAATCGATTCGACAGCGGGCGTGAGCGCCGCTAGCGTGACGTGGTGCCCTCCTCGGAACTGACGACCTCCTCCCTGTCGAAGAAGGCCGCGATGTGGGCGCTCCTGTCGCTGGCCGTCGGCAGCTTCGGCATCGGCATGACCGAGTTCGTGGTGATGGGGCTCCTGCCGAACATCGCGGAGGATCTGCTGCCGTCGCTGTGGGCCACGCGCTCCGAAGACGCGATCGCCCAGGCCGGCTGGCTCATCTCGCTGTATGCGCTCGGCGTGGTCGTCGGTGCCCCGACGATCGCGGGCGCGGTGGCGAAGTATCCGCGCCAGCGCGTCATGATCGGGCTCGCCCTGGCACTCACCGTCTTCAACGCGCTCACCTTCCTCGCCCCGACGTTCGAGTGGGTCGCGGCGTCCCGGTTCCTCGCGGGCCTCCCGCACGGCGCGTACTTCGGCATCGGCGCGCTCGTCGCCGCCGACGTGCTCGGCCCGGGCATGCGCGCGAAGGGCGTCGCGTTCGTGCTGACCGGCCTCACCGTCGCGAACGTGGTGGGCGTGCCGCTCGGCACCTACCTCGGGCAGCAGGTGGGCTGGCGCGCCGCGTTCATGGTGGTGGCGGCCATCTTCGCCGCCGCGACCATCCTCATCGCGTTCTTCGTGCCCGAGCGACCGGGTGACCCGAGCCGCACGATGCGGGCCGAGCTCAAGGTCTTCCGCATCGGGCAGGTATGGCTCGCGCTGGGTGTCGGTGCGATCGGCTTCGGCGGCTTCTTCGCGGTCTACAGCTACATCGCTCCGCTGGTGACCGAGGTCGCCGGATCGCCCGAATGGGTCGTGCCGATCGTGCTCGTCGTCATGGGCATCGGCATGACTGTCGGCAACCTCGTCGGCGGGCACCTCGCCGACGTCGACCTCAAGCGCACGCTCGTCGGCGGGCTGATCGGGCTGGCCGTCGTGCTCGCGCTCCTCGCCGTGACGGCGGAGTGGATCTGGGCTCTGGGCTTCTTCGTGTTCGCGACCGGCTTCGTCGCGTCGGCGCTCAGTCCCACGATCCAGACGCGCCTGATGGACGTCGCACAGGACAACCAGTCGATCGCGGCCGCGCTCAACCATTCCGCCCTCAACATCGGCAACAGCCTGGGCGCGTTCCTCGGCGGCGTCGTGATCGCGGCGGGCTGGGGCTTCCTCGCGCCCGCGTGGGTCGGCGTGGCGCTCGCCGGCGCGGGTCTCGTGCTCGCCCTGGCGAGCATCGCGGCCGAGCGCCGCCGCAGCCTCGTCATGGTGTGAGCGTCGTCCGCGCCTGGCGAGCCCCGGTGCGACGACCTCGCGCCGGCGCGGTGGACGCGGTTCGAGCGCTGGGTAGAGTGAGCGGATGCCGGAGCCCACGCCCGCCGATCGCGCGCTGCAGGCGCTGAGCGACTCGATGGGCGGCGCACGGACGCGGCGTCCCGAGGACGCCACCGACCCGTCGGTCCCCGTGGCGGCGACCGTCGTCCTCCTGCGCGACGCGGCGGAGGGACTCGAGGTTCTGATGATCGAGCGGCCCGACCGCGGCTCGTTCGCCGGCGCGTGGGTGTTCCCGGGCGGCAAGCTCGAGGCCGAAGATCGCCGCGCCGTAGACGAGCCGGAGGAAGCGGTCGCCCGCATCGCGGGTGTGCGCGAGACGCGCGAGGAGACGGCGCTCGCTCTCGATCCGGAGTCCCTCGTGACCCTGTCGTGCTGGGACCCGCCTCCCGGACTCGCGCTGCGGATCCGCACGTGGTTCTTCGTCGCACCGGCTGCGGCGGGCGTGCTGGCGCTCTCGGCCGACGAGGCGGTCGCGGCCGAGTGGGTGCGACCGGCCGACGCGCTGGCGCGACATGGCCGCGGCACGTTCACGCTGTACCCGCCGACGTGGGTGACGCTGCAGGGCTTGGCCGGCCACGCCGACACCGCGTCCGTCCTCGGCGGCGCGCGACTGGGTGGCGTGCAGCATTTCGAGACGGTGGCCCGCAGGGGTGGCGAAGGACCCGTACTGCTCTGGCGGGGCGACGACGAATGGGATCCGGATGCCGCAGCAGCGGCATCCGGATCCCGTCATCGCCTCGAGATCGGCGCTCTCCCGTGGCGCTACGAGCGCACGGGCTGAGCCGGCCTCAGGCGCCGATCACATCGGCGACGCGCACCAGGTCCGCGAACGTGAACGCCCCCGGGGCGGACCCCAGGGTCGGGATGAACGAGACGTTCAGCATCGACAGCGCATCCCGGCGCAGCAGCGTGACGAACGTGTCGGCGACGATCTTCGCCCCGAGCGGGCCGAGGTGCTCGCCGCCACTGGTCACCATCGCCTCGCGCAGCACGTAGTACCAGAGCGGCGTCTTCTCGAGCAGGAGGCCGTTCTGCTGCTGCAGGACCGCGAGCTCGTCGGCGGGAAGACCGTCGGTGAGCTGGGCGGTGGTGAGCACCGGCACGCCGAGCGCCGCCGCCGTCGCCTGTCCGCTCGGCAGGCCGAGGACGAGGCCGCGCAGCAGGTTGCGCGTCGCGAGGATGCTCATGAGCGCGTTGGTGCCCGAGCCGTCGAGGTCCTCGAGCGCGCTCGCGAGCACGCTGTCGATCTTCCGCGCGCTGTTGAACACGGGCACGGCGAAGCCGGTCTCGAAGAACGCGTTGAAGTCGACGACCCAGTTCGAGCGCACCGGCAGGTGCGGTTCGTGGATGAACGCGAAGACGTCCGACATCGGCTTGTTCCGCAGCTCGAAGTTCAGCCAGTACTCGTCGCGGATCATGCTGTGCCCGAACCGGTAGGCGGCGACCGAGAACTCCACCGGCATCTGGAACCTGCTGTTCGGCTTCGCCTTCACGTTCGCCAGTGCGTCGTCCACTGCCGCCTGACCGCAGATGCGCGGGAGGAAGTCGTGCACGACGGCCCACTGGTAGTGCAGCGTCGCCTGGCGCTTCGCTTCGACGAAGATGTCGCCGGTGAAGCCGGACGCGATCAGCTGGCCGACGATGGCGTTGTGGAAGCGCAGCATCGCGTGGTGCAGCTGCGACACGATGAGGTTCTCGTTGTTGCGCGGGTCGCCGATGATCGCCGTGAGCGCCGAGGTGCGCGGCACGTCGAAATCGGTGTGCGCCACCATCCCGCCCCCGCCCGCGGCGCCGCCGGCGCCGCCGAGACCGCTCGGAAGGTTGGTTCCCAGCAGCATGCGGAACGCGGATGCCGGTTCTCCCGGTGCGGGTGCGGCGTAGAGGAACGCGTCCACCGCCGGACCCTTGCCGTACACGCTGTCGAGATCGAGCATCGGCGAGCGCATGTTGTTGATGATCGTCGCGTCGACGATCGCCGGTGAATCGAGCGCCGATGACACGTCGAGGGTGATGTCGTGGTCGACGAACTGCCCGACGTACGTGTAGCCCGACGGTGTCGCCGAGTCGGCCGCGGTCTCGCGGCCGCTGTTGGCCATGAGGTTGCCGAGCTGGCTCAGCAGGTCTCGCGTCGCGTCGTCGAGCGGCAGCCGGCTGGCGGCACGCACCTTGGCCTTCGTCAAGTACCCGAACTTGTCGGCGTCCGACGCGAAGACGTCGTGCGCCGGAAAGTACCCGAGCGAGAACTTGGCGCCGTGGAAGCGTCCGTGCTCGGGTCGTACCGCCTCCAGTGAGGACCGGATGTCGACGGGGAGCCGCGGCGCCTGCCGCTTCTCACCGGGCGACCTCTCGCGGGTGCCGTTCAGGCCCAGCTGCTCGCGCAGGAAGGGCTGCGCGGCGAACGCGTCTTCGGGCGACTCGGCACCCGATCTGGTATCAGTGCTCATGATTCCCTCCTTGGGACATTGCCCAGTGGGAGGGTGACAGGGCCGGCGGTGATACGCCGGTGGCGCGAATCAGGACTCGAGCAGGCGCCGCAGGTGCGCGCCGACCGCGTGCGTCTCGATGAGGAAGCCGTCGTGGCCGAAGTCGCTCGAGAGCACGACGGCGCGGTCGCCGTCGATGGTGTGGCGGATGCCGCGGGCGATGCGGTGCTGTCCGTCGATGGGGAACAGCCGGTCGCTGTCGATGCCCAGCACGAGCGTTGTGGCGGTGACGAGGGCGAGCGCGTCCTCGACGCCGCCGCGGTCACGGCCCACGTCGTGGGAGTTCATCGCCTCGACGAGCGTGATGTACGAGTTCGCGTCGAAGCGCCGCGTGAACTTGTTGCCGTGGAAGTCGAGGTAGGACTCGACGGCGAAGCGTCCGTCGTGGCCGAGCGGGCTCACGCCGGACTGCCAGCTGCGCTGGAACCGCTGATTGAGCTCGGTGGGGGAGCGGTAGTTCAGGAGGGCCATGCGGCGCGCGAGGGCGAGTCCGCGGTTCGGGCCGTCCCCGTCGCCCGCGTCGTAGTACTCGCCGCCCTGGAAGCGGGGATCGATGCGGATCGCCTCCTGCTGCACCGAGTTGAGCGCGATCTGGTCGGCGGTGTTGACCGGCGGCGACGACAGGATGCCGACGCGTGCGACGCGATCGGGCAGCATCACCGACCACTCGAGCGCGTGCATGCCGCCCATGGATCCGCCCACGACGGCCGCCCAGACATCGATGCCGAGCGCGTCGGCGAGGCGCACCTGCGCGGCGACCTGGTCGCGGATCGTGAGGTAGGGGAAGCGTGAGGCCCACTCGTAGCCGTCCGGGCCGATGGAGGCCGGACCCGTCGAGCCCTGGCAGCCGCCGAGCATGTTCGGAGCGATCACGAACCAGCGGTCTGTGTCGATGGGGGCGCCGGGGCCGACGATGTCGTCCCACCAGCCGGACGTCGGATGCCCCGCCCCAGCCGGTCCGCGAACGTGGCTGTCGCCGGTGAGGGCGTGCAGCACGAGCACGGCGTTGTCGCGCGCGGCGTTGAGCTCGCCCCACGTCTCGTAGGCAAGGCGGTAGGCAGGAAGCTCCCGGCCACCCTCGGTGCGGAACGAGCCGAAGGCGGCGAAGTGGCGGTCGCCGACCGGATCGCCGTCACGCCACGCGCCCGTCGCCGGCGGACGCCCCAGCAGCAGCCGGGCGTCGGCCTCCGTCACCGGTGCGCTGGGCACCGTGTCTTCGGAGGTCTGCCAGTCCATTGGTCCATTCTTGCGTGCCGGTGCGGTCGCACGCGGTCTGTTACGGGTGCCGGCGCGGCGCGTGACATCGCCCGTGCACCCGCGCGTGGGATGATGCGCGCATGTCCAGCGCTGAGCCCTTCATGCCCGCCCACGAGCCTCCGGCGTCCACACCGCCCGAGGAGCACGACGTCGATCACGACGCCGATGTGCTCTTCGATCCCGCGGACGCGAGCGACGACGCCGGCGCGGACGCGCAGCCGTGGCACACCGACGCCGCAGCGCCGACACTGCCCCGTCCGGTGCCGGGTGCGCATCTCACCGCCGAGCAGCTGTCCGCCGACCTGGCCTCCGACGACCGCGAATGACCGATGCCTCGGACCGGCGCGGTGCGCCGGGCCGAGGCATCAGCGTCCCGAGGAGGGGTATCAGGCGCGAGCGGCCTCCGACACGCGCCGGGCCGCCGCGAGCGCCTGCTCGAGGTCGGCCTTGAGGTCGTCGATGTTCTCGAGCCCGACCGAGAGGCGCACCAGACCCGGCGTGACGCCGGTCGTGAGCTGCTGCTCGGGCGTGAGCTGCGAGTGCGTCGTCGACGCCGGGTGGATCACGAGCGAGCGCACGTCGCCGATGTTCGCCAGGTGGCTGAACAGCGTCAGCGAGTTGACGAACTCGCGACCCGCCTCGACGCCGCCCTTGAGCTCGAACGACAGCACCGCGCCGACGCCCTTGGGGGCGTAGTTGTTCGCGGCGGCGTACCAGGGCGAGGTCGGCAGGCCCGAGTAGTTGACCGACGCGACGTCGGTGTGGTTCTCGAGCCACTCGGCGATCTCCTGCGCGTTCTGCACGTGACGCTCGACGCGCAGCGACAGGGTCTCGATGCCCTGGATGAGCAGCCAGGCGCTGTTCGGCGAGATCGCCGCACCCAGGTCGCGCAGCAGCTGCACGCGCGCCTTGATGATGTAGGCGAGGCCGTCGCCCACCGCCGCGGTGTACGACGCACCGTGGTACGACGGGTCGGGAACCGTGAGGCCGGGGAACCTGTCGACGTTCTTCGACCACTCGAACGTGCCGCCGTCGACGATCACGCCGCCGATGGTGGTGCCGTGGCCGCCGAGGAACTTCGTCGCGGAGTGGACGATGATGTCGGCGCCGTGCTCGAACGGCTTGATGAGGTAGGGGGTCGCGATCGTATTGTCGACGATGAGCGGCACGCCGTTGTCGTGCGCGACGTCGGCGACCGTGCGGATGTCGAGCACATTGATCTTCGGGTTGCCGATGGTCTCGGCGAAGAACAGCTTCGTGTTCGGCCGGACGGCGCGGCGCCACTCCTCGGCGTCGTCCTGGTTCTCGACGAACGTCGTCTCGATACCGAGCTTGGCGAGCGTGTACTTGAAGAGGTTGTACGTGCCGCCGTAGATCGAGCTCGACGACACGATGTGGTCGCCGGACTCCGCGATGTTGAGGACGGCCGAGGTGGCCGCGGCCTGGCCGCTCGCGAGGAGCAGCGCGCCGGTGCCGCCCTCGAGGGCGGCGAGGCGCTCCTCGACGACCGCTTGGGTCGGGTTCTGGATGCGCGTGTAGATGTTGCCGAACTCCGCGAGGGCGAAGAGGTTCGCCGCGTGGTCGGCGTTGTCGAAGACGTACGACGTGGTCTGGTAGATCGGCGTCGCGCGAGCCTTCGTCACCGGATCGGGCTGGGCCCCCGAGTGGATCTGCTTGGTCTCGAAACGCCAGTTCTCGGGTGCGGACATGGCTTGCTCCTGCGGGATCGGATGCCGGGAGCAGGCGCCCCCAGCCGGGTTCGACAGTACGGACCGCCCCTGTTGTCAACAACCCGCGGGAAATGTGACGTAACGCGCCCCCGCCGGTCGCGCAGCGCGCCGCCCGCCCGTGGCGACGGCCGCCTCCTCCCGTTGACTTGTCTCAGATGCATGCCCCGCCCGGCGTGTCGTGTGCATCTGTGACACGTCAGCGAGCGGGTGAGCGGCGGGCGTGCGGGTGGGTAGCGTGGAGGCATGGCGAACAGACGTGCAGTGGTGACCGGCGCGAGCTCGGGGATCGGTGAGTCGGCGGTGCGCGCACTGCGCGCGACCGGCTGGGACGTGGTCGGCGTGGCGCGACGCGCCGACCGGCTCGCAGCGCTCGAGGCCGAGACCGGTGCGGGCGCCTTCGCGGCAGACCTGACGTCCGACGCCGACGTGGAGGCCCTCACCACCTTCCTCGCCGAGACCGGACCGGTCCACGCGCTCGTGCACGTGGCCGGCGGCGCACGCGGCACCGATCGCGTCGAGGACGGCCGCGTCGAGGACTGGCAGTGGATGTTCGAGGCCAACGTGCTCTCGGCGCAGCGGCTCGTCTCGGCGCTGCTGCCCCAGCTGCGGCGGGCCGCGGCATCCGACGGTCACGCCGACACCCTCTTCGTCACCTCGACCGCCGCGCAGACCGCCTACGCCGGCGGCGCCGGCTACAACGCCGCCAAGGCGGGCGAGGCCATGCTGGCGCACGCCCTCCGCCTCGAGCTCAACGGCGAGCCGATCCGCGTCGTCGAGATCGCGCCCGGCATGGTGCACACGCCCGAGTTCACGCTCAACCGCCTCGGTGGTGACAGCGCGGCCGCCGAGCGCGTGTACGACGGCGTCGAGAATCCGCTGACCGCCGACGACGTGGCCGACGTGATCGCCTACGCGCTCAACGCACCCGGTCACGTCAACCTCGATCTCATCACCATGCGCCCGGTCGCCCAGTCCGCGCAGTTCCTCCTCGCCCGTGGCCCGCTGCGCCCTCGCGCCACGGAGGAGCTGTGATCCCCACCCGCGGCACCGTCGTCACCTATCCGGCGGGCGCGACCGCCTCGCGGAGCACCGTGGTGCACGTCGCCGAGGCGGGCGACGGTCGCAGGGCCATCGTGCTCGACGAGACCGCGTTCCATCCCGTCGACACGGCGTGGCCCGACCAGCCCGCGGATCGCGGCACGCTCCGCGTCGCCGGTGCCGACCTCGCGGTCATCGACGCGGTCGTGGGAGCCCTTCCCGCGGGCGCGTCGCCCGCCGACCGCCTCCTGCTCGGCGCGGAGGTGCCGGTGCGCACCGGCACCGAGGGATGGACCTTCGTCGTGGCCCACCTCGTCGACGGCGACGCGCCGGTCTCCGAGGGCGACACCGCCGACGTGACGGTGGATGCCGCCTACCGCGCGGCGCTCTCGGCCGGGCATACCGCGTGCCACCTCGCCTCGCTCGCCCTCGACGCGGCGCTGGCCGACGCCTGGCGGAAGGATGCCCCGGCCGACACGCTCGGCGCACCCGCCTTCGATGCGCTCGCGATCCAGGAGTCGCGGATCGTCGGCGACGGCTCGGTGGACGTGTACCGCATCGGCAAGTCGCTGCGTCGCAAGGGCTTCGACCCGGAGGCGCTCGCCGATCTCGACGCGCTCGCCGCGCGCGTCGACGCACAGCTGGCGGGCTG
>NZ_DATCVK010000038.1:0-6731 GCF_036566905.1 Microbacterium sp. | reverse complement strand
GCGCGGGTCGGCGCGCTTCGCTTCTTCGCGGGAGCGGGGTGGCGCGCGACGGCTCGTGAGGGGACGGATCGCGCCATGGCGGAAGTCTGGCAGTCACGCCTGGGAGCGGCCCGCGCGCGAGATCGTGCGCGCGAGCGTCTGCAGGCCGAGGGTCACCCGAGCATGGTCCCCTCGGCGGCCTCGTTCGGCTTCGGGTCGGGCAGCCGGCGCATGCGCAACGCATTCAGCGCGCCCAGCAGGGCGGCGAGGATGGGGATCAGCAGTGCGACCTGCAGGGCGACGTGGCGAGCCTCGGTGTTGATGCGGATGACCTCGTCGGCGGTGGCCGGGGGCTCGTCCGCGAGCAGCTCCTCGAGGCCGGTGTTCGACATCAGCTCGGCATCCTCCTCGAGGACCGTGGAGACCTGCTGCTGCTGCTCCGCGGTGAGCACGGTGCTCGCATCGGCGAGCGCGGTGAAAGACGCGGCGAGGGTCGCGAGCATGATAGCGCCGGCGAACGCGAGGCCGAAGGAGAGCCCGAACGATCCTGCGGCAGAGTTGACCCCCGCGGCCTCGCTGACCCGCTCGTCAGAGATCGGCGAGAGCGTGTAGTTGTTGAGCTGCGAGACGAGCAGGCCCAGGCCCGACCCGGCGATGACGAGCGGCACGGCGAGGTACCAGCCCGAATCGGCGATCGGGACGAGGGGCACGATGGCGACAAGACCGACGAAGGCGAGCGAGAACCCCATGAGGATGAGGTTCGCCGGGCGCCCCTTGCCGCGCCGGCCCGCCCAGATCGCCACCGCGAACATGCTCAGCGACAGCGGCGCGATCGACAGTCCGGCCTGCAGCGCGTTGTACTCGAGCACCATCTGCAGGTAGAGCGGCAGCACGATCATCGTGCCGCCGAGCGCGATCTGCTGAAGGAGCTGCCCGCTGACCCCGGTGCGGAACGGCTTCGACGAGAACAGCGCCGGGTCGAGCAGCACCGGCTGGCCCCGCTTCTTGCGCGCGTTGAGCCACCACGCGAGCCCGCCGAGCGCGACGACGCCGAGCCCGATGAGCAGCCCGACATAGCCGCCGCCCTCCTGCCAGACGAGGATGCCGAGCACCACGCCGCCCATGCCGACGACCGACAGGCCCGCGCCGACGAGGTCGATGGAGCGGTCTCCGTGGTACTTGACGTCTTTCACCAGGCCGAGCCCGAGGAGCACCACGGCGATGATGACGGCCTCGAGGGCGAACGCGACCCGATACGACCAGAACGTCGTGATGAAGCCGCCGAGCAGCGGACCGACCGCCGCCGCGATCGCGGCCGATGCGCCCACGAGCGCGTAGACGCGCTTCTGATGATCGCCGGCGAAGTTGCCGTGGATGAGCGACTGCATCGAGGGCAGGAGGAGGGATGCGCCGATGCCGCCGATCACCGCCCAGAAGATGATGACCGTGGTGAGGTTCTGCGCGAAGGTCATCGCCACTGCGCCGACCGCGTAGCCGAGGAGACCGAGGGTGTAGGCGAGCTTCCGGCCGATGAGGTCGCCGGTCTTGCCGCCGATCAGGATGAAGGCGGCTGACACCAGGGCTTCGAGCGCGATCGCGCCCTGCACGCCGCTGGCGGTCGTGTCGAGCTCGGTGACCACCGCCGATATCGAGACGTTCATGATCGAGGTGTCCACCACCAGCACGAACATCGCCATGGCGAGAAGGATGGCGAGGCGCCCATTGAAGGCCGGCGCGGGCGGGGTTTCCCCAGTCATGGACGAAGCAAACCACCCGGCGCCCCTCGAGCGCTACGTTGAGGCGAACATACGGCGGCCACCACGCCGTTGCGGAGCCGATGCCGGGAGCGGCGCGGCGCCGGAGTAGCCTGGCGTGGCGCCGCGATGAGGCCGCGCTGCCGGCGCCACCCGCCGTTCACCGAAGGGCAATATCTTGCCGACCATGGGCAACGAGCACGAACCCCCCGCGTCCCGTCCCGGCGAGCCCCAGCAATCACCGATGCCCCCCGCTCCGCCGGCGACGGCCACCACGGGCGCCGTTGCGACGATGGGCCTCGACCTGCAGGAGGGCGCCCATATCCCCCGCAAGCGTGTGATCTCGTGGGCACTGTGGGACTGGGCGACGCAGCCGTTCAACACGGTGCTGCTGACGTTCGTGTGGGTGCCGAGCTTCCTCGTCTCGCCGTTCTTCCTCGACCCGGCGATCGCTGCGAGCGGCGTCATCGACGGCGACGCGATCGACTGCGACACCGCGGCGAACACGGCCACCGAGTACTGCCAGGCGCTCGGCACGCTTGACAGCAACCTCGGCTGGGGCATCACGGCAGCAGGCGTCCTCATCGCGCTCCTCGCGCCGGTGCTGGGCCAGCGCGCGGACGCGGCCGGCCGCAAGAAGCTGATGCTCGGCATCTTCACCGCGCTGCTCATCCTGTGCCAGCTCGCGATGGCTTTCGTGGGCGGCGTGCCCACGCAGTTCTGGTTCGGCGTCGCGATGATCGCCGTCGGCAGCATCGTCGGCGAGATCGCCGGCGCGAGTTACAACGCGCTGCTTGTGTCGGTGTCGACGCCCAAGACCGTCGGCAAGGTATCGGGTCTCGGGTGGGGCTTCGGGTACCTCGGCGGCATCATCGCCCTCGCCATCGTCGTCGGACTCATCCTCGGCGGGGTCCTCGACGGCACGCAGCCGCTGACCTTCCAGCTCATCGCCGCAGGAGCGACGGTGTGGACGCTGATCTTCACGATCCCGATCTTCCTCAACGTGCCCGAGCCTCCCCCGGCGCCCGACGCCCGCCGCGTCGGCTTTTTCCGCGGGTACGTCGAGCTGGCGCGATCGATTGCGCGCCTGTGGCGCGATACGCGCCCCACCTTCTGGTTCCTGCTCGCGTCGGCCGTGTACCGCGACGGACTGGCAGCCGTCTTCACGTTCGGCTCGGTGATCGCGGGGCGGGTGTTCGGGTTCGGCTTCACGGATCTCGTCATTTTCGGCATCGTGCTGAACCTCGTCGCCGGCGTCTCGACGATCTTCGCCGGCCGCCTCGACGACCGCTTCGGCCCGAAGCCGGTCATCCTCGTCGCCATCGGCGTCCTCGTGCTGTGCTGCCTCACGGTGTTCTTCGGTGCGGGCGCGGGCAAGGGCCTGTTCTGGGTCGTCGGCATCGTGCTCGCCGCGTTCGTCGGCCCCGCGCAGGCCGCGTCGCGCTCCTTCCTCGCACGGGTCACGCCGGCGGGGCACGAGGGTGAGATCTTCGGCCTCTACGCCACCACGGGACGCGCGGCGAGCTGGATGGCGCCGCTGCTGTGGGGCGTCTTCATCGCGACCGCCGCGCACCAGACGCTGTACGGCATCCTCGGGATCGCTCTGGTCCTCGCGGTCGGCTTCGTCCTGCTGCTGTTCGTCAAGGCTCCGAGGCGCGTCGCGCAGAGCTGAGAGGCGGACCAGCGCACGGTGAGCCGGCGTCAGCCGCGCGACGGCCGGAAGCACGGCCGCATCGGATACCCTCGCATTCGGTGAGATTTCACCGGTGCGACTGGGGGGCCGTCGCGCCTTCCCGCGCTGGAGCCGAATCCCGAGAGGCACCGTGTCGATCCCTCGCACCCCCCGACGACTCGCCGAGCGCCGACGCGTCGCGCGTCATCGCCGCGCGGTCGGGTACTGGGGGGTGGTGCTCGCGATGCTCATCTCGCTGTGGATCGGCACGACCGTGGTTCCCCCCGCGTGGCTGCACGCTCCGGCACTCTTCGGCCACCTCGCGTCGGTGATCGTGGGGCTCGGCGCCGCGGTGCTCCTCGAGATGAGCGGACTGCTCTGGATGCTGCGCCGCGCCGGTCTCGACGACCTCCGCCGCGTCGAGCGCACGGTGAGCGTGCTCGCGTGGCTCGGCATCGTGGGGCTGCTCGCCACCGGCGCGTTCCTGCAGCCCGACCTCGGCCAGCCGCTCACGGCGATCAAGATGATCGCCGTGCTCGTCGCCGCGATGAACGGGGTCGGGATGACGCGACTGACCGACGAACTGGCCCGGCTCCCCAGCGGCGTGCGTTTCGCGGCGCTCCCCCGCAAGCTCCAGGCATGGTGCGTCTGGAGTGCGGTCGTGTCGCAGTCGGCGTGGTGGACCGCGGTGCTGATCGGGATGCTGAACACCGCCTCACGGTGATCTCTCGGCATCCTCACCCTCGCCTCGCAACCACGAGCGGGTTAGGCTCAAGCCTTACCGGACTACCCGGCCGGTGACCCCCCGCCCGGCCTCACGGCCGCATCGACCTCGAGGATGCCCATGCGCGATCGCACGCGCGGCGACGAGGACGCGCCCGGACCCCGCCGCGGCCAGTCCTCTCAACCGGCGACCGCTGCCCTTCCCGCAGCGTCGCCCTCCGCTTCCACTCCCCTCTTCTCCGCAGCCGCACCGGCGACGAAGCCGCCCACACCGACGAAGCCGTCGGCCATCGAGCAGCGCCGCGCGCACCGCCGCAAGCGCCGCCGCCAGATGCTGATGTGGACCACCGTCGTCGGCATCGTCGTGCTGGTCGGATCGATCAGCACGGTCTCGTACGCGATCGTCTCGAACCTCGCCGGCGCCGAGCCGGCCGCAGAGGGCCCCGCCCCCGCTGCACCCGCCGCCGCCGAGCCGATCGAGTTCCCGCAGGATGAGCCGGCCGCGACCGCGGGCGCCCAGCCGTGCGCCACCGTGAGCGTCCTGTCGTCGTTCGAGAACGCCGAGATGGTCGAGGGGCTCGCCGCCGCCTACAACAGCCAGCCCCGCAATGTCGCCGGCTCGTGCGTGACGGTGACGACGACGAAGGACAAGTCGGGGGTCGCCGCCGCAGTCGTGGCCACCGGGTTCCCGAGCCTGCCCGACGACCAGAAGCCCACCGTGTGGCTGCCGGACTCCTCCACCTGGGTCGACGTCGCCCAGTCGCAGGGCGCCACCAACCTCCGCGCCGAGGGCACGAGCGTCGCGATCTCGGACGTCGTGATCGCCATGCCCGAGAACCTCGCCGAGACCATCGGCTGGGATGCCGAGGCCCCGACGTGGAGCGCCATCTTCGAGGCCGCCGGCGACCCCGACCTGTGGAGCGGTCTCGGCCATCCGGAATGGGGTGCGTTCAAGCTCGGCAAGACCAGCCCGCTGATGGCGACCTCGGGCGAGGCCGCGATGTACGCGTCGTACGGCACGGCCGCCGGCTCGCTGGCCGAGCTCACCGCCACCGAGGTGCAGGATCCCGCCGTGCAGGCTGAGGTGCACCAGAACGAGACGGCGACCAGCCACTACATGGCCACCCCCGAGCACTTCCTCTGGCACGCGCGCCAGGCCGAGGCGTCCGGTTCCACCGCCGACTTCCTCTCGGCGGTCATCGTCGACGAGAAGTCGGTGTGGGACTACAACCGCGGCATCACCAGCCGCGACGGCATCACCCGCACGCAGGGCGAGCCGCCGTCGGAGCAGCTCGTGCCCATCTACCCCGCCGACGGCTACTACTCCGCGGACAACCCGGTGATGCGTCTGACCGGCGAGTGGATCGATCCGGTCGAGGCCGAGGCCGCCGCCGACTTCATCCGCTTCACGCACACTGCGCAGGGCCAGTCGGCCGTGCGCGCCGCCGGCTACCGCGACCTCAACCGCGCGCTCGACGAGAGCGTCGAGAAGGTCGGCCAGCTCGAGGGCGCTCAGCGCGGCACGCTCGCGTTCCCCGCCGCCGACGTCGTCACAGCCGTGCAGGCGTCTTTCCCCGAGGTGCGCAAGCGTGCGAACGTGCTGTTCCTGCTGGACGTGTCGGGGTCGATGGACGAGCCCATCCCCGCGGGCGACACGAAGCTCGCCCAGGCGCGCAAGGCCATCGAGGCGGCGCTCGGGCATTTCACCACCGGCGACGACGTGGGGCTCGCCGCCTTCGCGCAGGGACCGGACGGCGCGATGCTGCCGGGCCTGGTCTCGCCGGTCGCCGACATCGGAACGTCGCGCGACGGGTTCCTCGGCGCCCTCGGCGGACTCAGCTCGATGGGCGACACGCCCCTCTACCAGGCGGTCGACACGTTCGCCGCCCAGCAGGCCGCCTCCTGGACGAGCGACCACATCAACGCCATCGTGCTGCTCAGCGACGGCGAGAACGACACGCCCAACGCCCCGACCATCGGCGCAGACCAGATGCTCGCGAACCTGAAGGACATGCACCACGCGACACCGGTGCTCATCTTCACGCTCGCCTACGGGGCCGACGCCGATGTGGCGACCCTGCAGTCGATCTCGAGCGCGACCGGCGCGCACTACTACGACGCGACGGACCCGTCCAAGCTCGAGGCCGTGCTGGGCGATCTCGTCACGAGCTTCTGACTCGACCGCCCTGGTCCGCGGCTACGTCGCCCCGGGCCAGGAGTCGGCGAGCTTGGTGAGCAGGCGGGCGAGTTCGGCGCGCTCGTCGTCGGTGAAGGCCGCGAGCGCGGCGTCCATGGCCTCGCGCCGCTCGCCCCGGAAGCCGCGCACGAGCCGGGTGCCGGCATCCGTCAGCGCCACGCGCGTGCGGCGCGCGTCGTCGGGGTCTGCCTCGCGACGGGCCAGTTCGAGCTCGACCGCCTGCTGCACCAGGCGCGACGCGCGGGGCTGATCGACGCCCACGGCGTCGGCGATCTCACCCACCGAGAGCGGGTGGGATGCCGCGGCCAGCGCCTCGAGCAGCCGCAGGCGGGCGGGTCCGCCGATGCGGCCGGCGCCGCCCCAGGGCGGTCCCCCGAAACTCGGTGGGCCGCCGAACCCCGGCACC
>NZ_DATCVK010000037.1:0-52106 GCF_036566905.1 Microbacterium sp. | reverse complement strand
GCCTGCGCAGCTCGAAGACGGCACCGTCGTCGGCTCGTGGGCGATCCTGCTCGCCGCCGCGGCGACCCGCGTGCTCGCGGCCGGACGCAGCGCCGTCATCGCCGTCCCCGACCATCGCGACCGCGCGCAGCTCGAGGCCGCCCTGCTGAGCCGCATCCCTGCCGACGCGTTCGTCCGCGACGACGCCAAGCAGAGCGGTCCCGCCCGGTATGCCGCGTTCCTGCGCACCCTCGCGGATGCGCCGTGCGTGGTCATCGGCAACCGCTCCACCGTGTACGCGCCGGTCGCCGACCTCGGTCTCGTCGCGCTGTGGGACGACGGCGACCCGCTCCTGGCCGAACCGCTCAGTCCGGGCGTCCACGCCCGCGACGCAGCACTGCTGCGCCAGGAGCTGCACGGCGGCGCGCTCGTCTTCGCGGGGCACACGCGCACCACCGATGTGGAGCGACTCGTCGCGGTGGGCTGGGTGCGCGAACTCCCGGCCGCGCGCCGGCTGAGCCCGCGCGTGGTGCTCAGCGCGAACCGCGAGGGCGAGTCGCGGGCGGCGCGCGTGCCGTCGTCGGCGTTCGCCGCCGCGCGCGAGGCTCTCGTCGATGGGCCCGTTCTCGTCCAGGTCGCGCGGCCGGGGTATGCCCCCGTCCTCGTGTGCGCGAAGTGCCGGCACCCCGCCCGATGCCCGCACTGCGGCGGACCGCTCCACGCAGCTCGGCAGGGCGCGGTGCCGACGTGCACATGGTGCGGCCGCGCCGCCCACGCCTGGGCCTGCCCCGAGTGCTCGTCGACGCTCCTGCGCATGGCGTCCTCAGGCAGCGAACGGACCGCCGACGAGCTCGGTCGAGCCTTTCCGGGCACCCGCGTGATCATCGCCGACGGCGATCATCCGGTCGCCGAGGTCGACGGGCGTCCGGCGCTCGTGGTCGCGACGCGCGGAGTCGAGCCGCTGGCGACCGGAGGCTACCGGGCGGTGATCCTGCTGGACGGCGACCGGATGCTGATGGCCGAGGATCTGCGCATCGGCGAGTCGTGCCTGCGGTGGTGGTCGAACGCCGCCGCTCTGGCAGCACCGGGCGCCCCGGTGCACCTGGTCGGCGTGGGGGGAGAGGTCGCCCGCGCTCTCGCGACGTGGACACAGGCCGCCTACGCCCGTGCGGAGCTCGCCGACCGCGCGCCGCTGCGCATGCCGCCGACGGTGCGGGTGGCGGCGGTCGAGGGGCCGCGGCGCGCCGTCGACACCGCTCTGGCGGAGCTCCGGCAGGCGGTGCCCGAACTCGACGCCGAGGCGGTGCTCGGGCCGCTCGCCCACGGGGAGTCGGTCCGCGCGCTGGTGAGGTTCGACTACGGTCTGGGACCCCGCGTGACCGAGAGCCTGCGGGCATCGGTCGTGAGTCATGCCGTGAAGGGCCGCCGGCCCGCGAAGGGACGCACACCGGGAGCCGCCCATACACTGAAGGTTCGGGTCGACGTGCCCGATCTCGACCTCTGACCCTCGATCGTTCAGGACCGTCATGCGCCTCGTCTTCGCCGGCACGCCCGAGCCGGCTGTGCCGTCCCTGCGGCGGCTCGCGGCCACCGCTCACGACGTCGTCGCAGTCGTCACCCGCCAGGACGCTCCGCTCGGGCGCAAGCGCGTGCTCACACCGTCGCCCGTCGCCGCCGCCGCCGAGGAGCTCGGGTTTCCCGTGATCCGCGCCGACCGGCTCGATGCGACCGTCACGGCCGAGATCGCCGCCCTCCAGCCCGATCTCGGGGTGATCGTCGCGTACGGCGGCCTGGTGCGCGAGCCGCTGCTGTCCACGCCTGCACACGGGTGGATCAACCTGCACTTCTCGCTGCTGCCGCGCTGGCGCGGCGCGGCGCCCGTGCAGCACGCCCTCATCGCGGGCGATGCGCGCACCGGCGCGAGCGTGTTCCAGCTGGTTCCCGAACTCGACGCCGGCGACGTCTTCGGCGAGCTCGCCGTCGACGTTCCCGCCGACGCCACATCGGGGTCTCTTCTCTCGGCGCTGGCCGTCGACGGCGCCGGGCTCCTCGCCGAGGTCGTCGATGCGATCGCCGCAGGATCCGCGGTCTCCCGCCCGCAGGTGGGCGAGCCGACCTACGCCTCGAAGCTCGGTGACGACGACGGCCGCGTGCGCTGGGACGAACCTGCGGACGCCGTGCTCGGGCGCATCCGCGGCGTCACACCCGAACCGGGCGCCCATACGACGGTCGGGGGCGCGCGCCTCAAGGTGCTCGCGGTCGCGTCTGCGCCGGCAGACGCTCCGCAGCTGCAGCCGGGCGCCCTCGCGCTGCACGGCGGCAAGATCGTCGCCGGCACTGCGTCCGCGCCGATCGTGCTCGACACGGTCCAGCCGGCGGGGAAGGGCGCCATGCGCGCCACGGACTGGTGGCGGGGCCTGCGCGATGCGACCCCGGTGGCGGGATCGTGAGCCGCACGATCGCGGCGCGACGCGTCGCCTACGAGACCCTGCGGGCGGTGCACGAGTCGGACGCCTACGCGAACCTGCTCCTGCCGACCGCGATCGCACGCGCCGGTCTCGCCACGCCCGACGCGGCACTCGCCACCGAGCTCACCTACGGAACCCTGCGCCGCCAGGGCACGTACGACGCGGTCATCGAGATCGCCGCCGACCGGCCCATCGCCGACATCGATCCCGCCGTGCTCGACGCGCTCCGGCTGGGCGTGCACCAGCTGCTGTCGACACGGGTGGCCTCGCACGCCGCCGTCAACGAGTCCGTGGAGCTCGCGCGCGCGGCCGGCGGGCGGGGCGCGGCCGGCTTCACCAACGCTGTGCTGCGCCGGGTCTCTCGCGATACCCCGGGGGACTGGATGACGCACGTCGCCGAGAGCGCGCGCTCCGACGACGAGCAGCTCGGGCTGCTGTTCTCGCATCCGGTGTGGGTGGTGCGCGCCTTCCGGCGGGCGCTGGCGGCCGAGGGCCGGGCCGAGGAGCTCGAGGCACTGCTCACCGCCGACAACGCGTCGCCGCGCGTCACGATGGCGGCGCTTCCCGAGCTCGCCGACGTGCCCGAGGACGCGCGCCGCACCCCGTTCTCGCCGATCGGCTTCCGTCTCGGCGGCGGCGACCCCGATTCGACCGTGCGCGGTTCGGGCGGCCGCATCCGAGTGCAGGACGAGGGATCTCAGCTCGCGGCCCTGGCACTGACGCGCGCCCTGCCGGTCACACCGGGGGAGCGCTGGCTCGATCTGTGCGCGGGCCCCGGAGGCAAGACCGCGGTGCTCGCGGCGGAGGCGCTCGTGCACGGGGCGTCCCTCGAGGCGAACGAGATCTCGCCGGCGCGCGCCGGGCTCGTGCGCCAGGCGCTCGCCGGCGTGCCCCTCGACGTGCCCGTTTCCGAGGAGGACGGCCGGCTGCGTGCGCAGGACGCCCCCGAGACGTACGACCGCATCCTCGTCGACGCTCCCTGCACCGGCCTCGGCGCGCTGCGCCGCCGGCCCGAGGCGCGCTGGCGCAAGGCGCCGAGCGACGTTCCGGCGCTCACGCAGCTGCAGCGCGAGCTGCTCACCGAGGCGGTGAGCGCGCTCAAGCCCGGCGGCGTGGTGGCCTACGTGACCTGCTCACCCCATCTCGCCGAGACGGCGGGCGTCGTGGCCGACATCCGTCGCGAATGGGACGGGGCGATCGAAGAGATCTCGGCGCGCGACGTCATCACGTCGCTGTCGGATGCCGACCCCGGCCTTCCGCCGCAGGCCGACGGCAGCGGGCGCGCCCAGCTCTGGCCCCACCGCCACAACACCGACGCGATGTCGGTGTCGCTCCTGCGCCGCGTCTGAGCTGCGCCCGCGCCCCGCTCACTCGCGCAGGTGAATCCCGTGGGGCATCTGCTCGAACTCGGTGCGCAGGGCGATGAGCGCCGCGCTGTGCGTGCGTCCGAGGTCGCGCGCGTCCACGGTCACCTCGGTGCCCTCCGGCAGCGATTCGGCCAGATCCCGCAGCACGGCGACCACGCGCTCGGTCCCCGCGAGGCCGAGTTCGCCGCCCAGCCGCAGCACGCGGCCTTCGTCGGTGTCCTGGACCGTGAACGCGGGGACCGCGACGCTGTCGTGCGGCTCCAGCGTGTGCATGCCGAAACGCTCGGCGAGCGTCTCGAGGAGGGCGATGCCCCGCACCGAGTTGCCGTGGGCATCCAGGCGAGGGCTGAACGCGGCGACGCCGAACTGCGACGGCGCAACGGCGAGGAGCCCTCCGCTGACACCGCTCTTCGCCGGCAGCCCGACGCGCAGCAGCCACTCGCCGGAGAAGTCGTACATGCCGCAGCTCGTCATGATCGACAGCACATCACGGGCCACGACCTCGGCGACGACCCGCTCGCCGGTGACAGGGTTGACCCCGCCGAAGGCGAGCGTCGCCGACATCACCGCGAGGTCGCGCACGGTCACGAGCAGCGAGCACTGCCGGAAATACGTCTCCACGGCGACGTCGACCGATCCCTCGAGGATGCCATGGGAGCGCAGGAGGTGAGCGAGCGCCCGGTTGCGGTCACCCGTGGCCGACTCCGACTCGTACACCTGCTCGTCGACCCACAGCGATCGTCCGGCGAAGGCCGAGAGACCCGCCGCGATACGGGACGTGCGGTCGTCGACGCCGTCGCCGGGGATGAGCGCGGACGTCGCGATCGCACCGGCGTTGACCATGGGATTGGCCGGGCGTCCGGTGCCGGGTTCGAGGCTGATGGCGTTGAACGGCTCGCCGCTGGGCTCCGCCCCGACTTTGCGCAGCACTGCGTCGCGGCCGCGGTCCGCGAGAGCGAGGGCCAGCACGAACGGCTTCGAGATCGACTGGATCGTGAACTCGTGCCCGATGTCGCCGACGGCCCTCACGCGCCCTCGGGGTCCGACCACGGCGAGCGCCAGACGCTCGGGGTCTGCTGCGGCGAGTTCGGGGATGTAACCCGCGGGGGCGCCGTCGCGGAGCGGGCGGATGTCTTCGAGGACCTCGTCCAGAAGCACGGTGATGGGGTCCACAGGTCGACCATAATGGACGGGTGCCCCCGATCGACGAGAACGGCCGCCAGGTCGGCATCCGCATCAATCCCAGCATCCTGGCCGCCGACTTCGTGAACATGCAGACGGAGCTCGCGCGGATCGCGACGGCGGACTTCGTCCACGTCGACGTCATGGACAACCACTTCGTGCCCAACCTCACGTTCGGGTCGCAGATGGTCGAGCGCATCCAGGCGACGAGCCCCGTGCCGCTGGACGTCCATCTCATGATCACGAACCCCGACCGCTGGGCACCCGGCTATGCGGAACTCGGCGCCGCGTCGGTCACCTTCCACCTCGAGGCGGCGAAGGAGCCGGTCGCTCTGGCACGGAGGCTGCGGGCCATCGGCGCGCGCGCCGGCGTCGCGGTGAAGCCTGCAACGCCCGTGGACGGGCTGTTCGATCTGCTCGACGACTTCGATCAGATCCTCGTGATGACCGTGGAGCCCGGATTCGGCGGCCAGTCGTTCATGCCAGAGACGCTGCCGAAGCTGCGGCGGCTCGCCGACGAGGCCCGCCGCCGCGGGTCGTCGGTCTGGTTGCAGGTGGACGGCGGCATCGGCGAGTCGACCATCGCACAGGCGGCCGAGGCGGGCGCCGACACCTTCGTCGCCGGCTCCGCCGTGTTCGGTGCCGACGATCCGGCGAACGCCATCACCGGTCTCCGGGCGTCCGCCCGCACCCACGCCCACTGACGCCGGCGGACCGCGCGTCATCGATTCGAGAGGGAGCGCATGGCCACCGACGACGAGGCGTCCCCTCCGCAGCCCGTGCATCGCCGTCATCTGCATCGCCTCCTCGACGCGTACAGCGGCGAGCACGCGGTCTATGGCCTGGTGCTCGTGACGGCGCTCGTCGCGGTCGGCTGGGAGGAGGACACCGATTTCGAGGTGCTGCTCTTCGTCTTCGGCACCGTGGTCATCTTCTGGCTCGCGCACATCTACGCCGCGGTGGTCGCCAGCCGCGCCGTCCGCCCGGCGAAGCCGCTGATGGCGGCGGTCGGCGACGGCGCCCGCCACTCCTCCGGGATGCTGATCGCGATGCTCGTTCCGGCTGCGCTGCTGCTGCTGGGCGCCGTCGGCCTCGTCGAGGAGTACACGGCCTACTTCCTGGCGCTCGGCAGTGGCATCGTGCTGCTCGCAGTGATCGGCTATGCCAACGCCGCGCGCAACGGGAGCTCGTGGCCCTGGCGGATCGCCGGCCTCCTGGCGACGACGCTGCTCGGCATGCTCGTGATCGGGCTGAGCATCCTCGCGCACTGACGCCCACGCCGGACCGGGCCGCCCGGCTCACGTGACGCGGCGCCGCGGCATCCGTGCGGTGGGTCCGGGTAACGCGCGCTGCGCGTGTATCGAAGGGCGATACTCTGGCATGGTGAAGACGTTCGACACGCTGTACGCCGAGCTGGCCGCGAAAGCGGCCGAGCGCCCCGAGGGTTCGGGAACCGTCGCACAGCTGGATGCGGGCGTGCATGCGATCGGCAAGAAGATCGTGGAAGAGGCCGCCGAGGTGTGGATGGCGGCCGAGTACGAGTCGACGGATGCCGCAGCCGAGGAGATCTCGCAGCTGCTGTACCACCTGCAGGTGCTGATGCTCGCGAAGGGGCTGAGCCTCGAGGATGTCTACCGACATCTCTGAGCCGGTACCCCCATCCGTCCTCGAACCCGAAAGCCACGCTGCCATGCTGCGAATCGCCGTGCCGAACAAGGGATCGCTCGCCGAGACCGCCTCCGAGATGCTCCACGAGGCCGGTTACATCGGGCGCCGCGACCCGAAGGACCTCCACGTCATCGATCCTCAGAACGAGGTCGAGTTCTTCTACCTCCGCCCCAAGGACATCGCGACCTACGTCGGCTCGGGCGCGCTCGACGTCGGCATCACGGGCCGCGACCTGCTGCTGGACGCGCGGATGCCCGGTGCCCGCGAGATCGAGCAGCTCGGGTTCGCGGCATCGACCTTCCGCTTCGCGGCCCCGGCCGGGCGCTTCTCGGAGGTGGCCGACCTCGAGGGGGCGCGCATCGCGACCTCGTATCCGGGACTCGTCGACGGCTTCCTCGACGAGCACGGCGTCGCAGCCGACCTCGTGCCGCTGGACGGCGCGGTGGAGTCGGCCGTCGAGCTGGGCGTCGCGGACGCGATCGCCGACGTCGTGGAGACCGGCACCACGCTGCGCCAGGCGGGCCTGGACGTCTTCGGACCGGTGATCCTCAAGTCCGAGGCCGTGCTGATCGGCGCGCCGACCGAGGCCGAGGGCGTGGAGACGCTGCTGCGGCGCCTGCGCGGCGTCATGGTGGCCCAGCGCTACGTCATGGTCGACTACGACCTGCCGGCGGAGCTCGTCGACACCGCCGTCAAGATCGCTCCCGGCATCGAGTCGCCGACCATCTCCCCGCTGCGCGACGCGGCATGGGTGGCGGTGCGGGTGATGGTCGCCCGCAAGGGCGTCAACCAGGTCATGGACGCGCTGTACGCGATCGGCGCCCGCGCGATCCTCGTGACCGCGATCCACAACGCGAGGCTCTGATGGACGGGACAGCACCGACGAACGGAGCCGTGTCATGAGCCTGGTCTGCCGCGTCATCCCGTGCCTCGACGTCGCCGCGGGGCGCGTCGTCAAGGGCGTCAACTTCCAGAACCTGCGCGACATGGGCGACCCCGTCGAACTCGCGCGGGAGTACTTCCGCCAGGGCGCCGACGAGATCACGTTCCTCGACGTGACGGCGACGGTCGACGAGCGGTCCACGACCTACGACGTCGTCCGGCGCACCGCCGAAGAGGTCTTCATCCCGCTCACCGTCGGCGGCGGAGTGCGCTCGGCCGACGACGTCGGCCGGCTGCTGGCAGTGGGCGCCGACAAGATCGGCGTGAACTCCGCCGCGATCGCCCGCCCCGCGCTCCTCGACGAGATCGCCGACCGGTTCGGCGCACAGGTGCTCGTGCTCTCGCTCGACGTGAAGCGCGCTTCGCCCGACCTGCTCGACCGGGTGCCGTCCGGCTTCGTCGTCACGACGCACGGCGGCCGCACCGAGACGGAGATCGACGCGCTGGAATGGGCCCGCGAAGCCGTCGAGCGCGGCGCAGGGGAGCTGCTGGTCAACTCGATCGACGCGGACGGCACGAAGCAGGGGTTCGACCTCGAGCTCGTGGCCCTCATGCGCGAGGTCGCCAGCGTGCCGGTGATCGCTTCAGGAGGGGCGGGCTCGGCCGCCGACTTCGGCCCCGCCATCGCCGCGGGCGCCGACGCCGTGCTCGCGGCATCCGTCTTCCACTCCGGCCAGCTCACCATCGGCGACGTGAAGGCCGCGATGGCGGCCGACGGCATCGCTGTGCGGGAGGTGGCGGCATGAGCCAGAGCGTCGACGAGCGCATCGCACGCGTGACGTTCACGGCCGACGGCCTGGTCGCGGCGATCATCCAGCAGTGGGACACGCGCGAGGTCCTCATGCTCGGATGGATGGATGCCGAGGCCCTCCGCCGCACCCTCACCGAGGGCCGCGTGACCTTCTGGTCGCGCTCCCGCCAGGAGTACTGGCGCAAGGGCGACACGTCCGGCAACATCCAGCTGGTGCGCGGGGCGCGCCTGGACTGCGACGGCGACGCCGTGCTGGTCGAGGTCGAGCAGATCGGCCCGGCCTGCCACACCGGCACCCGCACCTGCTTCGACGCCGACGACCTCGAGGCCGTGCGCGGCCCGGAGGCCGTCGAGTGATCCGCAGGGCGCGGCTGCTCGCCGTCGTCGTCACGGTGCTGTGCGGGGCGCTCGGCGTGATCTCGTCGACGCAGACGTGGCTCACCGTCGTGCTCGAGGACGCCGCGCATCATGTGCTCGAGGTCCCCGGTGCCTCGGCGCTGCCGGTGCTGGCGCCGCTCAGCCTCGCGGTCCTCGCCCTCGGCGCGGCCCTCTCGATCGTGGGGCTCGCGCTGCGGTACGTCTTCGGCGCACTGGCCGTGCTCATCGGCGGCGTGCTGACGTGGCTGACCGCCCGCATCGTGCTGGAGCATCCCGTCTCAGCCGTCGCATCGGTCGTCACAGAATCCACCGGGATCGCGGGCGAGTCGTCCGTCGCGACGCTCGTCGCGTCGATCGACGCGACGCTCTGGCCGGCGGTGACCCTCGTCGTCTGGGTGGTGCTCATCGCGGGCGGCGGATTCGTCCTCGCCACCGCACACGGCTGGTCGCGCACCGGGCGGCGCTACCGCACGGACGACGCCGCACAGCCGGCTCTGCGGGCCGGTTCCCGCCGTCCCGGCGGCGATGGTCCGCGCCCCCACGACGCCGCCGGATCCCGGGCCATCGACGACTGGGACGACCTGTCGCGTGGCGAGGATCCCACCGCCTGACCGCTAGACTGGCGTGATCCCGCGCTTCCCAGGCTTCACGAGGAGATATCCATGAGCAACAACATCGGCGACCCCGGCCACGGACACTCGCCCGCCGCCTGGACGGCCGTCGTGATCATGCTCGTGGCGGTCGCACTCGGAACCCTCTTCTACTTCCTCGACATCCCCGCACTGGTCTGGGCCTCCGCCGGTCTCCTCGTCGTCGGCGCCATCGTCGGCTGGGTGATGTCCCGCGCCGGCTACGGCGTGAACGGCTCGAAGTACGTGGCGAAAGAGCACTGATCATGCTCGCCGACCTGACGGCCGGCGCGGTTGAGGATGCCGAGGCACGCGCCTCGGTGCGGCCAGTGGCAGCGGTCGAGGCCGCAGCGCTGGCGCAGCGTCCCGCGATCGACGCCGTCGCCGCCCTCGCTCCGTCCGACCGCGTCAAGATCATCGCCGAGGTCAAGCGGGCGAGCCCCTCGCGCGGCGACCTCGCGGCGATCCCCGACCCCGCCCTGCAGGCCCGTCGCTACGAGGAGGGCGGCGCGTCCGCGATCTCCGTCCTCACCGAGGGGCGGCGCTTCAAGGGAAGCCTCGCCGACCTCGAGGCCGTGAAGGCCGCGGTCACCCTGCCGGTGCTGCGCAAGGACTTCATCGCCACCGAGTACCAGGTGCTCGAGGCCCGCGCCGCCGGTGCGGATCTCGTGCTGCTCATCGTCGCCGCGCTCGAGCAGGATGTCCTCGCTCGCCTGCACGCGTTCACGCGCGAGCTGGGCATGACCGCGCTCGTCGAGACGCACTCGGCCGCCGAGGTCGACCGTGCAGCCGAGCTCGACGCGCAGCTCATCGGCGTCAACGCGCGCGACCTGTCGACGTTCCAGCTCGACCGCGACCTGTTCGGGCGGCTGGCCGAGCGCATCCCCGCCGGCGCGGTCAGAATCGCCGAGTCGGCCGTGCTCGTCCCCGAAGACGTCGCCCACTACCGGGCGGCGGGGGCAGACGTCGTCCTGGTCGGCGAGGCCCTCGTCACCAACGATCCCGTATCCACCCTGCGCGCCTTCCTGGAAGCGGGCGCGGGCGATGCACTGAGCGAAGGAAGGGCGACGCAGTGAGTCTTCGCGAGGCCCCCGGGCCGCTGTTCGGCGAGTTCGGCGGGCGCTACATGCCCGAATCCCTGATCGCCGCCATCGATGAGCTGGCGGCCGAGTACGAGGCGGCCAAGGCCGATCCCGCATTCCAGGCCGAATTCGTGCGCCTGCTGCACTCGTACGCGGGCCGCCCGTCGCCGATCACCGAGGTCGCGCGGTTCGCCGAGCACGCCGGGGGAGCGCGGGTGTTCCTCAAGCGCGAGGACCTCAACCACACCGGCTCGCACAAGATCAACAACGTGCTCGGCCAGGCGCTGCTCACCCAGCGCCTCGGAAAGACCCGCGTGATCGCCGAGACCGGCGCGGGCCAGCACGGCGTCGCGACGGCGACCGCTGCAGCGCTGTTCGGGTTCGAGTGCACGATCTACATGGGCGAGGTCGACACGGAGCGTCAGGCGCTCAACGTCGCCCGCATGCGCCTGCTGGGCGCCGAGGTGGTGCCGGTCAAGACCGGCTCCCGCACGCTGAAGGACGCCATCAACGACGCCTACCGCGACTGGGTCGCCAGCGTCGAGACGACGAATTACATCTTCGGCACCGCCGCGGGGCCGCATCCGTTCCCCGCCATGGTGCGCGACTTCCAGAAGGTCATCTCCGAAGAGGCGCGCGCGCAGCTGCTCGAAGAGGCCGGCCGGCTTCCGGATGCCGTGATCGCGTGCGTCGGCGGCGGCTCGAACGCCATCGGCATGTTCGACGCGTTCCTCGACGACGACGTGAAGCTCTACGGGGTGGAGGCCGCCGGCGACGGCGTGGACACCCCTCGCCACGCCGCATCGATCGAGCGCGGACGCCCTGGGGTGCTGCACGGCGCGAAGACCTACGTGCTGCAGGACGAGGACGGCCAGACGGTCGAGTCGCACTCCATCTCGGCAGGACTCGACTACCCGGGCGTCGGACCCGAGCACGCCTGGCTCGCCTCGATCGGGCGTGCCGAGTACATCCCCGCGACCGACGACGAGGCGATGCAGGCGCTGCGGCTGCTCTCCGAGACCGAGGGCATCATTCCGGCGATCGAGTCGGCGCACGCCCTCGCCGGCGCCCTGCGCATCGGGCGCGAACTCGGGCCGGACGCGATCCTCGCGGTCTGCCTCTCGGGTCGCGGCGACAAGGACATGGACACCGCCGCGCGCTACTTCCACCTGTACGACGCTGCCGCCGCCGCAGCCGCTGAGGGTGCGGGGCCGGTCGAGACGGCACCGTCCGACGACGCCGCCAAGGGAGAGGGCACCAAGCTATGAGCTCCCGCGTCGCCGCGGCGATCGACGCCGCCCACGCCGCCGGCCGGGGCGCGTTCGTCGGCTACCTGCCGATCGGCTTCCCCGACCTGCGCACGAGCATCGACGCGGCCGTGGCCCTCGCCGAGAACGGCGCCGACGTCCTCGAGCTCGGCCCGCCCTACTCCGACCCGGTGATGGACGGCACCGTCATCCAGGAGGCCACGCAGGCCGCGCTCGCCGGCGGCTTCCGGCTGCGCGACACGTTCACGGCGGTGCGCGAGATCACGCGCCGCGTGGACGTTCCGGTGCTCGTGATGACGTACTGGAACCCCGTGCTGCAGTACGGGGTCGACCGGTACGCCGACGATCTCCTCGCCGCCGGGGGAGCAGGCCTCATCACCCCTGACATCACGCCCGAAGCCGCGCCCGAGTGGATCGCGGCCAGCGAGCGCACGGGACTCGACCGCGTGTTCCTCGCCGCGCCGACATCGACCGACGAGCGCCTCGAGCTGATCGTCCAGCAGTCCACCGGGTTCGTCTACACGGTCTCGACCATGGGCATCACCGGCGAACGGGCGCAGCTGGATGCCGCCGCACGCACGCTCGTGGCCCGGCTGCGCGAGCACGGGGTCGAGCACGCGTGCGTCGGCATCGGCATCTCGAACGCCGATCAGGTGGCGGGCGTACTCGAGTACGCCGACGGCGCGATCGTCGGCACCGCGCTCGTCCGCGCGCTGCGCGAGGGGGGAATCGACGGCCTCGCCGCGACCGCGCGCAGCCTCGCCGCCGGCACCGCGCGCAGCGCGAACTAGACTTCTCAGGTCGGCGCGTGCGCCGGCCCCTCCCGCACGGATCCAGCAAGGACACGGTTCTCCCATGATCACCGCCGCCGCGAGCGTCGTCGCCAGCATCCCGAGCCCGTCGATCAGCTACTTCGACATCGGCCCCCTGCGGATCCACATCTACGCGCTGTGCATCATCACGGGGATCATCGTCGCCGTGCTGTGGACGAACGCCCGCCTCACCAAGCGCGGCGCCGAGCCGTGGGTCGTCATCGACATCGCTCTCCTCGCCGTGCCGCTCGCGATCATCACCGCCCGGATCTACCACGTCCTCACGCACTGGAGCTTCTACTTCGGCGAGGGCGCGAATCCGCTGTCGGCGCTGTACATCTGGGAGGGCGGCATCGCGATCTACGGCGCCCTCATCGGCGGCGCCGTCGGCGCATGGCTCGGCTGCCGGTGGACCGGCATCCGCTTCTGGACCTTCGCCGACGCTCTCGCGCCCGGCCTTCTCCTCGCCCAGGCGATCGGCCGCTTCGGCAACTGGTTCAACCAGGAGCTGTACGGCCTGCCGACCGATGTTCCGTGGGGCCTCGAGATCGACTACCCGAACCCCGCGTGGCCGATCGGCCTGCCGGAGGGGACGCTCTTCCACCCCACCTTCCTCTACGAGGTTCTCTGGAACGCCCTGGGCGTCCTGGTGATCGTGTGGGTCGGCCGCCGCTTCCGCCTGCAGTGGGGACGCCTGTTCGCCGTGTACCTCATCTGGTACAGCGCCGGGCGCATCGTGTGGGAGTCGATCCGCATCGACCCGAGCGACATCTTCCTGGGCCTGCGCACCAACGTCTGGGCGGCCATCCTGGGCGTCGTCATCGGACTGGCGATCTTCTTCGTGCAGAAGCGCCGCCATCTCGGTCTCGAGCCGTCGCCCTATGTGTCCGGCCGCGAGTGGAACGCCGGACAGGCTGTACAATCGCAGAACACCGACGACTTCGTCGACGTCAGCGAACCCCCGACGTCCGAGGTCGAAGAGGTCAGCGCCACAAGCACTCCTGCCACCAAATAACGCCGCTCAGTTCCCGAGGAGCGTGCGCCCAGGGCCGACGTCGTCCCATCTTGACTATCAACGTGAGGACGGTAGGTATGGCTTCGAGCCCCCGTCACGTCGTCTCTTCGGAGGCGAACTTCCCCGCTTCGTCCGGCCGCGCCGGCTTCCCGCAGAAGCAGGGGATGTACAACCCTGCCTTCGAGAAGGACGCCTGCGGACTGGCCATGGTCGCGACGCTGCGCGGCGAGGCCGGTCACGACATCATCGATCTGGCCCTGACGGCCCTTCGCAACCTCGAGCACCGGGGCGCGATCGGCTCGGATGCCGGCACCGGCGACGGTGCGGGCATCCTCACGCAGATGCCCGACGCGTTCCTGCGGGCGGTGGCCGGTTTCGAGCTGCCGCCGGTGGGGGAGTACGCCGCCGGCATGGTGTTCCTGCCCCGCGACGCCGACGCGCGCGCGGCCCAGAAGTCGGGCATCGAGCGGATCGCGGCGTCCGAGGGCATGACCGTCCTCGGCTGGCGCGAGGTGCCGACATCCGACGAGAACCTCGGCAAGCTCGCCTTCGCGGCGCGCCCGGTCTTCGAACAGGTCTTCGTGTCGCACCCGGCGTCGGGCGACCAGCCGGCTCTCTCGGGCATCGCGCTGGACCGGCGCGCCTATCGCCTGCGCACCCGTGCGCGCACCGAGCTCGACGCGTATTTCGTGTCACTGTCGGCGCGCACGCTCGGGTACAAGGGCATGGTCACGACGCTCCAGCTGGAGCCGTTCTACCCCGACCTGCAGGACGAGCGCTTCGCCTCGGAGCTCGCCGTCGTGCACTCCCGTTACTCCACCAACACCTTCCCGTCGTGGCCGCTCGCTCAGCCGCTGCGCATGCTGGCACACAACGGCGAGATCAACACCGTCAACGGCAACCGCAACTGGATGCGCGCGCGGCAGTCGCAGCTCCAGTCCGAGCTGCTCGGCGACATCCGCCCGCTGCTGCCGATCTGCACCGACGGCGCCAGCGACTCCGCGTCGTTCGACGAGGTGCTGGAGCTCCTCACGCTGACCGGCCGCAGCCTGCCGCACGCCATCATGATGATGGTGCCGGAGGCGTACGAGAAGCAGGCCGACATCGACCCGAAGCTGCGGGCGTTCTACGAGTTCCACTCCATGCAGATGGAGCCGTGGGACGGTCCCGCCGCGCTGATCTTCACCGACGGCACACTCGTCGGCGCCACGCTCGACCGCAACGGCCTGCGTCCCGGACGCTGGACGGAGACGACCGACGGCCTCATCGTCATCGGCAGCGAGACCGGCGTGCTCGACTTCGAGCCGGAGCGCATCAAGCGTCGCGGGCGCCTGCGCCCCGGCCGCATGTTCCTGGTCGACACGGCACAGCGCCGGATCATCGAGGACGACGAGATCAAGGCGCAGCTCGCCGACCAGGAGCCCTGGCAGGAGTGGCTCGACGCGGGTCGCGTGCGGCTCGCCGAGCTCCCGGAGCGCGAACACATCGTGCACCCGATCGCCTCGATCACGCGCCGTCAGCGCACCTTCGGCTACACCGAGGAAGAGGTCAAGATCCTCCTGACCCCGATGGGTCAGAACGGCGCCGAGCCGCTCGGCGCCATGGGCTCCGACACACCCGTCGCCGTGCTCAGCGAGCGCCCCCGCCTGCTGTTCGACTACTTCACGCAGCAGTTCGCGCAGGTCACGAACCCGCCGCTGGACTCGATCCGCGAAGAGGTCGTCACGTCGCTGGGCCTCGGTCTCGGGCCCGAGCGCAACCTCCTCGAATGGGGCGCCGAGCACACCCGTGTCGTGACCCTCGACTTCCCGGTCATCGACAACGACGAGCTCGCCAAGATCCAGCACATCGACACCGCCCTTCCCGGCCGGACGTCGGTCACGATCCGCGGCCTGTACCGCGTCGAGGCCGGCCACAAGGGCATGAAGAAGCGCCTCGAGCAGATGTGCCAGGAGGTCGACCAGGCGATCGAGGACGGCGCGGAGTTCATCGTGCTCTCCGACCGCGACTCCAACAAGGACCTGGCGCCCATCCCGTCGCTGCTCATGCTGGCCGCCGTGCACCACCACCTCATCCGCAAGGAGACGCGCATGAAGTGCGGTCTCGTGGTCGAGGCCGGCGACGTGCGCGAGGTGCACCACGTGGCGACGCTCATCGGGTACGGCGCATCCGCCGTCAACCCGTATCTCGCCATGGAGACCGTCGAGTACCTGGTGCGCGCGGGCTTCATCACAGGGATCTCGCCCGAGAAGGCCGTCAAGAACCTCATTTACGCGCTCGGCAAGGGCGTGCTGAAGATCATGTCGAAGATGGGCATCTCGACCGTGTCGTCGTACGCGGGCGCGCAGGTGTTCGAGGCCGTCGGTCTGTCGCAGGACTTCGTCGAGACCTACTTCACCGGCACCGAGTCCAAGCTCGGCGGCGTCGGTCTCGACGTCATCGCGGCAGAGAACGCCGCGCGCCACACGTACGCGTACCCTGAGGACGCGGCCGTCCGTGCGCACGAGCGCCTGTGGACCGGCGGCGAGTATCAGTGGCGGCGCGACGGCTCGCCGCACCTGTTCAACCCCGACACGGTGTTCCGGCTGCAGCACTCGACGCGCACCCGCCGGTACGACATCTTCCGCGAGTACACCAAGCTCGTCGACGACCAGGCGAGCGAGCTCAAGACGCTGCGCGGGCTGTTCGCCCTCAAGACCGAGGGCCGCACGCCGGTGCCGATCGACGAGGTCGAGTCGGTCTCGTCGATCGTCAAGCGCTTCTCGACCGGGGCCATGAGCTACGGGTCGATCTCGCGCGAGGCTCACGAGACCCTCGCGATCGCGATGAACCGCATCGGCGGCAAGTCCAACACCGGTGAGGGCGGCGAAGACACCGACCGCCTGCTCGACCCCGAGCGCCGGAGTTCGATCAAGCAGGTCGCCTCGGGCCGCTTCGGCGTCACGAGCCTGTACCTCACCCAGGCCGACGACATCCAGATCAAGCTCGCGCAGGGCGCCAAGCCCGGCGAGGGCGGGCAGCTGCCGCCGACCAAGGTGTACCCGTGGGTCGCCCGTACACGTCACGCGACCGCCGGCGTCGGCCTCATCTCGCCGCCGCCGCACCACGACATCTACTCGATCGAAGACCTCAAGCAGCTGATCTTCGACCTCAAGCGCGCCAACCCCGGCGCGCGGGTGCACGTGAAGCTCGTGAGCCAGTCGGGCATCGGCGCGGTCGCTGCCGGCACCGCCAAGGCGCTGGCCGACGTCATCCTGGTGTCGGGCCACGACGGCGGCACCGGCGCGAGCCCGCTCAACTCGCTCAAGCACGCCGGAACGCCGTGGGAGCTCGGTCTCGCCGAGACGCAGCAGACGCTCATGCTCAACGGCATGCGCGACCGCGTCGTCGTGCAGGTCGACGGCCAGCTCAAGACCGGCCGCGACGTCATCATCGGCGCCCTGCTCGGCGCCGAGGAGTTCGGCTTCGCGACGGCGCCCCTCGTGGTGTCCGGCTGCATCATGATGCGGGTCTGCCACCTCGACACCTGTCCAGTGGGCGTCGCGACGCAGAACCCCGTCCTGCGCCAGCGCTTCAACGGCAAGCCCGAGTTCGTCGTGAACTTCATGGAGTTCATCGCCGAAGAGGTGCGGGAGTACCTCGCCGAGCTCGGCTTCCGCTCGCTCGACGAGGCGATCGGCCGCAGCGACCTGCTCGACGTCAACGGCGCGGTCAACCACTGGAAGGCGAACGGCCTCGACCTCGCCCCGGTGCTCGAGGGCCCCGTCTTCGCCGCGGACGAGCCGCGCCGCAACACCACCGCGCAGCTGCACGAGCTCGACGAGCACTTCGACGTCGCGCTCATCGAGCGCGCCCAGCACGTCATCGCGAACGGCGGCGAGATCACCATCGACCTGCCGATCCGCAACACCGAGCGTGCCGTCGGCACGCTCCTGGGTCACCACGTGACGAAGGAGCGCGGCGAGAACGGCCTGCGTTCGGGCAGCATCGTGGTGAACCTCACCGGCTCGGCGGGCCAATCGTTCGGCGCCTTCATGCCCTCGGGCATCACGTTGCGTCTCGAGGGCGACTCCAACGACTACGTCGGCAAGGGGCTCTCGGGCGGTCAGATCGTGGTGCGGCCGCCGCGCGGCGCCACCTTCGACGCGTCGAAGAACGTCATCGCGGGCAACGTGATCGGCTACGGCGCGACCCTGGGCACGATGTTCCTGCGCGGTGTGGTGGGCGAGCGCTTCTTCGTCCGCAACTCCGGTGCCACCGCGGTCGTGGAGGGCGTCGGAGACCACGCCCTCGAGTACATGACCGGCGGTCTCGCCGTGATCCTCGGAGCGACAGGACGCAACCTGGGCGCCGGAATGTCGGGTGGCACCGCATACGTGTACCGGCTCGACAGCAAGCTCGTCAACCGCGAGGCGCTCGCCTCGGGCGAGCTGGAGCTCGGCGAGCTCGGCTCGGGAGACGCGGAGATCCTCCGCGACCTGCTCGAGCAGCACGTCGCCGAGACCGAATCGACTCTCGCGCAGGCTCTCCTCGACGACTTCGAGGCCGAGCTGGCGAACTTCGTCAGGGTCATGCCGCGCGACTACGCCGCGGTGCTCGAGACCCGTCAGGCGGCCGTCGCGGAGGGGCTCGACCCCGACGGCGACGTCGTCTGGAACCGCATTCTGGAGGTGACGGGTGGCTGACCCGAAAGGCTTTCTCAAGGTCACCGAGCGCGAGCTGCCCCCGCGGCGGCCGGTGCCGGTGCGCATCATGGACTGGAAAGAGGTCTATGAGCCTGGCGACGGCGCGGTGCTCCGCCGCCAGGCCGGGCGCTGCATGGACTGCGGCGTGCCGTTCTGCCACAAGGGCTGTCCGCTCGGCAACCTGATCCCCGAGTGGAACGACCTCACGTGGCGCGGCGAGGGTCGTGCTGCGAGCGAGCGTCTGCACGCGACGAACAACTTCCCGGAGTTCACGGGACGCCTGTGCCCGGCGCCCTGCGAGAGTTCGTGCGTCCTGGGCATCAACCAGCCCGCCGTGACGATCAAGCAGGTCGAGGTGTCGATCGTCGACGAGGCGTTCGCGAACGGCTGGATCGAGCCGGAGCCGCCGGGCCGTCTGACCGGCAAGACCGTCGCCGTCGTCGGATCCGGTCCCGCCGGTCTCGCCGCCGCACAGCAGCTCACCCGCGCCGGTCACACCGTGGCCGTGTTCGAGCGCGACGACCGCATCGGCGGACTCCTGCGCTACGGCATCCCGGACTTCAAGATGGAGAAGAAGCACCTCGAGTCGCGTCTTCGCCAGATGCAGGACGAAGGCACGCGGTTCCGCGCCGGTGTCGAGATCGGCCGCGACATCTCGTGGGCGGACCTCCGTGCCCGCTACGACGCGGTCGTCATCGCGACCGGCTCCACGGTGCCGCGCGAGCTGGCGATCCCCGGTCGCGACCTCGCCGGCGTGCACTTCGCCATGGAGTACCTCGTCGAATCGAACAAGGCGGTCGCCGGCGACGCCGTGCCGAACCAGATCACGGCCGAGGGCAAGCATGTCGTCGTGATCGGCGGCGGTGACACGGGCGCGGACTGCATCGGCACGGCCCACCGCCACGGCGCGCTCAGCGTGACGAACCTCGCGATCGGCCGCCGCCCTCCGGGCGAGCGTCCCGAGCACCAGCCCTGGCCGATGGACCCCCTCGTATTCGAGATGCAGTCGGCTCACGAAGAGGGCGGCGAGCGCACCTACCTCGCCTCGACCGTCGAGTTCCTCGCGAACGACGCGGGCGAGGTGCGCGCCCTGCGCGTCGCCGAGACCGAGTTCGTCGACGGCCGCCGCGTGCCCAAGAGCGGCACCGAGCGCGAGATCCCCGCCGACCTGGTGCTCATCGCGATGGGCTTCACCGGTCCTGAGCGCGCGCTCCTCGAGGAGCAGCTCGGCGCCCGCTTCACCGAGCGGGGCAACGTGCGCCGCGAGGACGACTACCAGACGACCGCCCCGGGCGTGTTCGTGGCCGGCGACGCCGGCCGCGGGCAGTCGCTCATCGTATGGGCGATCGCCGAGGGACGTGCCGCCGCAGCCAGCGTCGACCGCTTCCTCATGGGGGACACGGAGCTGCCTGCTCCGGTCCGCCCGACCGATGTCGCCATCGGCTTGCAGCCCGCGTAGGCTTGCCGAGGCACTCGCCACCTTCAACCCACCCGGAGATACCACGGATGAGACGCGCCAAGATCGTCGCCACCCTTGGGCCCGCCACGTCGACATATGAGATGGTCCGCGCGATCATCGATGCCGGCGTCGACGTCGCCCGCTTCAATCTGAGCCACGGGGACTACTCGGTCCACGACAACAACTTCGCCAACGTGCGCAAGGCCGCCGACGACGCCGGACGGGCGGTCGCGATCCTCGTCGACCTACAGGGTCCGAAGATCCGCCTCGGCAAGTTCGAGAACGGACCGCACGAGCTCGCGGTCGGCGACATCTTCAAGATCACCACCGACGACATCCTCGGCACCAAGGAGATCGTCAGCACCACGTTCAAGGGCCTCCCGCACGACGTCAAGCCGGGCGACTTCCTCCTGATCGACGACGGCAAGGTGCGCGTCGAGGTCATCGAGACCGACGACACCGTCGTGACCACCAAGGTGATCGTCGCCGGCCCGGTCTCCAACAACAAGGGCATCAACCTCCCGGGCGTCGCCGTGAACGTGCCGGCGCTGTCCGAGAAGGACGAGGCCGACCTCCGCTGGGGCCTGCGCGCCGGCGCCGACCTCATCGCGCTGTCGTTCGTGCGCGATGCGAAGGACGTCCAGCGCGTCCACGTCATCATGGCCGAGGAGGGGCGACACGTCCCGGTCATCGCCAAGATCGAGAAGCCGCAGGCGGTCGACAACCTCGAGGAGATCATCGACGCTTTCGACGGCATCATGGTCGCCCGCGGCGACCTGGGCGTCGAGCTGCCGCTCGAGGCCGTCCCGATCGTGCAGAAGCGCGCGGTGGAGCTCTGCCGCCGCATGGCGAAGCCCGTCATCGTCGCGACGCAGATGCTCGAGTCGATGATCGAGAACCCGGTCCCCACCCGCGCCGAGACGAGCGACGTGGCCAACGCCGTGCTCGACGGCGCGGACGCGGTCATGCTCTCGGGCGAGACCAGCGTCGGCAAGTACCCGGTCGGCGTCGTCGAGACGATGGCGCGCATCGTCGACTCCACCGAGGAGCACGGCCTGGACCGCATCCTGCCGCTCACGACGAAGCCGCGAACCCAGGGTGGCGCCATCACGCTTGCCGCGATGGAGGTCGCCGAGTTCGTCGACGCGAAGTTCCTCTGCATCTTCACCGAGTCGGGCGACACCGCCCGTCGCATGTCGCGGCTGCGCCCGCGCATTCCCATGATCGGCTTCGCCCCCGAGCCGGCGATCCGTCGTCGCATGGCGATCACGTGGGGCGTGCAGTCGACGCTGGTCGAGCACGTCGCGCACACCGACCTGATGTTCATCCAGGTCGACGACTACCTGCTGTCGAACGACCTCGCGAAGGTCGGCGACAAGGTCGTCGTGATCTCGGGATCGCCTCCCGGAATCATCGGCTCCACGAACGACATCCGCATCCACAAGGTGGGCGATGCGGTGCACGGCAAGGCGCCGATCTACAAGACACGGGACTGACACCTCTCTCCAGCGGACGGCTGCGACCACTACTGTGGTCGCAGCCGTCCCGGCTTTTTCGAGAAAGGTGACGCCGATGTTCTTCGGTGACTTCTGGTGGTTCCTGCTGTGGAGCTTCTACTTCATCGCCTACCTGTACGTGGTGATCGTGATCATCACGGACCTGTTCCGCGACGAGAACCTGAACGGCTGGCTCAAGGCGCTGTGGATCATCGCCCTCGTGTTCGTGCCTTTCCTCACGGCGATCGTCTACATCATCGCCCGCGGCAAGGGCATGGCAGAGCGGGCCCAAGCCGCCCGCGGGGGAGTGGTCGCCGAGTCCGACGACTACCACCCGGCCGCATCGTCGAGCCCGGCGGAGGACATCGCCAAGGCGAAGGCCCTCCTCGACGCCGGCACGATCTCGCAGGGCGAGTTCGACGCTCTCAAGAGCAAGGCCCTGGGCCACCAGTACTTCGGCGCGTAAGCCCCGAACAGCAGAAGAGCGGATGCCTCGACCCGAGGCATCCGCTCTTCTGCGTGTGCGGTCAGCTGATCTTCTTGCGGTAGATCGCCATCGACGCGATGTACGCGGCGACGAGGATGCCGACCAGCCAGGCCATCGCGACCCAGATGTCGCTGCCGACCGGCTCGCCCGCGAATAGCGCCCGCATGGAGTCGACGATCGAGGTCACCGGCTGGTTCTCGGCGAACCACTGCACCGGCCCCGGCATGCTCTCGGTCGGAACGAACGCCGAGCTGATGAAGGGCAGGAAGATCAGCGGGTAGGAGAAGGCGCTCGCGCCGTCCACCGTCTTCGCCGTCAGACCCGGGATCACGGCGAGCCATGTGAGTGCCAGCGTGAACAGCAGCAGCATGCCGATGACGCCAAGCCACGCGCCGAAGCTGGCACCGGTCCGGAAGCCCATCAGCAGCGCGACGCCGATGACGATGGCGAGCGAGACCACGATGGCCACGACCGAGGTCAGCACGTGCGCCCAGAGCACTCCCGATCGAGCGATCGGCAGCGACTGGAAGCGCTCGAAGATGCCGCCCTGCATGTCCAGGAACAGCCGGTACGCCGTGTAGGCGATCCCCGAGGCGATCGTGATGAGCAGGATGCCGGGCAGCATGTAGTCGATGTACGACCCCTTCCCGGTGTCGATCGCCCCGCCGAAGACGTAGACGAACAGCAGCATCAGGGCGATCGGGGTGACCGCGGTCGTGATGATGGTGTCGGGGCTGCGCAGGATGTGGCGCAGCGACCGGCGGGTGAGTACGGCGGTGTCGCCGATGACGTGGGCGGTCATCGTCCTTCCTTTCCTGTCTTCGCGGCGTCGGGAGCGGCGTCCGCGGATGATTCGGTGTCGTCCTCGCCGGTCAGGGCGAAGAAGACGTCTTCGAGGGTCGGCTGCTTCTCGACGTACTCGACCTTCGCCGGCGGCAGCAGCTGCTTGAGCTCCTGCAGGGTGCCGTTGACGATGATCCGGCCCTTGTGGAGGATCGCGATGCGGTCGGCGAGCTGCTCCGCCTCGTCCAGGTACTGCGTCGTCAGCAGCACGGTCGTGCCGCCGCGGGTGAGCTCCTTGACGGCGTCCCACACCTCGATCCGCGCGGCCGGGTCGAGGCCGGTCGTCGGCTCGTCCAGGAAGATCACCGGCGGGTTGCCGATGAGGCTCATCGCGATGTCGAGCCGGCGACGCATGCCGCCGGAGTAGGTCGACGCCTTGCGCGAGCCCGCCTCGGTGAGCGAGAACCGGGCGAGGAGACCGTCTGCGATCCCGCCGGGGTCCGGCAGATGGCGCAGCTGGGCGATGAGCACGAGGTTCTCGCGTCCGGTCAGGACCTCGTCCACCGCCGCGAACTGGCCGGTGAGGCTGATCGTCTCACGCACGTTCTGCGACTGGGCGACGACGTCGAACCCCGCGACGGCTGCCGCGCCGGCATCCGCCTTGAGCAGCGTCGCCAGGATCCGCACGACCGTGGTCTTGCCGGCGCCGTTCGATCCGAGGAGCGCGAAGATGCTTCCGCGCGCCACCTCGAAGTCCACGCCGCGCAGCACCTGCAGGTCCTTGTAGGACTTCTCGAGTCCCTGGACCTTGATGGCGGTGTCGGTGGTCATTTCTGGTCTCCCTTCTCTGCCTCGTCGATCGCCTTGTTCAGGCGAGCGCGCTCCTTGTCGATCCACTGCTTGCCGGAATACGCGGCGGTGAAGTCCTCGGCGAACGCCGAGGCGTCCTCGCCGACGATGTCGCGCACGGGGGTGCCGTCGGCGGCGGCGCGCTCCCAGAGGTCGGCGGAGTCGCCGAGCATCTGCATCATCGTCACGCCGTCGGTCATGCCGCCGACGGTCATGAAGTACCGGTCCAGCGCCTTGGCGGCGGCGTGGTAGGGCTCGGGCAGAGCCTCGATGCGCGCCTTGTACTGGCGGTACTGCTTCTTCTGCTCGAGCGAGCCGGTGACGACTTCGTACCACTTGGCGGCCATGATCAGTCCTCTTCCTTCGGGGTGTGGGGTTCGTTGTCTGCGTTCTGGTGGTGGAGTTGTTCGATGCGTTCTGCGAGGAAGCTCCACGTCCTCCAGAACTCCGCGAGCTGCTCGCGGCCCTGCGCGTTGAGGGAGTACACCTTGCGCGGCGGTCCCTTCTCCGAGGGAACCTTCTCGACGTCGACGAGGCCGCGCTGCTCGACCCTGACCAGCAGGGCGTACACAGTGCCTTCGGCGATGTCGGAGAAGCCCTGGTCACGCAGCCACGAGGTGATCTCGTACCCGTAGGCGGATCGCCCGGACAGGATCGCCAGGACGATCCCCTCCAGCGTGCCCTTGAGCATCTCCGTCTCCTGCTTGCCCATCCCGCACCTCCTCAGTACTCAGTGTTGTTGACTACTGGTAGACAGTAACACTAGGTACCGCTACTTAGCAACACCGAATAGCAAAATCTCTTTCGCGCCGACGGTGTAATGTCCGACTCCAGATCACAGGGAGAGTAGGCAGCGTTGACTGACGATCCAACGGGCACGACGACCGCGGCCACGGGGACACCGGAGCCGGTCGTGACAGACGGGGCGGACGGACCTGGGGGATCCGAGCCGCCACGCGAGGCTGAGCCGCCCGCGGCGGAGAAGCGCGAGGACCTCACACCGCAGCGCCGCGGGCGTGGGCTGGCAGTGGTGGCGATATTGCTCGGCGTCGTCCTGCTCGGGGCCGTGGTCGTCTCGGTGTGGCTGTTCCTCCAGCTCGAGCAGGCGAACGACCGCATCGAGCGACAGAGCGACCTCATCGACGAGCAGCACGACCTCATCGAGAAGAAGGAGGCCTTCGGCGCCGCCGTGGCGGGCATCCAAGAGAGCATCGAGCCGTTGCAGGGGCTTCCGTTCGCCTCGATGGTGCCGTGGGACAGGTACCAGGGGATCGCGGAGAGCGGATACGCGAGCAGATGGGATGCCGAGGCGATGGATGCCGCCATCCTCGTCGCACAGCGCGCCGCACAGGAGATGCAGGCACTGCAGACGGCCGCCGCGCTCGAGGCCGCGACGAACGCGTCCGGGACGGCGTGGGAGGCGACGCTCGACCAGCTCGGCCGGGGCTACGTCGCCACCCGCATCGACGACGCGGCTGTGACCTGCGACCTGGCGACCGCGCTCGGCTGCGTCTTCGAGGCGGAACCCCTCGTCGTGCATCTGAATGCCGCCAGTCAGTCGGACCCTTCGATGACCGACTGGATCCGGCAGGGAGTCGCGTACCACGAGTTCGCCCACGTCCTGCAGTTCACCAATCCCGAGGCCACGCGACCCGTGCTGGAGGCGTTCGCCGGCAATGCGGAGACGATGGCGGACTGCTACGCACTCGCCTTCCTCGACGGCTGGACGCTGGAGCACGAGGTGTGGACCAGCGCCTACGACGGCTGGGACGTCAACGTCGGTTACGGCTACGTCTGCACTGAAGCAGAACGCCGGCTCATCCGGGAGTGGGCCGGCGGACTCGGCGTCGCCATGCGCACGCTGTCGCCGGCAGGCGCCGGATCCTGAGGTGCCGGTGGGCAGTCGCGCTGCGCACGGCTCCCTACGCGAGGTGCCGGTGGTGGGAGTCGAACCCACACGCCCTTGCGGGCAACCGAGTTTGAGTCGGTCGCGTCTGCCATTCCGCCACACCGGCCCGCGCGGCATGCCGCGCGTCCGCGAACGACCATACCGTAGGATTCAATGGTGACTGAGCAGGAGCAGACCGCCGCATCGACGGCATCCACCCCCCGCCGCGTCGTGGTCGCCGAAGACGAGTCGCTCATCCGACTCGACATCGTCGAGATCCTCCGCGACAACGGCTTCGACGTGGTCGGAGAGGCAGGAGACGGTGAGACCGCGGTGGCGCTGGCCACCGAACTGCGCCCCGATCTGGTGATCATGGACGTGAAGATGCCGCAGCTCGACGGCATCTCGGCCGCTGAGAAGCTCAGCAAGAATCACATCGCCCCGGTCGTGCTGCTGACCGCCTTCAGCCAGAAGGAGCTCGTCGAGCGCGCGAGCGAGGCCGGTGCCCTCGCCTACGTCGTCAAGCCGTTCACGCCGAACGACCTGCTGCCGGCCATCGAGATCGCCCTCGCCCGCTACGAGCAGATCATCACGCTCGAGGCCGAGGTCGCCGACATGGTCGAGCGCTTCGAGACGCGCAAGCTCGTCGACCGGGCCAAGGGCCTGCTCAACGAGAAGATGGGACTCAGCGAGCCCGAGGCATTCCGCTGGATCCAGAAGGCCTCGATGGACCGCCGCCTCACGATGCAGGACGTCGCCAAGGCGATCATCGAGCAGCTCGCGCCCAAGAAGGGCTGACCACACACTTCTTGCAAGAGCGGATGCCTCGATCGAGGCATCCGCTCTTCTCATGCGTGCGGCAGGTCCTTGATGTGGTTCGTGATGCGCACCGTCGAGCAGCGCCGGCCTTGGTCATCGGTCACGACGATCTCGTGGACGGTGATGGTCCGGCCGAGATGGATCGGCGTGCACACCCCCGTGACGTGGCCGGACGTCGCCGAACGCGTGTGCGTGGCATTGATGTCCACACCGACGGCGAGCCGGCCGGGGCCGGCGTGGAAGTTCGCGTGCATCGAACCGAGCGACTCGCCGAGCACCACGTAGGCGCCGCCGTGGAAGAGTCCGACGGGCTGCGTGTTGCCCTCGACCGGCATGCGGGCTACGGCGCGCTCGGGCGTGAACTCGAGCCATTCGAAGCCCATCTTCTCGGCGAGCGCACCGATCCCACGGCCCAGCGCCCACTCGATTCCGTCGACGGCAGCGGGGGAGTGGTCGGGCATGACTCACCTTCGAATCGGGTCGGCAGTGGCGCGCTGCGACGGGGAAATCGACTGTCGTCCGCCCTGACTAGGCTTGCAGGGTGACGGACTCCGCAAAGCCTACCCTTCTCGTCGTGGACGGCCATTCGCTGGCATATCGGGCGTTCTACGCACTCCCGGTCGACAACTTCTCGACGAAGGACGGGCAGCACACGAACGGGATCTACGGGTTCCTCGCGATGCTGATCAACCTGATCAAGGCAGAGAAGCCGACGCACCTCGCCGTGGCCTTCGACACCTCGCGCCAGTCCTTCCGCACCCGCGAATACACCGAGTACAAGGCCAATCGCTCCGAGACGCCCTCCGAGTTCAAGGGCCAGATCCCGCTGCTGCAGGACTGCCTCGCCGCGATGAGCATCCGGGTTCTCCAGCAGGAGGACATCGAGGCCGACGACATCCTGGCGACCCTCGCCACGCAGGGCGTCGAGAAGGGCTTCCGCGTGCTCGTGTGCTCGGGTGACCGCGACACCATCCAGCTGGTCAACGACGACGTCGTCCTGCTCTATCCGAACGTGCAAGGCGTCTCGCAGCTCAAGCGCTACGACCGCGACGCGGTCATCGAGCGCTACGGCGTGCCGCCCGAGATGTACCCCGACGTGGCGGCGCTCGTCGGCGAGACCAGTGACAACCTGCCGGGCGTGCCGAAGGTGGGCGAGAAGACCGCCGTGAAGTGGCTGAACCAGTTCGGCTCGCTCGACGCACTCCTCGACGGCGCCGACGCCATCAAGGGCGTCGTCGGCGGCAACCTGCGAGACCACGTCGAAGACGTCCGCCGCAACCGCCGTCTCAACCGGCTGATGACCGACGTCGAGCTGCCGCTCGGCCCGGACGACCTCGAAGTCCAGCCGATGGACGCGCAGGCCGTTCGCGACATCTTCTCGCGGCTCGAGTTCAAGACGCTGATCCCGCGGGTCGCCGAGCTGGCCGGCATCGAGCAGCAGATGGCGGCTGTCACGTCGGCCGCGGCCGAGCTCGCGCCGATCGCGACGGAGCTCTCCCCAGCGGACTTCGCCGCGTGGCTCGCGAACAGGGACGGAGAGCTCGGCGTGACGATCGCCATCGAGGGCGGCCTGCCGGCGCGCATCGGCGTGGCCACGGCGGATGCCGCGGCCGAGGCATCCTGGACCCCGGAGCTCGCCGCCGCACTCGAGCCCTGGCTCGCGTCCGACGCGCCGAAGGCGTTCGCCGACGCGAAGCCCCAGGTGAAGGCGCTCCGCCGCGCCGGCCTGCGTGTGGGCGGGCTGGCCTTCGACGTGATCGTCGCCGGCTGGCTGCTGCGGCCGAGCTTCCCCGACAAGACGCTCGCCGATCTGGTCGACCGCTACCTCGACGAGAAGCTGCCCGAGGCCGACCCGGCACAGCTCGTGCCCGAGACCGAGGGCGCCACCACCGGCCAGCTGTCGTGGTACCTGGTGCGCGTCGTCCGTGCGGTGCGGGCCGAGCTGCCCGACAGCGTCTCGGCTGTGCTCACCGACATCGAACTGCCGACCCTGCACACGCTCGCCGACATGGAGCTCGCCGGCGTCGCCGTCTCACACGAGCGGCTGTCGGCGTTCTCCGGCGAGCTCGGCGCACGCGCGGACGCCCTCGCTCTGCGGGCCTACGCGGCCATCGGTCGCGAGGTCAACCTCGGCTCGCCGAAGCAGCTGCAGGAGGTCCTGTTCGAAGAGCTGCAGCTGCCGAAGACGCGCAAGACCAAGACCGGATACTCGACCGATGCCGCGGTCCTGGCCGATCTGCAGGAGACCAACCCGCACCCGTTCCTCGATCTGCTGCTCCAGCACCGCGAGGCGACGAAGCTGCGTCAGATCATCGAGTCCCTCGACAGTGCGATCGGCGGCGACCGCACCAGCGGCGCGGACGGACGCATCCACACCACGTATGTGCAGACCGGCAGCCAGACCGGCCGGCTCTCGAGCACCGACCCGAACCTCCAGAACATCCCCATCCGCACCGAGGAGAGCCGCCGCATCCGCTCGGCGTTCATGGTGGGCGAAGGGTACGATACGCTGCTCACCGCCGACTACTCGCAGATCGAGATGCGCATCATGGCGCACCTCTCGGAGGATCCCGGCCTGATCGAGGCGTTCAACTCCGGCGAAGACACGCACCGCTTCGTCGGCTCGCGGGTGTTCGGGGTCGCGCCGGAAGACGTCACACCGGCGATGCGCACGAAGGTCAAGGCGATGTCGTACGGCCTCGTCTACGGCCTCTCCGCGTTCGGGCTCTCGAAGCAGCTGCGCATCGAGCAGGCCGAGGCCAAGCAGCTGATGATGGAGTACTTCGCCCGCTTCGGCGCCGTACGCGACTACCTGCGCTCATCGGTCGAGCAGGCCCGCATCGACGGCTACACCGAGACGATCTTCGGACGGCGCCGCCCGTTCCCCGACCTCGCCAGCCCCAACCGCGTGCTGCGAGAGAATGCCGAGCGCGCCGCCCTCAACGCCCCGATCCAGGGCAGCGCGGCCGACATCATGAAGATCGCGCTGTTCCACATCCACGACGACTTCGCGGCGGAGGAGCTGCGTTCCCGGGTGCTTCTGCAGATCCACGACGAGCTCGTGATCGAGGTGGCCCCGGGGGAGTGGGATGCCGCCGAGCACATCGTCCGCACGCGCATGGGCGATGCGGCGCAGCTCTCGGTGCCCTTGGACGTGCAGATCGGCCGCGGCGACGACTGGAACGCCGCCGGCCACTGATCGGGCTGCGCGGAGCGATTCGCGATCGGACCGGGATTCTCGTTTGTCGGTACCGCGTCTCATGCCTAGGCTCGGAGCCATGACAGACGAAACCCGCACGCCCACGCAGATCGACAAGATCGCTGATGCGTGGGTCGACACCCTCGCCGAGCTCGAGCCGACGCTCGCGACCTACATCGGTCGGTCCGAGTACAACGACCGCTTCGGCGACTACAGCCCGGCCGGTCAGGAGCGCCTCGTAGAAGAGGGACGCAAGACACTGGCCGCCCTCGAGGCCTCGGCCGTCGCCGACGACGTCGACGCCGTGACGAAGGACGACCTCTCACGAGAGATCCAGCTGGAGCTCGACCTGCACGATGCGAAGTGGCATCTGCGCGACATCAACGTGATCGCCTCGCACGCGCAGAACATCCGTTCCGCGTTCGACCTCATGCCGACCGCCACCCCCGACGACTGGTCGGTGATCGCGACGCGTCTCGGCGCGGTCTCCGGTGCGATCGACGGCTACATCGCCACACTCCGCGAGGGGATCGACCAGGGCGTCGTGCCCGCCCGGCGCCAGGTGGTCGAGGTCGCCACGCAGATCGCCCGCTACACGGCCGACGGCGGATTCTTCGCGACGTTCGCCGCGGAGGCGGCTCCCGAAGAGGGGCAGCTCCCGGCATCCCTCGCCCGCGACCTGGCCGACAACGCCAACGCGGCGCGCGTGGCCTACGACCAGCTCGCGTCGTTCCTGAGCGGCGAACTGGCACCGGCGGCGGGGGAGAAGGACGCGGTCGGCCGCGAGCTGTACGCGCTGCACTCGCGCCGGTTCCTCGGTGCGACCATCGACCTCGACGAGACCTACGAATGGGGCACCGAGGAGCTCGCGCGCATGGTCGCCGAGCAGGAGTCCATCGCAAACGAGATCAAGGCCGGCGCCTCCGTCGAAGAGGCCGTCGCCTTCCTCGAGGAGGACGCCAGCCGCAAGCTGTACGGCACAGACGCCCTGCAGAAGTGGATGCAGGAGACCAGCGATCGCGCGATCGCCGAGCTCGGCAAGACCCACTTCGACATCGCCGAGCCGATCCGCAGCCTCGAGTGCATGATCGCGCCCACGAAGGAAGGCGGGATCTACTACACCGGCCCGACCGACGACTTCTCGCGTCCCGGCCGCATGTGGTGGTCGGTGCCGGAGGGCGTCGAGGAGTTCGACACGTGGCGCGAGCTCACGACGGTGTACCACGAGGGCGTCCCGGGCCACCACCTGCAGATCGCGCAGGCCGTGTACAACCGCGCACAGCTGAACACCTACCGCCGCCTCCTCGCCGGGACGTCGGGGCACGCCGAGGGCTGGGCCCTGTATGCAGAGCGCCTCATGGAGCAGCTGGGCTACCTCTCCGATCCCGCGGACCGGCTCGGCATGCTCGACGGCCAGCGCATGCGCGCGGCCCGCGTCGTGCTCGACATCGGCGTGCACCTCGAGAAGCCGCGTCCCGACGGTCAGGGGCCGTGGGACGCGGACTTCGCCCTCGAGTTCATGCTGCGCAACGTCAACATGCCCGACGAGTTCGTCCGGTTCGAGGTGAACCGCTACCTCGGCTGGCCGGGTCAGGCGCCGTCCTACAAGGTCGGCCAGCGCATCTGGGAGCAGCTGCGCGACGAGGTCGCCGAGCGCGAGGGTGATGACTTCTCGATCAAGAAGTTCCACAAGCGCGCCCTCGATCTCGGCGGCGTCGGACTCGACACGCTGCGCATGGCGCTCTCGCGCTGACCCTTCGACAGGCTCAGTGACGGCCCTTCGACGGGCTCAGTGACCTTCTCCGGTCGCTGAGCCTGTCGAAGCGGCCAGCAACAGCGCCACCACCTCACGGTCGCTCGTCTGCCCGAAGTGCTCGTAGTACTCGCCCACGGCCCAGAAGTCGGATTCGCGGTGCGGGCACACGAAGTCGTCGACCGCGTCCGCCGGTGCGATGAAACGTTCGGGTGCGACAGGCACGGCAAGCACGACCCGGTCGGGATGGCGGGCACGCACCGCGCGGCAGGCGGCGACGGCGGTCGCGCCCGTCGCCACGCCGTCGTCCACCACGAGGGCGGTCCGCCCCGTCAGGTCCACGAAGCGCGAACCGTAGACGTCCGTCCGCCGTGCCAGTTCGTCGCGCTCTGCCGCCTCGACCCGTTCCAGGTCCTTCGCTGACATGCCGGCCCAGCGCACGGCGTCGGGCGTCACGATGCGAACCCCGTCGGCGATCGCTCCGACGGCGAACTCCTCGTGCCCGGACGCTCCGAGCTTGCGCACCACGACGGCGTCGAGCTCGAGTCCCAGCCCTTCGGCGACCGCCGCGGCGACGACGACGCCCCCGCGGGGGATGCCCAGGACCACGGCATCCGTCCCTCGCCACTCCGCGAGCCCGGCGGCGAGCTCTCGTCCGGCGGCGCGGCGATCCGCGAAGAGGGCCATGCCCACCACGCTACGCTCGCGGCGGCCGTGCGTCTCGGGGAATGCCGCAGTCGCGCCGTAGGTTCATGCAAGCGAATAGAAGGAGAAGACCATGACCTCCATCGACCCCGCCACCCTCGAGCTCGGACTCGACACCTTCGGCGACGTCACCCGCGACGCCTCCGGCGAGCTGATCAGCGGCGCGCAGACGATCCGCAACGTCGTCGAGCAGGCCGTCCTGGCCGATCGGGTCGGCCTGTCGTTCTTCGGGGTGGGGGAGCACCACCGCCGCGAGTTCGCCGTCTCCAGCCCCGAGATCGTACTGGCCGCCGCGGCCGCGCGCACTGAGCGGATCCATCTCGGCACTGCCGTCACCGTGCTCTCGAGCGACGACCCGGTGCGGGTGTTCGAACGGTTCTCGACGCTCGATGCGGTGTCGAACGGCCGTGCCGAGGTCATCCTCGGCCGGGGGTCGTTCATCGAATCGTTCCCGCTGTTCGGCTACGACCTGCGCGATTACGAGGCACTCTTCGACGAGAAGCTCGATCTGTTCTCGCAGCTGCTGACCGAGAAGCCCGTCACGTGGAGCGGCACCCTGCGCGCCCCGCTGGACGCGGCAGACGTGTTCCCCAAGACCGAGAACGGACTGCGCGCGTGGGTCGGCGTCGGTGGCACGCCCGAGTCGGCCGTCCGCGCCGCCCGGTACGGCTACGGCCTCATGCTCGCGATCATCGGCGGCCCCGCCGCACGTTTCCGGCCCTTCGCAGACCTCTATCGCCGGTCGCTCGACACCTTCGACCAGCCGCAGCTTCCCGTCGGCGTGCACTCGCCGGGCCACATCGCCGAGACCGACCAGCAGGCGTGGGACGAGGCGTACGAGGGCTTCGAGGCGATGAACAACTCGATCGGACGCGAGCGCGGCTGGCCGACATACAACCGCCTGCGCTTCCAGCACGACGTCGGTCCCGAAGGCGCGCTGTACGTCGGCTCACCCGAGACGGTCGCCCGCAAGATCGCCGACACCGTGCAGACGCTGGGCGCGACGCGCTTCGACATGAAGTTCTCCACCGGGACGCTGTCGCACGAGAAGATGCTGCGCTCGATCGAGCTGTTCGGCACCGAGGTCGCCCCGCGTGTCCGCGACATGCTGTCGTAGCGCCCGCTCGGGCTCCGGCATCCGTAGCATGACGCTATGACGGATGCCGGACCCCGCACGTCGACGCTCTCGGAGCGGCTCGACCGACTGCCGTTCACCCGCGTGCACCTGCGCGTGCTCACCGGTTCGGGGATCGGGTGGGCCCTGGATGCGATGGACGTCGGGCTCATCTCGTTCGTGATCGCCGCGCTGGCCGCGCAGTGGGACCTGGTTCCGAGCGAGACGGCGTGGATCGCGTCGATCGGCTTCGTCGGCATGGCCGTCGGGGCGAGTGTCGGCGGGCTCCTGGCCGACCGCTTCGGGCGACGCCAGGTGTTCGCGCTGACGCTCCTCGTGTACGGCGTGGCGACGGGCGCGAGTGCGCTCGTCGGCGGGCTGGCGGCACTTCTCGTCCTGCGCTTCCTCGTCGGCCTGGGGCTCGGTGCCGAGCTGCCGGTCGCCAGCACCTACGTCAGCGAGTTCGCACCGGCTCGCATGCGCGGCCGGCTCATCGTGATCCTCGAGGCATTCTGGGCGGTCGGCTGGACGCTCGCGGCACTCATCGGCTACTTCGTCATCCCGGCGTCCGAGAACGGGTGGCGCTGGGCCTTCGCGCTCGGGGCGATCCCGGCGGCGTACGCGCTCATCGTGCGGTGGGGGCTGCCTGAATCAGCACGCTGGCTGGAGCGCCGCGGCCGCTTCACCGAGGCCGAGTCCGTCGTGCACACCTTCGAGGAGGCGGCAGGATCCGACGCGCCGACGTCATCGCTCGCTCGCGCCGACGCGCCTCCCGCCGCGGCGACGTCTCTCCGGCAGCGCTTGGGCGCGCTGTGGGCCCGAGAGTTCCGTGTGCGCACCGCGTGCCTCTGGCTCGTCTGGTTCTGCGTCAACTTCTCGTACTACGGCGCATTCATCTGGATTCCCTCGATCCTGGTGGCGCAGGGGTACGACCTTGTACGCTCATTCGGCTTCACCCTGGTGATCACCCTCGCTCAACTGCCGGGCTACGCGGTGGCCGCGTGGCTGATCGAGGTGTGGGGGCGCCGACTGACGCTCTCGGTGTTCCTGGTCGGCTCGGCGGTGTCCGCCGTCTTCTTCGGCACCGCGGCGGGGCCGGGAGCGATCATCGCGGCGGGCATGGCGCTGTCGTTCTTCAACCTCGGCGCCTGGGGCGCGCTGTACGCCGTGACCCCCGAGATGTACCCCACCTCGTTGCGGGCGACCGGCACCGGATGGGCTGCGGGCGTCGGACGCATCGCATCCATCGTCGCGCCGCTGGTCGTGCCGCCGCTGCTGCTGGCCGGGGGCGCCCCGGTGCTCTTCGTGGTGTTCGCCATCTTCTTCGCCATCGCGGCCGCAGCCGCATGGGGACTCGTCGACCGCCGCGGCGTGGCGCTCGACGACCGATGACCCTGGCCGGACGCACGCCGGGCCGGCCGTAGGCTGGAGCCCGTGGCATCCGTTCGATACGTCGCGATCGGCGACTCCTTCACCGAGGGCGTGGGCGACGAGCTCCCCGACGGGCACGTCCGCGGCTGGGCCGACCTCGTGGCGCAGGGATGGGCCGACGCCGCCGGCGAGCCGATCGAGTACGCCAACCTGGCGATCCGCGGCAAGCTCGTGTGGCCGATCGTCGAGCAGCAGCTGGAACCGGCTCTCGCCCTGAACCCGACCCACCTTTCGTTCAACGGCGGCGGCAATGACATGCTGCGACCCCGGACGAGCATCGCGCACGTCCTCGCCGCGTTCGAGACGGTGGTCCGCCGCTGCGACGAGGAGGGCGTGCACCTCATCGTCCTCTCGGGGGCGAACCCCACCGGGCAGCTGCCGCTGCGGCGCGTCATCCAGCGGCGCGGAGATCTGCTCTCCCACGCCGTGGAGAAGCGCCTGGCATCGCGCACCGACGTCGTGCAGGCGTACAACTGGTTCGACGAGGAGCTCGCGACCCCGCCCTACTGGTCGGAGGACCGTTTGCACATGAACGCGCGTGGCCATCATCGCGTCGCCGCCCGCGTCCTGGACGCTCTGGGCGTGGAGCCGGTTCCGCAGGAATGGTGGTCGCTGCCGCCGCTGCCACCGAGGGGCGCCCGTGGCGCGGCGTACTATCGCGAGCACGTCGGTCCCTGGGTGCGCCGGCGCCTGACCGGCACGTCTTCGGGCGATGGCCGCGAGGCGAAGTTCGGTCAGTGGACCGAGTTCGCACCCCGCGCGCACTGACCGCGAACGCGACTCACCAGCGCGGCGGGTTCTGCGTAGCGCCTGTTGCTCAGGATGCCCCGCCGGTCACCGCGTAGGTCAACTCGGCGAAGACACCGGCCTGGCGCACCGAGGTCAGTTCGAGGCGGTCGGCGCCGAGGTTGCGGGGGAGAAGCGGCTTGCCCGAAGACAGGGTCGCCGGCGCGATGGAGACCCGGATCTCGTCGAGGAGGCCCGCGTCGGCGAACTGGCCGGCGAGATCACCGCCGCCCACGACCCAGACATCCCGCTCACCCGCCGCGTCGCGGATCTCGGGCCAGACGTCGCGGACCTCTCCGGAGGCGAAACGGATGTCGACGCCCGGCACCACCGGCTGCTCCTTGCTGGTGAACACCCATGTCGGCCGGCTGCCGTAGTAGGACGGCCACTTCTCGGGGTGCGCCACGAGGTCCTCGTGCTCCAGCACCCAGCGGTAGGTCGACGAACCCTGCACCAGCACGCCGATGCCGGAGAGGAAGCGCTGGAAGCCGTCATCACCGCCTTCCCCGCCCGCGGCGGCGAAGAGCCACTCGAGCGAGTCCTGATCGTCGGCGAGAAAGCCGTTGAGCGTGGTGGCGGTGTAGAAGATCACTCGGGGCATGCCCGTCACCGTACTCGGCACCTCGGACAGCGGTCTTGACGCATATTCAACCAACTAGTATTGTACTTATCAGTTGAACAAGGAGGCGAGATGACGGACGCACTGAGCCTGACGTTCTCGGCGCTCGCCGATCCGACCCGGCGCGCGATCCTCGCGCGGCTGAGCGAAGGGGAGGCGACCGTGGGGGAGCTCGCGGCACCGTTCGACATGACGTTCGCCGCGGTGTCGAAGCACCTGCGCGTGCTCGAGGGAGCGGGGCTGGTCACGCGAGGCCGCAACGCCCAGTACCGGCCGGCCCGGCTCGACGCTCGTCCTCTGGCGGCGGCATCCGACTGGATCGGCGGCTACGCGCAGTTCTGGGAGGACAGCCTGGGCGCCCTGGACCACTATCTCAACGCCCTGCAGCAGCTGGGCACCCGTACCGACACACCGACAGGCGGCGACGCCGCACCTACCGAGAAGGAGAACGACCATGACTGAGTACTTCACCGTCACGCGCACGCTGCAGGCGCCCCGCGAGCTGGTGTTCGAGACGCTGACCAAGCCCGAGCACTTCGCCGTGTGGTTCGGCACGGCGGCCGTCGAGGTGCCCCAGGACACCTTGACGATGGACGTGCGCCCGGGCGGCGCCTTCCGTGCGGTCATGCTGCTGCCGGACGGCAACCGGATCGATTGGGCGGGGGAGTACCAGGTGGTCGAACCACCGTCGCATCTGGCGATGACTCTGACCGACCAGCCGGGCGACGACGCCGGACTGCCCGTGCTGTTCGACCTCGAAGAGACCGGCGACGGCACGGTGCTCACCATCCGCCAAGACCGCAGCGATTTCTCGGACGAGCAGGTCGCAGCCACCATCGCCGGCTACAACGCCTTCATCGACGACATCGAGGACGTGCTGGCGCAGCTCCAGAGGGCCTGAGCCCACGCGGGCTGGATCAGAGTGCGCCCGGACGGCGCAGTGCGCTCATCGCGAGCACACTGCCCGCCCGGGCGCTCTCGCACGCGTCAGCGCCGCCGAGCGCCGCGAGGATGTACCCCGCCGCGAAGGCGTCCCCGGCTCCGGTCGAGTCCAGCACGTCGTCGGCTCTCTCGACGGCCACAGCGTGCGCGCACCCGTTCACCCGGACGAGCACTGGTTCGGCGCCGCGCTTGACGACGTAGACCCCTTCCGGCTCGACATCGAGTCCGGCCGTCAGGCGTGCCTCATCCTCGTTGGCGAAGACGACGTCAGGGCGGACCTCCGTGAGAACGCGCTGCAGCTCTGCGCCGCCGAGATCTCGCAGAGTCGCCACGCTCGACAGATCGAGACTGACGCGGGCGCCTCGCGCGGCGGCACGGGTCGCGGCATCCGTCACCGCATCTCTCGAGCGGGTCGACGCGAAGCCGTACAGCGGCAGATGCACCCACTCGGCGCCCGCCATCCACGCGGGATCGACCGGGCCGAGCTCCGCCGCCGCACCGCGGTCGGTGATCATCGTGCGCTCGCCGGCGGCGTCGACGAGAACGACGATCGACCCGGTGCGGCCACCGCGCTGCACCTTGACATCGACGTCCGCGGCCTCGAGCTCGCCGACCAGGGCGTGCCCGAGCGTGTCGTCTCCCACGCAGCCGATGAAGCGCGACGGATGCCGCGGCGCGGCCGCAGCGGCGACGTTGGCGGCGCTGCCTCCTCGCGTGAGGCGCACCTCCGCCGGGTTGTCGGTGCCGCGCTCGAGCGCCGCCCCGCCCAGCACGATCAGGTCGGCGACGAGATCGCCGATCACGACGATCATCCGGCGGTGTCCGCGAGGGCCAGTGCGATGCGCGCACCGAGACCGACGTTGCCTCGATACACCTCGACGTTGACGTCCAGGCTGCGACCTCCGGTCTCGCGCTGGAGGAAATCGAGGAGGAACGGCGTCGTGTCGTGGCCCGAGACGCCCCTCGCATTCGCGGCGGAGAGCGCACGTGCGAGCACATCGTCGTGCAGGGCCGGATCCAGCTGACGCTCGGCGGCGACGGGGTTGGCGACCAGCAGCGTGGACGAGATGCCGAGACCGTCGCGCATGCGCGCGATCGCCGCGATCTCGGCGGGGGAGTCCACCGAGTACTCGATGTCGTGCCCCGAGTCGGCGATGTAGAAGCCGGGATAGTCGGTGGTGCGATAGCCGACGACGGCGAGGTTGAGCGTCTCGAGACGTTCCAGCGTGAGGGGGATGTCGAGGATCGACTTGACGCCCGCGCTCACCACGACGAGCGGCAGGCCGGCCAGCGTCAGCAGGTCTGCCGACTCGTCGAACGTCTGCGGGGCACCGCGGTGGACACCGCCGAGGCCGCCCGTCGAGAAGACGCGCAGACCGGCGCGCGACGCGAGGTACCCGGTCGCCGCGACCGTGGTGCCGGCGCTCAGTCCCTTCACGGCGACGACGGGGATGTCGCGGACGCTCGCCTTGACGACGTCGTCCGCGGTCGAGAGCTGCTCGATCTCGTCCGGGGAGAGCCCCACGGTGGGGCGGCCGTCCACCACGCCGATGGTCGCGGGTACGACGCCGAACGCGCGCACACGCGCTTCGGCTTCGAGGGCGACATCGAGGTTTCGCGGGCGCGGGAGTCCGTGAGTGAAGATCGTGGACTCGAGCGCGAGCACCGGCTCACCGGCCGCGACGGCCTCCCGGACCTCCGCGGCGATGAAGAGGGGAGCGGACACGGGCATCCTTTCGATCGGTCCCTGCTGTGGAGCCGATTAAGGTCACAGTACCGATCTGGCGCCCCGACTCGCCGGGACGTTCTGCTCGACATCCCGTCGGAAGCGGTCAGCGCCGGCGACGCGGCGCGCGCGGCGGCTCCAACCCGAGCCGGATGCGGGTGCGCTTGCGCTCTATCACGATGAACGCGCCGCCGAGGAGCCAGAGCGGCACCTGCATGAGGAACGCGATCCGGAAGGCGTCGAGATTGTAGGTGGCCGGTGTGCCGGCGCCCTGCACGTCGAGCGCGAGGCCGATGAGAAGGATCGCCAGCAGCGCGGCGAGGAAGCCGCCCGCGTTGGTCACCCCTGTGGCGGTGCTGAGGCGATGCGACGGGTTGTGGGTGCGCGCATGGTCGAACGCGATCATGGACGCGGGACCGCCGGTCGCCAACGCGACCGCCAGCGCGAGGAGCAGCCAGAGCGGCGCCGGCCCCGGATAGGCGATCACCGCGAGCCAGGCGACGGCCTGGACGGCCACCGTCGGAAGCACGAGTGCACGAGATCGCAGGTGCGGCACCCGCCGCGAGAGCTCGCCCATGATCGGTCCCAGCGCCATGCCCACCACGACGTACAGCGACATGATGGAGGCAGCCTCTGCCGTGGTGCGCCCCTCGCCCGCGGTGAGGAACGGCATGCCCCACAGCAGCACGAATGCGGTGCCGGCGAACGGCGTGGTGAAATGCGACCAGAACGCCAGTCGCGTGCCCGGATGAGCCCATGCCGCACGGATACCGACCCCGGTGTCGACGGAGGATGTCACGACCCGGATCGCGCCGGTGTCGGTGTCGACCGACACGTCCTCGTCGCGGTCGGGCGGGTGGTTGCGGATCAGGAGGAACACGAGGATCGCGAACAGCACGCCGAGGCCGGCGATGCTGCCGAACGTGATCGTCCACGACGTGGCGTGCAGCAGCGCGGCGAGGGGGATCAGCGCGACAAGCTGTCCGGACTGCCCGACGATGCCGGTGAGCTGCACCATGATGGGTCCGCGCTGGGCGGGGAACCAGGTGGCGATGAGACGCAGCACGCCGGGGAAGATCGCAGCGTCGCCGGCGCCCAGCAGCATGCGAGCGAGGATCGCGACGCCGACGCTGGGGGAGACGGCCATGGTGAGCTGCCCGACCGCCATCAGCAGCATCCCCACCGTCATGATCGGGCGTGCTCCATAGCGGTCGAGGAGCACGCCGATGGGAATCTGCATGCCGCCGTACACCGCCAGCTGGACGACCGCGAACAGTGACAGGGTCGCCGCGTCGGCGTCGAACCGGGCGGCCGCGTCGACGCCGACCGCGCTCAGCGACGAGCGGTTCGTGATCGCGAGGACGTACGCCGCGACCCCGACCGTCCAGATCGCCCAGGCTCGCAGTCCCGGCCCCGTCGCTCGGGGACGGGACAGACTGTGCACCATTCCACAGTAGTCGCCGCCGCGGATGCCCTCACCCGGACAGAGCCGCTCGGAGGCGCATCGCGAAACGCGGGCGAACGCTTCCGCCGTTTGTCAACCCCTTCTTCCGACGCGGGCGGATGCGCCAGCGTTAGAGGCGGGACAACGCGTCCCGGAACAGGGGAGGGCTGATCGCCGTGCCCCGGAAAGGACACCTCGCATGAGTATCGGAGCAGGCATCGCCCTCTTCGCCATCGGCGCGATCCTCGCGTTCGCGGTGAACGTCGAGGTCGAATGGGTGAATCTCGACATGATCGGCTACATCCTCATGGGTGCCGGAGCCGTCATCTTCATCGTCGGCATCGTTCTGCTGGCGCGCCGCCGCCGGTCGGAGTCCGTCACCCACACGGCGGTCGACCCGACTGCCAACGAGCGGGTGACCCGCCAGAGCACGAGCTCGACCGACGACGCCGCAGGCCTCTGACGAACACGCTGACCGCGGGCGCTATGGCGCGCCCGCGGTCAGTGCTGTCTGGCCCCAGCGCCAGGTTGGACCGGCTCGAGCTGTGCCCGGAGGCCCTCGATCCCGTGAAGCTCGACAGCGCCGCCCAGACGTTGGGTGTGGTCCGACCGAACCGACTCCCAACGCTCGCGCGACATGACATAGCGATTGTGAACGACGGCGGCGCCTTCGCGGGCGACGTGGAACGCTCCGTCCCGCTCGTATCCCACACGCTCCGACACGGCGTTCGAGGCGCCGTTGTCGACGAACGCCCCTGACATCGCCTCTCGCGCACCCACACCTTCGAAGGCCAGATGCAGAGCCAGCATCCGCATCCGAGTCCCGATACCGCGTCCCTGGTGCGAGCGTCCGAGCCACGATCCCGTCGTGACACTCCGCAGCACCGGCCAGTCCTTCGCGGTGAGTCCCTGGATCCCCACGGGTACCCCGTCGTGCAGCACGCCCAGTTCGAGCACGAACGCGGTGGGCGAGATCCGATTGCGGATTCCCCACTGGTAGGCCAGCACGCTGCGCGCGACCTCATCGGCCGAGCCGCGCGACCACGGGTGCTCGAACGGCATCGCCTCGGGATCATGGATGCCGCGCCCCGCCACGTCGGCGAGCTCGACCAGGAGCTCGTCATCGATCCAGCGCAGCTCGAGGTCGCCGGCGCTCACGCGAACGGCGGATGCGGGCCAGAGCCGGGTGAGGACGTCGTAGTTCGGCATCCCGGAAGTCTGCCAGACGGTGTCTCTTCGACGACAAGCCCGGACTCGTGTGACGGCATCGACGGCGACTCATCCCCAGGTGCGTGCCCTGTTCCCGGCGAGCGCGTGCCCTGACTGATAGACATCTCGTCAGGCGTCCGCGAAGGAGACCGATGACCGCTCCGACCACCTCATCCACCGATCGTTCGAAGCTCATGGGCGTCATGCTCGCCGGCACTGCGGTCCTGCTTCTGCTGGGAGGTTGCGCGTCCCCGGCGCCGGCAACGGCAGGCAATGACGCTTCATCGGAGGCGGGGGCCTCCGACACGAGTGGTGAGACCCTGTCAGGCGTCGGCGCACCCTCGGAGTCCTCCGACGTCCCGATCGCGATCCCCGAAGATGCGCGTTCGCTCGCCCTCGACTTCGAATGCGCGGGCGGCGGCCCCTTCTCCGTCGAGCTCGGCGATTCGATGATGCTCGGTCAGGCACCCCTCACCGGCACCTGCGACGGCTCCCACAGCCTTGGATGGCCGATTCTCGAGCGCACTGCGCCTGTCCTGCACGTCACGGTGCCCGAGAACGTCGAATGGATGGCGCAGGCCCGATTCTCGACGGCCGAGTTCGAGCAGAACGCAGCGGTCACCGCAGAATGCGAGCGGTTCTCCGAGATCTACAGCGCGCTGGTGAACGCCGACACGGGTTACGCGTACTATGGCGCGTTCGACGAAGCGGCGTGGCGGGCGCGAGTCGAGCGGGCCTCGGAGGATCTCGCCGCCGCGACGCAAACCTCTGATCCCGCATTCGCCGAGAGCTACGAGGCGATGCGCGACGTCGTGAGCGATCCATCGCAGGAGGTGGGCGCCGCACTCATCGGAACAGAAGCAGCGTTCACGCAGATCCGTCAGCTCTGCGACGCCAACCAGACACCTATCGTCATCGTCGCCGAGTTCGGCGGCTGAGGGCCTGGCCATGGTCGCCGACGCGCGGGGAGCTGTCCGCTCTTCTCGACTCCTTTCGCGCGGTGAGTCGTCAACACCGCGTATGGGGTCGAGGCGGAGTCCACCGCGTCGACAGCGCAGCAAAGGGGAGGGGGTTGCCATCGGCGAACCGTCATGGTTCGCCACGCTGACCCTGACCCGAGGGTTGGAGACGAGTGACACCAGCCGCCCAGCCGTCACTCGCGCACGTGGGCCCACAGGAGACGGGACGGAACTGCCTGGCGGAGCGTCGCGGGAACTGCCGTCAGGACTCCCATTCGGCAAGCACGCTCCGTGCCCTGCCCGCCACAGTGTTGAGCAGCCGCTCTGCCGCCGCCACGTCGCTCGGCGGAAGGTCGCGCCAGATGGGCGCCGCCACCGAGTCGACGCTGGCCTGGAGCTCTTCGAGCAGTGTCTGTCCCGCAGGGGAGAGGCGATTGCCGATGATCAGCCCCCGGTCGGTGAGCGAAGTCACGATCCGCTCGGCGTCGGCGAAATGCGCCCGATCGGAGATGAGCCCGACCAGTTCTGTCCGCCCGTCGTTCTGTCCGGCCAGGCGGAGGGCGACCCATTGCCGTTCCGTCAGGCCGGTGTTGTCGAGGACACGAGCGAGTACGCCTCCGAGAGCCTTTTCCGTTTCGCCCAGCAGTTGCGGTCCGAAAGGGGTCATGAGTTCTCCTTGTTCGTTGGAATGGCCAACGATATCTATTGTTGGGCGTTCCAACAACTCCTATGCTGGATCGCGTGCTGACTCGAGTCGTTGACCTGCCCACCTGGCTGCTCAGCCGAGCGAATGCGCGCGCGCAGGACATCCTCCAACGCGCTTTCGCGCCCTTCGCGCTGCGGCCCGTGCATTACCGCACCTTGGCGGTGCTCGACGAGCATGGGGGAGTGAGCCAGGTCGAGATCGGCCGCCATCTCGATCTCGACCGCAAGGACGTCGCCGTCGCCCTGGACAACCTGTCGGCGCGTGAGCTGATCCGCCGGGAGCCGGATCCGGCGGACGGTCGCCGCAACATCGTCAACCTGACCGATGCCGGCCGGGACGTGCTGCCGCGGCTGGAGGACGCCCTGGCAGCTGCGCAGCGGGACGTCGTCGCACCGCTGTCCGGCGAGGAGGAGGGGATGCTGGTCGCGCTGCTCACGAAGCTGCAGCACTCGTCCGACGCTGTGGGGTCTCACACGTCGGGTCTTCACGAACTGACATAATGTGCATTATCGGCGCATTCTGGCACACAAGCCCATTGCGCCCCTTCCGGCCCGGCACTAGAGATGGGCCATGACAGAAACCCCTTCCGGCGCCCGGCCGCTGCCGGAGATCGCCGACCGCAGCGAGTGGCAGAGACGACTCGACGACCTGCTTGTAAAAGAAAAGGCATACACGCGCGCCGGGGACGAACTCGCTGCAGAACGTCGTCGGCTGCCGATGGTCGAGGTCGACCCGACGACGCCGGTGATCGGCGCCGACGGTCCCGTACCGCTCATCGACGTCTTCGAGGGGCGCTCTCAGCTGATCGCGTACTTTCACATGTGGCACGACGGGAAACCTGCGGCCGAGCAGTGCGTCGGGTGCACATTCTCGACCAGCCACATGAACGAGCTGTCTTATCTGAACTCGCGCGACATCACGTACGCGACCTTCTGCGAGGGTCCCTACGGGGCGAGCTCGCGCTACAGGGACTTCATGGGCTGGACGATGCCCTGGTACGCCGTACCTGCGGAATCGTTCGACCGGTTGGTTGCCGGCCGGGAATTCGGGATGCTGGTCTGCTATCTGCGCGACGGCGACCGCGTCTACGAGACCTACTGGACGACCGGTCGCGGCAACGAGCGCATGGCACCCTCATACGCGCTGATGGACCTCACCGTGTACGGCCGGCAGGAGTTCTGGGAGGACTCCCCCACAGGCTGGCCGAAGCAGTTCGACACGCGCGGGCAGCAGATGAGCCTGAAGGGGCGCCCGACCTCGCAGTGGCCCCGAATCCGCGCCGGCCACGTCGACGATCTCGGCCAGGCGGCGGAGAGCTCCCCGGCGGAGCAGGCTCATCACCACTGACACCCGCGCCATCCTCGAGGACCAGCCGGCACCGGGGTCGACGCTCAGACCACCCAGGTACCGTCGCGCATGAGCACGCGTCCGGCCAGCTCGTTCGACTCCCGCCACGCCTGGATGCGCGTCGGTCGCAAGACGAGGAACACGTATCCGTCGAGTCCGCGCGGGTCCCAGTCGGCCTGTGCCGCGTACGCGCTGCCCAGCGACTCGTCGTCGTCGACCCCCACCGAGCGCTCGAGTACCGCGTCGATCATCGCGACGTCGCGGGTGTGTCCGGCTGCCAAGCGCGCGACTCCTGATGCACCGATGTTGCGGGCCGTGACCGAGCGCTCCTCGAGGGCGATGACCGCGCGGTCGTCGATCCACGCCAGCGACAGCGGCACCAGGTGCGGCGCGGCGTCAGTCGACGCGGTCGCCACCCAAACGTCGGCAGCCGGTGCTGTCAGCGCGGCGAGCAGGTCGATCTTGCGGGTCGGGCGGTCACGGGGTTCAGGCATCGATGGCTCCCTGGGTTCGGCGCGTGCCAGTCTGTCAGACGGTGACGCGCGATTCGCTCCCGAGAGAACGATTTCCTAGGCTCGGATCATGCTGGAGTCGCTCACCGGGTTCGTCGTGGTGGGCGTGGCGATCCTCGTCGGGTGGATCCTCGGCCGCATCGACCTCCTCGGCGAGCACGCGCGGCCGGTGCTCGCGCGGCTGACGTTCTTCGTGCTCTCGCCGTTCCTGCTGTTCGTCGTGCTGGCGCAGGCGGACGTGCGGACCCTCTTCTCGGCGCTGCTTCCGGTGTCGGCGATCGCCGCCGTCGCGGTGATCCTCGCGCACGTGCTGATCGCACGGGTCGCCTGGCGGCGCTCGGTCGGCGAGACCGTGATCGGCGCGCTGAGCGCCGGTCAGGTCAACTCCAACAACATCGGCATCCCGCTGTCGCTGTACCTCCTCGGCAGCGCGGCGTATCCGGCGCCGGTCATCCTGATGCAGCTCCTGGTGTTCACCCCGATCACGATGGCGATCCTGGATGCCGTCACCACCGCCCGCGCGTCACTGTGGCGCGCGATCGCGCGTGTGGCCACGAACCCGATCGTGCTCGGTTCGCTGCTCGGCACCCTCGTGTCGGTGTCGGGCATCGAACTGCCGCCGATCGTGATGCAGCCCGCCGTGCTCATCGCGAACGCGTGCGTGCCGATCCTCCTGATCGCCTACGGCATCTCGCTGCACGGGCAGCGGGTGCTGGCGCCCTCGGGCCGCCGGCGCGACATCGTGCTCGCCAGCATCCTGAAGCTCGTGGCCATGCCGGTCATCGCCTGGGCGGTGGCGGAATTCGTCTTCGGCCTCGGCGCGCACGACGTGCTCGTCGTGACGGTGCTCGCCGCGCTCCCGACGGCGCAGAACGTGTTCAACTACTCGCAGCGCTACGACGTGGGCGAGACGATCTCTCGCGACACCGTCTTCTTGACGACGATCGGCTGCGTCCCCGTGCTCATCCTCGTGACCCTGCTGCTGGGATAGCTCCGGCCGCTCGCCGCATCAGGGCCGGACGATCTCGTGCAGGGTGCCGACCACGAGTCGCACTCCGCCCTCGTGCCTGAGCACTGTGAACAGCGTGTGGGTACAGGAGCGGCAGCGCACGATGGCCGCCGCCTCGTCGATCTCGACGATCGCCTCGGCGACCGGTGCGCCCTCGTGGCACCCGCCGCACACCGCGATCAGAGCCGTGACGTCGGCCTCGAACACGTCCCACAGCAGCCCCGCAGCAGCGTTGCCGTCGACCGTACTGGCCGCGATCTCCGCACGCATCATGCACCTCCGAAACGTTCGGTCCTGATCCGGGCCGGCGGATGCCCGAGCCCGACGAGCGCGTCGGCGACGTGCTCGACGAAACCCGTCGGGCCGCACACGTAGACGATCGGCTCCCGCCCGGGCTCCCACGTGGCGGTACGCAGCACGTCATCGTCGATGCGTCCCACGGGTCCCTGCCAGCCGGTGGGTGCGGCTCGCGTGTACCTCCAGGTGAGGCCCACTCCCCCGTCCGTCGCCTGACGTTCCAGCTCATCGCGATATATCGCGTCTTCAATGGTGCGTACCGAGTACAGCAGCCGCACGGATGCCGCGGCCCCGGCATCCGTCGCCGCACGCACGATCGCCATCAGCGGCACGATGCCCGAGCCGCCCGCGATCAGCTGCACCGGCTCCGCTCCCCCGGGCCGCCAGACGAAGTAGCCGCCCAGCGGACCCTTGACCTCGAGCTCGTCGCCCGGCAGCACGTCGCGCACGAGGTAGGGCGACACCTCGCCGTCGGGGATCTCGTCCACGGCGAGCTCGATGGTCTCGCCGGGCCCGTACGACCCGATCGAGTAAGACCGCACGGCCTGATAGCCGTCCTCCGCCGTGAGCCGGATGTCGACGTGCTGACCCGCGTCATTCCCGGGCCACCCGGGCACCTGCAGATGCAGCAGGCGAGCGGACGGCGTTGCACCGACGGCCTCGACCACGCGAGCGGGCTGCCAGCCCCCGACCGTCACCAATACCGCTCCTCGGTCCAGGGATCGCCGTGCATGTTGTAGCCGTTCTGCTCCCAGAAGCCGGGCTCGTCGTCGTCCATCAGCGTGAGGCCGCGCACCCACTTCGCGCTCTTCCAGAAGTAGAGGTGCGGCACGAGCAGTCGCGCCGGTCCGCCATGCTCGGGGTCGAGCGGTTCGCCGTCGAACTCGAACGCGACCCACGCCCGGCCCTCGCGCAGCTCGTCGAGCGGGATGTTCGTGGTGTAGCCGCCGTACGAGTGCGCCATGGCGTACGCCGCATCCGTTTCGACTCCGTCGAGCAGGGTGTCCAGCGACACGCCCCGCCACGAGGTGCCGAGCTTCGACCAGCGCGTGACGCAGTGGATGTCTGTGTCGACGTCCTCGATCGGCAGCGCCTGGAACTCGTCCCACGTCCAGGAGACTTCCCCACCGCCCTCGGTGCGGATGCCGAACCGCCACTCATCCAGATCGATGCGGGGCGTGGGCCCGGCCGACAGCACCGGGAAGTCCTCGGTCAGATACTGGCCGGGCGGCAGTCGCGGATCGCTCTCGCGACGCCGTGCTCCGAAACCCCTCGAGACGACGGCCATCGAACCCCTCCTCCTGTGCGGCGTGCTGAGGCGCACACTCACGGTCACGCACGCTCACGGTAGCGCGCCTCGCGCCGCTGGTGCGATGGGCATCCGGCAACACACGTTCACGCTCGTCGCCAAGTTCGACAAGGGGTCTAAGCTTTAGCCGCACCACATACAGGGAACTCTCAGAAAGGCCCCCATGTCTACTGCATCCGAAGCCGAGAAGTCGGCCGTCAACGGGATCCGCACGGCGCTCGGCGTCGGCGGCGTCCTCGCACTCATCGTCGGCGTCCTGATCCTGGTCTGGCCGGGAAAGACCGCCGCCGTGGTCACCGTCATCATCGCGATCTACGCGATCGCCGCCGGGCTCGTCTACGCCGGACTCGGCATCTTCTCGAAGACGAAGGGCGGATGGGCGCGTGTCGGCCACATCGCGCTCGGCATCCTGTTCATCATCGCCGGCGTCGTGGCGCTGTTCAACATCGGTCAGACGACCGCGTGGCTCGCGCTGTTCCTCGGCATCCTCATCGGAATCATGTGGATCGTCGAGGGCATCGTCGCGCTGTCGACGCTCGGTGACGCCGCCTCGAAGGGCTGGTCGATCTTCTTCGCCATCCTGAGCATCGTCGCGGGCATCATCGTGCTGTTCTCGCCGATCTGGGGCGTCATCGTGCTCTGGTGGATCCTGGGCATCTCGCTCATCGTCCTCGGCATCATCAACATCGTGCGCGCCTTCACCTTCAAGGGCGACATCTGATCCGAGACCGAACGGACGCCGGCCCCGGGAGCGATCGCTCCCGGGGCCGGCGTCTTCGTGCGTCAGCGATCAGTCGACCGGCAGGTGCCGGTGCCACCAGTCGAGCACCGCGTCGAACCGCTCGATGCGGTGACGGGGCTGACCCGAGCGCGTGAGCTCGTGGTTCTCACCGGGGAACACCAGCAGCTCGGCCTCGGTGCCCTGGCGCTTGAGGGCCGCGTAGTACCGTGTCGCCTGCTCCAGCGGGCAGCGGAAGTCGAGCTCCGAGTGCATCACGAGGGTCGGCGTCGTCACCTGGCCGACGACGGCCATGGGGCTCTGCCGGGCGATGTCCTCGGCCGAGATCCCCACGTACTCGTCGCCGAAGAACGAGCCGATGTCACTCGTGCCCTGGAACGACAGCGGCTCGAGGAAGCCGCGTTCCACGATCGCGCCGGCGAAGCGGTGGTCGTTCGCGATCACCCAGGCGGTGAGGTAGCCGCCGTACGAGCCGCCCATCACGCCGACCCGCTCGCCGTCCAGGCGCGCGTCGTCGGCGATGGCTCCGTCGAGGAAGTCGATGACGTCGGCGAAGTCGACGGTGCCCATCTGCTGACGGATGCTGCGACCGTGCGCTCGCCCATAGCCCGCCGAGCCGCGGGGGTTCGAGTAGACCACGGCGTAGCCGGCATCCACGAGCACCTGCGTCTCGTCGAACAGGTGCACCCCGTACGACGCGAACGGCCCGCCGTGGATCTGCAGGATGACCGGGAACGGTCCTTCGCCGACGGGTGCGGCGATCCAGCCGTGCACCGGATAGCCGTCGCGACCCGTCACCGTCAGCTCGCGCGGTAGAGCGATGCCGGATGCCGCGGCGGGCGCGCCGAACGAGGTCAGGCTGCGGGCCCCGCCGTCCTCGAGGAGCACGAGCTCGCCGAATGAGTCGGGGCGCGCCACGGCGGCGACGACGTGGTCGCCTCCGGCGGCGTGGCCGGTCACTTCGACGTCGCCGCCGAGGACCTCGGAGAGGGCGCCGTCGCGGCCGACACGGACCAGCCGCACGCGGCCGCGCGTACGGTCCTGCACCAGGAAGCCGTCGCCGACCGCGGTGATGTGGCTGCCTGCCTCACCGAGATCGATCGTCTCGGCATCCGTGATCCGGACCGGACCGCTCTCTTCGAGCAGCCACAGACCGACAGCCGGTGCGACGAAGTCGACGCCGTCTCCGACCTCGTTGGCGAGCAGGGTGATGGTGCCGTCGTCGGCGACGTCCAGCGCCGACAGCGAGAGGCCCGCGTCGACTGACAGCAGCTCTCGCTCGCCCGAGCCGTCGACGGCGATCGCGACGAGGCGGTTGCGCAGGTCGCGGCGATCCGCCTCGATGTCGTCGGGAACCGTCAGCACCTCGCGGCCGTCGGCGGTGAACGCCAGGCCGCCGTGGGATGTCGCACCTTCGGTCAGCGCACGCGCCTCGGCGGCCACGAGGGTCTTCTTCGGCGGCGTCGCATCGTCGGCGCGCACAGCAGCGGCAGGCTCGTAGAACGGCTCGGAGTCCGGCTCCGGAACCGCGATCACGAAGACGTGCGCCGGCCGGTCGCCGATGTAGCCGAGACCGTTCGCGTGCCAGCGGATGCCCGTGATGTGCCGCGGCGCCTCGGCCGCGGCATCCAGCCCCTCCACGCTGCCATAGCGGCCTTTCTCGGGAACGCGCGCGAGGTAGGCGATCGAGGCGCCGTCGGGCGACCACCTGAAGTCCTCGACGCCGAGAGTCGCGTCGGTGGCCTGCACCGGCTCGCCGCCGCCCGCCGCCACAACGTGCACCTGGGGCTTGCCCTTGGCGTCGGGGCGCGTGAACGCGATGCGGGAGTCGTCGGGCGAGAGCTTCGGAGAGCCGTCGGCGACGCCGCGGGTGAGGCGGCGCGGGGCGCCGCCCGGAAGGTCTACCCTCCAGAGCTGCCCGACGGCCCGGTTGGCGGCGATGTCGGGACGCGAGGACGCGAAAACGGCGAACGAGCCGTCAGCGGCGATCTCGGGGCGTCCGACGGAGACGAGGGTCTCGATGTCCTGTGCCCGCATCGATCACTCCGCCCCGAACGACGTGACGTCGCCGACGAGACGCGTGTTGTCGGCGGGCACGGGCTCGAGCGCGGCGAGGGCGACCTCGGCGGCGAACTCTGAGACGTTGTAGAGCTTGCCGGCATCCTCGCGGCGGGCGGCGATCGCGCCCGGGTTCGCACGCTCGAGCAGCGTCGCGGTGATGGTGCCCTCGATCATGTCGCCCGAGACGACCACGAACTCGACGCCGCGCTCGGTCAGCGCCGGAATCCGCTCGCGCAGCGCGTCCTCGCCGGCGCGCTTCGACAGCGCGACCGGCTCGTACTCGGGCATCGTCGGCGTCGTGCGGATGAAGTGGGCCTGGTGGCTCGTGACGAAGACGACGCGCGAGCCCTCACCGAGAAGCGGCAGCGCGGTCTCGAGCACGCTCACCTGGGCGTCGCGATTGAGCAGCAGCGCATAGTCCTCGGCCATGCCGGACTCCATGCCTCCCGACGCGTTGAGCACGAGGATGTCGAGCGCTCCGAACGTGCGGGCCACCTCGTCGAACATCGCCTGGACGGATGCCGGATCCGTGAGATCCGCACCGACGACGAGCACCTGCACACCGAGCTCGCGCAGCTCCGTCGCGAGCTTCTCAGCCCTCGGAGCCTTGTTGCGGTAGTTGATGACGACGTTCGCGCCGGCCTGTGCGAGGTAGCGCGCGGTGTCCGCGCCGATGCCGCGCGACGAGCCCGTCACGAGTGCGATCTTGCCGCTCAGGGAACTCTCGGGAAGCGGGTTGGATGTCTCAGTCACGTGTAGACCCTACCTGCTAGGTTCGAGCGTAGGAGGCGCATCGTGGAGCTCATCGAGACCGTCGAACAGTGGGCGTGGATCGGCTGGCTGGTGCTGATCCTGGTCTTCCTCGTCATCGAGATGCTCACGCTCGACTTCACGTTCCTGATGCTCAGCATCGGCGGTCTGGCCGGTCTGATCACGGACCTTCTGGGTGCCCCGATCTGGCTTCAGGTGATCATCGCCGCCGGCGTCGCTGCGATCCTCGTGCTGCTGCTGCGACCGCCGTTGCTGCGGCGGCTCCGCCGTGGCGAAGACCCGACGCCCTCCAACGTCGACGCCCTCATCGGACTGCGCGGCACCGTCGTCTCTTCGGTCGGCGCGCACGGCGGGCAGGTCAAGCTCGCCAACGGCGACATCTGGACCGCCCGCACCGAATCCGGCGACCTCGACCCGGGCATGCCGGTGCGCGTGAGCCGCATCGACGGCGCGACCGCGGTGGTGCGCTCCGACTCCCCCACTCCCCCGACACCTGCACCTGAGGACCCGCTCGTATGAACGATTTCGCATCCACCATCCCCGCGGTGATCGGCTGGATCCTTGCGATCGCGGTCTTCATCTTCGTGCTGGTGGTCATCTTCCGATCCGTCCGCATCATCCCGCAGGCCAGTGCCGGCGTCGTCGAGCGTCTGGGCCGCTACCACAAGACCCTCATGCCGGGCCTCAACCTGCTTGTGCCCTTCATCGACCGTCTGCGTCCGCTCATCGACATGCGCGAGCAGGTCGTCTCGTTCCCGCCGCAGCCCGTGATCACCGAGGACAACCTCGTCGTCTCGATCGACACCGTCGTGTACTTCCAGGTCACCGACGCGCGTGCCGCCACCTACGAGATCGCGAACTACCTCGGTGCCGTCGAGCAGCTGACCACGACCACCCTCCGCAACGTGGTCGGCGGGCTGAACCTCGAAGAGGCGCTCACCAGCCGCGACAACATCAACGGCCAGCTGCGCGTGGTGCTGGACGAGGCCACCGGCAAGTGGGGCATCCGCGTCTCCCGTGTCGAGCTGAAGGCCATCGACCCGCCGCACTCGATCCAGGACTCGATGGAGAAGCAGATGCGCGCCGAGCGCGAGCGTCGCGCGACGATCCTTACCGCCGAGGGCTCGAAGCAATCCCAGATCCTCGAGGCCGAGGGCCGTCGGCAGGCCGAGATCCTCAAGGCCGAGGGCGACAAGCAGGCCGCGGTGCTGCGCGCGCAGGGCGAGGCCGAGGCGATCCAGACCGTGTTCGACGCGATCCACTCCGGCAACCCCGACGACAAGCTGCTGGCGTACCAGTACCTGCAGACGCTCCCGAAGATCGCCGACAGCGCGTCGAGCAAGCTCTGGATCATCCCGAGCGAGTTCACCGAGGCGCTCAAGGGCCTGACCGGGTCCTTCGCCGGTGTGATGACGGATGCCGCGGCCAAGGGTCGCGCGCAGAGCACGGGCACCGCCGCAG
>NZ_DATCVK010000036.1:0-7581 GCF_036566905.1 Microbacterium sp. | reverse complement strand
GACGATCGGCGTGCTCGGCGACGTCGACGCGCTGCCCGACGTGCTCCGCGAGCGCGAGAGTGCCCCGCGCCTGCGCAAGCCCCTCGCGGAACTCGTGCTCCTCGGGGAGTAGCGCCGAGGTTCCTCGACCAGAGCGCCGCGAGTCGAACGTCGACGCGCGGCGCTCTGGTCATGCGCCGACCGGTCCCCGCCGAAACGCTCTTGACACCTCGCCTGCCTCCGGGTTAGCCTGCCCGCAACCATTCTGACAGCGTTGTCATATCAAGCTTCTCCCGACATGACTCCTGTCGATCACACGTGGCGCCCCGAAGGTCGCTGAATCCAGGAGACACCATGGCCCGCTCCGGCCCCACCTCTGCTCACCACGCGACGACGCCCCGACGGCGCCGCACCGTCGCCCTCGCCCTGGCGGCGGCCCTCGCCGCACCGCTCGCCGCCCTCGCACCCGCTGCCCTCGCACCGACAGCCCAGGCATCCGCCGCTCCCGTCGTGACGACCGCCTTCGGCGCCCCCGATGAGATCGCGGCCGACTACTACGCCGCCCTGTTGCGCCACACGCGCTGGGTGAACGCGGTCTGGGATCCGGCGATCAACGCGTACCAGTCCAAGGACTTCAACTTCGCGGTCGTGCTCGGCAACGCCGTGATCGTCACGCACGGCGAATACGACGCCGAGATCACCGGCATCTCGAAGGACCAGCTCACTCAGCGCACGATCGACACGATCCGCTACTACGCCGCCAAGAACCGCTTCGTCGACCCGAACGGCACCTGGGGCAAGAAGATGTTCTGGGACTCCACGTTCCAGTCCTACTTCCTCGACGCGGGACGCGTGCTGTGGGATCAGCTCGACGCCACGACGCAGCAGAACCTCGAGACGATCGCCGTCGGGCAGTCGGCCTACACATCCGACCTCCAGTACGGCAACGACCCGCTGTCCGGCTCGTGGACGGCCGACTGGCCCTCCGGCAAGCACGAGGGCGACACGGCGCAGGAGGAGGCGGGTGTGTACACGCAGGCGCTCGCACCGGGTCTCGCCTGGGCACCCGACCATGCGGATGCCTCGCGCTGGAGCGAGCAGCTCGGCGACTGGGCGCGCAACGCCGCCGGCCAGCCCACCGCGGACCTCAACAACCCGGCCGTCGTCGCCGGGAAGCCCGTGTCGACGAACACGATGCAGACGATCTACGACACCTACCTCGTCGAGAACCACGGGTCGTTCGGCCCGCACTACCAGTCCGACATCTGGCGCTCGGGCGGGCGGAACGCGATCCAGTTCATCCTGAACGATCAGCCGATTCCCGAGTACCTGAAGCACCAGCCGAACTCGGCCGAGCTCTGGCAGTCGATCAAGATGGTGATGTCGAACCAGGGTGAGCCGTTCATGCCGATGGTCAACGACCGCGAATACCTCTACGGCCGCGACGTGATCCCGATGGCGTTCCTCGGTCAGGTGCTGCGCGACCCCGACGCCGTGCGCGCCGAGGCGAACATGGCCGCCTCGCTCGAGGCCTACCAGGCGTACGCGCCGGTCGACCGGCTCGCCAAGTTCTCGGGAGAGCCCAAGTACGAGCCCGAGGCGCGCGCCGAGATCGCGATCTCGTATCTGCTGCACGTCGAGGCCGCCGAATCGGCGGAGGGCGTTGTTCAGGCCACACCGCAGGACGAGTTCTTCGCCCACCTCGCCGGCGTGCGCGACTTCGGCGCCGGCCCCGGTCTCTCGGTGCAGCAGTCCGCGAACGCGTGGGCTGCGGCATCCAGCAAGAAGGGCTTCTTGAAGTTCCCATGGGTTCCGGGCCATGACTCGTGGCTGTTCGCACTGTCGGGCGCGACGCCCTACCTGTACCCGAACTCCTCAGCGACGGTCGCCGACCGGCACACGAGCACCTACACCGGGCCGCGCGACGGCTTCGAGGGCACGGCATCCGTCTTCCGCATCGGCGACGGCTACGCAGGCCAGGTGACGCTGCCGAGCGGCGCGGCGCTGTACGCCTCGAGCGGCGCCGGCTGGCAGGACGGCACCGTCTCGGTGCGCAACCTCGACCTCGGCGGCTACAACGGCCTCGACGGGTCGCGCACGTACTACACGGCCGAGGGGTCGGCCACCGACACCCTTCCCGTCGTGACGCCGCCGAACCCGGCCGACGCGAACGCCGCCCGCATCGACGACCTGTCGTTCGTCCCGGTGCCGGCTCGTTTCGTGCGGATCCAGGGCCAGCAGGGCAACGCCCGGTACGGCTACTCGCTGTACTCGGTGCACGCCTATGGCACGGGTGACGAGGCCACGACGGACCTGGCCGCCGGACGCCCCGCGACCGCGTCGAGCGAGGACCCGGCCCGTCGGGCCACGACGGTCACCGACGCCGATCCCACCACTCGCTGGGCCGTCGCCGTCGCCGAGCGCACGCGTGCGGACTCGTGGATCCAGGTCGACCTGGGCGCGGAGAAGACCGTCGGTTCGGTGCGCCTGGCCTGGGAGGCGAGCGCCGGTGAGCGCTATCTCGTGCAGACCTCGCCAGACGGCCAGACCTGGACCACGCAGACCGCCTACACCGGCAGTGCCGACGCCAACGTCGCACGCCTCGACACGGTCGACCTGACGCCGGCAGGAGCGACCGCTCCGGCTCCGGTCGAAGCGAGGTTCGTGCGGATGCAGGGTGTGCAGGGCGACCCCGCGTACGGTTACTCGCTCTATACGATGCGCGCACTGACGGCGAACGGCGTCGACGCCGCGGCTGGCAAGCCTGCGACGGCATCGAGCTCGGACGCGGGTCGCGCCCCGTCGAGCGTGACCGACAGCGACCCCGCCTCGCGCTGGGCGGTGTCGCGTGCCGACCGCACCCGGGCCGACTCGTGGATCCAGGTCGACCTCGGCGCGCCCACCGCGATCGCGCAGGTGCAGCTGGGCTGGGAGGCGTCGGCAGGTCGCGAGTACCGCATTCAGGTGTCGGCCGACGGTGAGACCTGGCAGGATGCCGCGAGCTTCCGCTACACCGGGGACCAGGTCACCACGACCGAGGGGTCGTGGCTCAACGTCGAGGGCACAGCCGGCTACGTCGTGCGCGGCGGGCAGGCCCCGATCACCGTGTCGAGCGAGGAGGAGGGGATCAACACCGTCCGCCTCGGCGGCGGAGACCGTCCGATGCTCGTCGAGATGGTGCCGGGCGACGCCGCAGCGACCGCCGCGCAGGATGCCGCGCCGCAGCCGAGCGCCGATGGACTGCTCGTGAGCTCGCTCGACGGCTACCTCACCGCCTTCAACCTCACGGGCGCCGACGTCACGACCGATGTCACGGTTCCCTACGTGGGCGACACCGTGGCGCTGTACGCCGGCGATCAGGTGCTCGGACGGGATTCCTCGCACCTCACCGTCACGGTGCCCGCGGGCGACGCCGTCGTGCTGGCTCCGCGCGCCACGGTTCCGACCGCGGCCGCGCAGGCGGCCGGCGTCTCGGTGTCGGTGCTCGACGGCCGCACGCTGCGCGTCGCGAGGCCGGACGGCGGGGATGCCCGTGCCAACGCAGCCGCCACGCGGACGCTCGACGTGACGAACGTCGAGACCGGCGAGACGCGGACGCTGCCCGTGGTGAAGCCGAAGGTCGCGGCCGCCGCGTCGTTCCCGGGCGCGACGCCGTTCCCGGTGCCCGACCTGGCGCTGAGCACGCTCACGTTCCCGGCGTCCGTGCTGCCCGAGGGCATGGACTCGCCGCAGCGCGCCGTCGACAACGACACCCGCACCGCGTGGACCCCTGGGGCGAACGGCCGCATGGTCACCGACCTCGGTTCGGCGCAGTCGATCGGCACCGTCTCGACGCTGTGGAACGACGAGGGCGCCCCGGCGGCGACCGTGTCGGTGAGCGACGACGGCATCACGTTCCGCGATGTCGGTTCGATCAAGGCCGGCGCGACGCGCGGTTCGGTGAGCGTCGAGGCGACGGCCCGGTACGTGGCGCTGACCACCGAGTGGACCGAGGGCGACCCGGGTCTGATCGCGCTTCGCGTGCTCGTTCCGGGGACCGACTAGTCCGGTCGGCTCGAGCGAACTGCTGCACGAGCGCCGCGAGTCGATCACGACCCGCGGCGCTCGATTCATTCGTCGACCGGACTAGTCGATGTAGGCCTCCAGTGCCTGCACCACCGACTCGTGCACCACACCGGCCCCACCCAGCACCACGATCCGCTTCGGATCCAGACGATCCAACTCCGCCGCAACGACCGCCGGGATCATCGAGTCCGCAACCAACAGCAACGGACCACCCTCAGCACCAGCCACCGGAGCACCGGCCAACGCATCCGGGAAGTTCAACCCGTTCGCGACGAACACCACATCGACACCCGGCTCATAACTCTCCGCCGAGATCACCGCCGACGTCGCGAACCGATCAGGACCCGACAGACGCTCCACCGGGCTCGGGACGGGCGGCTGCACGTCGACCGGGTCGCTCGACCTGACCGCGGTCTCGTAGCCGGCCTTGGACCCGGTCACCTCCACGGTGATCGATGCGTCGGCATCATCCACCGTCAGGGCGTAGACGCCCGTGGTCGCGCCGACGATCGGCACGCCATCCCTCATCCACTGGATCGACAGCTCGACGGGTTCCGGCGCCCACGTTCCCGGGACGACGGTCAGCTCGGATCCGACCGCTGGGACACCGTCGATGATCGGCTTCGGAGCTGCAGTCAGCTCCAGCAACGGTCCGCACGATTCCGGCGCGACGAACAGGTGCGTCCAGCGGGACTGCCCCGTCGTCCCCCATCCATCGTCGAAGTAGGCCTCGACCGTGTACGGAATCCCGGGTCGAGGCGACCACGGCTCACCGTCATGGGAGTCCGCGCCATCGCCCGAGCGGCCGTCGTTCGGCGACCACGACCACCTTCCGTGGGGGAAGTCATCGAGCTTCAGGTGCGCAGGCGCGTCGCACGTGGCGTCGACGAACACCGGCTCCGGGATGGCGACCGTCTGGAACACCACGTCGGACTCGACCTGGAAGTCGAGACCGGCGAAGCCCCCGGGGAACGGGACCGCGTCGTCGATGCCCGCGGGCAGCTTCGACGACATCGTGCCATCTCGCGACAGCACGATCGAGCCGTCACCAGCCCCCGAATAGCGGACCTGCAGGAGCTCGGCGGTGCCGGGTGCCCAGGACGACGTGTCCAGCGGTAGCGACGCCACCCCTGCCGTCGTCGGCGCACCCGACCAGTGGAGCGACTGGTGACGACCGAGGCCATCGAAGTAGGTGAATGCCACCCAATCGACCGGAGCGTCGAACTCCCACCCGATCTGCAACAGTTCGCCCTCGCCGAGGGCGGGGCCCGAAACCCGAGTCACCGACGACAGCGCCGGCACTGCAGCCAGGTCGATGTCGGATTCGATGTCGAACGCCAGGCCGGCGAGGTCGGCGACCGGAAGGGTGGCATCCTCGACCCCGCTCGGCGACTTGTACTCGACGGCGCCGCTGGCATCCAGGATCATCGAGGCGGCTCCCCAGCGGTACTCGATGCCGTCGAAGACCACCGCACCGCCGGCCCATTCCGTGGTGTCGATCGTTGCACGCGCGACGCCGTCGGTGGTCGGAGTCATTCCGCCCCACCAGGATGCGTATCTGGGCGAACCCATGGCGTCACGGAAACGCACGCGGACCTGATCGACCGGACGATCGAACGACCAAGCGACCGCGAGTTCGTCACCGTCGGCGAGCACGCCGGCCGAGGTTCGCGATGCACTGGAGAGCAGGGGCGGAATCGACAGGTCGAGTTCGGAGTCCACCTCGAACTCGGCAACATCGATGGCCTCCGCAGCCGAGGGGATCTCGCCGACGTCACCGGAGGACCAGATCACCGCACCGTCGGCACCCATCTGAACCGACTTGTAGTGCTCGCCGAGGCCCCACGCGTAGTTGATGCTCTCGAGGACCACCGGGCCGCGCGGCCAGACAGCGGTGTCGACCGCCATGCGGATCTCGCCGGACGTCGACGCCCCCCACATTCCCGAGTACTGGGGATGCAGCCCTCCCAACGCGTCGCGCAGGGTCACCGTCAGCGAGTCGACGGGAGCATCGAACGACCACCGAAGCACCACGTCGTCACCGTCGCCGACCACATCGGCCGACGTGCGCTCGAGCGAGGTCAGCGCGGGCGTCACCGAAGGATCGAAGTCGGAATCGACGTCGAACGCGAGGTGCCCGAGCCCGCCCGCGGGCAGGGTCGCGTCCGCCAGCCCGCTCGGGTTCTTGTAGATGACCGCGCCCTGGGCGCTGAGGGTCATCGACTTCCCGCCACCCCAGGTGTACATGAGCTCGGAGAACACGACCGTGCCGGCGGCCCATTCCGGCGTTTCGACGAGCACCCGCGCAACTCCCGTCGTCGAGGGGCCCGCCCCGTTCCCCCATGCGGACCACTCCGCGGCGTGCGCCCTGCCGAGCCCATCACGGAGTCGGAGCGTGACCGAGTCCACGGGCCGGTCGAATTCCCAGGGGATCACGACCTCCCCACCATCGGTGAGCACCTCCGCCGACTGCCGTTCCGCGCTCAGCAGCGCCGGCGGGATCGACAGGTCGACATCGGAGTCCACGTCGAAGGCCGCGACGTGGATCGCGTCACCGGCGGGTGGCACCGCCGGAAGGCCGTCGGTCTTCCAGATGACCGCGCCGTTCGCGTCCAGGCTGACGGTCTGGTACTGATCCCCCGACATCCAGGAGTAGCTGAAGCCGTTGAACGTGACCGTCCCACCGGGCCACGTCGCCGTGTCGATTGTGCCCCGAACCTCACCCGACGTGACCGCACCCGCGTTTCCGTACAGGTTCTGCGAGCCGCCCATCGAATCGCGCAACATCACGCTCACCATGTCGACGGGAGCGTCGAACTCCCAGCCGATCACGATCTCGTCGCCGTGCTCGACCACGTCACTCGAAATGAGATCGAGCGACACGAGATGCGGTACGACCGGTTCGGAGGCGACGGCCACTGTGGGCTGCCAGATGGAGAGGGCGGTCAGGAGGGCGACGAGCAGGGCGACCAGCGACATCGGGCGCCGCTGAAGGGTGTTCGGGAGCAACGTGGAGGGTTCCTGTCTGTTCGGGCCCTTGCAGCCTAGGGGCGAACATCGCGATTCGTCGCGTGCCCGCGTGCCCCCCGTTCGAGGGGGGCACACGGTCGATTCGCTCCGCTCCGCGCCGCCCGCGACGACTCCTATGCGTCGACGGGATCGACGACCGAGATCGGCCGCGTCGGCGGCTCGTGCCGTACCGGCATCGCCTCGATCACCCGCTTCAGGCGCCAGGCGGCGGCGACGGCGAGCACGCTGAGCGCCAAGTGGATGCCGAGGAACACGTCGCCGAGTCCGGCGCCGAGCAGCACGCCGGCGACGAGCGGGCCGGCCGCCGTGAACGCGGTCTGCAGCGCCGACATCGCGCCGAGCGTGCTGCCGACCATTCCCTTCCGCGCGAGCGAGGCGATGAGCGGGTTCAGCACGGGGCTGTAGATCGTCTCGCCCACCGCGAAGATGCCGTAGGTCATGACGAACATCGCCGAGGCCACGCCCGGCGCCAGCTGCGCGCTCGCGAGCACGAGCCAGGCGACGACC
>NZ_DATCVK010000035.1:0-2770 GCF_036566905.1 Microbacterium sp. | reverse complement strand
GTGACAGTGGTGACGGAGATCCGAACCGGTCACCCACGTCAGGCAATCGATCGCGACCTTTGGGGTGACACGGACACGAGTCCTCGATAGCATCCGCGGATACGGTCTCAACGGCCGGTGTGCGACAAGGAGGTCGACATGACACACGGAATCGGCAGGAGGTCGTTGATCACGGCCGCCGCCGTCATGGGGATGCTGGGATTCGCGGTGACTCCGGCCGCGGTTGCAGACCCGGGCCGCTCGGACGACGCTCCGTTCCGCGGGCGCATCGTGAGCATGCTCCAGCACATGAGCGTCGAAGAGAAGGTGGGTCAGCTCTTCGTCGTCGAGGTGTACGGGCGCGACGCCACGACCGTGAGTGACACCGCTGCCGCGAACAACCGGCGGCTGTATGGCGTCGATACCCCCGCCCAGGTCATCGACAAGTACAAGCCCGGCGGCGTCATCTACTTCACGACCCGCGGGCCCGACAACTTCGGCACTCCGACCGAGGTCGCGACGCTCTCGAACGGGCTGCAGACGGCGGCGACCGACCAGCCGGCCGGCATCCCGCTGCTCATCTCGACCGATCAGGAGGGCGGCGCGCTCGTCGCCCGGTTCGGCGCTCCGGCGACGCAGATGCCCGGGCAGATGCCGCTCGGTGCGAGCCGCTCGGCGGAGCACGCGCACCGCTCGGCCGAGGTGATCGGCACCGAGCTCGCCGCGGTCGGCATCAACCAGGACTACGCGCCGGTGGCCGACGTCAACGTCAACCCGGCCAACCCGGTCATCGGCATCCGCTCGATCGGCGAAGACCCGCAACTCGTCGCCGAGCTCGTCGCCGCCGAGGTCGACGGCTTCCACGACGGCGGCGTCGCGGCCGCCGCGAAGCATTTCCCGGGCCACGGCGACACGGCGACCGACAGCCACTTCGGACTCCCCGAGGTGACGCACACGCGCGAGCAGCTCGAGGCCATCGACCTGCCGCCGTTCCGGGCCGCGATCGCCGAAGGCGTCGACACGATCATGACCGCCCACGTGGTGCTGCGCTCGATCGACCCGAGCGGCGCCCCCGCCACGATGTCGGAGCCGATCCTCACGGGCCTCTTGCGTGAAGAGCTCGGCTACGACGGCCTCATCGTCACCGACGCGCTCGACATGCAGGGTGCCACGAGCACCTATCCGCCGAACGTCGCGCCCGTCGAGGCGTTCAAGGCGGGCGCCGACATGCTCGTGCTCCCACCCCAGATGGATGTCGCCTATCAGGCCGTGCTCGACGCGGTGCTGAGCGGCGAGATCTCCGAGAAGCGGCTCGACGAGTCGGTGTACCGCATCCTGCGGCTCAAGCTGCAGCGCGGCCTCTTCGAGGACCCGTTCGTCGACGCCTCGGCCGCGGCCGCGATCGTCGGCGCACCCGCGCACGTCGCCGATGCGCAGACGATCACCGACGACACGACCACTCTCCTCAAGAACGACGCCGGCGTGCTGCCACTCTCGAGCGAGCCGCGCGACGTGCTCGTCACCGGCTGGGGCGTCGCGACCACGTCGACCCTCGCCGGCGCGATCGCCGCCCGCGGGCAGAGCGTCACGGTGCGCGAAACGGGGCTCACGCCGAGTGCGGCTGTGATTGCCGAGGTCGCCGCGGCAGCTGCGAACCACGACCTCGTCGTGGTCTCGACGAACAATGCGTCGAACGTCTCGGCGACGACCGGGCTGCCGACCGCGTCGGCCGCAGCCCAGCAGGCCTTCGTGCAGGCGCTGCTGGCAAGTGGCACGCCCGTTGTCGTGTCGGCGATGCGGAACCCGTACGACATCTCGGTCATGACGAACGTGCCGACGGCACTCGCGACCTACGGCTACACGGCGGCGTCGCTCGAGTCGCTCACGCGTGTGCTCTTCGGCGAGAACGACCCGGTCGGCAAGTTGCCGGTCACGATCCCGACGGCCGACCGCACCGGCGTGCTGTACCCGTTCGGCCACGGGCTCGGGTTCGACTGACGCGCTGACGCGCGAGGGGTGAGTGGATGCCGCGCGGCATCCACTCACTCCGGTGCGCCACGCCTCGGCAATGCTCTTGCGGACACGTTGCGAGGGTATGCCGATTGCTCCACCTGAACGGCGGCCTCATTTAGGCTCTGATCCATGCGTAGTACGCCGAACGGCCGGCTCCAGGTGGTCTGCGGCCCGATGTTCGCCGGCAAGTCCGAGGAACTGCTGCGGCGAGTGCGTCGCGCGCAACTCGCCGGACTCGCCGTCGAGGTCGTCAACCACGCGCTCGACGATCGGCATGCCGCGGGCCGAGTGGCCTCGCATTCGGGGCTCAGCATCGCGTCACGATCAGTGCCCGACGTCGAGTCCCTGGTAGAGCTGGTCGGCGATCGCGAGCTGGACCTGCTGGCGATCGATGAGGCCCAGTTCTTCGGGACGGAGCTCGTCCCGGCGGTGAGCAGGCTGGTGCTCACGGGAATGTCGGTCGTCGTCGCTGGCCTCTGCGTGACGTTCGACGGCCGCCCCTTCGAGCCCCTCCCGTCGCTCATGGCGCTCGCCGAGGACGTGACGAAGCTCACAGCCGTGTGCGCTGTCTGCGGGCAGGATGCCGCGTTCCATCAGCGCGTCCTCGCTGACGACGTCGGGGACGCACACGTCGCGACCGCCGAGCACGTGGGCGGGATCGAGTCGTACCAGGCACGCTGTCGGCAGCACTTCGGCGAACGAGGCCATCGCTCAGCGTGATGCGTCGTCCGGCGCGCGATCCCGCGCCGGCCTAGCGACGACGACCCGGCATGCACAG
>NZ_DATCVK010000034.1:0-26768 GCF_036566905.1 Microbacterium sp. | reverse complement strand
GATGTCTTCGCCAGCGGTGGCGGTGACGGGTTCGGCGTGGCCGTCGAGGGTGACGAAGGTGGCGTGCGGGCCGGTGACGGTCGCGTAGGTGCGGGGCGGGATGACGGTGGTCATGATCACAGCTCCTCGGTCAGGTCGCGTGTCTCGGCTGTCAGCCATCCGTCGACGGACTGGTCGGCCGGTTCCGGCCAGTACTCGTCGAGGGCTCCGGTGTCGAGGATGCGGACGGTGGTGTCGTCGCGGTCGGCGGGGGAGACGGCGTCGTCGGTGGCGAAGAGGGCGTACTCCCACGGGGTGGAGGTGGCGAAGCAGTCGACCAGGTAGGAGTACTGGCCGACGTAGGCGAGGAACTCGCCCTTGCGCAGTTGCCGGGCCATCTCCACGTGCGGGGCGGGTAGGTTCAACCGGGCCCGGAGTGCGGCTTGTTCTTGGTGGTTGACGCGGAAGATGAATTTGTTCTCGATGTCGCCGACGATCGAGTACGCCAGGGACCGTTCGAGGGAGTCGGCGTCGCCGACCGCATCGAGGTCGCCCATCTTGTGCAGGATGACGATGTTGCTGATCCCGTAGTGGCGGGACAGTTTCAGCCACTGCTGGAACATCTGCAGTGACGCCAGGCTCGTCATGTCCCGCCAGCCCTCCTCGCGGACCACGTACCGGGTGCGGCGGGCGGCCCGGTCGCTGATGACGGCTTGGATCCAAGCGGTGGAGCACACCTGCGTCAGCTGCGCGGCGAGATCCCCTCGGGCGAACAGTTCGGAGGTGTCGGTGACGACGATGGGGGCGTCCTGGTCGAACTCGACGGTGGAGGCGTCTTCGAACAGGCCGGACAGGTCGCCTTCCACGAACCGGCGCAGCACGAACCGTGGCTGGATCGCCCCCTCCGCCGCCCGGAACGCCGCCTGCGTGTCTCCGGCCAGGTGTCCGAGCTCCTCGTATACGCCGCGGAGGGTGGGGTGGTCGCCGGTGCGGGTGATGCAGCGGTCGAGGGCGTCGAGGATGGCGGCGTGTTCGACGGCGGTGAGCCGGCCGCCGAGGGTCATTTCGATGAGGGCGATGAGGGTGCCGATGCGACGCTGGTGGACCATCTGCTCGTGCTGCTCGTCGGTGGTGTCGGTGCGGCGGGGACCGCGGTCGAGCGGGTTGAGGCGGGTGCCGGTGCCGCCGCCGAGCCGGATCACCCGGCCGCCGGGGATCGCTTCCGCGACCGCCACCCATTCCCCCTTCGGATCTGACGGCACGACGACCTGGTGGCCAAACGCGATGGACCGGGTGACGAGGGTTTTGACTGTCGCGGACTTCCCGCCTCGGTAGGCGCCGAGCACCAGGATGTTGGTGGAGAAGGTGCCGCGTTCGGTGGTGTCGACGTACGCCTCCCACGGCGAGAAGTGCCACAGCGCGTCGGCGTTGAGGTCGACGCCGAGGATGGGGCCGCGGTGCCCGAGACCACTGTCGGCGACGAACGGGTAGATCCCGGCGATGTGCTGCGAGGTCGCCTGATGGGCGGGGATCCACGCCTTCGCCAGATTCCAGTACCCGCCCTGCGTGATCCCCGGCCCGAACGGTCCCGGCACGACCGGCTCCGGCAGTCCCCGGTCCCGCCGGGTCGAGCGGGGCGGCTTCTCCTCCTGCCGGGCCCGTGTGATCTCCCGCTGCAGGTCGCGTTTCTGGCGACGGGTGAGGCCGGCGGGGGTGAAGGTGGCGGCGTGGCGTGTCATCATTTCATCCCCAACCCGACAGGGAGCGCGTTGACCATCAGCGCTTCCGCCTGCTGGCAGTACAGGATCTGCGCTTCCATGCCGGCCCGCGACAACGCGTTGCGCATCCCGGCGATCGCCTGATCCAGCCGTTCCTCGTCGGGGGCGGTGATGGTGAGGTAGGCGCCGTACTGGAACTCGCCGTGCCCGTTCGCGATCTCCTGCTCCTGCTGCTCCAGCGCCCGCCAGTCCGCGGCATCCGCCGCCGACCCGTCCGCACCCCGCTTCGCGCGGAGCTTCTCGTTGCCGCGCCACACTTTCTTCTCATCCCGGATCCGCTTCAACGCCTTACTGACCGGGACGGGGGTGAGGACGATGGAGAAGATGTGGGTGATCGCGTCCCCGGTGTGCGGGTGGCGGGCGAAGACCACCGGGGACAGGAACCCGACGGGGGAGTCGGAGCGCGGCCATTCGTGCACCCACATCGTGGTGTGCACGGCGGAGTCGGTCACCACGATCCCGTTGCGACCCTTCGGTTCGTCCAGGAACATCGGGCCGATCCCGACCGGGTCCACCCCGGCAACCTCGTCGGGCCGGTTCTGCACCGTGGCGGCGAACTCGGGATCGAACGCCAGCCGGCCCAGCGCGGTCACGTCGCGCGGTGACAGCCAACGCCGCACCGTGATCTTCGCGGCGGTGAGCGCGTCGGCGAGGTTCCCGCCCTCGATCTGCGCGAGCGCGATGATCGCGTCCTTGCCACCGCCGAGCACCTTCAACTGCGCACCGAGCGCGACGAGATCCAGCGTGAGGATCAGGTAGTTGCGGTGGGCGACCTCGAACCGTTCCGAACGGTCCATCACCTGTTCGTAGTTGTGGGCGACGGCGGAGTCGGGGTTGAGGGCGCGGAGGCGTCGGACGGTGTCGTAGTGTTCCCGGGCGGCGCGGATCGTGGTGGGCAGGGTGCGTTCCTGCAACGTCACCCGTTTGATGCCGGGCCGCTGCGTGAACGGGCCGAGGACGCGGTCGAACTGCTCGGCGAGGTCGAACCGTTCCGGCAGGTCGTGCATCAGAAACCCCTGCACCTCGAGCTCGGCGATCACCGACACCGACCGGTCGTGCGGGTTGTAGACGGCGGCGACGTGGTTCTCCTCCCACAGTTGGATCGACGCCCGCGTGCCGGGAAGGTTCAGCGTGCCGACCAGGCGGGGACGCTCCGGCCGGAAGGCGTGGGTCGTCGCGCCGGCGGCGTGGCGGGCGTGTTTCATCAGCCACAGTCCCGCCATCCGCGGTGTCGAGACGCCGTGGATGCTGGTCAGCGCGGTGATCCCGAACAGCAGGTATAACGGCGCGCCATACAGCAGCCCGAGCGGCCCGAACCGGTTCACGAACACCAGCAGGATCAGCGCGGCGGTGGTGAGGAAGGCGAGCTGCCACGGGTCCATACCCATCACAACTCCCTGCCGGGACCGGCGCGGCAACCGCACCGGGCGCGCGTACTCAGGGGTGGCGTTCATGACGAACTCCTATCGGTCTTCGGCGGCTGCGGCGCCGCCCCAGGCGACGGCGGGCGCGCCGGCGCCTGCTGCGTCGAGGTCGCGGTGCGCGTCTCGTTCGAGCCGGTCGAGCGGGCCTGCGCCGGCTTCGGCGCGCCTGCGGGCACACCGGTGGAGGCCGGTCGTGTGGCGGGCGGTTTCGCGGATGGTCCTGTGGTCGACGGGTGGTTGCCGGCGGGACGGATGCCGGAGGGCAGGCCGCCGAGGCGGGTGGGGATGCGGGCGGCCCCGCGGGCGGCATTGCTCGCCATCCGGCCGCCGTGCGCGCCGAGTCGGGAACCGACACCGTCGGCGGCGACTGCGCCGGCAAAGCTGAACAGCCCGAAGATCGCGAACGGCGCGAACGCCACCAGCACCAGGCCGACGAGCAGCGGCCAGGACTGCGGGTTCCAGATCGTCTTCACGCTCGCCAGCCCGTTGATGATCAGGGTGACGAACCCGATCGTGAGCGGCCCGGTCAGCAGCAGTACGATCACCGCGGATACGTACCGGACCACCCATTGCGGGCCGATGCTCCGCACCGGAAATAGCATCCACGCCACCGGGCCCACCATGATCAGTGCCGCGAGCACGATGTTGCGGAACGCGAACACCAGCATCAGCAGCAGCATCCCCAGCATGAGGAGCCCATGGATGAGGAACGCGAAGAAGTAGTTCGCCTGCCCGCCCGCCCACATCACCGACTGCAACGTGGAGTAGATGCTCGACGCACCCTCACCGTTCAGGATGTACCACGTCATGTCATCGACCGCGTTCAAGAGATGCCCGGTCAACCACAACGTGATGGCCACCGCCGGCACCGCAATGAACGACCGGACCAGCGCCCCGACAAGCTCCGCCCGGTCGCCGGACACCACGGCAGCGGCGATCGCCCACACCATCGCGCCGAACGTGATGATCAGGATCGCCCACTGCCAGAACGACCACTGCTCCACCGCCGCCGACCACAGCAACGTGCTGGTATCGAACCGCATGTTGTCCGCGACCAGGAACATCATCCCCGTCGCCGACAACGCCATGCCACGGCCCGCGTTCTCAAAAGTGGCGCACACGACATCCCCGAGACTGCAGCCATATTTCACCAGAAGAGGACGGCCGCCGTCTGCCTGGATCGCCTGCACATGACCCTCGTACGTTGTGCATACTGTGGCGCTCTGCCCAGCCATCGAGACAGCCATGAAGCACTGCTGCGCCGTCACCTTCCCGGGATCAGTTGGCGTACAGGTGACCTGTGCGCTCGCGCTCTGGCAATCGACCGGGTAGGCGGGCGCCGACCAGGGCTCGCCGCCGACCGCCGCCATGGGAATACGGATGCCGGCGTCCGTGGTCGCCGCCTGTGCCGCACTGCCCGAGCCGAGCACCAGCGCAATGCCCACGGCGATGCCGAGGCGAAGGGCGTGCCGCAGGTTCATCAGAATCCGAAGTCGAAGTTGACGAACCAGGCGAACAGGCCGGACGCGCCGCCCAGGACGGCGGCGGCGATGAAGATCCACAGGATGTTCTCGCCGGCCCACGTACGGACGCGGTCAGAGGCCAGGCCGCGGAACGCGAGGGCGGCGCCCGCGATGATGAGCATGATCAGCACCACCAGCATCGCGCCGGCGAGGACGTAGGACGCGATGACTTGGAAGCCTTGGAAGAACGGGGCGGAGTAGTCCGGTTGGATGTCGGGGACGTCGACATCGACCGGGACGGTGCGTGGGGACATGGTCATGCTCCTTGCTCAGTGGACTACTTCAGAGGAAGGCCGAGACCGGCCATGAACGGCTCCGGAGCTACCGCAGTTCCGGACTTTCGGACTTCGAAATGCAGGTGACAGCCGAACGACTTGCCGGTGTTGCCCTCGGCGCCCAGCGGTTCACCGGCAGTCACCTGCTGACCGACGGAGACACGCAGCGAGTCCCATTGCATGTGTCCGTAGAGGGTGACGATCTCGGCGCCGTGGTCGATGCGCACCGTGTTCCCGTAGCCCTGATACGACCCGGCGGTGATCACCTCGCCGGGTCCCGCGGCGAAGATCGTGGCGCCGCAGCCTTGGGCCATGTCGTAGCCCTGATGGTTCGTCGAGCAGTAGCCGCAGCCCTGCACCGGGTTGTAGCCGAACCCGCGGCCCTTGGAATAGCCGCCGGCCAGCGGAAGCCCCCACTCGCCAGAGACCTCAGGTGGGGCATCCTCCTGCGTGACGGTGCCGGCTGATGCACTGCCCGCGATCGCGAACGGGACGGCGATCAGGGGCGTCAGCAGAACAGCGACGACTACGGTGAAGCCGATCAACGCGCCTGCCAGGATCTTCCGGCCAGTCCTCGAGTTGAAGGCTGCGGCGGCGATCACCGGGGCTCCCATGTCAGGGCTCCAACGGCTCCGTGAAGAAGCGGACCACCTTGCAATCACCGGCCCGCTGCGCCGTACCCGGGGTCGGCACCGAGCCGGGCCCGCAGAGCACCTGCACGCTCACCCGCACCTGCTCCTCATACGACGTCTCGCCACCGTCTCCGTCAGTGCGGGTGAAGGTCAGCGTCACATCCGACGTCCCGATCGACATGTCACCGGAGTCGTCGTCGGACACCGGCACGTAGGCGAGATCGCCCGTCGCCGTCGCCACAACCCTGCCTTCCTCGCGGGCAAGGGAGTCCCACTCCTCCTGAGGAAGCACCACACCCTGGTGCAGTTCCACTTGGGAGGCTTCCATTGCCACCTGTTGATCACCCTCGGACGTGTAGCGGGTGTCGGGTGTGAACCAGGTATCGAGGTAGTCGAGCCATTCCTCACGCGTACTCTTCGTCGTGCCGAACGTGGAGGCGGCTTCGAGCGCGGCGCGGACATAGATGTCCGCATCCGTCGTGATCGGTTCGAGAGCCCAGCCGTTCTCAGACGCCGTGGGGTCCACGAACTCGACGGCCGGCTCCTCACTTGAGCTCGGCGCGGGCGACATCGAGCCGTCATCGGAAGTCGCGGTCGGGCCGGGCTCTCGCTGTGCCAGGGACGCAGCGACGACGATCGCTACAATTCCCGCGACGAGTACGAGGCCACCCATGATCGCCCACAGCAGTCCGCGTCGTCCGGAACTCTGGCTCATCATCGCTCAGCCCTCCTGATCCTTCAGGACAGCCACCGTGCACGGGCGGAACAGCTTGCGCCACGGTCGCCGTGACCGCATCCTACGCACGCTCGAGGAACCTGGAAAAGGATTCGGAGCTAGGTTGTGGATAACTCGCATCAAGCGAGCTGTTGTGGAGGATCCGGTCGAATCCGCGCGAGAAGGCGGGGATTTTAACCCCAAGATCAGCATGTTGTCTGTCGGTAGTTTGGGGGACAGGCTGGACAGTGCGAATCTTGCTCGCTGTCCAACAACCTCGCCTGTCCGCTCCACGCCCACACGTTATAACAGTGTGGGTGAGATGTAAACAACTAAGTCAGGTGGTTTCCTAGACTCGTGGGGCAACGGTGCGAGAGACTTGCATTCATGCCCCGACTCGCACAACCAGCGGGCTCCGAAGACGCCCAAGACCCGATCGCCCTCCTCGGCAACCTCGTCAAAGCCGCGATCCTCCGCTACCTCCGCGCCCACCCCGACGTCACCGTCGGCCCAATCTGCGATGCCCTCGAACTCGGACCCACCACCATTCAGCCCCGCCTTAACGAACTCGAAGCGGCCGGACTCGTCATCGCGGACCCGCCCATGACAGAGGGCGGATCTCGCAAAGGCGTCTGGGTCAAATACCGCGCGAACAACGAGGCCGTCACCGACCTGTACCTCCGGCTCGGGATCGCGATCGGAGAATTCTGAGTTGCCGCCCGTGTCTGTCCATAGCGATTTGGCAGCGGTGCGCACCAGCAACGTCGCGTTGACTTGGCGGAGGCCGTCCCCCGAGGGGCGGACAGGGGAAGTCAGCAGGAGCAGCGAAGCAGCAGCAGAAGCGGCTGTACGCTCCGCGCGAATGCGTCTCTTTCCGCGCCTGGTTGTCCCAATACGTTCCGCGCCAGTCGCTACTGTCTGCGTATGGTCGATGTGCAGCGTCTCGAGCTTGAGAATAAGCGATACCGGCGTGAGTCGCTGAGCCTGTTCGTTGCGGTCCTCGCACTGTCCGTGAGCGCGGTGGCCACCTGGTTCGCGGTACAGCCCACTATGCAGGAAGCAAGTGTTCGGACGGATGCCACGGTCGCGTATCTCACCGCTCTGTCGAAGGCGGGCGTGAATGATGCGCTCGGCGCGCTGGCGTACGCGGAGTCCGGATCACCGGCGGCTGTGTTCGCCGCGACGGTTGCCCAGTGGAGGCAGGCTCAAAGTGAGGACAGCGCGACAGTCGACGTAGAGGATGGCGACGTCGAGCGTCACGAAGACGATTCGTTCTCGCTCTGCTTGCCGAAGCTCACCGTGCCCCTGTTTCCGGAGCGATGCGTCACGATCGCCAACGTTGACTACTCACAGCAAGAGGAGGTTCTGAATTTCACGATCGACGGCATACCCACCGCATCGCTCGTGAGATCGGTCAGCACCTCCGATCTGGCCGAGGGCGGTGAGGGGCCGATGCGGATCTTCCTGAGCGCCGCAGTCGTCTCACCGGATGGCAATAGCGAGACGCTCGTATACTCGCTGACCCGCAAGCGCGAGGAGGACCGCCAGTACACAGTAACGTTCTCGCCCCTCGCCCTCCAGAACGACCGCGAGGACGATCTCGGAGTTCTCTCGCAGTACTTCCCTCCCGAAGTCGGCTATTGGGAGGCTGCGTCGGCTGTTATCCAGGTCCCCCGTGAGACCGCATTCCTCTGGGTGTGCTGGGGAGGGATCCAGGACGCTCGTGGCGGATGTGACTGGACCTACGGCACAGGAATGGGTTGAGCAGGTCGAACAGCATCACGCGGCGACAGCTCACGCCGTTCACTCAGCGGCTCCCTTCGTGAGATGTGCGCACCCGAAATGGACAACTCGGCCTGAAGCCGAGGTGCTCTCAGGGCGACAACTTAGACGTGAGCCGTGTCACTTTCGGGGTCGCGTGGACATCCCGCGGCGGAACGTACATGTACATTCCGCGGGGGTTGTCTATTTCGCGGATGAAATGTCCACGAGGTGCCTATCCGGACATGTCCCCCGACGGAGGAGAAGCACGTTTGATGAGACCGGTCCCCGAGGTCTCGCTTAATGGTCTTCGTGGTGGCGCATCTCCGTTGGTGTGACGCCGTAGGCGGCTCGGAATGCTCGATTGAAGCCGCTTAGGTCGCCGAAGCCGCAGCTGTGCGCGATACCGGCAACTGTCTCGTTGTCGCGACGGTGGTTGAGGAGTGCAGCACGGGCGGCGGCGAGTCGGATGTCTTGCACGTAGTGCCCGACAGTGCGGTGCTCGTTCTGGAAGAGCTTGTGGAGGTAGCGGGTTGATATGCCTGCAGCAGCGGCGATCTCCTGGGGATCGAGCGCTGGGTCTTGCCAGCGTGACTGGATGTATCGCTTCGCGATGGCAACCGCTTCGCGAGGGGCCCCTGCAGCGACGCCACGGGAGGCGCGCAGCAGGGTGATTGCGAGGTCGCTTGTCTGAGCGAGCACGTCCTCAGATTGACCCGCCGGGATCTCGTGTGCCGTGCGCGTGATGTCTCCCACGAAGCGTCCGACGACGCCCGTAAGCCCCGTCCCCGGGAGCCGCCGTGCGCTGAGGGCTGTCCTCTCCGCTGAGGTGAGGTTGACAGCATCCGCGGGGACGGAGAGCACGGCGATCGACCATGCATCGGGGAATTCCCAGACGAAAGGACGGGTGTTCTCCCAGACGACCAGGTCGCCTGCTGCGAGCCGTGCCGTGCGCCCGTCTTGGTGGAGCGATCCCGCTCCACCCGTGAGGACTCCCATCTGGAAGTACGCCGCGTCCGCGTCGCGGATCTGTCGCGCGGTTCGGATGTGCCGCTGCCGCGTAGATGCGATCTGCGCGGAGAGAACGCGCCCGATCTGGGCGCCTTGGAGACGAGCAGATGGGACGTTCGTTTCGCGCCATCCATCCAGCTGCACGGGTGCGAAGGTGTTGCCCAGTGCTTCGTGCCAGAACTCTTCACGATCGTTTGGGGCGATCGCCTCGGTGTCGAGGGTGATCTCTGTCATGACGTTCCCTCCCCCGCGACGCCGTCCTCCTGCGATGTGTGCGCGGTGATCCGTGCGGTGTGCACTGTCCTCCTGGATCATCCTGCACCTGGGCTGCACGATGTGGGGTTGGGGAACTGATCACGCCCTGAGAGGAGCTGGTGATGGCGTCGAGATTGCACGGTCGGGTCACGGAGATCGAGGCCCTCACCGGGTTCGTGCGCGGAGAGAGCGGCGGGGGCACTGTCCTGTTGCTGAGCGGCGAGCCCGGAATAGGGAAGACCGCGCTTCTCGAGGTGGCGGCGGATGTGGCTGAGGACGCGGAGATCCGGGTGCTGAACTCGACCGCTCTCGAGTATGAGGCCGCGCTGGTCTTCGGCGGGCTGAGCCAGGTCGCCGCCCCCCTGCTGGATCACCTCAGCGAACTCGCGCCGGTTCACCGTGCGGCTCTGTCTGTGATCTGCGGGTTGGAGACGGGACGGGTTCCTGAGCAGCTGATCGCCGGAGCTGCGATCCTGGCGTTGATCACGGTGGGCTCGCAGGCTGCGCCCCTGCTGCTGGTCGTCGATGACGCACAGTGGTTGGACCGTGCCAGCGCCATGGCGCTCGCCTATGCCGGACGCCGTCTGCCTGGCAAGGATGTCCGGCTCTTGGTCGCCGCACGACCGAACCCCGGAGGCGTGTTTGAGCGCGGCGGGTTTCCTGTCCACACCGTGGAACCCCTCGCCGACGACGTCGCTGACGCATTCCTCGCAGATCGCTTCCCGGCGCTCAGCCGCGGCGCCCGGGAGCGAATCCTCGACGTCGCGCAGGGAAACCCGCTTGGTCTGCTGGATCTGCCGATCGGTCTCGAGGACTCCAGTGGGGCGATCCCGGAAGTCTTGCCACTGACCGATCGGCTCAAGAATCTCTACGCGGACCGAATCCGCGACCTCCCCGCACCGACCCGGAACGGTCTGCTGCTCATGGTGCTTGCCGGCGCGGACGGCGACTCCCGGCGAGGCGTCAATCACCCGCTGCCGGTGATCTCCGGCAGCGACCTGCAAGTGGCGGAGCGGGCGGGCATCATCCGCACCAACGGCAGCACAGGCCGCGTGGAGTTTCGACACCCGCTGATGAGGGCAGCGGTGTTCGAGCTCTCCACCAGCGACGAGCGACGCAGCGCACACGCGGCACTCGCTAGCGCCCTCACCGGCGACCTCCAACGTCGCGCATGGCACCTGGGCGAGTCCGTCACCCAGCCTTCCGACGAGATCGCCTCGCTCCTGGAGACCGTGTCCAACGATCTGCTGCGGGCAGGCAACGCCGCGCGCGCCATCAGCACCATGCTGCGCGCGGCCGAGCTCACCCCGGGCACGCCCGAACGAGACAGACGCATCGCGCGCGCCGCCTATCTGGCCTCGTCGGTCACCGGAGATCTCCACAACAGCGCGCGGCTGCTCCTCACCGCACAAGTCGATCCCACCGGGCCGCGGCCGCTAGAAGTCGTGACCGCAGCAGCACACCGCATCCTCAACGGAGAAGGAGACGCCTCGAGCGCCCACCGGCTGCTGATCGCCGCGTTGGACACCAGGCAAGGACCCATCGACTCAACCGACGATCCTGCAGTCGAGGCACTGCAGACCTTGGTTTTCGTGACCTTCTATGCCGGCAAGCCTGACTTCTGGTCCGATACCCGCCGGCAGCTCGAGCGCGTCCAACCCGACCTTCCCGTCACGCTCATCCTCCTCGACCGAGTCTTTGCCGACTCAGCGCGCGCCGACCCCACGGCGCTGACCTTGCTGGATTCGACCATCGACGAGCTCGTGTTCAGCTCTGATCCAGTCCACATCACCCGCATCGCCGCGGCCGCCGCGAATGTCGACCGCATCCATGGCACCCGACAAGCACTGATCCGAGTGATCGAAGACGGTCGCCGCGGCGGCGCGGCTGCTCGGGCGATCGAGGCGCTCTTCCTGCTCGCCAACGACGACTACTTCGCGGGCGAATGGGACGCGCTCGAGGAGCACACCGTCGAGGGCCTCAGCCTCTGCCAGCAACTCGGATACGTCCTCACCGAAGCTCCCGGCCGATACCTCCGTGCGCTCGTCTGGGCAGCCCGAGGCCTTACGACCCGGGCGGAAGGGGCCGCGGAAGAGCTGCTGCTCTGGGCAGCGCCCCGCGGACTGCACACCCTCGCGGTCTACGCCTCCCACGTCCTCTGCGCCAGATCGCTTGCGCTCGGCGACTACGAAGACGCCTACCGACACGCAACCTCGGTCAGCGCTGCCGGCAGATTCGAGGCGTTCCGGCCCACCGCTCTCTGGGTCAGCTTCGACCTCGTCGACGCAGCCGTGCACACAGGTCGCCTGACGGAAGCTGCCGCGCACGCCGAGGCCGCAGGACAGCTCCACATCCGAGAACTCTCGCCGAGACTCGACATGCTCACGACGGCCGCGCGCGCCCTGGTCGACACCGACCGCTGGGCCGAAGGATTCCAGGCCGCACTCGAGACTCCCGGTTCGGAACGGTTCGTCTTCGACCGCGCCCGCATCCATCTCGCCTATGGCGAGCGGCTCCGCCGGGAACGCGCATCCAGTGACGCGAGGGTACAGCTCGCTACCGCGTCCAGCATCTTCGACCGGCTGGGTGCTCGCCCCTGGCTGGAACGCACCCACCGCGAGCTGCGCGCAGCCGGCGGATCTTCCACCGCCCGCAACACCCCCCTCACCCCGCAAGAGGCAGCGATCGCCGAGCTCGCCGCCGGCGGCCTGACGAACAAGGACATCGCCGCACAGCTCTACCTCTCCCCTCGGACGGTCTCGACACACCTCTCCCGCGTATTCGCCAAACTCGATGTCGGCACCCGCGGGGCACTACGCGACGCCCTCTACCGCGTCACTGCAGATCTGCGCGAGTGACCTACGTCATCTGACGGATTCTCACACCGCGGGGGCTGCCTAGCGTGACTTTCGTGTTCAACACACACCCACGAAAGGAACCATCATGAGTGCCACAGTTGTCCTCGTCCACGGAGGTTTCGTCGACGGATCCGGATGGCGAGGAGTGTACGACGAGCTCCGCGCCGACGGCGCCGACGTCCGCGTCGTGCAGAACCCCACCAAGTCCCTCGCCGACGACGCCGCAACCACCCGCGACATCCTCGACAAGGTCGACGCACCCGTCGTCCTCGTCGGCCACTCCTACGGCGGCGCGGTGATCACCGAAGCAGGCACCCACGACAAGGTCGCCGCGCTCGTCTACATCACCGCATTCGCACCCGACCAGGGCGAGTCCGTCAACGGACTCATCGGCGGCTTCCCCCAGGACGGCCCCCAGCCGCCCATCCTCCCCCCGGTCAACGGATACCTGTTCCTCGACCGCGCCAAGTACCACGAGTCGTTCGCGGCCGATGTCTCCGACGAGGAAGCCGCCTTCCAGGCCGACTCACAAGTTCCCTGGGGCCTTGAAGCGCTCGGCGGCATCATCACCGAAGCCGCGTGGCGGTCGAAGCCCAGCTGGTACCTGCATGTCACCGAGGACCGCATGATCCCGCCCGTCGCCCAGATGTCGATGGCAACCCGCATCGGCGCGACAGTGGTCGAGACCCCAGGCAGCCACGCAATCTACGTCTCGCAGCCCAAGACCGTCGCCGACATCATCCGCACCGCCGCAGCGGCCGCCACGGCAACCGAACAGGCGGCATAACGCCGACCCGTCGACGAGGACCACACTCCGTCTGCTCGGGGTGCGGTCCTCGGCACTGCGTACGTGTAGCACCGCGCGGACTATCCGCGCCACCAACGAGTCCGTCCCCGCGAGTTATGGACATCTTTCGCCGGAATCGAAAGCCCGCACGGCGGACACTTTGCCCGACAAGGCTCCCTCAAGAAGGACATCCCGCGGCGGAACGTGAAAGTGGCGCTAGATAGATGCCAGGGGGTGTTGCCGGGCCACGGCATCCGTCCTCCTCTGCATGGCGCGTCGTCTCAGCGGCCGAGCCAGCCCCCGTCGACGGTGAGGACGGTCCCGTGGACGTAACCTGCGTCGGGAGAGACCAGGAACGCGACGGCGCCGGCCATGTCGTCGGGCGTGCCCCAGCGCTGGGCGGGGATGCGCGCGGTGATCTGCGTCGCGCGGATCGGATCGGCCAGCAGCGCCTCGTTCATGTCGGTGCCGACGTAGCCCGGGGCGATGGCGTTGACGTTGACTCCCAGGGGTGCCCACTCGTTCGCGAACGCTTTCGTGAGCTGGGCGACGCCGCCCTTGCTCGCGGCGTAGCCAGGGACCGTCAGTCCGCCCTGGAAGCTCAGCATCGATGCGACGAATACCACCTTGCCCGATCCGCGCTCGACCATGCCTCGTCCGAGTTCGCGCGTCAAGATGAACGGCGCCGTGAGGTTGACGGCCAGCACCTCGTCCCACAGTTCGTCGCCGTGGCTGACGGCGGCTGCACGCCGGTTGATCCCCGCCGCATGCACGAGGATGCCGGGTGCGAGCGGCCGGATGCCGTCGAGCGCCTCGTACACCGAGTCGCGGGACTCCAACGCCACCGCGACCGGAGTGAACCGCCGCCCGGTGGCGGTTACCTCGGCCTCGGTCCCGCTCAGCGACTCGGCGGACCGTGCGAGGCCGATGACGTCGCAGCCGTCCTGCGCGAGGCGTCGTGCGATCGCCGCGCCGATCCCGCGACTAGCGCCGGTGACCACCGCCGTCTGCCCGCACAGGCGGAGCGCGGCCTCAGGCATCGGGCTGGTTCTGCCCAGAGCGCCGCGACCCGAGCAGCTGCGAGATGCGCGCCGCGGTGGAGCGGATCTGCGTGCCGAGGACCGAGTCGTCGGGGTCGATGCGATCAGCCGGCCCACCGATGCTGACGGCGGCCACGACCGCCTCGGTGTGGTTGAAGATCGGCGCCGCATAGCCGCGGATCCCCGGCCGGTTCTCCTCGTCGTCGATCGCGTAGCCGCGCTCGCGCGTCTTCTGCAGATCCGATTCCAGCTCGGCCCGGTCGTGGATGGTGCGTCCCGTGCGCGCCGTGAACGACTCTGGGATGTGGGCATCCAGATCGGCACTGCCGGTGAAGGCGAGGATCGCCTTGCCGATCGCGGTGGCGTAGGCGGGAACGGAGGCCCCCACCCGGCTGAATATGCGCACCGGGTGGGGTGAGTCCACGAGCTCGATGTACACCACATCGCGGCCGGTGACGACCCCGAGGTGCGCCGTCTCACCGGTCGCCGCCACGAGCTCCCGCATCTGGGGCAGGGCCACCTTGCGCAGATCGAGCCGGTGGAGGTACTCCGAGCCGATCTGCGCGTTGGCGACGCCCAGCGTGTACACGCCGAGCTCCTCGTCGAAGGCGAGGAAGCTGCGCGAGACGAGGGTGCGCAGGATGCGCTGCGTCGTCGGCTTCGAGTAGCCGAGGATCGAGCTGCAGGCGGCGAGCGTCAGCCCCGGGGGCGGACTCTCCGCGACCTGGAGCAGCACCGTCAGAGCGCGGTCCAGGCTCTGGGTTCCTGCGATCGGCTCCGCGCGGTCGATCGCCGCCGGGTCGTCGTCTCTCTTCGCCTGCGTGCTCACAGTGCATCATCCCTGTTGTTCATCGGTGCGACCACCATAGTTGGAGGCTCGTCAGAGGTCCGTGACGGCGATCTGGTCCATGTCGGCGAAGTCCTGGTTCTCGCCGGCCATCACCCACACGAACGCGTAGTTCGTGGTGCCGGTGCCAAAGTGCAGCGACCAGCTCGGCGAGACGACCGCCTCCAGGTTCTTCATCGTTATCGTGCGCACGCTGCCGGGCGTGCCCATGTAGTGCGCGATCCGGTGGTCGGCGGGCAGATCGAAGTACAGGTAGGCCTCGGTGCGGCGGTCGTGCAGATGCGGCGGCATGCTGTTCCAGACACTGCCCGGCTCGAGCGCTGTGATGCCGAGAACGAGCTGCGCGGTCTGCACGCCGTCCGCGTGGAGGTGCTTGTGGATGATGCGCCGGTTCGCCGTCTCGAGGGCTCCGGCCGCGGTCGCCGAGGCATCGGCGAGGCGCACGAGCCGTGTCGGGAAGGAGGTGTGCGCCAGAGCCGACGCGAGGAACAGGGCTCCGCCATCCTCCGATCCGGCGAAGCCGATGGCACCCGCACCGCGCCCGATGTAGAGCACGTCGCCGCGGACCAGCCGGTAGCTCGTGCCGTCCACGGTGACGTCGGCAGAGCCGCCGACCGACACGACGGCGAGCTCGCGTCGCTGGCAGAACGTTGCCGACCGCAGCTCTGTTGGCACCGGCAGCTCGACGCTCTCGCCGGCGCGCAGTGCGACGCCGCCGAGGATCATCCGGTCGTGGTGGGTGTAGGTGAGAGTGACCTGCCCGTCGACGAATAGGCCGTCCTCGAGGAAGCGGGAGCGGATGGCGTCGTCGTCGAGGCCGGCGAGATCATCGGGGTGGGTGGCGTGCTGAATCTTCACGGTGATCCTTCTGCGGCTAGTTGATGACGTTGACGGGGGCGCCGCTCGCGAAGGCGAGGATGTTCTCGCCCGCGATGCGGAAGACGTCGTCGGCTTCGTCGGTGTGGAACCCGACGTGCGCCGACAGCACGACGTTCGACTCGACTGACGGCAGTTGGTCCGGCTGAGGCGGCTCTTCGACGAACACGTCGATGCCTGCTCCGAACAGCGAGTTCGAAGCAATCAGGTCGGCCAGCGCGTCGTTGTCGACGAGTTCGGCTCGGGCCGTGTTGACGAAGATCGCATTCTGGCGCATCGACGAGAGCAGTTCGCGCGAGATGATCCGGTCGGTCTCGGGCGTGTGGGTCAGGTGCAGGGAGACGACATCGGACACGGCGAACAATTCGCCGAGCTCCACGCGCCTGGCCCCGAGACGCTCGTCGCGTGCGGGATCGACCGAGCGCGACCAGTAGACGACGTCCATGCCGATGCCTCGTGCCATCGCGACCAGCCGGGCTCCGATCGCGCCGGCGCCGACCACCCCGAGTGTGCGCCCGGCGAGCTTGAGGCCCTGGTTCTTCTGCCAGCGTCCGTCGCGGATGAGTTCATCGCCCTCGACGATGCGCCGCGCGGCGGCGAAGATCAGTGCGAGCGCGTGCTCTGCGACGCTTTGGCTTGCGAAGTCCGGGACGTTCGTGACGGTGACGTGATTGCGCTCCGCCTCGTCCATCGCCACGAAGCGGCGGGCGCCGGTGCCGACGAAGCTCACGAGCGACAACTGCGGATTGGCGTCCAGGAGTCCCGCGGGCACCGGACCCTGGTCTCCGACGACGTACAGGGCGTCGTAGCCCGCGGCACGGGCGATCGTCGCGTCGCGGTCCGCGAACGACTCTTCGAACCAATCGAACTCGTGGCCGGCGGCGGCTAGCGGCGCGCCGACGTCTCGCATCACGATGTCTCGGTACTGAGCGTCGCCGTCGATGCAGACGATTCGCATGGGGGTCCCTTCCTGTGGTGACGGTGGATGCGGCGCCGGAGGTGGGAGTGCACCGCCGGCGCCGCGATGCTGCTTACTGGCCGACCCAGCGGTTGAAAGCGTCGAGCACCGCGTCGAGGTTCTCGGCGTAGTAGTCGGTGTCCTGCCGGATGGCGTTGTCGATGTTCGAGCCGACCGGGAGGAACGGCTGCACGGCCTCGGGGAAGTCCGAGGGCTCGACGCCGATGACCGACGCCGGGATGGGCGTGGGGATCTTGGAGGCGAAGGCGATCTGGCCGTCCTTGTTCTCGATCACGTTCGCCAGCAGCGCCTGGGCGGCGGCGACGTTGGGTGCGTCGGCCGGGATGGACCAGACGCTGTTGGAGTAGCCGCCCTCGTCCCACGTGATCTCCATGGGGAACCCGTTGTCGGCCTTGGCCGAGTTCGCGCGGTTCGCCCACAGGATGCCGATGTCGCACGAGCCGTTCTCGAAGGACTCGATCGACTGCGCGCCGCTGGTCCACCAGGTGATGTCGCCCTTGATCTCATCGAGCTTCGCGAGCGCGCGGTCGACGTCGAGCGGGTAGAGGTCGTCGGGGGCGACCCCGTCGGCGAGCAGGGCGGCCTCGAGGGTCCAGCCGTACTGCGGGTTGTTGAAGAAGCAGCGCTTGCCGGGGAACGCATCCAGATCCCACAGGTCGCTCATCGAGGTGGGCGCGGTGTCGTATGCCTCCGCGTCCCAGGCGAGCACCATCCCGAAGGTGCCGACCTCGATGCCATAGTCGGAGTAGGTGCCGTCGACGAGCTTGTCGACGGGGACCACCGACGTGTCGATCTTCGCGAGGAAGCCCTGCTCGGCGGCCGTGGCCGCATCGTTGACGGTCGGCAGGAACAGCAGGCTCCACGGCACCTGGCCGGCTTCGGCGGCACCGAAGAACTTCGTGGCCGCCTCGTTGTAGTCGTCGGTGACGGTGACGCCAGTGTCGGCCGTGAAGTCGGCGAACAGCGTCGCGTCGAGCTGCTCCCACACGGTCCCGCCGCTGGTGTCGTAGAAGAGGATGTCGCCGCTGATGTCCTGGGCGTCGCCCGTGGACTCGGGGGTGGAGCCGGTGGAGCACGCCGTCACGGCGAGGGCGGTGACGAGCAGTCCCGCTCCTGCGAGGAGCGAGCGCGAACGAGTGTGTGTCATTTCGATCCTGCTTTCTTGGTGGTTTCCTGGGTCGTCCGAGGTCGGGTCATGCCTTGGAGGTCTGCTCGAGCGGGATGAGCGCGACCTCTCCTGCGCGCACGCACAGCGTGACGAGATCCCCCGCGACGGGAACGACGCCGTACGGGTCGAGGTCGGCGGTGAGGGCGACGCCGTCGAGGTCGAAGCGCACGTTCTGGCGCTGGCCGAGGAATCGCGACGACGTCACTCGGGCGCTTCCCAGCCGGTCGTAGCCGGCGGGTACCGCCTCGCCGCAGACCGTGATCTGCTCGGGCCGGATCACGCAGGTCGCATCGGGGCCCGCCACGTGGGCGCTGGTCCTCGCGGTGATCCGCGATCCGTTCCACGCGACCGTCGTCGTGTCGCCGCCTCGATCGACGACCGTGACGTCGATGAGGTTCGCCTGCCCGAGGAACTTCGCGACGAACAGGTCCGCCGGTGCGCGATAGATGTCTTCGGGGCGGCCGAGCTGGCAGATCTGGCCGTCCCGCATCACGCCCATGCGGTCCGAGAGGATGAACGCCTCGTCCTGGTCGTGGGTGACGTAGATGGCCGTGGTGTTCGATTCGCGCTGGATGCGCCGCACCTCGGCGCCGAGGTCCTGGCGCAGGGCGCGGTCGAGGGCGCCGAGCGGTTCGTCCAGCAGGAGCACACGCGGTCCCTGGGCGAGCGCCCGGGCGAGCGCGACGCGCTGCTGCTGGCCGCCACTGAGCTGGCCGGGATGCCGGTCGCCGAGGCCGCCGAGGGCGACGAGCTCGATCATCTCGTCGACGCGGCGCTTGCGCGCGGCCCCTTCGATGCGCCGCACCTTGAGTCCGAACTCGATGTTCTGCGCGACCGTCAGGTGGGGGAACAGCGCGTAGTTCTGGAAGACGAAGCCGATGTCGCGCCGCTGGGTCGGCACATGGGTGACGTCCTCGCCGTCGATGTCGACGCGGCCCCGGGTGGGGTCCAGGAGCCCGGCGATGATGCGCAGGAGCGTCGTCTTGCCGGAGCCGCTCGGGCCCAGGAGGGTGAAGAACTCGCCCGCGTGCACGCGCAGGTCGGTGTCGTCGAGGGCGGGCTTGCCGTTGTAGTCGAGTCCGACGGCGATCGCCGTCACCTCGCCGCGCGACGCGGAGGGTGTGGTGGTGTCGCTCATGAGTTCTCCTGGGTGGTGGGGGAGGCATTCCTGCGCCGGACGGCCGTGGCGATGCCGCGGACGGCGAGGATGACGATGACGGCGGTCACGAGCAGCGAAGCCACCGCGGGCACGGTCGGCACGATGCCGCTCTCGAGATACTTGTAGATCGTCACGGGAAGGGTCTTCGTCGGTCCGGTCTGGAGGAACAGCGCGAGGACGACCTCGTCCCACGAGGTGACGAACGAGATGACGAAGGCTCCGACGATGCTCGGCACGATGCCGCGGACGACGATCGTCCAGAACGCCCTGCTGCGCGAGGCGCCGAGCGTCCAGGCGGCTGCTTCGAGTCCGCGATCGCTGCCGCTCATCGCCGCGACGATGATGGCGAACGCGAGAGGCGCGGCGATCACGGTGTGCGCGAGGATCAGCCCGCCCATCGTGCCGGTCATGCCGAGCCGCAACTGCACGTCGTACTCGCCGATCGCCAGCAGGATCGCCGGGGTGATGAGCGGCGCGAAGGCGAGACCCGAGATGAGCGCCTTGCCCGCGGTGGAGGTCATCGAGAGCATCGCACGGGCGAGGACGAGTGCGATGGCGACCGACAGGATGCCGGTGCCGACGCCCACGACGAGGCTCTGGCCGATCGGTCCGAGCCAGGTGGCCGACGTGAACACCTGGGCGTACCACTGCAGCGTGAAGCCGCGCGGCGGGAACACGACAGTTCCGGTCTCGCCGATGGAGAGGGGGAAGACGAAGAGCACGGGCAGCACGAGGATCGTGATGGTGACGGCGGCGACCACGGCCGAGATCGCCATCGGAACCGACCACCGGAAGGGCTGGTCGCCGCTCACGCCCTTCACCTGGACGGGGCCGACGCCGGTCTTGAACTCACCGGTGAGCCGCACCACGCCGACGTAGCAGACGAGCGTGGCGATCAGGAGCAGGATGCCCATCGCGCTGGCGATCGCCCACTGGAAGATGTCGATCTGCTGCTGGATGTAGACGGAGATCGTCTGGTCGGCGGGGCCGCCGAGGATGGCGGGCACCAGGAAGAAGCCGAGCCCGAGGATAAAGATGAGCAGGGTCCCGCTCATCAGCGAGGAGCGGACCATCGGCAGGTACACCGTGAAGAAGGTGCGCGAGGGGGAGGCGCCGAGGGTGCGGGCGGCGAGGAGCAAGTTGCCGTCGACCGCGACCATGCCCGCGTACAGCACCAGCACCATGTAGGGCAGCAGGTACATCACGGTGCCCACCAGGGTTCCCGCGGGTGTGTACAGGAGCGTGAACTCGCCGAGGCCCAGCATCAGAGACAGCTGGTTGAGCGGCCCGTTCGGACTCAGGATCGACGTGACGGCGAACAGCCGCACCACGATGGAGATCCAGAACGGCACCAGGATCAGCAGCAGCAGCAGGGTGGCGGTGCGGCGCTGGAGCCGGGAGATGAAGTAGGCGGTGGGAAACGCCAGGAGCACCGTGATGATGGTGGAATTGACCGCGAGGACGAGCGTTCGCCACTCGACCCGCAGCAGGAAGTCGTCCTGGAACAGCTGGGCGTAGGCCGCGAGCGAGAAGGTCGGGGAGGTCAGGTCGAAGCGGCCGTCCTCGCTCAGGCTGCGCAGCACGACGGTGAGGATCGGCCACACGAAGAAAATGATGTAGAAGATGATCACGGGCGCGAGCAGCGCGATCTTCACCGCGACCGCGCCGGTGCGGGAACGCCGCACGGAGCCCGTGTTCACGGCGATGGGGGTCGTCACCTGCTGTGCAGCCATCTCATGCCTCTCGGATTTTGGAACAACGTACCAATACAGTGTTGCGCGCAGATGTCGAGGCCGTCACGCGCCCGCGTCGTAGATCGCGTACACCTTGCGGACGGTCTCCGTGACGGTCCACTCGCCGCTCCACCCCGCCTGCAGCGACACCGTCACGCCCGGTGCGATGACCGTCGTCGCCCCGTCGTCGTGGGTGATCTGCCCGGCTCCGGCGACGAAGTGCATGACCTCGCCGACCTTCGGCTTGGACGAGAGGAATCGACCCGGGGTGACCTCCCACACGCCGATCTCGAGCCCCGGGAGATCTACGAGCACGCGCTCGCCGCAGAGCGGCTCTCCGGACAGGACCCGGGAGGGTGCGGGGGAGGGGCCGAGCTCGACATCGACGGAGGTGAAGGCCTCGGCGAGAGAGGGGAGGGCGTTCATGGGATCTGCCTTTCGAGTGCGGCGGCGAGGCTTGAGCGGTTCACGATCGACGGTGCGTCGCCGCCGGCGAGCACCGACGCGCAGCGCTCGGCGAGGAGGCCGCGCAGCCGCGGTTCGGACTGGTCGGAGTACCACGCGATGTGGTTGGTGACGATGGCGCCGGGTGCGGCGAGGAGCGGATCGGCCGGGTCGGCGGGCTCCGTCTCGAGTACGTCCACCGCGGCGCCCGCGAGTCGACCGTCCCGGAGGGCCGCGGCGAGAGCGGCGGTGTCGACGAGCGGGCCTCGCGAGACGTTCACCAGGTGCGCGCTCGGCTTCATCCGGGCGAGAGCGGCGGCGTCGATGACATGGCGGGTCTCCGCGGTGAGCGGGAGGTGGAGCGTCACGACGTCCGCCTCGGCGAGCACCGACTCGAGGGGCGCGAGTACGACGCCGTCGACGGCATCGACGAACGGGTCGTAGGCGACGACGCGACCGAAGAACGGACGCAGCAGCCGGATGGTCTCGCGGCCGATGCGTCCGAGCCCGACGACTCCCAGCGTGGCACCCGACAGCGCCGGCATCGGGGTGAGCTCGCGCCAGCGCATCCATCCGCCGTCGCGGACGAGTCGGTCCGCCTGGGGCACTCGTCGCACCGACGCCAGGGCGAGGGCCGCCGCGTGGGTCGCGACCTCCTCCTCGCAATAGTCGGGGACGTTCACGACACGGATGCCGCGACTCGAGGCCGCGTCGAGGTCGATGGTGTCGACTCCCACCCCGTAGCGCCCGATCACACGCCAGCGGGGGTGCGCGTCCATCTCGTCCGCGCCGATCGTGGCGAACTGGACGAGGACGCCGTCGGCGTCTCGGGGGCCGGCTGCGCCGTCGCGGGCGTCGAGGATGTCGACGCCCTGCGCGGCTGCGGCGCGGCGTTCCACCTCGACATCGCCGTAGGCGGTGTCGAGGACGGCCAGAACAGGGTTCATCGGGTGACTGCTTTCATAAGGGCACGGGACTGCTGGATGATCTCTGCCGGCACGGTCGTGGCGGCCAGCGCCCCGCCCATGCCGACGAGGACGGCACCGGCGGCGAGGTAGTCGGGCGCGGCGTCGATGCTGATCCCGCCCGAGACGAAGAACCGGGCCGTCGCGAAGGGAGTCGCGAGATCGCGGAGGTAGGCCGGCCCGAATCGGGCCGCGGGGAAGAGCTTGAGCAGCCGCGCGCCGCGCTCCAGGGCGAGGTCGACCTCGGTGGGAGTGAAGACGCCCGGAAGGTGCAGCAGGTCGCGAGAGCCCGCCCACGCGCTGACGGCGGCGGCGGCGCTCGGCGACACGAGGAAGTCGGCGCCCGCGGAGACCGCGGCATCGGCCTGCTGCGTCGTGCGCACGGTGCCGGCGCCGAGCAGGAGGGTGGGATGCCGCCGCCGCAGGCGCGCGATCGTCGACACCGCGTCGGCGGCGACCATGCTCACCTCGATGACGCGAAGTCCGCCGTCGACGTACGCGTCGAGCGCCTCGTCGGCGATGTCGACGGAGCGCAGGAGCACGAGCGCCCGCGCGTCGAGGAGCCGCTCCTCGGCCAGAGCCGCCCTCATCGCACCATCACCCCCGCCGGGTCGGCGAGCACCGCTTCGAGTTCGGCGGCGTCGAAGGTCGCGCTGTCGCCCTCGATCGTGCAGGCCATCGCCGCGAGCGCCACGCCCGCCTCGAGGGCCGCGGGAACCGACCGGCCGCCGGTGAGACCCCAGAGCAGCCCCGCGGTGAAAGCGTCGCCCGCCCCGAACCGGTCGACGACCGAGGTCGGCACGGCGGGGACCTGCCAGTGGCCGGTGTCCGACACCGCGGCGGCGCCGCGGTCGCCGTCGGTGATCACGACGAGGGAGGAGTGCGGCGCCAGCGTCTCACGTACGAGGCGTGCCTGTTCGAGGGCCGGACCCTCGGCATGGAACAGCGCGGCGGCGTCCCGGGAGGCGCAGATGACGACATCCGCACTCCGCAGCAGGGGTGCGAGCGTCCGGCTCGCGGCATCCGTCCCCCACAGCAGGGCGCGGTGGTTGACGTCGATGACGACGCCGACCCCGCGCGCCACCGCGTCGGCGATCAGGGCGCGCAGCCGCGCGAGCGGAGCGTCGCCGAGGGCGGCGGTGATGCCGCTGACGACGAGTACGCCGACGCCGGCCAGGGCGTCGGGTGACGGGTCCGACGACGCGAAGGCGGTGTCGCGCCGGTCGTAGACCACGCGGTGACCGCGAGGGGCGGCGGTCTTCTCGACGAAGTAGAGGCCGATGCGGGAGCGGGGGACGCGGGCGACATGCTCGCTGGAGGCGCCGGCGGCCCGGATCGCACGGATCACCTGGTCGCCGAGGGGCGAGTCGGGCACCGCGGCGATCACCCGGACCTCGCGGCCCAGGGATGCCAGTGCCACGCCGACGTTCAGCTCGGCGCCGCCGACCGCGACGTCGAACGCCGCCGTCTGCGCGAGGCGCGTTGCGGCGGATCCGGTGAGCCTCAGCAGCGGTTCGCCGTAGGTCGCGACGGCTCCTTCGAGTGTGAGCATCATTGCCCTCCGATTATTGGAACACCATTCCACAATCGCGTGTCCACGGTCAATCCCGCCTCCGCATCGGCCGGGCCGGGCTACGGGGCGTCGTCGATCATCAGGAACGTCGCCTGGGCGCTCGAGATGTTGTGGCCGCGGTGCGCGCGGCCCGGCGACACGATGAACCCGTTGCCGGCCGGGATCGAGAACGTCTCGCCGTCCTGGTACTCGTAGCTCATCGAGCCGTCGAGCACGAAGCCGCGGTGTCCCTTCTCGCACCAGACGTCGTCGCGCACGGCGCCGGGCTCGTACGTGACCCGGTTCCACGTCGACCCGTCGGCCGCCGCGACGGTCTTCAGGCGGATGCCCGCCAGCTGCTCGTCCCACTCGATCGCGTCGAGTCCGATGACCTGAACGTCGTTGCTCATGTGTCTCTCCTGTTCCTCCGCCTCCTGCCCGTTCGGCGATCGGGCGGGCGTGCGGATTCCGTTGGATCAGGAACCTACACGACCAATCTCGATATTGGAACAGCGTTCCAAGACCTGATACCGTCGTTGCGAGCAAGGGAGGCGACATGCCCGCAACCACGAAAAGACCGCAGGCCGCGGCGCTCGACGACGTCGCGAAGGCGATCATCGAGCAGCTGCAGATCGACGGCCGGCGCACCTACGCCGACATCGGCAAGGCCGTCGGCCTGAGCGAGGCGGCGACGCGTCAGCGCGTCCAGCGACTCATCGAGAGCGGCGTGACGCAGGTGGTCGGGGTGACCGATCCGATGCAGCTCGGCTTCGCACGTCAGGCGATGATCGGCGTGAAGGTCTCGGGTGACACCCGCGTCGTCGCCGATGCGCTGAGCGGTCTTCCCGGGGTGTCGTACGTCGTGCTCACCGCGGGGTCCTACGACCTTCTCGTCGAGGTCGTCTGCGAGAGCGACGACGATCTCATCGTCCTGCTCAACGATCGCATCCGCCCGCTCGACGGCGTCGTGTCCACCGAGACCTTCGTCTACCTGAAACTCCACAAGCAGCACTACAACTGGGGGACCCGATGAACGTCCGACACACCGAAGCCGAGCTGCGCGAGATGGCGAAAGACCATCTCTGGATGCACTTCGCCCGCCAGTCCGTGATGACCGAGGGCCCAGGCGTGCCCATCATCGTGAAGGGCGAGGGGCACCACATCTGGGACGCCGCCGGACAGCGCTACATAGACGGGCTATCGGGCCTGTTCGTCGTCAATGCCGGGCACGGCCGAAAGCGTCTGGCCCAGGCCGCGGCGCGACAGGCGGAGGAGCTCGCCTTCTTCCCGATCTGGTCGTACGCGCACCCGGCCGCGATCGAGCTCGCCGACCGCATCGCCGACCTCGCGCCGGGCGACCTCAACCACGTCTTCTTCTCGACCGGCGGCGGCGAGGCCGTCGAGACGGCGTTCAAGCTCGCCAAGCACTTCTGGAAGCTGCAGGGCAAGCCCACCAAACACAAGGTCATCTCGCGGTTCATCGCGTACCACGGCACGCCGCAGGGAGCGCTCGCTATCACCGGGCTCCCGGGCATGAAGTCGATGTTCGAGCCCGTGACCCCGGGCGGGTTCCGGGTGCCGAACACCAACTACTACCGGGCCGCGGAGATGGGGTTCCCGGGCGGGTCGCCGGAGGAGTTCGGACTCTGGGCGGCGAACCGGATCGAGGAGATGATCCTCTTCGAGGGCGCCGACACGATCGCCGCGGTCTTCCTCGAGCCGGTTCAGAACTCGGGCGGCTGCTTCCCGCCGCCGCCGGGCTACTTCCAGCGCGTCCGCGAGATCTGCGACGAGTACGACGTGCTGCTCGTCTCCGACGAGGTCATCTGCGCCTTCGGCCGCCTCGGGACGTACTTCGGCGCCCAGGCCTACGACTACCAGCCCGACATGATCACATTCGCGAAGGCCGTCACCAGTGGCTACTCGCCCCTGGGCGGGACGATCGTGAGCGACCGGGTCTACGAGCCGTTCGCGCACGGCTCGACCTCCTTCCCCCACGGGTACACGTTCGGCGGTCACCCCGTGTCGGCGGCCGTCGCCCTGGAGAACCTCGACATCTTCGAGGAGGAGGGTCTGCTGCAGCACGTCCGCGAGAACTCCCCGATCTTCCGCGCGACCCTCGAGAAGCTCCTCGACCTCCCGATCGTCGGCGACGTCCGCGGCGACGGCTACTTCTTCGGCATCGAGCTGGTGAAGGACAAGGCGACGAAAGCGACGTTCGACGACGACGAGGCCGAGCGCCTGCTGCGTGGGTTCCTGTCGACCGCCCTGTTCGACGCGGGCCTGTACTGCCGTGCCGACGACCGCGGCGACCCCGTCATCCAGCTCGCGCCGCCGCTCACGATCGGCCCGGCCGAGTTCGACGAGATCGAGCAGATCCTGCGCCGCGTCCTCACCGAGGCGTGGAGCCGGCTCTAGCCGACCCCGCCCAATCCCTCCCACACCCACACGAACGAAAGGTGCGTCGGATGCGCGTCAGCATTCCCGCGGAGATCAAGAACAACGAGAACCGCGTGGCCATGGCGCCCGCGGGGGTCGACCAGCTCGTGCGGAGCGGGCACGAGGTGTTCGTCCAGTCGGGCGCCGGCGCCGGGAGCGGCTTCAGCGACGAGCAGTACCGGCTGTCAGGCGCCTACGTGCTCGAATCCGCCGCCGAGGTCTGGGATCGCGCCGAGCTGCTCGTGAAGGTGAAGGAGCCGATCGCGGCCGAGTACGCGTACCTGCGGCACGACCTGACGCTGTTCACCTACCTGCATCTGGCCGCCGACCGCCCGCTCACCGAGGCGCTCGTCGAGGCGGGTACGACGGCCGTCGCGTACGAGACGGTGCAGACCCCCGATCGCGCGCTGCCGCTTCTGGCCCCAATGAGCGAGGTCGCCGGGCGCCTGTCCATCGTCGTCGGTGCCGCAGCGCTGCTGACCGCGGCCGGCGGACGCGGGGCTCTGCTGGGAGGAATCCCGGGAACCCCGAAGGCGAAGGTCGTTGTCATCGGGGGTGGTGTGGCGGG
>NZ_DATCVK010000033.1:0-67263 GCF_036566905.1 Microbacterium sp. | reverse complement strand
AGCGCCGCTTCGGGGGCTGACCGACCGCGTCTATCCCACACGGAGCTTCTCCTTCGTCGAGGCGCTGGGGCCGGACCTCCGCGAGGTGGACTTCCTGCGGGCCATCCGCGACTTCACCTCGCGGGAGCGCCGCTTCGGGGGGTGAACACTGCGTCACACCGGCGGTCGCCGCTCTGCCAGAATGATCGGCGTGACCGATCTGGATTCTTATCTGGCGTCGTTCGATGGGGAACCCGGGTATCTGGACTGGGCGGCTTTCGGCCCGCTCTCTCCTGCGGTCCGCAGCGAGGCGCAGGGTGACACCGAGCTGCTCGGCTCGGGCCGGCGCACGAGCATCGAGCTCGTCGCCGACCACGTGCGCGAGGCCCGGGAGCTCGTGGCCGAACTGATCGGGACGGATGCCGAGCAGGTGGTGCTGCAGCCGTCCACCACGTACGGCCTGATGCACGCCGTCTACGGCCTGGCCGGAGGGCTCATGCTCGGCCGGGGGGAGTTCCCCAGCCTCACCGTCGCCGCCACACGCGCCTCGGAGGCGTTCGGCTCGCTCCAGCTCCAGTGGGTGGAACCCGCCGACGGGTTCATGACACCTGATGCGGTGCGTTCGGCCCTGTCGGACGACACCCGTGCGGTGGCGGTCAGCCTCGTCGACTTCCGCACCGGCTACCGCACCGACCTCTCCGCCCTGCGCGAGGTCATCGGCGATCGCCTGCTCATCGTCGACGCGATCCAGGGGTTCGGCATGGTCGAGGCCGACTACCTCGCCGCCGACGTCGTCTGCGGCCACGGCTACAAGTGGCTGCGCGCGGGCCGGGGGACCGGCTTCTCCTGGTTCGGCGAGCGTGCGCTCGAGCGCATCGCCCCCGTGCTGTCGGGCTTCCGCGGCGTGGACGGCGAACTGCCCGTCGACGCCGTGCCGGCGCCGTCCGCCTCCGCCCAGGCCTTCTCGGTCTCGGGACCCGACACGCTCGCCGCCGCTCGCCTCGCCACCGCCCTGCGCGAGGTCGCCGACGTGGGGGTCGCGCGGATCGAAGCGGAGCTCTCGGCGCGCGCGGCCGATGTCATGTTCCACGCCGACCGCTACGAGGTGCCGGTGGTCACGCCCCGCGAGCCCGAGCGCCGCGCGGGCATCGTCACACTCGAACCCGCACCGCAGGACGCCGCGCCGCTCGCCGCGTCGCTCGCCAACCACGGGCTCACGGTGACCGCCCGGGCCGGACGCATCCGCGTCGCGCCGCACGTCGGCACCGGCGCCGACACCCTGCGGCTGTTCGGCGATGCGCTCGCCGCATTCTCGTCCGCGCGGGTGTGGTGACGCCCTTCTCGAGCTGACGCCGGGTCGGTCGGGCAGGCCCCGGGCGGCCGGCCGCCCGATCGCCGCATCCGTTCATCGAATCGTCACATGATTCCAGCGTGTCGGGCGTGCCCAATGTCGGTGTGCGGTCGTAGCGTGAGGCCATCGGGCAAGGAGCCCGGTCGAGTCGGCCTCACGGATCGCGACTTCACGATCTACGACTCGGTACCCTGGTCGACTCGTGACTGCCGGGTGAACCACCCGGGGCGGGAGTGGGTTGTGACCACACGAGCACCACACGAGCAGCGCAGTCAGGATCTCGAGCAGGTCGCAGAGTCCGATCAGGATCTGCGCACCTATGTTCTCGACACATCGGTGCTGCTGAGCGATCCACGGGCGTTCTTCCGTTTCGCCGAGCACAGCGTCGTGATCCCCGTCGTGGTGATCACGGAGCTCGAGGGCAAGCGGCACGACCCGGAGATCGGCTACTTCGCCCGGCAGGCGCTGCGCCACCTCGACGAGTTGCGCGTCGAGCACGGCAGGCTGGACTTCCCGGTCCCCGTCGGTCAGGGCGGCACCCTGCGCGTCGAACTCAACAACACCGACTCCACGGTCCTGCCCTCGGGCATGCGCCTCGGCGACAACGACAGCCGCATCCTCGCCATTGCGATGAACCTCGCCCAGGACGGCCAGGAGGTCACGGTCGTCTCGAAGGACCTTCCCATGCGGGTCAAGGCGGCGTCGCTCGGCATCACGGCGGAGGAGTACCTCGCGGAGCAGGCCGTCGACTCGGGTTGGACCGGCATCTCCGAGATCGACGTGTCGGGCGATGACATCAGCGATCTCTACGAGAGCGAGGTCGCGGTCAGCGAGGACGTGCGGGGACTCCCGGTGAACACCGGGCTGATCGTCCACTCCGAGCGCGGCTCCGCGCTCGGGCGCGTGATCGGCGACGGGGAGTTCCGCCTGGTCCGGGGCGATCGGGAGGTCTTCGGACTGCACGGGCGCTCGGCCGAGCAGCGCATCGCCATCGACCTGCTCCTCGACCCGGAAGTGGGCATCGTGTCGCTGGGCGGGCGAGCCGGCACCGGCAAGTCGGCGCTCGCGCTGTGCGCGGCGCTCGAGGCGGTGCTGGAGCGACAGCAGCAGCGCAAGATCATCGTGTTCCGGCCGCTGTTCGCCGTCGGCGGGCAGGAGCTCGGGTATCTGCCGGGTGACCAGCAGGAGAAGATGAACCCGTGGGGCCAGGCGGTCTTCGACACCCTCGGGTCGGTCGTGTCGGGCAATGTGCTCGACGAGGTGATCGAGCGGGGCCTCCTGGAGGTGCTGCCGCTCACGCACATCCGCGGTCGCTCGCTGCATGACGCCTTCGTGATCGTGGACGAGGCGCAGTCCCTCGAGCGCAACGTGCTGCTCACGGTCCTGAGCCGGATCGGGCAGGGTTCCCGCGTCGTCCTCACGCACGACGTCGGCCAGCGCGACAATCTCCGCGTCGGTCGTCACGACGGCGTGGCCTCGGTCATCGAGACGCTGAAGGGGCACTCGCTGTTCGGTCATGTCACGCTGGTGCGCTCCGAGCGCTCCGCCATCGCCGCCCTCGTCACCGACCTTCTGGAGGCGGGCGAACTCGCCTAGAGGCCACGCAGCTGCACTGACGGCGCTGTCGGCCGGGATGCCGAATTCCCGGCCGGCGGCGCCGTCGGCGTATGAGAAGAGTCTCATCGCTGTTGGCACTTGTGCTGCGATCGGTCTGTCACCATGGATGGAGGGGAATTCGATCCGCGCACATGGGAGGCAGGAGAGACGTGGAAGCACGCACGGGGCTCGTGATCGGCGGCGTCACCGCCGTCGCTGCGAGCATCGCCGTCGTGACCGCGGTCGCTCTCGCGAACACCATGGCGCTGGCCGATTCACCCGGCACGAGCTTGGCCTCCGAGCACGTCGTCGTTCCCTCCGGGACCGCCCCCTCGGCGTCCCCTTCAGCCACCCCGGCCGTCACCCCGGCGGCCCCGGTTCCCCCGGCCGACGCCGAAGTGGTGGAAGCACCCGCACCGCTGGTCGTCGATCAGCCGCCTGCGACGGGCGGCTCGCGGCCGACCCCGAACACGCCTGACGCGCCCGAGCCCGCCGCGCCCGCCGATATCGAGCCCGTCATCGCCGCGGCGAAGGCAGCCGGGTCGTGGGAGGAGCTCCGCTCCTGGGCGACCGCGCATGGGTGGACCACCGCGCGGATCGACGCGCTGGTGTCGCGCCTGGAGCGCGAGCGGCAGACCGAGAAGACCGAGGTGGCCGAGCGTCCGGTGCAGACGCAGTCCGACGGTCAGCAGAACCTGGTCGCACCCGTGGAGGAGCAGAAGTCCTCAGCCGATCGCACCGCGAACGGCCCAGATCGTCCCGCACATGCGGGCGGAAACGTCGGGAACGGCAATGGCGCCGATCACGGCCCGAAGAAAGACCAGTCGCGCAACTCCCCAGACAAGCGCGACTGATAACGGCCGGATCCCCCAGTCCGGCCTTTCACAGCCCCCGGTGTCCCCCAGCACCGGGGGCTTCTTCGTGCGTGGGGGAGCCGGGCGGACCATGGACGCTCGGCGCCCGCCTCACTCCCAGCGGTAGCCGGCGCCGCGGACTGTGACGATGTGGTCCGGCCCGAGCTTTCCGCGCAGATACCGCACGTACACGTCGACGACGTTGGAGCCCGGATCGAAGTCCAGCCCCCACACGCGGCTCAGCAGCTGCTCGCGGCTGAGTACGCGGCCGGGGTTGCGCAGGAACTGCTCGGCCAGCGAGAACTCGCGTGCGGACAGATCGATCTCGCGTCCGGCGACGGTCGCGCGCCGCGCGAGGATGTCCAGCACCACGTCGCCGTGCGAGATGGACACGCCGGGCTGCGGGACACTCTCGCGCAGCCGGGAACGGACGCGTGCGAGGAGCTCTTCGAAGGTGAACGGCTTGGGGACGTAGTCGTTGGCCCCGGCATCCAGCCCGGTCACCGTGTCACGAGTGCTCGACCGCGCGGTCAGCATGATGACCGGCACCGCCGAACCGCGGGCGCGCAGTTCGCGGAGCACCTCGAAGCCGTCCATCGTGGGCAGGCCCACGTCCAGCAGCACGAGATCGGCGTCACCGCGCAGCGCCGCCTCGAGTCCCTCGGGGCCGTCCTCGACGACGAGCGTCTCGTAGCCGGCGGCTTCGAGCCCGCGGCTGACGAACGCCGCGATGCGCGGCTCGTCCTCGACGATGAGGATCCTGGTCATCCCGCTGCCTCCCGTTGCAGTACGACGTCTCCGGCACGAACGGGCACCGGCAGCTCGACCTCCGTGGGAGGCAGATGGATGGTGAAGGTCGCCCCGCCTCCGGGCGTGTCGGTCACGACGCAATGGCCGCCGTGTCCCTTGGCGATCGCATCGACGATCGCAAGGCCGAGGCCCGAGCCGCCGACGGAACGCTTGACGTGTGCACGGTCGAAGCGCCGGAAGATCCGCGTCCGCTCGTCCGGCGGGATACCCGGGCCGTGATCGCGCACCCACAGCCGCGCGCCCTCGAGGTCGCGCGCGCTGCCGATCTCGATCGGGCTGCCCAAGGGCGTGTACTTCGCGGCGTTGTCGGCGAGCTGGAGCCACGCCTGCAGCAGGCGGTCCTGGTCGCCGATCGTGTCGCCGTCGGCGACGGCCTCGATCGTCCAGACGTGGCCCGGGATCACCGCGACGAGCTCGCCGACGCGGGCGGTCAGCGACGCGAGGTCGACGGCGGCGAGGGTGGTCGAGTCGGCTTCGGCGGTCGCAAGCAGGTCGATGTCTTCGACGAGCCGCGTCAGGCGGTCGAGCTCGGCGATGCCGATGTCACGCGCCGAGGCCACGTCGGCGGCATCCAGCGGGTTCATCAGCTCGAGGTGACCGCGCACGATCGTGATGGGCGTCTTGAGCTCGTGACGCACGTCGTCGAGCAGTTGGCGCTGATCGTCGACCGAGTCCTCGAGTCGGTCGAGCATCGAGTTGACGGTGCGCGACAGGTCGGAGATGTCGTCGTTGCCGTGGGGGTTCAGGCGCAGCGAGAGGTCGGCGATCGAGATGGCGCTCGCTGTTTCGCGTAGATGGCGGATCGGGGAGAGCAGGCGTCCCGTCACGAACCAACCTACGACGCCGATCGCGGCGAGCACGGCGAGCGCCGCGACGATGTACGTCGCCATCGCAAGAGTCACTGGCTGCATTTCGGCGCCGAGGTCGATGGCCCGGATGTAGAGGCCTTGCCGAGCATCGCCCGGCATCGTCACGGGGATGGCGATGTAGCGCAGCGACCCTTGGTCGGTGACCGCCGTTCCCGACTGGACGCTGCCGTCGGCGGTGTCGGCCACCACACGGTCGATGAGCTGCTGATTCTTCGAGATGTCGAAGCCCGAGAGTGTCGAGGGGATCCACCGAGGCGTGCCGTCGATCAGCGCCAATGAGGCCTCATTGCGCGCCGGCACCAGGCGCGCGACGACCGCATACAGATAGTCGTCGATGGACTGGTACGCGTCGGTGTCCAGTTCCTCCGTGGCCTCAGGAGCGCCTCCCGGTGGTGCGTCGGCGGAGGTGTCTTCCGCCACCGCCTCCAGCGACGACACCTGGGCCTCGAGACGCTCGTTGACGCTCGCGAGCGCCTGCTCGCGCTGCACGAGGAACGTCACGCTGCCCACGATCGCCAGGCCGACGCACGCGACGGCGAGGATCGCTGCAAGGATCCTGACGCGCGCGGGAACCGGGCGGGGGGTTCGGGCCATGTCCCGATTATCCCGCCGACGAAGGGGTTGCGGCATGGGGCGGGCGGATCAGCCCGGGTGCGTCATCGAGAGGAGGTCCAGCTTCTCGTCCAGCTGCTCGAGAGTCAGCTCTCCGCGCTCCACGTAGCCGAGGTCGATCACGGCCTCGCGCACCGTGATGCCCTTCGCCACCGAGTGCTTGGCGATCTTCGCCGCCGCCTCGTAGCCGATGAGCTTGTTGAGCGGCGTCACGATGGAGGGCGACATCCCGGCGTACGCCGCGGCGCGCTCCACGTTCGCCTCGAGACCGTCGATGGTCTTGTCGGCGAGCACGCGCGACGTGTTGGCGAGGAGCTCGATCGACTCGAGCACCGCGCTGCCCATGATCGGGATCGCGACGTTCAGCTCGAAGGCGCCGGACGCTCCCGCCCACGCGACGGTCGCGTCGTTGCCGATGACGCGCGCGCACACCATGAGCGTCGCCTCGGGGATCACCGGGTTCACCTTGCCGGGCATGATCGACGAGCCCGGCTGCAGGTCGGGGATGTGCAGCTCGCCGAGGCCGGTGTTCGGACCGGAGCCCATCCAACGCAGGTCGTTGTTGATCTTGGTGAGCGACACCGCGATGGTGCGCAGGGCGCCGGATGCCTCGACGAGGCCGTCGCGGTTCGCCTGAGCCTCGAAGTGGTCCTTGGCTTCGGTGATCGGCAGCTCGGTGTCGGCGACGATGAGCTCGATCACGCGCTGCGGGAAGCCGAGGGGGGTGTTGATGCCGGTGCCGACGGCGGTGCCGCCGAGGGGCACTTCGGCGACGCGGGGGAGGACGGCCTGCACGCGCTCGATGCCGAGGCGGATTTGGCGGGCGTAGCCGCCGAACTCCTGACCCAGGGTGACCGGCGTCGCGTCCATGAGGTGCGTGCGGCCGGACTTGACGACGGTCTTCCAGAGCTCGGCCTTCGCCTCGAGGGCGACCGCCAGGTGGTCGAGGGCCGGGATCAGGTCGTCGATGAGCTCCTGCGTCACCGCGATGTGCACCGATGTGGGGAACACGTCGTTGGACGACTGCGACGCGTTGACGTGGTCGTTCGGGTGCACGGTCGCCCCGAGAGCGTGCGTCGCGAGGGTAGCCAGCACCTCGTTCATGTTCATGTTCGACGAGGTGCCGCTGCCGGTCTGGTACACGTCGATCGGGAACTGGTCGGCGAACTCTCCCGCGATGATGCGGTCGGCCGCGCCGGCGATGGCGTCGGCGATCGCGCCGTCGAGGGTGCCGAGCTCCTTGTTCGCCAGGGCGGCGGCCTTCTTGATGCGTGCGAGCGCCACGATCTGGGCCGGCTCCAGCCGGTCGCCCGAGATCGGGAAGTTGTCGACGGCGCGCTGCGTCTGGGCGGCGTAGAGCGCGTTCTTGGGCACACGCACCTCGCCCATGGTGTCGTGCTCGATGCGGTACTCGATGTCGGTCACGTCGTTGTTCCTCACGTGTCGGTACGGGGTGGGGGGAAGCCGGATCAGGCCTGGTCGGGGATGCCGACCATCACGTCGGGGACCGCGGTGCCCTCGGCGAGGCGGTAGTTGGCGCCGACGATCGCGAGGCGGCCCTCGGCGACGGCGGTGCTGATGAGCTCGGACGCGTGCAGCAGCTCGCCCACGGTGTCGCGGAGGTGCTCGCGGCCGACCTCGTCGGCGTCGATCTCGGCGGGGTAGACGCCGTCGACGGCGGATGCGCGCTGGACGCGGCGCACCGCGGGGACGATCGGCGAGATCAGGCGCCAGATGTGCGGCGGCAGCGGATCGGCCTCGGGATCGGTGATGTCGATCGCCGCTCGCACCGCGCCGCACGCGTCGTGTCCGAGTACCACGATGAGCGGCACCTCGAGCACCGCCACCGCGTACTCGAGGCTGCCGACGACCGAGTCGGAGATGACCTGGCCCGCGTTGCGCACGACGAACAGGTCGCCGAGGCCCTTGTCGAAGATGATCTCGGCCGCGAGGCGCGAATCCGCGCAGCCGAACAGGGCAGCGCGAGGACGCTGGCCGTCCGCGAGGTCGTGGCGGGTGTCGACGTCCTGGCGGGGGTGCCGGGGCTCGCCGGCCACGAAGCGCGCGTTGCCGCGCTGCATCTCCTGCCAGGCCTTGGCGGGCGTGGGCTGGTCGGTCACTCGGCCTCCTCGCGCAGTGCGGTGATCTGATCGGCGACGGAACGTGCCGTCTCTTCCAGTGCCTTTTCGCTCGCCGCGCCGTAGACGAGCACCGTGTCGGCGCCGGCGTCGGTCTCGAGGGCGACAGTGATGTTCCCCGTGCGATCGGGGTCGAGCTCGTAGCGCTCCCACGTGATGCCGTCGATGGTCACGGTGTCCTGCGGGGCGGCGCCCGAGAGGACGCGTGCCGCCCACGACTCGTCGGCGTCGAAGCCCTGCGCCACGCGCAGGAACCCGCGCTGGTCTTCGCCGGCGGGGGCGTAGACGACCGTGAAGGCGCGGACCGGGCCGTTGCCCTCGATGCGCGCGTTGTTCACCACCCAGCCGTCCGACAGCTCGGGCGTGATGACGGTGCGGCCTTCCGACGCCGCGATGTCGGCGGCGACAGCGGCGACGTCGATCGGCTCGCGCTCGGGGGGAGTGCCGCGGGGGACGGCGAAGATGATGACGACGACGACCGCCAGCGTCGCGAGCAGCGCCGCGATGAGGTTGCGCACGTTCTGGCTCGAGCGATAGACGCGCGACGACTCCGCCTTGCGGTCGGCGGTCTCCTCCGGCGTCTCGGGGCGGCCGAGCTCGGCGACGATGCGGGGTCCGCGTGTCATCGCGTCTCCTCGCCGTCCGCGCGGTCGACCGTCGACCGGGCTGCCTCGAGGCGCCGCTTGGCGCCGAGAAGCCACTCCTCGCAGCGCGCGGCGAGGGCTTCTCCGCGCTCCCAGAGGGCGAGGGAGTGCTCGAGGGTCGGAGCACCCTGCTCGAGTTCGGCGACGACGCGGACGAGTTCATCCCGCGCCTGCTCGAACGAGAGGGTCGCGACGTCCTCGAGGGCGTCGCTCGTCTCAGTCATGGCCTCCATCTTAGTTCGCGGCAGAGGGGGCGCCGTGCCCCGAGGGGTCGGGCTGCGCGGGGTCGGCCGGCGCGCTGCCGTCGCCGACGGACGGCTGTTCGGCGATCTCCCCGTCCGAGTGCGCGGCGAACGATCCGCGCCCCACCGTGACCACGACCGGGGTGGATGCCGGAGCCTGGGACGCATCTCGCACGATGACGCCGTCGGTCAGGTGCGCGATGGCGTAACCGCGGGCGAGCGTCGACGCGGGCGACAGGGCGCGGAGGGTCGCGCGCAGCTCGGCGGTGCGCCGTTCGTGCAGCTGCAGCGAGCGGTCCACGCGATCCCGCCCGCGCGCGGCGAGCAGTTCGACCTCGTGCGCGCGGGTGGTCAGCAGCGTCTCGGGCGCGCGCAGCACCGGTCGCGACCGAAGCTGCTCGAGCTGGGCGATGTCGTGCGAGATGCGCTGCGCAAGGCGCGTGTTCATGCGCGCGCGCAGCTGCCCGACGATGGCGCGCTGCTCGGCGACGTCGGGGACGACGCGCTTCGCGGCGTCCGTCGGCGTGGAGGCACGGAGGTCGGCGACGTCGTCCAGGAGCGGGTGATCGTTCTCGTGGCCGATGGCGCTGACCACGGGGGTGGATGCCGCGGCCACCGCCCGCACCAGGCGCTCGTCGCTGAACCCGAGCAGGGTCTGCGGATCGCCGCCGCCGCGCGCGATGATGATCACGTCGACGTCGGGCGCGGCATCCAGTGCCTTCAGTGCCGCGATGGTCTCGGGCACGCAGCGGTCGCCCTGGACGGCGGCGTACTTCGTCTGGAACCGCACCTGCGGCCAGCGCAGCTCGGCGTTGCGGTGGACGTCCTTCTCGGCATCCGAGTTCTCGCCGGTGATGAGGCCGATCAGGCGCGGGAGGAACGGCAGCGCCTTCTTGCGCGACGGGTCGAACAGCCCCTCCGAACGCAGCTGCACCCGCAGCCGCTCGAGGCGCTCGAGCTGGTCGCCGAGCCCGACGTGGCGCATCGCCGACACGCCGAAGCCGAAGTCTCCGTTCTTCACGAAGTAGTCGGCTTTGACGCAGGCGATCACATGGTCGCCGACCTTGAGGTCGCCCGGCAGCCGGTCGCGCGTGGACGACCAGATGCGGAACGAGATGGTGGCATCGGTGACGAGATCCTTCAGACGCCCGAACACGTTGCCGCCGCGCTGATTCCAGCCGGTGATCTCGCCCTCGACCCACACCGAGCCCCACGTCTGCACGAATCCGCGGATCGTGTCGTTGAGGCGGGCCACCGATGTCGGCGCCTGCGGCGAGGAGTCGCGCGGCCGCACCGAGTCGGCGGGCGGCGGCTCGCCGGGGACGGCGGCCGGCTGGAAGGTCGTCATGCGGTCCTTTCGTGCCCGAGGTGGGCTGCTCTCGCCCGCAGACCCTCGGGCGTCGCGGGCGGTCTCGCGGAGGCCCCGCTCAGGAGCCCGCCCGTAGAATCGAGGGGTGAGCATCAGCACCGCGGGCCAGACCCGAGCGAGTCAGGCCCCTGTGAGCATGCCCGTCCCGCGCATCCCGCGGCGGCGCGAACCGCTCAAGGATATCGCCGGCACCGGACAGAAGCGGGTGCTCCTGGCCTCCCCGCGCGGCTATTGCGCCGGCGTGGACCGCGCCGTCATCGCCGTGGAGAAGGCGCTGGAACGCTTCGGCGCCCCCGTCTACGTGCGCAAGCAGATCGTGCACAACATCCATGTCGTCACCGAGCTCGAGGCCGCGGGTGCGATCTTCGTCGACGAGGTCGACGAGGTGCCCGAGGGGGCACACGTCGTGTTCAGCGCGCACGGGGTGTCGCCCGCCGTCGTGAACTCGGCGGCCGACCGGGGCCTCCGCGCCATCGACGCCACCTGCCCGCTCGTCACCAAGGTGCACCGCGAGGCCGTGCGCTTCGCCCGCGACGACTACGAGATCCTCCTGATCGGCCACGTCGGCCACGAGGAGGTCGAGGGCACGGCAGGCGAGGCACCCGATCACGTCACGATCGTGAACTCGCCCGACGAGGCCGACACCATCGTGGTGCGCGACCCGTCGAAGGTCGTGTGGCTGTCGCAGACGACGCTCTCGGTCGACGAGACGATGGAGACCGTGCGGCGCCTGCGTGCCCGGTTCCCGGAGCTGCAGGATCCGCCGTCGGACGACATCTGCTACGCCACGCAGAACCGTCAGGTCGCGATCAAGAAGGTCGCGAAGGATGCCGACCTCGTGATCGTCGTCGGTTCGGCGAACTCGTCCAACAGCGTGCGGCTGGTCGAGGTCGCACTCGAGTACGGAGCCAAGGCCGCCTACCGCGTCGACTACGCCGACGAGGTCGAGCAGGCCTGGCTCGAGGGCGTCGAGACGGTCGGCGTCACCAGCGGCGCATCGGTGCCCGAGGTGCTCGTCCAGCAGGTGCTCGACGACCTCGCCGCCGCCGGATACCGCGACGTCGAGGAGGTGCGCACGGCGGAGGAGGACCTGCAGTTCTCGCTGCCGAAGGAGCTCCGGACGGATGCCGCCGGCAAGCGCGACGACCGTGCCCTCGGTGGCCGGAGCCGCGCATGAGCGACGCGTCCCCGAACACGGAGCCCGACCCGCCGGCGGCGCCTCGTACGGACACGTCGCGGCCCAAGCCCCAGTTCGGCGAGTACGCCACGCCCGAGGAACAGCGCGCCCGCATCCAGGAGCCCGCGCCGTGGCAGCAGGAGCCGCCGACGCCGGTCATGACGGATTCGCCGGCCCCCGGCATCCCCGCATCGCCCGCGCCCGCCGAACGGGGTCCGCGCCCGGTGGATCGCATCGTGACGTTCGCGCTGCTCGCGTACGGCCTGGTGAACGTCATCTCGTCGGTGCCGGCCTTCCTCGACTACGGCGCGTACGCCGAGACGCTGCTCTCGATGCTGGGCGTCGACGTCCAGATCACGGATCCCGCCGCCGGAAAGGCGTGGGGGATCGCCGCCGTCCTCGTCCTCGCGGTCGGATGGTGTGCGACCGCCGTGGTCTCGTGGTGGAGCGTGCGCCGCGGACGACTGACGTGGTGGATCCCGCTCGTGGGCGGCATCCTGTTCACGTTCGTCTCCGGCGCACTGATGGCCGTTCCGCTGATGAACGATCCGGCGGTGTGGCAGGCGCTCGTGGAGAGCGCCGGCGGCTGAGCCTGGAAGCTCACGCGGCCCCTGGGTCTGCCGCGATGCCGCGGCGGAGGTCCATACTCGTGATGACGGCGGGGGCGTAGCGGCTCACCTGAACCTGCGGGTGCCACGTCTCGTGTCTTCTGCGGGAGGTGATGGATGCCGCACGACAGCGTGGAGAGTCGTGACAGCGCCGCCGGCCGCGATGCCGAGCGGCTGGCCGCTCTGTACGATGCCCACGCCGCCCCGGTCTGGCGCTACGTCGTGCATCTGACCGGCGATCGTGCGGGTGCCGACGACATCGTGCAGGAGACGCTGCTGCGGGCGTGGCGGACGCCCAGGATCCTCGAGCAGGATCCCTCGAGCACGCGCTCGTGGATGTTCACGGTGGCCCGTCACCTCGTCATCGACGAGGCGCGCAGCGCGCGGCGCCGCCGTGAGATCGGTGTCGCCGAGGTGCCCGAGCGCGCCGCGCCCGACGCGACGGACGCGCTGTTCGAGGCGATCCTCGTCGAAGAGGCGCTCGCCGCGCTCACGACGGAGCACCGCGCCGTCGTGATCCGTGCGTACTATCGCGGGCTCTCCGTCGCCGAGATGGCGGACGAGCTCGACATCCCGCCCGGCACCGTCAAGTCGCGCCTGCACTACGGGCTGCGTGCTCTCCGGCTCACTCTGCAGGAGAAGGGGGTGACCCGATGAGCACCGACCACGTCCGCTTCGCCGACTGGGATGCCGCGTACATGGTGCGCGCGCTCAGCTCGGACGACCGCCGGCTGTACGAGGCGCACCTCGACGAGTGCCGCCTGTGCCGCGACGCGATCGCCGACCTCGCGCCAGCGCTGGGACTGCTGGCGCGCGTGGGAGTGGACCGCGCCGAGTCGCTCCTCGACCCGCCGGGCGACAGCGGCCCCGACCCGGCGGCCCGCGCTCGGATGGTGGCCCGGGGCACGCGCAGCGCGCGCCATCGGAGGATGCTCGCCTGGGGCGGCGGGATCGCCGCCGCGGCGGTGCTCGCGGTGGTGGTCGCCTTCGCGGTCACGACCTCGGTCGTGCCGGCGGCGGTGCCGGAAGATGTCGTCGCGCTCCAGCCGGTCACCGACGTGCCGCTGAGCGCGACGGTGGAGCTGACCGACGTCGCGTGGGGCACGCGCATCGCCATGGTGTGCGACTACCCGCCCACCGATGACCCCTATACGGCCGATCAGCAGTGGCCTTACGTCCTCGTGGTCACGTCGACGGACGGCACGGCCAGCGAGCTGTCGACGTGGCGAGCGGGTCCCGGGACGACCGCGCATCTGGATGCCGGAACCGCCCTCGACCGTGCCGACATCGCCTCGATCGAGGTGCGCGCGGTCTCGGACGGCCGTGTCCTGCTGCGGGGCGAGCCGGGAGACTGAGCCGCCGCCACCGGTGACGCGGTGAGACGACGGATGCCCCGGCGCCGAGTCCTTCGCAGGACCGGTGCCGAGGCATCCGAGGTGTCCGGGCACCTGGCCCCGAACGGACGCTGTTACGCGGCGAGGCTCTTGCCGGCGGAGCCGAGCTGCTGCGTGGCCTCGACCACGCGGGCGGCCATCGCCGACTCGGCGATCTTGCCCCACGCGCGCGGGTCGTAGGCCTTCTTGTTGCCCACCTCGCCGTCGACCTTCAGGACGCCGTCGTAGTTCTTGAACATGAAGCCGGCGACGGAGCGGGTGAAGGCGTACTGGGTGTCGGTGTCGATGTTCATCTTCACGACGCCGTTCGCGACCGCCGTGGCGATCTCTTCGTCGGTCGAGCCGCTGCCGCCGTGGAAGACGAGGTCCAGCGGCTTGGGGCCGGTGCCGAACTGCGCGGCGATGCCCTCCTGGATCTCACCGAGGAGCTCGGGGCGCAGCTTCACGTTGCCGGGCTTGTAGACGCCGTGGACGTTGCCGAAGGTGAGGGCGGCGATCCAGCGGCCCTGGTCGCCGAGGCCCAGGGCGTCGACGGCCTTCGCGACGTCGGCGGTGGTCGTGTAGAGCGCCTCGTTCGAGCCCTCGTGCTTGACGCCGTCCTCTTCGCCGCCCACCACGCCGATCTCGACCTCGAGGATCGCGTTGATCGCCTTGAGGCGGGGGAGGAGCTCCTTCGCGATCTCGACGTTCTCGTCCAGCGGCACCGCCGAGCCGTCCCACATGTGGGACTGGAAGATGGGGTTGCCGCCGTCGGCGACCGCCTGCTCCGAGGCCTTGATGAGCGGCAGCACGAAGTCCTCGAGCGCCGGCTTGGGGCAGTGGTCGGTGTGGAGGGCGACGGTGATCGGGTAGCTCTTGGCGACCTCGTGGACGTAGGCCGCGAAGGCGAGCGCGCCGGTCGCGCGGGCCTTCACGGTGTGGCCGGCGAAGTAGTCGGCGCCGCCCGTGGTCACCTGCAGGATGCCGTCGGAGCCGGCTTCGGTGAGTCCCTGCAGGACGGCGTTGACCGACTGCGAGCTGGCGGCGTTGATGGCGGGATACGCGAAGCCACCGGCCTTCGCGCGGTCCAGCATCTCGGCGTACTGTTCCGGGGTGGCGACGGGCATGGGTGCTCCTAGATCTTCACGGGTCTGAAGGGGTGTGGGTTCAAGGCTGTCGGTCCCTGCGGGCCTCACGCAAACTCTACCCAAGCCCCGGTTCGTGCACGGATGCCGGCGGCCCCCGGTGCGGTGGGAAACATCCGTCCCTGCGATATCGGAAAGAAACGCGATTCCTTCGCTTACCGTTGAGTGAAATTCCCCTGAATCGGGCCAGAGGCTGGCTAGGCTGACCGCATGGTCAGCCTTACCGCGGATATGAGTCCCCTCCACCCCGATCGCAACCTCGCACTGGAACTCGTGCGGGCGACGGAAGCGGCGGCGATCCGCGCGGTGCCGTTCATCGGTCGCGGCGCCAAGGAGGCGGCCGACGGCGCGGCCGTCGATGCGATGCGGGCCTTCTTCACCACGGTGAACTTCGACGGGACGATCGTCATCGGCGAGGGCGAGAAGGACGAAGCCCCCATGCTCTACAACGGCGAGCGCGTGGGCAACGGCCGCGGCCCGCAGGCCGACGTGGCGGTCGACCCGATCGACGGCACCTCGCTGACCGCCGCCGGGCGCAACAACGCCCTGTCGGTGATCGCGGTCTCGGATCACGGCACCATGCTCGATGCCTCGAGCGTCTTCTACATGGACAAGCTCGTCACCGGACCCGCCGGTGTGGGCGTCGTGGACATCCGTCTGCCGATCGGCGAGAACATCCGCCTGCTCGCCAAGGCCCTCGACAAGCCCGTCGACGAGCTGGTCGTGTCGGTGCTGCACCGCCCGCGCCACGAGCGCCTCATCGAGGAGATCCGCGAGGCCGGGGCGGGCACACGTCTCATGAGCGACGGCGACGTCGCCGGAGGCATCAACGCCGCCCGTCACAACGCCCGTACCGACATGTGCGTCGGTGTCGGGGGAAGTCCGGAGGGCATCGTCACGGCGTGCGCGATCAAGGCGCTCGGCGGGCACATCCAGGGCCGGCTCTGGCCGCGCGACGACGATGAGAAGCAGCGGGGCGTCGACGCCGGCCTGCAGCTCGACGGCTACGTCTACGAGGCGGACGAGCTCGTCAAGGGCAGCAACACCATCTTCGTGGCGACCGGAGTGACCGACGGTGCCCTGGTGGCAGGCGTCCGTCGCGAAGGCGGTTACGTCTACACCGAGAGCGTCGTGCTCCGAGGCGCGTCCGGCACGCTCCGCCGCATCACGTCGGAGCACCTCGTGTCGAAGTGGTTGTGACGCCTCAGACGGTGCCGGTGTGACAGACGCGGCGGATGATGCGCCTGTGACTGTTTCGTGACCGCCGTCGTGAGGGGACTCTGGCAGAATCGACTGTGGTGTCGATGGCGACACGACGGTGTTCCCGAAGCGAGGAGTTGACGATGTCTGCGCAGTCCGCCGATCCGTCGTCGCCCCAGACCGGCGCGCACGCCGTGGTCGCCAACGCGATCGATCCGGCCCGCCGGCCCGATGTGCTGCTGCGGGTGCGACGTGACGAAGGTCACGAGATCAGCGCGTGGTGGATGGTCGGCGCCTTCGTGGGTGTCTCCGCCGCCGTCATCGTGCTGCTGAGCTTCGTTCCCGGTGGCGCCTGAGTCCACCGCACGCGGCCTGCGCCGCGGAGTCTGACGGCCGCGGGCGACGCCGTCGCTCGCTCGTCATTCGTCCGGCGTCGCGATGCGCGCGCGCACCGCGCCCAGTTCCGCGGTCGCCGCGGGCTTCGGCGGAGCGTCGTCGATGCCGGCGAGCGTCTCGTCGAGCAGCTCGGGAGCCGTGAGCCGGCGAGGAGTCTTGTCGATGGTCGCCGGTTCGCTGACGGCGTCGAGCTTTGTCGCGTCGATGCCGGGGAACTTGCGCGCGCTCACCAGCACGCGCGTCTCGAGCGATCCCGCGAAACGGTTGTAGCTGTCGACGGTCCGCTCGATCGCGCGGCGCAGGTCGTCGGCGTGCGAGGCGAGCGACCCGAGCCGCTCGTAGAGCTGGTTGCCGAGGTCGAAGAGCAGCCGGGCCTCCTGCGTCACATCCTGCTGGGTCCACGTGTATGCGACGGTCTTGAGCACGGCCCAGAGGTTCACCGGCGAGGCGAGCGCGACGCGCTTGCCGAACGCGTAGTCGAGCAGCGAGGCGTCCTCTTCGAGCGCGGCCGCGAGCAGCGACTCGCTGGGAAGGAAGCACACGACGAACTCGGGACTGGAGGACAGACCCGCCCAGTAGGTCTTGCGGGCCAGCGCGTCGACGTGGGCGCGCACCGCCTTGACGTGCTTGTCGAGCAGGGTGCGGCGTCGCGCGGCCTCCGCGCCCTGGGCGGTCAGCGGGATCGCACTCGCCTCGAGGAACGCGTCGAGCGGCACCTTGGCGTCGACGGCGATGGCCTTGTCGCCGGGAAGGCGGATCACCATGTCGGGGCGGCCGGCTCCGGCATCCGTGGTGATCGATGTCTGCAGATCGAAGTCGACGTGCCGAGTGAGGCCCGCGGCCTCTACCACCCGGCGCAGCTGCGTCTCGCCCCAGACGCCGCGCGTGCTGCCGGATCGCAAGGCGCTCGCGAGCGACTCGGTGGTCGCCCGCAGCGCCTCGTCGGACTCATGCGCACGCCGGAGCTGTTCGGCGAGCGTGCCGAACTGGAGGTGCCGATCGCGTTCGAGGTCGTCGACCTTGGTGTGCATCGCGGCCAGCGTCTCTTGCACAGGAGCGAGAGCGCGGAGCACAGACTGCTCGCGCCGTTCGCGTTCCTCGCGCGCTGCCTGGTCGTGGCGGGCCTGGCTCGCGAGCTCGCGGTAGAGCAGCTGCTGATGCTCCAGCTGGGCCTGCACCCCCTGTCGTGCGGCCTCGGAACCGGCGAGGCGTGCCGTGAGATCAGCCTGCTCGCGGGCGGCGCGCGCCGCCCCGCGTGCGAGTCCTGCCGCCCACCCCGCCACGGCGCCGACGACGATGCAGGCGATCACCACCACACCGATCACGATTGCGTCCATGTCTCCAGCGTGGGGGATGCCTCCGACATGGCGTCCGCGCCGCGCGGCGGTGGGCTCGGCGAGGCGGACGAGGCGGCCTACGCGACGGCGAACGAGATGGCGGGAGCCGCGGTTATCGCGATCTGCGACACGCGCACGCCGACGGCCTCGGTGAGGGCTTCGATGTCGGTCGCGCCCACCCGGTGCGCGGCGTCGATCATGACGTGGGCGCAGGCGAGCGCGTCTGCGGTCGCGTTGTGGTGGGGGAAGTCGGCGAAGCCGGCCTCGGCGGCGACGAACGGCAGCCGGTACGACTCGAGCCGGTAGACCTTGCGCGCGACCTGGAGGCTGCAGGCATAGCGGTAGGCGGGGCAGTCGTCGCCCGTCGCGTCGCAGGCGCGCTTGAGCACCGCCATGTCGAAGCCCGCGTTGTGCGCGACGAGGATGTCGTCGCCGGCGAAGGCGACGATGTCGGCGAGCTGCTGGGTCCAGGTGGCGGCGTCGGCGACGTCCTCGGGCTGGATCCCGTGGATGCGCACGTTCAGCTCGAAGAACACGTCGTGCCCTGCCGGCGGGCGGATGAGCCAGCCCGTCTTCTCGACGATCCGGCCGTCGCGCACCCGCACGAGACCGACCGCACAAGCGGAGGCGTTGCTGGAGTTCGCCGTCTCGAAGTCGATCGCGGTGAAATCCAGTGGCACGTCCCCAGACTCACCCGGCGTCGGCCGCACCCGCGGAAGGCGCGCCGAACGAGGGCGTCGTCATAGGGTCGGGGCATGGCCAGTCGCGAGGAGATGTCGCTGTCGTTCGGGTCCGCCGCCGGAGCCTACGAGTCGGGGAGACCCGACTACCCGCGCGAGGCGGTGGACTGGATGCTGTCGCCCGTGCGCGAGCCCGGCCGGGCACTTCGCGTCGCCGACGTGGGCGCGGGCACCGGCAAGCTGACCCGCACCATCGTGGAGGCGGGCGCCGAGGTCGTCGCGATCGATCCCGACCCCGACATGCTCGCCGCGCTGCGCATGCACGTGCACGGCGTCCCGACCTTCGTGGGCACGGGCGAGCGGATGCCGCTTCCCGACGCGTCCGTCGACGCGGTACTGCTCGGCCAGGCGTGGCACTGGGTCGAGCCCGTCGCCGCCTCGGCGGAGGTCGGGCGCGTGCTGCGCGCCGGCGGCGTCCTCGGGCTCGTCTGGAACATCCGCGACGAGTCCGACCCGTGGGTGCGCCGGCTCACCGCCGCCATGCACGGCAGCCACGCTGAGGAGATGCTGTCCGGCGACGGCCCGCAGGTCGCCGAGCCCTTCGACGGACTCGAGGCGAGGTCGTGGCACTGGACCCGCTCACTCACGCGGGCGGCGATGCTCGACATGGTGGCCTCGCGGAGCTACGTCATCACCTCGTCCGATGCCGACCGCAGCGCCGTCCTCGCCGCGGTGAGCGTGCTGTTCGACGAGCGTCGCATCACGGACGCCACCGGCGCCGAGGTCGTCGACCTGCCGTACGTCACGCACGCGTACCGCGGCATCCGTCACTGAGGCATCGCGCGCGCACCGCCCGGCGCTCGAACGGTCGACGCGCAGGCGCGCTAGGTGCGCACCGCGCCGACGACGTGCCACGGCCCGCTGCGCCCGCGGTACCGCGGTTCGAAGCCGCGTCGGCGCAGCACGTCGACCATCGCATCCGGAGCGTGGGCGAAGGCGCGGTAGGGATTCCCCGTGAGCGCGTACACGGCGTTGATCGTGCGAGCCGCCACGCGGGCGAAGAGACCGTGCGTCGGGTGGCTGAACACCACGGCGCGCCTTCCGCGTCCGGCGGCGGCGCCGAGCAGCCGCTCGTAGTCCGGGTAGCAGCAGACGACACGATGCAGCACGACGATGTCGGCCGGCTCGACGCCCTCGGGGGCGCCGGCGAGGTCGACGCCCAGCATCCTCGTGACGCGAGCGCGGAGCCCCGCCTCGTCGAGGAGCCGCGCAGCTTCAGGCTCGTACGCGGACGAGAGCTCGACGTTGGTGGTGTGCGACGCACCCCGCTTGAGCGCCTCGAGCTGGATGTCGCCGATCCCGCCGCCGATCTCGAGCACCGACGCGCCATCGAGACCCACCGAGTCGGCGAACTCGAGGACCAGCTGCGCGCTCGGCGTGAGCCCCTCGCGCCGGTACCGCTGCGCGAGGCGGCGCGCGAACCGGGCGTTGAACTCGCGATCGAATCCGTCCGGTGCGTGCGGCGCACAGCACTCGTCCACGGGATCAGTATCGCGGCGCGCCGGTGCTCGGGCAACGGGCCAGGAGGCGGCGCACGGCTTCGGATCCGCGAGGCCGGCGCCGCGCATCGGCCACTCGCCCGGGCGCGCCGCCCGGCGCTAGGGTGAGCGGATGCGCACCCTCACCGTCTGCAACTTCGTCACCGTCGACGGCCGCTACGAGGACGACGACCACGACATCGGCTCGTTCTTCGAGCACTGGCATCCCGACTATCACGGCGCCGACTCGTTCGACCACTACGCGTCCGAGCTGCTGCGGGACTCCGACACCATGCTGCTCGCCGGCCGCCGTTCGACCCTCGGAAACCTTGGCTACTGGAGCGGGGTGCGGGGGAACCCGGATGCCACCGACATCCGCCGTGAGTTCGCCGAGCTCATCCTCGGCGTCGAGAAGGTCGTCGTCTCCGACACCATCACCGAAGACGACATCGCGCCGTACGAGAACATCCGCATCGTGCGCGTCTCCGACGCGCACGCCGAGGTCGCCGCGCTCAAGGGGCGCGACGGGCGCGGCATCCTGATCCTCCTCGGACGCGTGCTGTGGAACGACCTGATGCACGCGGGCCTCGTCGACGAGCTGCATCTCGTGACGTTCCCCCTGATCGCCGGAACCGGCGTGCCGCTGTTCGACTCCCGGCCGCCGGTGGCGCTGAGGCTCCTCGAGACCCGCACCTGGGAGGCGTCGGGCAACGTCCTGATGCGGTGGCGCGTCGACCCTGACTGACCCCGTGAGGGGCGGCGTCGGCGCGGGCCTGCGGCATGCGTCAACGTAGACTCGATGCCCGTGGCTCTCACCATCGGAATCGTCGGTCTCCCGAACGTCGGCAAGTCGACCCTCTTCAACGCCCTGACCAAGAACCAGGTGCTCGCGGCGAACTACCCGTTCGCGACGATCGAGCCCAACATCGGCGTCGTCAACCTGCCCGACCCGCGACTCGACAAGCTCGCGGAGATCTTCCACTCGGAGCGCATCCTGCCCGCCGCGGTGTCGTTCGTCGACATCGCCGGCATCGTGCGCGGCGCTTCGGAGGGTGAAGGGCTGGGCAACAAGTTCCTCGCGAACATCCGGGAGGCGGACGCTATCGCCCAAGTGGTCCGCGGCTTCGCCGACGACGACGTCGTGCACGTCGAGGGCGCGGTGAACCCGAAGAGCGACATGGAGACCATCAACGCCGAGCTGCAGCTCGCCGACCTCGAGACGCTCGACCGCGCGATCGCGCGGTACGAGAAGGAAGTCAAGGGCCGCAAGCTCGACCCGTCGGTGCTCGCCACCGCGGTCGAGGCGAAGGACGCCCTCGAGCGCGGCGTGCTGCTGTCGGCGTCGGGCATCGATCTCGCGCCGATCAAGGAGCTGGGCCTCTTGACGGCGAAGCCGTTCATCTTCGTCTTCAACGTCGACGAGGCGGTGCTGACGGATGCCGGTCGCAAGGGCGAGCTCGAGGCCCTGGTCGCGCCGGCCCACGCGGTGTTCCTGGACGCGAAGATCGAGTCCGAGCTGATCGACCTCGACCCGGAGGACGCCGCCGAGCTGCTGGCGTCGACCGGCCAGGACGAATCCGGTCTCGACCAGCTCGCCCGCATCGGCTTCGACACGCTCGGGCTGCAGACCTACCTCACGGCGGGCCCGAAGGAGGCCCGCGCCTGGACGATCGGCAAGGGCTGGAAGGCCCCGCAGGCGGCGGGCGTGATCCACACCGACTTCGAGAAGGGCTTCATCAAGGCCGAGGTCATCTCGTTCGACGATCTCGTGGCGACCGGATCGGTCGTCGAGGCGCGTGCGAAGGGCAAGGCCCGTCTCGAGGGCAAGGACTACGTCATGCAGGACGGCGACGTCGTCGAGTTCCGGTTCAACGTCTGAAGCCCCCACCGCGTCCGGCCGGGCGCGGGCGACTCCCCACACGTGTACCCGAGAGGACCCAGAAACCTTGGCTGAAACCCAGATCTTCGAGCCCGACGGCCGCGCGATCCCGTACGTCGACGAACGGGCCGACGGCCCGGCCCTCGTGCTCATCCCCGGTCGCGGCCTGAACATCAGCTACCTGGGCCCGCTGACGCACGCCTTGGCGGAGGAGGACTTCCACGTCGTCCGCATCGGCCCTCGTCATCCGCGTGCGGCCGCCGACCAGGTGGTCTCGATGCACGACCTGGCGCAGGACGTGGTCGACGTGATGGAGCACCTCGGGCTGGCGAGCGCCTGGGTCGGCGGTCACGCGTTCGGCGGCTCCGTCGCGCGGGCGGTGTCGCTCGATCACCCGGGACGCGTCAACGGCGTGCTGCTGCTCGGGGTCGAGGGTGCGGTGGCGACCGACGAGCTGAGCTCCGACGCGTCGGAGATCCCGGCGCAGGCGCGCGACGCCGAGGTCGAGGCGATGCAGCGGGCGGCGCTGGAGGCCACGCCCGAGCTCGAGTGGTCCTCTCTCGCGCCGGCCGTGCCGGTGCTGGTCGTGCAGGGCACCGAGGACCGGATGACCCCTCCGTCGAACGGCGAACAGCTGCAGGCGTCCGCGCCCGATCGGGTGAGCGTCGCGCGTGTCGAGGGAGCCGGGCATCTGTTCCCGGTGACCCACGTCGGTGCGACCGCGTGGCCGATCGAGGACTACCTCGACTGGGACTGAGCCGCTGCGCACCGCGCTCGCGCCGGCAGACGGCGCGGCCGCGCTCATGGCGTCGAGAGCAGCGTCGAGCTAGCGGCCCTGACGCTTCTTGAACGGCTTCGGCTGACCCTTCACCGCGGGAGCCCGGCCCTTGCCCTTCGAGGCTTTGGCCTTGCCTCCGGCGGGCACCTTCGGCTTCGGCGCGGGCCGCGGGGGCCTCGGCGATCCGCCGCTTCGCCTCTTCGAGGAGCAGCACTCCCGCCGGAGTCAGCGACCAGGTGGGCTTGCTGCGCGTGACGAGCGGGTGGCCGACCTCCGCCTCGAGCTTGTCGATCGACGAGTACAGCGACGCGAGCGGGATGCCGAGGGCATCGGCGGCACGCGGGAAGTGCAGGTCTTCGGCGACGACGGCGACGAACCGTTCCAGGAGAGTGATGTTCACAGCGAGCCTTCCGTTGCCTGCGCCTTCAGGATACGGGCGTGCCGGCATCCGGACCGCCGCCGAGCGGGCGTCGGCCCGCTGCCAAACCTGCGCGTGATCCGGCCAGCGGCGCCGTAGACGCCGCGGATCCGCCGGCGGCCGAGCGGAGGTCGGCGAGAATCGAAGACGACCCGCTCGCAGCCTCGACGGCTCGACCGATGAACGGAGCCCCATGATCACCATCCACCTGCGCTACGAGATCGACCCCGACAAGCTCGAGGAGTTCACGCAGTACGGCCGGGAGTGGATCAGGCTGGTCAACAGGCTCGGCGGCACCCACCACGGCTACTTCATGCCCAGCGAGGGGGACAGCGACGAAGCCTTCGCGCTGTTCACCTTCCCGTCGATGGCGGACTACGAGGCCTATCGCATCGCCTCCCGCACCGATCCAGAATGCCTGGCGGCCTTCCAGTTCGCGCGCGACACGCAGTGCATCCGCCGCTACGAGCGTCGCTTCCAGGCCCCGGTCTTCGACTGACGGGCGCGGCGGAGGCGTCACCCCACGTTGGCGAGTGCCGCGAGCCGTGCCCTTCCGGCGGCGATGCTCTGCTTCAGCCGATCGCGGGCCGCAAGGACTGCCTGATCGCCGGCGAGGTCGGCAGGGATGCGGGCGGGGTTCAGCGTGGTGGCGTTCGACCATTCCCGCAGGTCGGTCTCTCTGGTCATCGCGAGCGACGCGTCGCCGCCGATCACCTGCATGGTCGTCCAGTCCGAGGGCGTGTTCGCGTACGGCGACGGCCTGCACACGCGGTTCTTCTCGTCGTCGTCGTCGCGCGTGGCCTCGACGTAGCCGGCGAGCGCGGCCCCGAAGCACGGGAACCCGACCCGCACCGGCTGCGGAGTGATCGCCTCCGAGGTCCAGATCGGCCGGAGCCCCGGGTATTTCAGGCCCTCGGCCGCGCAGTGCACGACGAGCGTGTCGACAGGGACCCGGACGTCGCCGTCGGCGAAGACGAGGCGTCCGGGGCCGACGGCGCGCAGGTGACCGCGACGGACGACATCGTCGATCGTCCGGACGAGGTCGAGCTCCCATGTCGCGAGGGTGGGGGTCTTGGCCATCGTCGGTGTCACGGTCGGGTCGATGCGGAGCATGATCCCGGCATCCTCCATCCGCAGGAACACGTCGTCGGGGCTGGCCGCTTCCGCTGCGGCGGCCATCGTGTCGGCGGCCATGCCGAGGAAGACAGCAGGATCGGGCTGCACCACCGCGCGGTTGAGCAGCCACGGATCGCGCGGTCGCACCCACGTGATGGCGTTGGGCGGGACGCCGTTCTGCAGCAGCCACACGCACGTGTCGGTCGCGGTCTTTCCCGCCCCGACGATGACGTAGTGGGCGGGAGCATGGGTGATGCGGACCAGATCGTTCACGGCGATGACGCGGGCGCCATCGCCGACGACGAACGGCGGGGGAGTGAGGGATGGGATGTCGGGCGACAGATATGCGGCATCCACCACCCGCGCCCGGGGCGCGCGGAACCGCCGCCCACTCATGAGCGATGCGAACCGGCGCTCTCCCAGGTACTCGGAGCGCCCGTGGAACACGACCTGCCCGGTCGCCGTGAGACGCGTCAGGACGCGGGCGTAGTACTCCGTGACCTCGGCTGCGCGCGCTCGTTCGTGCAGCCCGCGTTCGGGGCCATCGGGCTGCACGCGGCCGCCGCCCAGCAGCGTCGAGGCGACGCCGTAGAAGGCCGAGGCCTGGTGCAGCCGTACGAAGCCGTAGGCGTCGAGCCAGTGGCCGCCCGCGCCGTGGCGACGGTCGACGATCGCGACCGAGACGTCGGCGTGGGCGGTGAGGGCGTCTACGAACGCCATCCCCATCGCTCCCGCGCCGACCACCAGGTAGTCGACGTCGACGATCCCCTCCATGCGCTCATCAGAGCAGTGGCGGTGATCCGCGTCAATGGGCGGTCCGCGCGCTACACCGCCCGGGGCCCAGGGGCAAGAGCGACGGCGAAGTCGCGTGGCGCACCGACAATGGGCAAGTGAGCGACGACGAGGGTCAGGGGACGGCGGCGCCGTATGCGTCCACTTCGGTCGAGCGTCTCCCGCACCCGGAGCCCCACCGGGCCATCGTCCTCGTCGTGGGGGTGGTCGCGACCGTCGCCTTCGTCGTGCTGCGGTTCGTCGTGGCGCTCGGAGGGCACGAACCGCTCCCGGCCGACCTGTGGTGGCATGACGTCATGGTGGCGACTCTCGATGAGGTCGCCATCGTCGCGGCCTGGGTGCCCGCCGTCGTCGGCGGCACGGTCGGAGTGATCGTGATCGGCATCGTGCTCGTGGCGATCTTCGTGTGGCAGCGAAGGCGATGGGATGCCGTGACGCTCGCGAGCGCGATCATCGTCGTCGTCGCGATCGGCGCGCCCATGGCCGCCGTCATCGCCCGCGTGCGGCCTCAGGACTCGCTCGCCGAGAGCGTCGCCACGTCGTTCCCCTCCGGTCACACCGCGGTCGCGACGACGATGGCTGTCACGCTCGGGCTGCTGCTGCGGCGCTGGTACGTGTGGCTTCTCGGCGCGTTCTGGGTGCTCTACATGATGTGGAGCCGCACCTATCTTCACGCGCACTGGCTGAGCGACGTCGTCGCCGGAATGCTGGAGGGCGTCGCGGTGGCGACGCTGGTGTGGAGTGCCGTCCAGGCCTACCGGATCCGCCGGGCGACGCCATCCTCGCGCGCGGCGGCCTGATGCCTGGATTCCGCCCGATTGCAACCCCCTCCGCCGAGGTTCGGCCCCTGGCTACGCTTCGGCCATGACCACTGCCAAGAACGCCGCGCGCACCGCGACGGAATCGCCCGTCTTCCGCACGATCGCCCGCATCGGCTATGTCGTGCTCGGCGTGCTGCACATCGTGATCGGCGCCATCGCGATCTCGGTCGCGATGGGCGGCGGGGGCGAGGCGGACCAGGGCGGCGCGATGGAGGCGATCCGGGATTCTCCCGCCGGCGTGGTGCTCCTCTGGGCGATCGTGATCGGACTGGTGGCGCTCGCCGCGTGGCAGATCGCGGAGGCCTTTCTCGCGCGGGACGCCGACGCCAAGAAGAAGTGGGGCCATCGGGTGAAGTTCGCCGGCACCGCACTCGTCTACCTCGCGATCGCGTTCACCGCGCTCGTGTACGCGCTGGGCGGCCAGTCCGACTCCTCGCAGTCGTCGCAGAGCCTCAGCGCGCAGCTGATGGCCACGACCGGCGGCCTGATCCTGCTCGTGCTGATCGGACTCATCGTGCTCGCCATCGGCATCGCCTTCGTCGTCCGCGGATTCACCCGGGCCTTCGAGAAGCACCTGGACCTTCCGGCCGGTGCCGTCCGCACGGGGATCGTGACGTTCGGCGTGGTGGGCTACGTCGCGAAGGGCGTCGCGGTCGCCGTCACCGGCGTGCTCTTCGTCGTGGCGGCGTTCACTCACGACCCCGAGAAGGCCGGAGGACTGGACGGCGCCCTGCACACGCTCGCCGAGCTGCCGTTCGGGCCGCTGATCCTCTGGGTGGTCGCGGTGGGGCTGATCATCTACGGCCTGTTCTGCTTCGCACGTGCCCGCTATGCGCGGATGTGAGCAGCTTCGCCGCTGCCGCGCATCGCGCTCACCCGCTCTCGGGCCGTCCGTCGTCTGACGCCGCAACGCTCCGTCGACCCCACTGCGCGTCATCCAGCGCCGATATCGCGGCGCGTCGCCCCTCGGCGATGAGGCGCGGCACGTCGGACATCGTCCACTGGGCCATGCCCTCCATCTCAGGCTGGACGAGCACGACCGAGGGGTCCTCGACGAGTTCCGCCGTGCGGGTCACGGTGCGCATCATGCGCACGTTCTCCCACTTCGCGTGCAGTCGCACCACGATGACGCGGGACGCGCCGAGCGCGCGGGCGGCCGCGACCGGCACGTTGTCGATCATGCCGCCGTCGGCGAGCAGCTCGCCGCTCCGCCGCACCGGTGGGAGCAGGCCCGGGACGGCGACCGTCGCCCGGAGCGCGAGGCTCAGCGGACCACTGTCGAGGATCACGCCCCGCCGAGTGCGGAGGTCGGTCGCGAACGCCGCGAAGCGCCGCGGCAGGTCCTCGATGAGCGGGTCCTCGCCGAGTGTGCGCGACACGGCGTCGACGATGGCGGTCGTGTCGAGCAGACCCCATCGGGGAGCCAGCGACCAGCGTGCGATCGCGCCCCAGCGGAATCCGCGTGCGGCGCGGTCGAGGGCATCCAGCTCGACGCCGGCGGCGTAGGCAGCGCCGACCAGGGCGCCCGAGCTCGTCCCCGTGACGATCCCCGGCTGGATGCCCCGCTCCGCCAGGACCTGCAGGACACCCACGTGCGCGGCGCCGAAAGCGCCGCCACCGCCGAGCACGAGGCCGAGATCAGGGTCGTCGCCCACGTGGTCCTCCGCTCGTCGTGCGCAGCCAAGCTAGCACCGCGTGGATGGGTGGCGACTGTGGATGCGCGCGATCCCACGGTTCGGTTCCCTCCGCGGTCAGGCCGGACGGATGCCGACCTCGTGATCCGGGCCGCGCGGCGGCTCCGCCTGCGAGGGGTTCGCGTCGAGCATCGATCGCGCCAGCAGCGCCGCACCCGCCACGGCGGCCGGCATCGTGGCAACGGCGCCGAGCGGCACCAGGAACGTGAGCTGCGTGGCGACGCCGAAGCCCAGGACGCGAGCCCGGTGGCGGTGCATCAGATGCCGACGCACAGGCCGGGCCATGCCCCGCGCCGTGAACGCCCGCGACGTCAGCTCATCGGCCACCAGCCATCCGGTGAGTGTCACGCCGAACACCGCGCTCAGCGCCCCGCCGACGACCGGCACGAGCCCGATGAGCGCGGCGAGGAGGGCGATCCCGAGCCCGCGACCGACGAGCGACAGCCCGTCGGCGACCGAGCGCCAGAATCCGTAGCGGGCATCGGGAGGGGCGGCTCCGGCATCCGTCTCCACGGCTCTCCAGATGCGCTCGTAGAACGGGTCGCCGACGAGCAGGGTCACGGCGGTGAACGTGACGACCACCAGCACGAGAGCCGCCCCGAGCAGCGCGGTGCCGACGGCGATGCGGAAGACCGTCGCCCACAGGCTGGGCCAGCCGTCGGCGAAGGGCGTCATGGCGTCCGTGAGCCCCGGCAGCGAGGCGCTCAGCGCGATCAGCCCTGCGAGGAACAGGGCACCGACGATCGCCGCGGGCAGAAGTCCCAGCATCATGAGGCCGGGGCGGCGCCGCCAGGTGGCGAAGCCGCGGCCCAGGAGGGCCACTCCTCTGACGAACTCGCGCATCGGCCTCAGCCTACGATCAATACTCGGCCGTCCTCGCGGCGAGACCCTCGATGCCTCGTGCGGTGCGCGTGGTCGGCAGGCATCGGCGGCCCGGCGATCAGTGCGAGGGCGCGGTCGCGTGCGTGACGGATGCGAGCACGTCCTCGAGGAACGTCGCCACGATCCGCGCGTCGCCGGACGTGAGTCTCGCAGCGATCGAGCGCAACCGCACCGTGAGCGGGTCGAGGTGGTCGAGGTCGATATCGCCGTCGAGCGGACGCACGAGCTTCTTGCGGCGGTCATGAGGGTGGCCGTGCACGACCACGAGGCCGCGTGCCACCAGGCGATCGATGAGCGCAGTCCCGGAGGCGGGCGAAAGATGCAGCGCGCGCGCGATCCTGCCTGGCGTGACCTCTTCGGAGTCTTCGCGCTCGAGCAGGTACCGCATCGCGGCGCGATCGGTCTCTGTCATACCGCTCTGCTGCTCGCGCTGGCGATTGAGCTTCGCCTCGGCCAGACGGAGATGCTCGAGGATGCCGGCGACATCAGGCCGGCCGGCCTCCGTCGATGCGGATGCCCCCGTGTGATCCACCACGACCTGGTCCCTCTCTGCCCTGTGCGTCACCGTGGCGCAGGGGTCCTATTGGACCATGAAATTCGCGTGAATGAAATACTCGATGGCAAAACTCTCATGACCGAATAGTTCGATGCCGAAGTATCATAGGGGTCTGGCCTTCGGAAGGAACAGCACCATGGCTGAACTGATCTACGGTGCCGAGGGCGATCCGGTCCACATGCCGGAACATCTCCTCGCACACGTCAAACTCGTCGTGGCTACCAAGCTGCGCCGCAACGAGAGCTTCATGCTGACCTGGCGTCACCCCGACGGCAGCGGCCGTTCGTCAGTGTGGCTGGAGCCGTCCATCCCGCTGCGCTTCGTGTTCGAGACCATCGAAGAACCCGCGATCGACCATGCCCTGCTCGCGAATCTCGCGGCCGCCGCCAGCTCCAACGGCGGGCTCGTCCTCGACCTCGCAGACGTCCGTCTGCTCGGGGCGTCGGGCGAGGGCACGCCTCCGCAGGAGCACCGACAGCCGGAGGTGGCGCAACCCGCCGCCTGACCCAGTCAGCCCTGGTCGCGCTGCCTTCGGAGAGGGCGTGCGGACGGCTCGCAGGTCCGCTGTCAACCCCTTTGCCCTGGATGCCGCGAGGCCGCATCCTCAGAGCGCAGGAGGTTGACGATGACCGAACCCATCGCCGACGAGCACGTCGCGCAGAAACCGGTACCGAGCGAGCCATCGGCGCTCGAATCGTCCCGCGGACCGGGGCCGGGGGAGCAGTCGGCACACGGCGACGCCGCCGAGCGGCGCCGTGAGCGCGCCGCCCGTGAGCACCCGTGGTGGGGTCCCATGCCGGCGGACCGGCATGAGTGAGGGCGCAGAGGCGAACATGCGCGACGACATCCACCAGCTGGTGCTGACCCCTCTCGCCGATCGCGCGTGGCGGTTGCGCGACCGGGCGATCGGCCGCGACGACCCGTCCAGCCTGGTCGCCTACGTGGAACAGCGCGACGACGGCATGTACGAAGCCGTGTGGGTGTCGGTGGGCTGCGGCACCGCGCGGTTCGCGTCGCTGGAGATGCTCTTCCTCGCGGCGGTTCAGATGCTGGAGCAGTGCCGCAGTCTCGGCGCGCTCAAGCCCGATCCGATCCCGCACCGGCCGCCCGCGCACGCGTGACCCCGGCGCCGTGTCGGCGGGCGGTGGCAGGATGGGGCCATGCCTGAGTCGCCAGAGGTCGAGGCTCTCGCGCGGTTCCTCGCTGACGAGGCCTCCGGTCGTGAGATCCGCGCCGTCGATGTACTGGAGTTCCGCACCGTCAAGACGCGGAACACGCCGCCCGCCGGTATCGCCGGACGCACGATCACCGGTGCGGCGCGTCATGGCAAGCATGTTCAACTCCTCCTCGACGAGGGGAGTCTCGTGGTGTCGCTCGGCCGTCACGGGTGGATGCGCTGGCTCGGCACAGACTCGGAGGGCACCGACCCCGAACTGCCGGCCGATGCGCCGCCGGCCCTCGCCACGCTCGATCTGTCGGGGGACGTCGCCCTGGAGGTGACGGATGCCGGATCCTGGGTGTCGCTCGGTCTGTTCGTGGTCGACCGCGCCGCCGAGGTCCCCGCGATCGCGAAACTCGGCCCCGATCCGGCTGACCCCGCCTTCACCCGCTCTCAGTTCGACGCCGCACTCGGCGGGCGCCGGAAGCAGGTCAAGGCGATCCTCCAGGAGCAGGAGTCGCTCGCGGGCATCGGCAACGCCTACTCCGACGAGATCCTCCACCTCGCTCGCCAGTCGCCGGTGACCCACGCCGCGGCGCTCGACCCCGAGGCGACCGACCGCCTGTTCGAGGCGACCGTGACGACCGTCCGAGACGCCATCGCGGCTCGGAGCGGAGTGCCGATCGACCAGCTGAAGGCGCAGAAAGTCGCCGCCATGCGCGTGCACGGACGCAGCGGTGAAGCGTGCCCGGTGTGCGGCGACACGATCCTCGATCTCACGTTCTCCGGCACGTCCGCGCAGTACTGCCCCACCTGTCAGAACGGCGGGGTGCCGCTCTGACACCGGAAGAGTGGGCGCCCTCGTTGCCGGCAGACCTGGGTAGCATGGACCGCATGACGACTTCGCAGCAGCCGGCCCCCCTCACTCTGGCGCCGGTGCCCGACGACAAGAACCTCCTCACGGTGGTCGAGTCCGCGGGCTCGTGCTGCGGTGGCGGCAGCTGCAGCATCGACTGACCTGACGCTCCCGAACACCGCCACGCGCCGTCGATGACCGACGACCAGCTCCACATCACCCCGCGCGTGGGTCGCATCCTCATGTCGGAGGAGGCGATCTACGGACTCATCCTCGTCTCCGGCATGATCGTGGTCAGCGGCTCCTCGACCGGCACGGCCGTCGACGCCCTGATCACCGTCGGCGTGACGGTGATCGTGTTCTTCGCCGCCCACGTCTTCGCCGGAACGCTCGGTCGCCTGGCGGCCACGGACGGGAAGGCCGGGCTGCGCGCGAGCCTGCGCGCCTCCGCTCATCAATCAGGCGGCATGCTTCTCGCCGCGGTGCCGCCGCTGCTCATCCTGCTGCTCGGCGCGACCCGGCTGATCGACGACAGCCTCGCGCTCTGGGTGGCACTCATCGTCAACACCGTGCTCCTCGGCGCGCTGGGGTGGATCGCGGTGGCGCGCTGGAGCACGCACTGGCTGCCGCGCGTTCTCAGCGCCGTGGTCACCGCCGCGTTCGGCGGGGTGCTCATCCTGCTGAAGGCGATCATCCACCACTGACGCGCGCTGCGTCGCCCGGTGCGCGCAGCGCCGCGATGAGCTCCGGGGTGAGCCCTGGCACGTCGTCGACGGGAACGGCCAGAGCGAGCAGCGCCCGGCTGAAGAAGTTGCGCGCGGCCGCGGCGAGAGTGATGTCGACGATCTCGCGGTCCGTGAACCCCACCTCGCGCAGACGGCCGGAGTCGGCGTCCGTCATGGCCGCGGCATCCGTCGACAGCTTCTCGGAGTACGCGACCACGGCACGGTCCCGCTCGTCGAGGTCGGCCTCGACGCCGTCACGCGCAAGGCGCGCCAGCTGGTCCTCATCGAACAGGCCGGCACGCAGGCTCCTGCGGCCGTGCGCGAGGAGGCAGTGCTCCGAGCCGATCGCGCGCGCCGCGCCCAGTGTGGCGAGCTCGTAGTTGCGTAGGCCGATCGAAGGCACGATCGCACGGATCAGGGTCTCGAAGGCCTGATGCGCGTCGGGGTTCACCGCCATCGCCCGGGTGTACGCGAAGACGAAGCCGTCGCCGCTCAGGTCGCTGTCGTACATGTCGGCGGCGTGGCCGGTGACGCCGTCGAGGTCTGGAGTGCTGACGATCATTGTCGTGCCTTCCCGTCGGATTCGGGCGCAACCAGAATGGCGGATGCCCCACCCCTTGTCGAGGGGTGGGGCATCCGCCTGATACCGGAGCCGCGCGTCTGGGCGATCAGTGCGCCGTGGGCACGCCCATCGGCTGATCGGCCGGCTTGCGGATGAGGAACGCGCCGACGAGCATCGGCAGCGACAGGAATGCGGCGGTCAGGAACGCGGCGTGCGTTCCGGCCGCGCCCGCCGCGACCTCGTCGGCACCCGACGAGATCGCACCGGCGGTCGCTGCGGCCATCACGCCGAACATCAGCGCGATGCCGGCCGCACCCGCGACCTGCTGCACCGTGCCGACGACCGCCGAGCCGTACGAGTAGAACTTCGGCTGCAGCGACGCGAGCGACGCCGTGAAGAGCGGTGTGAACGACAGCGCCAGGCCGATCGACAGCACGGTCTGCGCCACCGCGACCAGCCACACCGGCGTCTCGGAACCGAAGGTCGTGTAGAACCACAGCATCGCGCTCGTGATCACGGCGCCGGGCACCAGCAGCACCGTCGTGCCCCAGCGGTCGTAGATGCGACCGATGAAGGGACCAGCCAGACCCATCGCGAGCGCTCCCGGCAGCACCACGAGGCCCGTGGTGAGCGGGTCGACCTGCAGCACGTCCTGGACGTACAGCGGAACCACCGTGATGGCGCCGAAGAACGCCATCGACATGATCGCCATCTGTCCGATCGACAGCGAGAAGTTCGCGCTGCGGAACACGCGCAGATCAAGCAGCGCGTCGTCCTTGCGCTGCAGGACGAGCTGGCGCCAGCCGAACAGTCCGAGCGCGACGACGCCCACCGACAGCGACACGACGAGCGTCGTGGTCGAGGCGGCGCTGGCGGCCGCGGCATCCGCTCCGCCGCCATGACCGCCGGCCCCCAGCTGGCTGAGGCCGAAGACGAGTCCACCGAACCCGAGCGCCGAGAGGATGACCGAGAGGACGTCGATGCGAGCGTGCGTCGTCTCGCCGAGGTTGTGGATCCAGCGCGCGCCGACGACGAGGGCGACGATCGCGATCGGCAGCACCATGCCGAAGATCCAGCGCCACTCGAAGTTGTTGAGGATGGCGCCGGCGAGGGTCGGGCCGATCGCCGGAGCGAGCGAGATCACGATGCTGACGCGGCCCATCATGCGGCCGCGGATGGCCGCCGGCACGACGGTCATGAGGGTCGTCATGAGCAGCGGCATCATGATGGCGGTGCCGGACGCCTGCACGACGCGCGCGACGAGCAGCATCGGGAAGCCCGGCGAGAGGAATGCGAGGAGCGTTCCTGTCGAGAACAGCCCCATCGCGGCGACGAACATCGTGCGCGTGGTGAAGCGGCGCAACAGGAAGCCGGTGATCGGGATGACCACGGCCATGGTCAGCATGAAGGCGGTCGTCAGCCACTGCGCGGACAGCGCCGTGATTCCGAGGTCGGTGATGAGGTGCGGGATCGCGACGCCCATCGTGGTCTCGTTGAGGATCGCGACGAACGCGGCGGCCAGCAGCAGCCAGATGACGCGGCTCTCACGGGGGCCGAGCTTGGGTGTGGCGCCCGGCGCAGTGGTGCGGGGGACAGCGGGCAGGCTGCCTGTTCCGGGGGTCGTGTCGATGGCGGCCATAGGTCGTCTCCTCGAGGCTCGGATGGACAGCGAAGTGCCACCCGAGGATGGCAAGCTCTCACCATAACCTCAGGTTCCGACATCCCATTCCCGATTCAGGGAACGTCAGCCGGCGTGCCGACGACCGTTCGGATCAGCTGCCGGAGCGCCGGGGCTCCGTGTCGTCCCACCTCTCCGAGCCGATCGCGTCGGTCGGCTCGGCCTCGGGCTCGCGGTCCTCGAGGCTCTTGGGGAGCGGGTTGACGATCTCCTCGTGCGGGATGGCCTTGAGGGCGTCGATCTCCTCGCGCAGCTCGGCGAGGTCGCTGCCGTCGTGTTCGGGGGCGTCGGGAGTCGAGGTCATGGCTCGAGCCTAGCGTCGGCGGCGCTCATTAGGCTTGCCATGTGAGCATGCGCGGCGGTGGGGGCGGAGGCGGGGGCGGGCACCCCGGCTTCCGGCCGGTCGACAGCGACGCGCAGCGACGGGCGAACGCCGAAGCGCCGGAGATCCCCGATCTGGGCAAGCGGGTCGTCGGGCTCTTCCGTCCGTACAAGTGGTCGATCGTCATCACCGGCTTCCTGGTCGTCGCCGGTGCGGGCATCGCCGTCATCCCCCCGCTGCTGGTGCAGCGGGTGTTCGATGACGCGCTGTTCCCGCTCGACGGATCGGCGCCCGACCTCGGGCTGCTGTGGAAGCTCGTGGTCGCCATGATCGCGCTGTTCCTGTTCTCGGCCGGCCTCGGGGTGGTCCAGACGTGGCTCACGTCCACTGTCGGCAACCGCGTCACAGGCGATCTGCGCGTGAAGCTGTTCGATCACCTGCAGTCGATGGAGCTCGGCTTCTTCACCCGCACCAAGACCGGCGTCATCCAATCGCGCCTGCAGAACGACGTGGGTGGCGTGTCCGGCGTGCTCACGAACACCGTGACGAGCATCCTCGGCAACACCGTCACGGTCGTCGCCTCGCTCGTCGCCATGATCCTCATCGACTGGCGGCTGACGATCATCGCCGTCGTGCTCATGCCGTTCCTGGTGCTCGTGCAGCGCCGTGTCGGCCAGGTGCGGGCGCGCATCGCCGGCGAGACCCAGGAGTCGCTGTCGGAGCTGACGGCGATCACGCAGGAGACGCTGAGCGTGTCGGGCATCCTGCTCTCGAAGTCGTTCAACCGGCAGCGCACCGAGGCGACCCGTTACGCCGACGAGAATCTCAACCAGGTGCGCCTGCAGGTGCGGCGCGCGATGAGCGGTCAGGGCTTCTTCGCGGTCGTGCAGGTCATCATGGCGAGCGTCCCCGCGATCATCTACCTCGTCTCGGGATATCTGATCGGTGGCGGCAGCGACGCCATCACCGCCGGCACGATCGTGGCGTTCACCACCGTGCAGGCGCGGCTGCTCATGCCGCTCATGGGCCTGATGCGCGTGTCGCTCGACCTGCAGACCTCGTCGGCGCTGTTCGCGCGCATCTTCGAGTACCTCGACCTGGTCCCGGCCATCCGCGACGATCCCGACGCCATCGCCGTGGCGGACGCGCCGGGCCCGCTCGGCCGGATCGAGTTCCGCGACGTCGTGTTCCGCTACCCGGATGCCGCCGACGACAGCCGCGCGACGCTGCGCGGCGTCTCGTTCGTGGCGGAGCCCGGCCAGCACGTCGCCTTCGTCGGGCCGTCGGGCGCCGGCAAGACGACCGTGCTCTATCTGACGCCACGCCTGTACGAGGCGTCGGGCGGGTCCGTGCTCTTCGCCGGAGAGGACGTGCGGCGCCTTCAGCAGGAGTCGATCGTCGACAACGTGGGCATCGTCTCGCAGGAGACCTACCTGTTCCACGCCACCATCCGCGAGAACCTCCGCTACGCCAAGCCGGAGGCGACGGATGCCGAGCTCGAGGCGGCCTGCCGCGCGGCCAACATCCATCACGTCATCGAGCGGTTCGAGAACGGGTACGACACGGTCGTCGGCGAGCGCGGCTACCGGCTCTCGGGTGGCGAGAAGCAGCGGATCGCCATCGCGCGCGTGCTGCTGAAGGATCCGCCCGTGCTGCTGCTCGACGAGGCCACGTCGGCGCTCGACACCGTGTCGGAACGCGTGGTGCAGGAGGCGCTCGACGCCGCGGCCCGCGGCCGCACCACGCTGTCGATCGCCCACCGTCTGTCGACCGTGATCGCCGCCGACGTCATCCACGTGGTGGAGGCGGGGCGCATCGTCGAGTCGGGCACGCACACGTCGCTGCTCGCCGCCGGCGGGCTCTACACCGAGCTCGCGGCCCAGCAGCTCGCGACGACCAAGATCCTCGAGGCGGAAGACGCCGATCCGCCGGCGGACCACCCCGACCGCCGGGCCGACATCGCTCCGGACCTCGCCGTGGTCACGCCCGATGAGGTGCTCGCGTCCGGCCGGGCCGTCATCCGCGACACCGACTGGCCGGAGGGCTGAGGCCGGGTCGTCAGACCGAGGTCACCACAGACGGGCGGCGGCGACGGCGGTCGCGGCCGGTTCGGGCAGTTCCGTACCGTCCGTGCGCGCCCAGAGCGCGCGCGCGAAGGCACCGAGGTCGCGCCGATAGGCGCCGTCCACGTGATCGCGCGCCAGGTCGACGAGGGGCGGCAGATCCATCGTGAGGATGAGCCGCACGCGGGATGCCGCTGCCCGCGTCTGGCCGGCGGCATCCAGCACCGTGATGCCGCCCATCAGCGCGTCGAGGTAGTCGCGGAGCACCGGCAGCTCGCCCTTGTGCTGCGTGATCGACGAGCCGTCCGCCCGCTCGCGCCACTCGACGACGACGTCGGGGATGACGTCGAAGGCCCGGGCGCGCGTGTACATCTGCTGCGCGACGATCTGGTCCTCGTAAGCCTTGCCGACGGGAAACCGCAGTCCGGTACGCTGCCACAGGTCCGTCCGGCTCACCTTCGACCAGGCCACGATGTTGCCCGACGCCTCGGGGTGCTGGTCGAGCGTCGTGCCGAGGCGCGCCGGGTCGGTCGCCGCGGCTACCCACGGCTGCACGATCCCGGCGGTGTACCCGCCGGCGGTGTCGGGGCGGAGGCGCACGTACGCGCCGAGGGCGAAGTCGCTGCCGCTGGCCGTGAGCGTCCCGACGAGCCGCTCGAGGGCGTGCGGCGTCAGACGATCGTCGGCGTCGAGGAAGCCGACGAACGGCGTGCGCACGAGCTCGAGCCCGCTGTTGCGCGCCGCGCCCAGCCCGGACTGCTCCGGATGGTGCACCACCTGGAACCTGTCGTCGGCGGCGGCCGCGGCGTCGAACAGGGCACCGGTCTCGTCCGTCGACGCGTCGTCGACGAGGATTGCCGCCCAGTCGGTGCGGGTCTGCGCCCGGAGCGAATCCAACGCCTCGGCGGCGTAGGCGGCCACGTCGTAGCCCGGGACGATGACGGTCACGGCGGGGGTCACGTCCCGATCCTATGGGCGCTGCCGAGCACCGAGGGTCGAAGCGGGCATGACGGTCCGCCCCGCCGGCGCGCGCTCAGCGGCCAGGGGTCGAGACCGCGGCCACGGACGCCTCCACCGCGTCGGCGACGGCGTCCAGGGGTGCGTTGAGCCAGCGGGGGAACGTGAACCGTACGGCGGTCTGCGCGATCTCGGGGGCGATACCCATCGCGAGGAGCACATGAGAGGGCTCGTCGCTGCCCGCGGCGCAGGCCGACCCGCTCGACGAGACGACCCCGCGCCGCTCCAGCTCGAGCAGCACCGCCTCGCCGCTCGTGCCCGCGAAGGTGAAGCTCGCGGTGCCGCCGAGCCTGTTCACCGGGTCGCCCGTGAGCCGTGCCGACGGCACGCGCTCGAGCACCCGCGCGATGAAGCGATCGCGGATCGCGCCGACGCGGGCCGATGCCTCGACGCGCTCCGCTTCGGCGAGCTCCAGCGCGGTGGCGAACCCGACTGCGCCGGCGACGTCCTCGGTGCCGCTGCGGCGGCCGCGTTCCTGCCCGCCGCCGTGCAGCAGCGGCTCGAGCGGGATCCGGCCGCGGATGCCGAGCACGCCCGTGCCCTTGGGGGCGCCGAGCTTGTGCCCGGCGAGCGAGATCGCGTCGTAGCCGAGCTCCGCCGCCGAGAGCGTCAGCCAGCCGGCCGCCTGCACGGCATCGAGGTGCAGCGGCACCCGTCGCTCGCGGAGGGCGGCCGCGAGGGCCGCGGCATCCTGCACCGTCCCGACTTCGTTGTTGGCGTACCCGACGCTCACGAGCACGGTGTCGTCGCGGAGGGTCTGCGCCACGGCATCCGTCGACACCCGCGCGTGCTCGTCGACCGGCACGTACGTCGCCGCGAACCCGTGCAGCCTCTCGAGGTACGCGACCGACTCGAGCACCGACTCGTGCTCGATCGGCGTCGTGATGACGTGCGCGGGGCGCAGGGCGCCGGCCGCACCGTCACGGCGCAGGGCGGCCGCGACGGCGATGCCCTTGATCGCGAGGTTGTTGGCCTCGGTGCCGCCGGAGGTGAAGACGATGTCGCCGGCGCGGAGACCGAGCACCCGGGCGACGCGTGCGCGGGCGTCGGCCAGCGCGTCTGCGGCCGCTTCGCCCACGGTGTGGTGGCTCGACGCATTGCCGTACCAGCGGGTGAGGTACGGCATCATCGCCTCGAGAACCTCCGGGCGCACCGGGGTCGTCGCCGCGTTGTCGAGGTAGAGCATGCTCATCGGGTGCCGCTCTCGTGGTTCAGGGGGCGTCGATCCGCACGTCGAGCCCCAGATCGAGCGCGCGGGCGGAGTGGGTCAGGGCGCCGACCGAGATCACGTCGACGCCCGTCTCGGCGATGGCGCGCACCGTCTCGAGCGACACGCCGCCCGACGCCTCGACGGTCGCGCGACCCGCGACCTGGGCGACGCCGGTGCGGAGCTCGTCGAGCGAGAAGTTGTCGAGCATGATGGTGCCGATCCCCGCGGCGAGCACGGGCTCGATCTGCTCGATCCGGTCGACCTCGACCTCGATGTGCGTGGTGTGGGGGAGGAGGTCCTTCGCGGCGAGCAGCGCCGCCGTGGGCGAGACGCCCTTCTGCGCGAGGACGGCGAGGTGGTTGTCCTTCGCCATGACGGCGTCCGACAGGGAGTGACGGTGGTTGCGGCCGCCGCCGTCGCGGACGGCCTTGCGCTCGAAGGCGCGCAGGCCCGGTGTCGTCTTGCGCGTGTCGGCGATGCGGGCGCGGGTGTGGGCCACCTCGGCGACGTAGGTGCCGGTGAGCGTCGCGATGCCCGACATGCGTTGGACGAAGTTGAGTCCGATGCGCTCGGCCGTGAGTACTCCGCGGGCGGCTCCGGTCACGACCGCGAGCACCGCCCCCGGCTCGAACCACTCGCCGTCGTCGACGACGAGCTCGACGTCGATGGCGGGGTCCGTCAGGCGGAACGCGGCCTCGAACACCTCGCCCCCCGAGAACACTCCGCGTTCGCGCGCCACGAGGTCGGCGCGGGCGACGGCGTTCTCGGGGATGAGCGCCTCGCTCGTGAGGTCGCCCCATGGCGCGTCCTCTTCGAGCGCGGCCGCGACCGTGCGGTCGATGATCGCCCGGGTCAGCATGCGACCGCCTCCTCGGCGACCGGAAGTGCCGAACTCCTCCGAAGCGCGGCGACCGACGCGACGGGAGCGACCGTGACGGTGGCCTGGTGCAGATCCTGAGGACTTGCGGCCGCAGGGTCGTCGGACCGGAAGTGGGCGCCGACAGACTCCCGGCGGGCGCGTGCCGCGGCGACGACCCGCGCGGCGAGGAGCAGCAGGTTCTCGTCCTCGAAGTCGTGCTCGCTCACCGGCGTGCGCAGCTGCGCCCGCCAATGGGCGATGAGGGATGCCGCGTGCCCGAGTCCGTCCTCGTCGCGCACGAGGCCGGCGTGCTCCCACATGAGCTGCTGCAGCGCTCGCCGCGAGAACGGCTCCGCGGGGACGGGAGTACGATTCGTCGCGCTGCGCTCGCCGGACGATCGGTCGTCGAGCGGGTCGAACGGCATGGCGGCCCCGTCGTCGAGCGAGGAGACGGAACGTCTCGGGCCCGTCCACGCCCCGGACACCGTGTCGGCGGCGATCACGTCGCCGGCGCGCGCGCCGAACACCGCGCCTTCGAGCAGCGAGTTCGACGCGAGGCGGTTCGCGCCGTGCACGCCGGTGCGGGCGACCTCGCCCACGGCGTAGAGGCCCGGCAGGGACGTGCGGCCGAACAGGTCGGTGGCAACGCCGCCCATCAGGTAGTGGGCGGCCGGCGTCACCGGGATCGGCTCGCGCGCCCAGTCGAGACCCCGCTCACGGACGGCCCGGTCGATCGTCGGGAAGCGCCGTGCGAGGAACGCTGCGCGCTCGTCGGCATCGGACGAGTGGATATGCGTCGCGTCGAGAAGCACCGGGCGTCCGTCCTGGGCCTCCATCTGCCGCGCGATCGCCCGGGCGACGACGTCGCGGGGCGCCAGCTCGCCATCGCGGTGGGCATCGAAGACGAACCGGCGGCCGTTCTCGTCGACGAGCGTCGCGCCCTCGCCGCGCACCGCCTCCGACACCAGGAAGGACTCGCCCGCCGCAAGCCCGGCGGCGTCAGCCTTGCCTTCGAGCCGGCCGGCGTCAGCCTTGCCTTCGAGCCCGGCGGCGTCAGCCTTGCCTTCGAGTACCGTCGGGTGGAACTGGAAGAACTCGAGGTCGGCGACCTCGGCTCCCGCGCGGATCGCCGCGGCGATGCCGTCGCCCGTCGCCACCTCGGGGTTGGTCGAGTGCGCGTACAGCTCGCCCGCGCCGCCCGTGGCCAGCACGACCGCGTCGGCGTGGAGGGTCTCGCGGCGGCCGGGGGCGGCATCCGTCTCGCCGACGAGCAGCTCCACCCCGGTGACCCGCCGTGCGCCTGACGCGACGCCATCGAGCACCAGGCCGACCAGGAAGGCGTGCTCGATCACGGTCACGTCGCTCGCGCGCAGCCCGGCGACCAGCGCCTTCTCGATCGCCGTGCCGGTGGCATCGCCGCCCGCGTGCAGGATGCGCGGATACGAGTGCGCGGCCTCGAGGCCCTTCACGAACCCGCCGGCGGCGTCGCGGTCGAACGCGACGCCGAGGGCGACGAGCTCGCGGATGCGCGCCGGGCCCTCGTCGACGAGCACCCGCACGGCGTCAGGGTCGCTGAGCCCCGCGCCCGCCACGAGCGTGTCGCGCACGTGGTCCTCGACACGGTCGTCGTCGAACATGACGCCGGCGATCCCGCCCTGCGCGTAGCGCGTGTTGGCGTGCTCGAGCACGTCCTTGGTGACGAGCGTCACGCGGCAGCCGTGCGCGACGGCGTGCAGCGCGGTCAGCAATCCGGCGATCCCCGAACCGACGACGATCGCGCGGGGCCCTGCCGCCGACACGGTCATGACGCGTGCTCCCAGGCGGCCGCGGGGGCTGCCGGCGGCTTGGCCGCCAGCATCCGCTCCAGTGCCAGGCGTGCCGGGTCGGCGACGTCCTGCGGCACCGTGATGCGGTTGCGAACCTCGCCCGCCACGAGTCCTTCGAGCACCCACGCGAGGTACCCCGGGTGGATGCGGTACATCGTCGAGCACGGGCACACCACCGGGTCGAGGCAGAAGATCTCGTGCTGCGGGTGCTCCGCCGCGAGGCGCTGCACGAGGTTCACCTCGGTGCCGATCGCGAACGCGGTCGGCTCGATGGCGGCTTCGATCGCCTTGCGGATGTAGTCGGTCGAACCGGACTCGTCGGCCGCGTCAACGACGTCCATCGGGCACTCGGGGTGCACGATGACGCGCACGCCGGGGTGCTCGGCGCGGGCCTTCTCGATCTGCTCGACCGAGAAGCGGCGGTGCACCGAGCAGAAGCCGTGCCACAGGATGACGCGCGCGTCCTCGATGGCATCGACGGAAGCCCCACCGAGAGGCTTGCGGGGATTCCACATCGGCATCTGCTCGAGGGGCACGCCCATCGCCTTCGCGGTGTTGCGGCCGAGGTGCTGGTCGGGGAAGAAGAGCACGCGGCGGCCGCGCTGGAACGCCCACTCGAGCACGGTCCGCGCGTTCGACGACGTGCAGACGATGCCGCCGTGCCGACCGACGAAGCCCTTGATCGCGGCCGAGGAGTTCATGTAGGTGACCGGGATGACGGGCACGAGGCCGTCCGCATCGACGGCGTCCATGTCGCCGTACACCTCGGCGAGCTGCTCCCAGCAGTCCTCGACCTGGTCGATGTCGGCCATGTCGGCCATCGAGCAGCCGGCGGCGAGGTTCGGCAGGATCACGGCCTGCTCCGGGCGCGACAGCAGATCGGCGGTCTCGGCCATGAAGTGGACGCCGCAGAACACGATCGCCTCGGCATCCGGGTGCTCCAGTGCCGCGTTCGCGAGCTGGAACGAGTCGCCCACGTAGTCGGCGTGCACGATGACCTCTTCGCGCTGGTAGAAGTGGCCGAGCACCACGACCCGGTCGCCGAGGCTCGCCTTGGCGATGCGGATGCGTTCGGCGAGCTTCGCCTCGGACGCCTCGCGGTACTCACGGGGCAACTCGCCCTGGCGCGGGGATCCCGTCGGGATGACGTCACCCATCGACGAGCCCGGACCGTAGCCGGGGCGCGTGTCGAAGTCCCACGGGCCGGCGGCGAGATCCGTGTTGCAGGTCTCGCCGGTCGACGCGCCCAGGATGATCGCCTGGATCGCGTGATCGACAGAGGCGTCGAGTTCGGGTCGAGGGTTGAGGGTGATGTTGACGGCAGGCATGTCGGGCGCTCCGTTCGGGTCGGTCAGTCGCGGGCGTCGAGCGGGCCGCGGTCGGCGAGCTCGACATCCTGGTTGTAGCGGTACAGGCGCGCCGGGCGGTGACTGCCCGTGCGGAAGCGGTCGGTGGGGATGAGGGTGCCGGAGTTCTCCACCTGACGGCGGAAGTTCGCCGGGTCGAGCCGCCGGCCGAGGATCGCCTCGTACACCTCTCGCAGATCCGCCAGCGTGAACTCGTCGGCGAGGAGGCCATGTGCGATGCGGCTGTAGCCGACCTTGTTGCGCAGACGCCACAGCGCGTATTCGACGATCTCGTTGTGATCGAAGGCGAGCGAGGGCAGGGACGCGGCGTCGAACCACGAGACGTTCTCGACGGTGCTGTCGGTGATCTCGTCGGCGCGCAGCAGCGCCCAGTACACGATCGAGACGACGCGGGTGGGGGAGCGATCGACGGCGCCGAACGCGTACAGCTGCTCGAGATAGCTCGGCGCCAGTCCCGTGGTCTCGCCGAGGGTGCGCGATGCCGCGGCGGCGAGCCCCTCGGCCGCGTCGAGCCAGCCGCCCGGAAGCGCCCACTGCCCCTCGTGGGGATCCCGCGTGCGGCGCACCAGCGGGAGCACGACCTGGACCGCGTCGCTGCCAGGCAGGCGGCGCAGCGTGAAGATCACGGTCGATACCGCCACGCGGATCGCGTCGGCGGAGGAGGGGGTGTCAGGAGCTGTTCTGGTCATAGTGACTCTAACTGTCGATTCGATCATAGTGTCATGACGACCAGAAGCCAAACCGCGGTCGTAATGTCAGCAGCCGACGAGCCTTTCGGCCGAACCGTTGTGAAGACGTGACGTGCCCACGGTCGTGGAGGGGTGCGAAGCGGAGGGAATGTTTGTTAGGTTTACGTTCAAACATTTGTTAGGGCTCAGTACTTAATGAATGCCCCGGGTGCCCTCGCACTCCTCCCTGCAATGCCGCACGAGAGAAAGAACCAACGATGATTCGAAACGCGAAGCGCCGAGCGGCGCTCATCGCCGTAGCCGGGACAGCGATCCTCGGCATCGGCCTGTCGGGCTGTGCCGGTGGTGGCGGCGACGACAGCGGTGATTCCGACGGACGCACCCTCAGGGTCTGGGCCGGCAGCCAGACTCCCATCGAGGCCAACTTCAACCCCTTCTCGCCGAGCGTGCTCCACGCTGCGCTCGGCCCGATCTACGAGCCGCTGTTCTTCTACAACAAGACGGCCGACGAGGCGCCCGCGCCGATGCTCGGGGAGAGCTTCGAGTACAACGAGGACGGCACCGTCATCACGGTGAAGCTCAAGGACGGCGTGAAGTGGAACGACGGCGAGGACTTCACCGCCGAGGACGCCGCGTTCACGTTCAACTACGAGCCGAACCACCGCGACGGTCTCATCTCGGCCGAGGCGACCGACGACACGACCGTCGTGCTCACCTACGAGACGCCGCAGTTCACCAACGAGTTCCAGATCCTCGGCACCACCTGGATGCTGCCCGAGCACATCTGGTCGGAGGTCGACGACTACACCACGTTCACCGACGAGGAGCCGGTCGGCACCGGTCCGTACGTCGTCGACAAGGTGACGGATGCCTCGTACACCGTCGTCGCGAACGACGACTTCCGTGACGAGGGCGTGCCCGCGATCAAGAAGGTGCAGTACATCGGCATCGACGCGAACCAGTCGGCGCAGGACCTGCTGACCGCCGGCGAGCTCGACTGGACCGGGATGTTCGTGCCCAACCCCGACTCGGTGACCTCCAACGGGGTGATCAGCATGCTGAACACGCCGCAGGACCCGACCGTGCTCTACACCTGCTCCAACGCGGACCTCGGCTGCACCGGTCCGCAGACCGACGTGGCCGTCCGCCAGGCGCTCAATGTCGCGATCGACCGCGCCACGATCAAGGAGAAGGCGTTCGTCGGCCTGACCGGCGACATCTCGCCCACATTCGCACTGCTGCCGCGCGACCAGAAGTGGGTCGCCGACCCCGCGAACGAGGTGAGCCCGCAGTCGCCCGACGCCGAGGCCGCCGGTGAGATCCTCGAGGCGGCCGGCTACACGAAGGGCGGCGACGGCTTCTACGCGAAGGACGGCGCCCCGCTCGAGCTGAGCCTCGTCTCGGTCGACGGCTGGACCGACTACAACGACGCGGCCAAGCTCATCTCCGAGCAGGCGGCGGAGGCCGGCATCAAGGTCAACGCGTCGACGGTGCAGTGGCAGGAGTTCTCGGACGCCCGCCAGACCGGTCAGTACCAGCTCATCATGGGCGGCGTCATCGGCACCTCTGTCGCCGACCCGTTCCAGATCTACAAGGACTGGTTCACCGGTGAGTCGACCTCGCAGGTCGGCCAGGAGGTTCCCACCGGGCGCTGGAACTTCAGCCGCTACGACAACGCCATCGTGAACGAGGCAGTGGCCGCGGCCGCCGCCACGGACGACGAGGCCGTCAAGCAGGAGGCGTACGCCGCAGTGCAGGCCGAGATCGTGCGCGACCTGCCTTACATCCCGCTCGTCATCAACGCCACGCAGACGTTCTTCAACACGAAGGACTTCACGGGCTGGCCGACCGAGGACGACCTGTACGCCTTCCCGCCCGCCTGGGGCTCGGTCGCGTCCGGCTACGTCCTCCAGCACCTGGAGCCGGTGAAGTAATGCAGAACCGGGCAGAAGCCGCGGCACGGAGGAGCAGGCCGCAATGAAGTTCTATGCGCGGCGGATCGCGTTCTATGTGGTGACACTGTGGGCGACGATCTCCCTCAACTTCCTCCTGCCGAGGCTTCTGCCCGGTGACCCCGCCGACATCCTCCTCGCGAAGATGCAGCGCGCGGGCGGCGAGCTCAACGAGACGACCGTTCGCAACATCAAGGCCCTGCTCGGCGGCGACTCGTCGTCGATGTGGGAGCAGTACGTCGCGTACTGGGGCCGGATGCTCCAGGGAGATCTGGGCGTCTCGGTCACGAAGTACCCGACCCCGGTGACCGAGCTCATCGCCGCGGCGCTGCCGTGGACGGTCATCCTGGTCGGCCTCGCCACCGTCATCTCGTTCGTGCTCGGCGTCGGCATCGGCGCCTGGGTGGGCTGGCGGCGGGGCACCTGGGTGGATCATCTCGTGCCCTTCACGACCGTGCTGCAGTCGATCCCGTACTTCTGGCTGGCGCTCGTGCTGGTCGCGATCTTCTCGGTCGCGCTCGGCGTCTTCCCGATCTTCGGCGGCTACGACGTGTGGGCGTTCCCCGACGGCCCGGAGTGGAGCTGGGACTTCATCGGCAGCGCGATCTATCACGGGTTCCTGCCGGCCCTCACGATCGTGCTGAGCTCGGTCGGCGGATGGCTGCTCGGTATGCGCAACATGATGGTGTCGACCGTGTCGGAGGATTACATCGTCACGGCCGAGGCCAAGGGGCTGAAGCCGATGCGGATCCTCCGCACCTATGCCACGCGCAACGCGGCGATCCCGTCCATCGCCGGCTTCAGCATCTCGCTCGGCTTCGTGGTGGCCGGCTCCATCGTGATGGAGCAGGTCTTCACGTACCCCGGCATCGGCAAACTCATGATCCAGTCCGTGCAGAACAGCGACTACGCGCTCATGCAGGGCGTGTTCCTCGTGATCACCGTCGCGGTGCTCGCGGCGAACTTCATCATGGACATCGTCTACGGATTCATCGACCCGAGGGCGCGTCACAATGTCTGAGAGGGTCGAAGTGACCGAACCGTCGACCACCGATCTCGAGAGCATCCCCGAGACGCTCTCCGACCGCACCATCGACCCCGCGATCGTCGCCCCCGGCGCGCTCATGACCCCGCCCGTCGACGCCGAGGTCGTCGCGGCCCGGGACGAGGCATCCGCCGCTCGGCGCGGGATCCGCCAGCTGCTGCCGCGGATGTCGCTCAAGCTCGCGCTCGGCCTCATCATCGTCATCGGGATCGTGCTCTTCGGCATCCTGGGGCCGGTGTTCTGCCAGGACCCCATGGACTCCGACAACCCGGCGCTGTCGCCGCCGAGCCCGGAGCACCTCCTCGGCACGACGAAGCTCGGCTACGACGTGCTGGCCCAGCTCGCATGGGGCACCCGGGGGTCGCTCATGGTCGGCATCACCGCAGGCCTCATCGCGCTCATCCTGTCGATCGTCTTCGGCATCATCGCGGGCTACAAGGGCGGCTGGTGGGACGAGATCCTGTCGCTGTTCACCAACATCATGCTCGTCATCCCGGGCCTTCCCCTCGTCATGGTGATCGCCACCTATATCCCGGGGCGGAGCTGGCTGCTGGTGGCCGTCGTGCTCGGCATCACCGGGTGGGCGGGCTCGGCGGTCGTCCTCCGGGCGCAGGCGCGCTCGCTGCGCTCACGCGACTACGTCGCCGCCAGCCGCGTGGCGGGGGAGAGGACGACGCGCATCATCCGCGTCGAGATCCTGCCCAATCTGCTGCCGCTCCTGGCCGCCCAGTTCCTCTTCGCGATCATCTTCGCGATCCTCGGCGAGGCCGGCCTGTCGTACCTCGGACTCGGGCCCACCGGATCGATCACGTGGGGCACGATGCTCAACGACGCGCAGACCGGTCAGGCGCTCGGCACCGGGGCGTGGTGGTGGTTCGTCCCGCCCGGCCTCATGATCGCGCTGCTCGGCGCCGGGCTGTCGCTGATCAACTTCTCGATCGACGAGATCATCAACCCGAAGCTCCGCCTCGCCCCGGAGAACGCGCGGCGCGTGCGCAAGGCGAAGCGCGCCGGCCGCGGCGTCGAGTCGATCCGCACCCCGAACGGAGCCGAGGCATGAACCGCGATGCCGTCCTCACAGCGAGGAACGTGTCGATCGAATACGAGGTCGACCCGCCGGTGAAGGCCGTGCGGGACGTATCGCTCACCCTGCACCGGGGCGAGATCCTCGGCCTCGCCGGCGAGTCGGGCTGCGGCAAGTCCACGTTCGCCTACGGAGTCAATCGGCTGCTGAAGCCGCCGGCGCTGATGACCTCCGGCGAGATCGTGTTCCACGACCGCTCGGGCGAGGACATCGACGTCGTCGGGCTCGCCGACGAGGAGCTGCGGCGCTTCCGGTGGGACAAGGTGTCGATGGTCTTCCAGGGTGCGATGAACTCGCTGAACCCGGTCATCAACGTCCGCGCCCAGCTGTTCGACGTGTTCACGACGCACCGGCCGGAGATGTCCAAGCGTGAGAAGCAGCAGCGCAGCGAGGAGCTCCTCGAGCTCGTGGGCGTCGACCCGAAGCGCCTGTCGAGCTTTCCGCACGAGCTGTCGGGCGGCATGCGCCAGCGCGTCATGATCGCGATGGCGCTCGCCCTCGACCCGCAGGTCATGATCATGGACGAGCCGACCACCGCGCTCGACGTCGTGGTGCAGCGCGGCATCATCCGCGAGATCATGCGCCTGCGCGAGCGGCTCGGGTTCGCCGTGATCTTCATCACGCACGACCTGCCCATGCTGATCGAGATCAGCGACCGCATCGCCGTCATGCTGCAGGGCGGGATCGTCGAGCTCGGCACCGCCACCGAGATCTACCGCGACCCGCAGCACGAGTACACCAAGAAGCTGCTGTCGAGCTTCCCCAGCCTGCGCGGCGACCGGGGCGACTTCGTGCGCACCGGGACGCAGCCGGTCTCGGCGACGCTGGGCCCGGCCGCGGGCGCCGTCCCGCTCGAAGGAGGAACCGCATGAGCGCCCAGGCACCCACCGCGCGCGGGCAGCGCACACTCGAGGCCCGCAACCTCGTCAAGGACTTCCGGCTCCGCAGCGGTCTGAGCTTCTCCACCCTCCACGCGGTGAAGGACGTCTCGTTCACGCTCGAGGCCGGCCGCACGATCGCGCTGGTGGGCGAGTCCGGGTCGGGAAAGTCCACCATCGCGAAGATGCTGGCACGCCTCGAGAATCCGACGAGCGGGCAGATCCTGCTGGACGGCAAGCCGGCCGGAGGCCGCAGCCGCGAGGTCGCGGCCTACCGGGGCGACGTGCAGATGGTGTTCCAGGACCCGTTCGCGTCGCTGAACCCGTTTCACTCGATCGAGCATCACCTCGAACGTCCGCTGCGCATCCACAATCCGGGGATCGGCAACGCGGAGGTGCGCCGGCGCGTGCTCGAACTGCTCGACCGCGTGCGCCTCACGCCGACCGACAAGATGGCGGAGCGCCGCCCGCACGAGCTGTCGGGCGGTCAGCGCCAGCGCGTCGCGATCGCGAGGGCGCTCGCGCCCGGGGCGCAGTTCATCATCGCCGACGAGCCGGTCTCCATGCTCGACGTGTCGATCCGTCTCGGCGTGCTGAACCTGCTCGCGCAGCTGCAGCGCGAGGACCATCTGGGCGTGCTCTACATCACCCACGACCTCGCGACCGCTCGCCACTTCTCCGACGACATCCTGGTGATGTATCGCGGCGACATCGTCGAGCGGGGGCCCGCCGACACGGTCATCCTCGACCCGCAGCACCACTACACGCGGACGCTGCTGGGTGCCGCTCCCGATCCCGAGAACCAGGGGATGCTGCGCGACGAGGTGCGCAGGGAGCTGGCGGCGAAGCAGCTCTGACGCACCGCCTGCGTCCGCTTCCCGACACGCCGGTGAGCCGGCGTCGCGGCCGTTCTCCCAGGCGCGATGCGTAGCCTGTCGAGACGGGTCCTGACGGCGGAAGGGGTGGGGATGATCGTCGTCGACGTGCTGATCGTCCTCCTCCTCGTCGCCGCCTGCATCGGCGGTGTCCAGCGCGGCTTCTTCGCCAGCATCGGCACGCTCGCCGGGCTCGCCGCGGGTGCGTTCGCTGCCTACTGGCTAACCCCGCTGGTCAGCACGTGGGTGCCCTCGCCCGTCTGGCGCGGCCCGGCCGTGATCCTCACCGCGATCGGACTGGTCTTCGCTGGCGCCGCGATCGGCGCAGCCATCGGCTCGGCGCTGCGCTCCGGCGCGGACCGGCTCAAGCTCCGCGGCATCGAGCGCTTCCTCGGCGGCATCGCCTCGGTGCTCGCCGCGATCCTCGCCCTCGCCTTCGTCGCCCCGGCGATCGCCGTCGCCGGCATCCCGGTCGTGTCGTCCGCCGTCGCCTCGTCGAACATCCTGCGCGGGATCGAGGCGGCCACGCCCGACCCCGTCGCGGCGGCACTGGCCCAGCTGCGCGGCGCGGTGCTGGACGACAGCCTGCCGGGCCTCGGCCAGCTGCTCGGCCCCACGACGGTGGATCCGGCGCCCCCGGTGGCGCTGGACGATCCGGAGCTGCAGCGGGCCGCGGCATCCGTCGCCCGCGTGTCGGGCAACGCGTACGCCTGCGGGCGCGGATCGGCCGGGAGCGGGTTCGTCATCGCGGAGGACCGCGTCGTCACGAACGCCCATGTCGTCGCCGGCGTCGACACGCCCATCGTCGAGTTGCCGGGCGTCGCGGCGCGCGAGGGACGCGTCGTGTACTTCGATCCGATCGACGACCTCGCGGTGATCGCGGTGGACGACCTGGGCGCCGACGTCCTGCCGTTCTCGCCGACGCTTGCGCCCGGTGACGCGGCGGCCGTGCAGGGCTACCCCTACGGCGGCCCGTTCACCATGGTCCCGGCCGGGGTGGAGTCGGTAGGCACCGCGAACGTGCCCGACGTGTACGACGAGTCGTGGAACCCGCGCGAGATCTACGCGCTCGACGCCGTCGTGCGCCCCGGCAACTCGGGCGGCCCGCTGCTCACCGACGACGGCGCGGTGGCCGGTGTCGTCTTCGCCCGTGCGGAGAACGACGAGAACCTCGGTTACGCCATGACGATGGCCGAGCTCGACCCGGTGGCGGCCCGCGCGCCGTCGCTGTCGAACACCGTGTCGACGGGCTCCTGCGTCGGCTGACGGCCACGACCGCTATGCTTGCTGCGCAAGTCAATACGGCCCATCACCCGGGCGGGAGAGCCTCGGCAGCGCGATCGCCGAGCACCGAAGGAGCAAGCCTCCCCGCCAATCTCTCAGGTACCGCGTACCGTTCGGGCAGGCCGACTCTGGAAAGCGATTTCGAGCGAAGCTCGCGAATCCGCCGACGGTGAAAGCCGGATGCCTCGCATCCCGGCGAAGCTCTCAGGCCCATGACAGAGGGGGAGTTCACAGACGTCGATCGGCGTCTGCCCGTCCGCGACCGGGAGAACTCATGACAGAACTCCGTACGACTGCCTTGCACGACCGCCACGAGACGCTCGGCGCCTCGTTCACCGACTTCGGCGGCTGGCTCATGCCGGTGCGCTACAGCTCCGATCTCGCCGAGCACCACGCGGTGCGCACGGCGGCCGGCCTCTTCGACATCTCGCACATGGCCGAGTTCCTGGTAGAAGGGCCCGAGGCGGGGGCGTTCCTGGACTACGCGCTCGCCGGACGGCTGTCGGCGATGACCGACGATCAGGCGAAGTACAGCCTGGTGCTGGATGCCGACGGCGGAATCGTCGACGACGTCATCGTCTATCGCCACAACCCTGAGCGACTCATGGTCGTGGCCAACGCGGGGAACCGCGCAGCCGTCGCGGCGGCGTTCGCGGAGCGCGCGCAGTCGTTCGACGTCGACATCGACGATGCGACCGACCACATCGCGCTCGTCGCGGTGCAGGGCCCGGCATCGCAGGCGATCCTCGAGACGACGGCCGGGATCGTCGACCTCTCGGCCTCGCTCGGCGACCTCAAGTACTACCGCATGGCGCACGCGCGGTTCGCAGCGCCGGGCGAGGAACCCGTGCCGATGCACGTCGGCCGCACCGGCTACACAGGCGAGGACGGCTTCGAACTGTACATCAGAGCGTCCTCCGCACCGGCGCTGTGGGACGCGCTGCTCGCCGCCGGCGAGCCGCTCGGACTTGTTCCCGCGGGCCTCGCCGCGCGCGACACGCTGCGCCTGGAAGCCGGGATGCCCCTCTACGGCCACGAGCTCTCGAGCGACATCGTCCCCGCACAGGCCGGGCTCGGCCGCGTCGTGGCGGTCGACAAGGACGATTTCGTCGGCAAGGCCGCCCTCGCGGCGGTCGTGACGCCCGATGCTCCGGTGCTCGTCGGCCTCGTCTCCGAGGGCCGGCGCGCCGGTCGTGCCGGCTACGCGGTGTTCGACGCGACCGACGCCGACACGCCGGTCGGCGAGGTAACCAGCGGCGCGCTCAGCCCGACGCTCGGGCATCCCATCGCCATGGCCTTCGTCTCGCCGGCCGCGAGCGCGCCCGGCACCCCGCTCTTCATCGACGTGCGGGGCACCCGCATCCCCGCGACCGTGACCGACCTGCCCTTCTACCGGAGGAACAAATGACCGACCTCACCGCCCTCAAGTACACCGCCGAGCACGAGTGGGTCGCCCTCGACGGCGACGTCGCGACCGTCGGCATCACCGCGTACGCGGCCGACAAGCTCGGCGATGTCGTGTTCGTCGAGCTGCCCGCCGTGGGCAGCACGGTGACCGCGGCCACCGTCGTCGGCGAGATCGAGTCCACCAAGTCCGTCGGCGAGCTCTACGCGCCGCTGACGGGCGAGGTCGTCGAGGTCAACGACGCCGTCGTCGACGATCCGTCGCTCGTGAACGCCGATCCGTTCGGCGCCGGCTGGCTCGTCAAGCTCACGGTCGACCCGGCGGCGGTCGCCGACCTGCTCGACCGCGACGCGTACATCTCGCTCACGGGCGGCGCCGAATGACGGGTCTGTTCGTCGATCGTCACATCGGGACGGATGCCGCCGCCCAGCGCACGATGCTCGACGCCCTCGGCTACGACAGCGTCGACGCGCTCGTGCAGGCGGCGGTGCCGGCATCCATCCATGCCAAGCCGCGGGCGACGAGCGACATCCCGCCGGCGGCGACGGAGGCCGAGGCGCTCGCCGAGCTGCGGACGCTGGCCGCGCAGAACCGCACCGCCCGGCCGATGATCGGCCTCGGCTACGCCGACACGATCACCCCGTCGGTGATCGCGCGCAACGTGCTCGAGAACCCCTCCTGGTACACCGCGTACACCCCGTACCAGCCCGAGATCTCGCAGGGGCGCCTGGAGGCGCTCATCAACTTCCAGACGATGGTGACCGACCTCACCGGCCTCGCGACCGCCAACGCATCGATGCTCGACGAGTCGACCGCGGTCGTCGAGGGCATGCTCGTCGCGCGGCGGGGCTCGAAGTCGCCGTCCAACGTCTTCGTCGTCGACACCGACACCATGCCGCAGACGAAGGCGCTCCTCGCCCATCGCGCGGCGGCGGTCGGCATCGAGCTCGTCGAGCTCGACCTCGCCCACGGGGCGCTGCTCGAGAACACGGCCGGCGAGCCCCTCGAGCCGTTCGGCGTGCTGATCCAGTACCCGGGCGCCTCGGGCAACGTGTGGGACCCGGCGGGCGTCGTCGACGCGGCGCACCTGACGGGCGCGCTCGTCGTCGTCGCCGCTGACCTGCTCGCGCTCACCCTGCTGCGCTCGCCCGGTTCGTTCGGGGCCGACGTGGCGGTGGGGACGACGCAGCGCTTCGGCGTGCCCCTCGGCTTCGGCGGACCCCACGCCGGCTACATGGCCGTGCGCCAGGGGCTCGAGCGCCAGCTGCCCGGACGCCTCGTGGGCGTCTCGCAGGATGCCGCGGGACACCCCGCGTACCGCCTCGCGCTGCAGACCCGCGAACAGCACATCCGCCGCGAGAAGGCGACCTCGAACATCTGCACGTCGCAGGTGCTGCTGGCCGTCATGGCCTCCATGTACGCGGTGTACCACGGCCCCGACGGGCTGCGCGCGATCGCGACCGACGTGGCGAAGAAGACCGAGGCCCTCGCCGCGCGACTGCGCTCGTACGGGCTGTCGCTGCGCTCCGACGCGTTCTTCGACACCATTCGGGTCGCGACGCCGGGTGCGTCGCGCCGGGTGATCGAGCGCGCCCGCACGCGCGGCTACCAGCTCTTCTGGGCGGACGACGCGACGGTCGGGGTGTCGGTCGACGAGACCACCACCGCCGACGACCTCGCGGCCGTGGCGTGGGCCTTCGGGCTGCCCGAGGACGAGTTCCTCGGCGCGGGAGAGCAGGGCGAGCGCACGCTCCCGTACGCGGATGCCGAGCCGCTCGCCGGCGTGCCGTCGGGACTGCACCGCGTCGAGGAGTTCCTCACGCACCCGGTGTTCAACACGCACCGGTCCGAGACGGCGATGATGCGCTACCTCAAGCAGCTCTCCGACCGCGACTACGCGTTGGACCGCGGCATGATCCCGCTGGGCTCGTGCACGATGAAGCTCAACGCCGCCACCGAGATGGCAGCGGTGTCGTGGCCGGAGTTCTCGCGCGTGCATCCGTTCGCGCCGGAGGCCGACGTGCACGGCTACGTCGCGCTCATCGAGCAGCTCGAGGTGTGGCTCGCCGAGGTCACCGGCTACGACGCGGTCTCGCTGCAGCCCAACGCCGGCTCGCAGGGCGAGCTCGCCGGGCTGATGGCCATCCGCGGCTACCACCGCGCCAACGGCGACCACGCACGCACGGTGTGCCTCATCCCGTCGTCGGCGCACGGCACCAACGCGGCCTCGGCCGTGCTCGCCGGCATGCGCGTCGTCGTCGTCGCGTGCGACGATGCCGGCAACGTCGACCTCGATGACCTCCGCGCGAAGATCGCGGCGCACGCCGACGAGCTGGCCGCGCTCATGATCACGTACCCGTCGACGCACGGCGTGTACGAGCACGACGTGCTCGACATCACGCAGGCCGTGCACGACGCGGGCGGACAGGTGTACATCGACGGCGCGAACCTCAACGCGCTCCTCGGCTACGCCCGGTTCGGCGATCTGGGCGGCGACGTCTCGCACCTGAACCTGCACAAGACGTTCGCGATTCCGCACGGCGGCGGCGGTCCGGGCGTGGGCCCGGTCGCGGCGAAGGCGCACCTCGCGCCGTACCTGCCGAGCCACCCGTTCTCGCAGCGCAGGGATCACGCGGGCGGCGTCTTCGACGGCGGACCGATCTCGGCCGCGCCGCACGGTTCGGCCGGCATCCTGCCGATCTCGTGGGCCTACGTCCGGATGATGGGCGCCGAGGGCCTGCGCGACGCGACCGCCGCTGCCGTGCTCGCGGCCAACTACATCGCGGTGCGCCTGCGCGAGCACTACCCGGTGCTCTACACCGGCGAGGACGGCCTCGTCGCGCACGAGTGCATCCTCGACCTGCGACCGCTGCGCGAGGCGACCGGGATCACGGTCGACGACGTCGCCAAGCGGCTCATCGACTACGGGTTCCACGCCCCGACGATGTCGTTTCCGGTTGCGGGCACGCTCATGGTGGAGCCGACCGAGTCGGAGGACCTCGGCGAGATCGAGCGCTTCATCGAGGCCATGATCGCGATCAAGGCCGAGGCCGAGCGCGTCGCGGCGGGGGAGTGGCCCGCCGACGACAACCCGCTGGTGAACGCCCCCCACACGGCAGAGTCGGTCGTGGCCGGCGAGTGGCGCCACCCGTACTCGCGCGAGACCGCCGTGTACCCCGTGCACGCGCTCGTGCGCACCAAGTACTGGCCCCCGGTGCGCCGCATCGACCAGGCCTACGGCGACCGCAACCTCGTGTGCGCGTGCCCGCCCATCGAGGCCTTCGCCTGACGCCCCCTAGCGACGGGATGCCGGTGCCCCCGGCATCCCGTCGCTCCGTCGTTGCGTCTCGGTCCGCTTCCCTTCGCCGACTGGAGGCACGAGTGAGGGACGCCTGGGGACCGGCCGACGGATGGCTCGGTCCGCGGCATCAGCCGGGCTACGCCGCAGCGGAGGCGGACGGGGTCGGGGTCGGGGTCGGCGACGGGGTGGGTATCGGGGCGAAGACGCCGGGCCACAGCGCCGCGGCGAGGGGATAGCCCACGAAGGCGACGATGTCGAGCAGGGTGTGCGCGATGACGAGGGGCATGACGCGCCCCCATCTGCGATAGCACCAGCCGAACACCAGGCCCATGACGAAGTTGCCGACGATCGCACCGATGCCCTGGTAGGCGTGGTACGCCCCGCGCAGGGCCGCGGTCGTCAGGATGATCGACCAGTCGTTCCAGCCGAGCCGGCGCAGCCGGTCGAACAGGTAGCCGATGAAGATGACCTCTTCGGTCAGCCCGGCACGCAGCGCCGACAGCACGAGGAGCGGCACCGTCCACCACGCCGCGTCGAGGGGCGAGGCGACGACAGCGACCGTGATGCCCAGGGCTCGTCCGGCCGCGTAGAGCGCCAGCCCCGGAAGGCCGATGACGGCGGCGAGCAGGATGCCGCGGCCGAGGTCGCCGCCGAACCGGGTGAAGTCGAGGCCGATGCGGCGCAGCGCGTTGTTACCGGGCTCCCACAGCAGGTACACGACGAGCGCGACCAGGGCGAGCGCGAAGACGATGGAGAGCAGCTGATAGGTGACGTCCCAGAACGCCTGTACGTCGCGCGACGGATTCACCTGGGTCTGCTGCTGGCCCAGAGGAACGGGCGCGAGGAGCTTGCGGACGAGCGAGAGGACCGAGTAGAGCGCGGACTGTCCGACCGAGATCGCCAGGACGATCCAGACCTCCCAGGTCAGGCGGCGGCGCTCGAACGGATCAAGGGAAGCAAGCGTAGTGGAATCCCTCCGGCCCGTGGGCCGGTTTCGCGGCGTCATCTTGTCAGATTGTCACACTCCGCGTCGATTGAGTTAAGGCTCTGTAACGTTTTCCCCGATCGTTTTGACCATCTCACCACCGGTGCTTATCGTTTTCCCATCCGCGCGCCCGTCCGGTTCATGCCGTACTCGCGCGCATTACCCTGCACAGGAGGAGACACAGTGTCTGACAAGACGACGTGGCGCATGCGCGCACTCGGAGTCGCGGCGGGCGTCGGCGTGACCGCATTGGTCCTCGCCGGCTGCTCGACGACCCCGCCGGAGTCGGAGGAGCCCACGGCTACCGACACCGCGGTGACCGTTGCCGAGGTCAACGAGTTCACCGGTACGAACTCGAACAGCGACAACGGCAACCTCGACATCAACGGCAAGGTCAACTATCTGACGCGCGCCGGCTTCTACACCGTCAGTGACACCTACGAGGTCGTTCCCGACGAGTCGTTCGGCACGATGGAGGTCGTCAGCGAGGACCCCCTCCAGGTGAAGTACACGCTGAACGACGGCCTCGAGTGGTCCGACGGCGAGCCCATCACCACCGACGACCTGATCTTCGGCTGGGCCGCGACGTCGGGCGTCTTCGACGACGCGACGCTCGACCCCGAGTCGGGTGAGGCCGTCAGCGGCACGAAGTACTTCGCGTACGCCGGCAGCACCGAGGGCGTCAAGACCTCGACCATCACCGACGTGGCCGACGACAAGCTGTCGCTCACGCTCGAGTACGACGAGCCCTTCGTCGACTGGAACATCGTCGGTCTCATCGACCAGCCGGTCCACGTCGTCGCCGAGAAGGCGGGCGTCGACCAGGCCGAGCTCATCGACACGATCCTGACGAGCCCGCGCGGTGACGTTGCGGCCCCGGCGCCGGTCAACGAGACCCTCAAGGCTGCTGCCGACTTCTGGAACTCGGGCTTCGACATGACGTCGCTGCCGGACGACCCGTCGCTGTACCTGTCGAGCGGCCCGTGGATCATCGACTCGTGGGAGCCCACGCAGTCGATGACGCTGAAGATCAACGACAAGTACACCGGTGACCTCAAGCCGCAGTTCTCCGAGCTCGTCATCCGCTTCATCGGCGACTCGCAGGCACAGGTGACCGCCCTCCAGAACGGCGAGGTCGACATCATCGCCCCGCAGGCGAGCGGCGACACCCTCACGGCGCTGCAGGCGATCGACGGTGTCGAGGTCCTCCAGGGCGACGCGCTGAACTACGACCACCTCGACCTGACGTTCGCCGGCGTGTTCGCCGACCAGAACGTGCGCGAGGCGTTCCTGAAGACGATCCCGCGTCAGCAGCTCGTCGACACGCTCATCAAGCCGGTCAACCCGGAGGCGGAGGTTCTCAACTCGAACCTCTTCATCCCGGCTCAGGCCGCCTACGAGGACGCTGTCGCTGCGAACGGCTCCGACGCGTACGGCGACGTCGACATCGAGGGCGCCAAGGAGCTCCTCGCCGGTGCGACGCCGACCGTCCGCCTCATGTACAACATCAACAACCCGAACCGCGTCGCGGCGTTCGAGGCCATCCAGGCCTCGGCTTCGCAGGCCGGCTTCGTGATCGAGGATGTGGGCCGTGAGGACTGGAGCGCGCAGCTCGGTTCGGACATCTACGACGCCGTCATCTTCGGCTGGATCTCGCCCGGTGTCGGCAACGGCACCGTCCCGCAGATCTTCGCGAGCTTCGGTGGCTCGAACTTCAACCAGTACAAGAACGCCACCGTCGACGAGATCGCTCAGGAGATCCCCGTCACGCTCGACACCGACAAGATCGACGAGCTGACCATCCAGGCTGACACGGAGCTCTTCGCCGACGCCTACGGTCTGCCGCTCTTCCAGGGCCCCGGCCTCGAGGCGCACAACGACCGCGTCGCCGGCATCACCTTCATGGGCAACCAGACCGGTGTGTTCTGGAACTTCTGGGACTGGACGGTCTCCGAGTAATTCGGTGACCAGCTGAAACACCACGCCATGGGGCGTCGGGTTCTTGCAGCCCGGCGCCCCGTGCGTGTGTCTTCCCGTCCATTGCGGGTGGCCGCGACGCCAGCCCTCTGCTGCCGCCGTCGCCCGCCTGCTACCTTTTCTGCATGAAGGGCCAGCCCAGTGCTTAGCTTCGTCCTGCGGCGCATCGGGGTCTCGATCCTGATCCTCATCGCCGCATCCTTCCTGATGTACACCCTCGTGGCTCTTGCCAAAGATCCGCTCGAGGACCTGTACGCCTCCAACAGCCCGAACCGCGACGCGCTCATCGCCCAGCGCATCGACTGGCTGAACCTCGACCAGCCCATTCCCGTCCGCTGGTTCAACTGGCTCCTCGGCGCCGCGCGCTGCGTCATCCCGTTCGGCGGGTGCGACCTCGGCGTGACGATCCAGAACCAGCCGGTCAACATCCTTCTCGGCCGTGCCATGGGCGCGACCCTCCAGCTCGTGACCGCCTCGACGATCCTCGCGATCGTCCTCGGCATCCTCGTCGGCATCGTCTCGGCGCTGCGTCAGTACAGCGCGATCGACTACTCCTTCACGTTCGCCAGCTTCCTCTTCTACTCGCTGCCTTCGTTCGTGATGGGTGTTCTGCTCAAGGTCTTCCTGGCCCTCGGCTTCAACAACTGGCTGGACAGCCCGGTGTTCACATGGCCGTGGATCATCGCGTTGAGCCTCATATCAGGCGTCTTCTGGCAAGCGATCATCGGCGGGAACAGGCAGCGTCGCCTGGTCGTGTTCGCAGCGTCGGTCGTCACCACGGGCGCCATGCTCTTCGGCATGAGCGTCACGGCGTGGTTCCTCTACCCCTCGCTGGGTCCGGTCCTCACGCCGCTGCTGATCGCCGCGTTCGGCGCCGCCATGGTGCTGATCATCGCCGGACCCCGTGCGCGCTACGCATGGCGTACGGCCGGTGCGACCGTCATCGTGCTCGTGGCCGCGTTCTTCGTGCTGCAGCCCTTCCTCGATTCCTTCAACGGCTGGGGCGTGTTCGCGCTCTTCGTCGCCTCAGCGCTCGTCGGCGTGGCGGCAGGCTGGTTCCTGGGCGAGTACGACAAGGGCCAGGCGATGCGCATCGGCGCCCTCACCGGCATCCTCGGCATGGGAGTCATCGTCCTCAACCAGTTCATGGGGCGCTGGAACGACTACGTCAACAACCCCAAGGTGAACGGGCGCCCGATCGCGACCATCGGCTCGTCGACCCCGAACCTGCAGGGCGACTGGTGGATCCAGAGCATCGACACGTTCACCCACCTGCTGCTGCCGACGATCAGCCTCATGCTCATCTCGTTCGCGGCGTACACCCGCTACGCGCGCGGCGGCATGCTCGAGACGCTGAACCAGGACTACATCCGCACCGCTCGCGCGAAGGGTCTCCCCGAGCGCACCGTCGTCGTCCGCCACGCGTTCCGCAACTCGCTGATCCCGATCACCACGATCGTCGCAGCCGACGTGGGTGCGCTCATCGGTGGTGCGATCATCACCGAGCGGATCTTCGCGTTCAGCGGCATGGGCGCCCTGTTCAACCAGGGGCTGCAGCACGCCGACCCGAACCCCGTGATGGCGTACTTCGTCGTCATCGCCGTGTTCGCCATCACGTTCAACTTCCTCGCCGACCTCGCATACTCGGCAATCGACCCGAGAGTGAGGGTCAAGTAATGTCCATCCCGATCGATCCTTCCCTCGAACCGCCCACCCAGGTCGCCGAGGGCGGCGTGCATGTCCAGACCGCCGACGAGCGCGGTGTCAGCCAGGGGCGGCTCACGTTGCGCCGCTTCCTCGCACACCGGCCCGCGGTCATCAGCGCGATCCTCTTCATCCTGATCGTCGGCTTCGCGGTCACCGCGACCGGCATCGGCCCGATCCCGGGCTGGTGGAAGTGGAACTACGAGGACCTGATCCCGATCAGCGACGGCGGCAAGCCGACGCTGACGCTGTTCCCGTTCTCGCTGGGCGAGCACCCGTTCGGCCAGAACACGGTCGGCAAGGACTACTTCGCGATGGTCATGCGCGGCCTCGTGAACTCGTCCTACATCATGTTCATCATCGGCCTCATCGGCGCCTTCATCGGCGTCGTGGTCGGCGCGCTCGCGGGCTACTACCGCGGGTGGGTGGATGCTGTGCTGATGCGCCTGACCGACATCGTCATCGTGATCCCGGTGATCGTCATCGGCGCCGTGGTCGGTTCGGCCGTCGGCAACCAGGGACCGCTGTTCCTGGCCCTGTTCCTCGGCTTCTTCGTCTGGACGGGTATCGCGCGACTGGTGCGCGCCGAGTTCCTGACGCTGCGCGAGCGCGAGTTCGTCGAAGCGGCGCGGGTGGCGGGAGCGTCCGACGCCCGCATCATCTTCAAGCACATCCTGCCGAACGCGATCGGCGTCGTGATCGTCGCGACGACCCTGCTGATCGCCGCCTCGATCATCCTCGAGACGTCGCTGTCGTTCCTCGGCTACGGCGTCCGCGCTCCCGATGTGTCGCTCGGTCTGCTGATCTCCTCCAACGAGTCGGCGTTCCAGACGCGCCCCTGGCTGTTCTGGTGGCCCGCCGCCTTCATCGTGATCCTGTCGCTGCTCGTGAACTTCGTCGGCGACGGCCTGCGCGATGCGTTCGACCCGCGCCAGAAGCGCGTCGTCTTCCGCAAGGTGAAGGATCTTCCGGACGATGCCGTCATCGTGAGCGGGACCACCGCAGATGTGCCCGAGGGGGCATTGGTCACCGCCGGCGGCGGTACGACGGTCTCGGGTGTCACGAGCGATCGTGGCGACGATGTCCTCGACGAGGAGATCTCGCCCGACCCGGATCGCCGCGCATGATGCGCGGGATGCGGTCAGCCCGTGGCGATGATCAGCGCGACGGACGCCACCGCGAGCACGGCCGACGCCACCAGGTACAGCATGTGCCAGTGGCGCTTGACCGGCGTCTCGTCGGCGACGCCCAGCTCCACCTGACCGGCGTCCAGCCGGCGGCGCCACGTCTCGCGCACCACGAGGGCGGCATTGCCCGAGTCGGTGCCCAGACGGTCGCTCGGACGCGCGTCGCCGCCGGCGGCGCTCGCCTCACGGCGCGCCTTGGCGTTGCCCATCATGGTGGCGAAGAAGCCGGGCGCCGGCGCGGACCAGGCGGTGAAGCTGCCGGAGGGCGTGTGCAGCGTCAGGGCACGGGCCGTGTCGACGTGCACGAGCGCCTCCCACGGCACGTCGACGTCGTGGCTGACGTTCTCGATGCGGACGCCGTGATCCGACACGACGACGCACGGGCGCCACAGGGCGGCCCAGCCGAGAAGCGCGGCCAGCGGAGCGCCGGCGTAGACCCACGTCAGCCGCGCGTCCGAGCTCCATACGGCGGTGATCACTGCGAGTGCCGCAAGACTCCAGACGATGACGGCAGCAATGCGGTTGAAACGGGAGTCGATGCGGATCGCATGGTCGGTCACCTCCCCATTCTCTCTCTCGACCCCGCAAGGACCATCCAATGAACGCGTCCCCCCACACCGAATCCACCGGCGGCCCGCTGCTGGAAGTGAGCGGCCTGTCCGTGGACTTCGCCGTCGACAACTACTGGGTGCCCGCGGCGAAGAAACTCGACTACTTCGTGGAGTCGGGCAAGGCCCTCGCGATCGTCGGCGAGTCCGGCTCGGGCAAGAGCGCGAGCTCCATGGCGATGCTCGGACTGCTGCCCTCGAACGCCCGCGTCACCGGCAGCGTCAAGCTCGGCGGCCGCGAGATCCTGGGCCTGCGCAAGGATGAGCTCCGCCGCGTGCGCGGCCGTGAGATCGCGGTGATCTTCCAGGAGCCCATGACCGCGCTGAACCCCGTGTTCACGGTCGGCTTCCAGATCATTGAAACGCTCCGCATCCACCAGGGCATGACGCCGAGCGCGGCGCGCACCCGCGCGCTCGAGCTCCTCGAGATGGTGGAGCTGCCCGACCCGCTGAAGGCGTTCAACTCCTACCCGCACCAGCTCTCGGGCGGCCAGCGGCAGCGTGCCATGATCGCGCAGTCGATCTCGTGCGATCCGCAGCTGCTCATCGCCGACGAGCCGACCACGGCACTCGACGTGACGGTGCAGGCCGAGATCCTCGACCTCATGCGCGACCTGCGTCACCGTCTCGACTCGGCGATCCTCATCATCACGCACGACATGGGTGTGGTGGCCGACATCGCCGACGACATCGTGGTGATGCGCAAGGGCGAGATCGTCGAACGCGGGACCGTCGACGCCGTGTTCAACCGTCCGCAGCATCCCTACACGCAGCAGCTGCTGGCGGCGGTGCCGCGCATCGGCGACGCGGCAGGGGAGTCGATCGACACGACGGCGGCGCTGGCCGGCGACACGTCGGTGATCCGCCTGGCGGATGTGGCTGCGCGCGAGGACGAAGAGCGGCGCAAGGGCCTCGGCGCTCCGGTGCTCGACTTCCAGGACGTCGCCATCGAGTACCCCAAGCGCGGTCGCGTCCCGGCGTTCCGCGCCGTCGAGCACGCGACGTTCTCGATCTTCCCGGGCGAGGTCACCGGCCTCGTCGGCGAGTCGGGCTCGGGCAAGACGACCGTCGGCCGCGCCGCCATCGGCCTGCTGCCGATCGCGGACGGCCGCGCCGAGGTCGTCGGGCACGACATCTCGAAGGCGGACCGCCGTCTGCTGCACACCGTGCACAAGGACGTCGGCATCGTCTTCCAGGACCCCTCGTCGTCGCTGAACCCCCGTCTGCCGATCGGCCAGTCGATCGGTGAGCCGATGCTGCTGGCGAACGTCGCGAAGGGCCGCCAGCTCGACGTGCGCATCCAGGAGCTGCTCGACGCGGTCGAGCTGCCCCGCTCGTACCGCAACCGGTACCCGCACGAGCTCTCAGGTGGTCAGAAGCAGCGCGTCGGCATCGCCCGCGCACTCGCGCTGCAGCCGAAGCTGCTCATCGCGGACGAGCCCACGTCGGCGCTGGACGTGTCGGTGCAGGCCACCGTGCTGCAGCTGCTGCGTCAGCTGCAGCAGGACCTCGGCTTCGCGTGCCTGTTCATCAGCCACGACCTCGCGGTCGTCGACTCGCTCGCCGACCGCATCATCGTGATGCACCACGGACACATCGTGGAGCAGGGCGCGACCGGCCAGATCCTGCGGGCACCGCAGGAGGACTACACGCGACGGCTCATCGCGGCCATCCCGGTACCCGACCCCGACGAGCAGCGCGTGCGCCGCGAAGCGCGTGCGGCCCTGCTCGCCGCGGGCCTGGAGGGCTGACCAGAGCGCCGAAAGGCGACACACAGGAGCGCCCAATAGAATGGGGATGCCGGCACTCCGGCATCCCCATTCTCTTTCAAGGATTCCCTCATGGCGCGCGCCCTCCGTCCGGACCTCCGCAACGTGGCTATCGTCGCTCACGTCGACCACGGCAAGACCACCCTCGTCGACGCGATGCTCCGTCAGACCGGCTCGTTCGGCTCGCACGAGCACATGGAAGAGCGCGCGATGGACTCGAACGACCTCGAGCGCGAAAAGGGCATCACGATCCTCGCGAAGAACACCGCGATCACGTACTCCGGCCTGCACGCGACAGAGGGCGCGGTCACGATCAACGTCATCGACACCCCCGGCCACGCCGACTTCGGGGGCGAGGTCGAGCGCGGCCTGTCGATGGTCGATGGCGTCGTGCTGCTGGTCGATGCGAGCGAGGGTCCGCTGCCCCAGACCCGCTTCGTGCTGCGCAAGGCGCTCGAGGCGAAGCTGCCCGTGATCCTCCTGGTCAACAAGACCGACCGTCCCGATGCGCGCATTGCGGAGGTCGAAGAAGAGGCGCACGACCTGCTCCTGGGCCTGGCGAGCGACCTCGTCGACGACGTGCCCGACCTCGACGTCGACGCACTCCTGGATGTGCCGGTCGTCTACGCGAGCGGTCGCGCGGGCGCAGCATCCCGCACTCGTCCCGAGAACGGCAGCCTGCCCGACAACGACGACCTCGAGCCGTTGTTCGAGGCCATCCTCCAGCACGTGCCCGCACCGGCGTACGACGACGAGGCTCCCTTGCAGGCGTGGGTCACGAACCTCGACTCCAGCCCGTTCCTCGGACGCCTCGCGCTGCTGCGCGTCTTCAACGGCACGCTGAAGAAGGGCCAGACGGTCGCGTGGGTGCGCGCCGACGGCACGGTCAGCAACGCCCGGATCACCGAGCTGCTCAAGACCCGCGCACTCGAGCGCTACCCGGCCGAGAGCGCCGCCCCCGGTGACATCGTCGCGATCGCGGGTTTCCCCGACATCACGATCGGCGAGACGATCGCCGACCCCGACGACGTACGCCCGCTGCCGCAGATCCACGTCGACGACCCGGCCATCTCAATGACGATCGGCACGAACACGAGCCCGCTCGTCGGCAAGGTGAAGGGCCACAAGCTGACGGCACGCATGGTCAAGGATCGCCTCGACCGTGAGCTCGTCGGCAACGTGTCGCTCAAGGTCGTCGACATCGGCCGGCCGGATGCCTGGGAAGTCCAGGGCCGCGGCGAGCTCGCCCTGGCGATCCTCGTCGAGAACATGCGCCGAGAGGGCTTCGAGCTGACCGTGGGCAAGCCCCAGGTCGTGACGAAGAAGGTCGACGGCAAGACGTACGAGCCGTTCGAGCACCTCACGATCGACGCCCCCGAGGAGTACCTCGGCGCGATCACGCAACTGCTCGCCGCCCGCAAGGGGCGGATGGACAACATGACCAACCACGGCACCGGCTGGGTGCGTATGGAGTTCATCGTGCCCTCGCGGGGCCTCATCGGCTTCCGCACCGAGTTCCTCACCACCACGCGCGGCACCGGCATCGCGAACGCGATCTCGCACGGCTACGAGCCGTGGGCCGGCCACATCGTCTCGCGCCAGAACGGCTCGATCGTCGCCGACCGCTCCGGCGTGGTCACGCCGTTCGCGATCATCGCGCTCCAGGAGCGCATGTCGTTCTTCGTGCAGCCCACGCAGGAGGTCTACGAGGGCATGGTCGTCGGCGAGAACTCGCGCAACGATGACATGGACGTGAACATCACGAAGGAGAAGAAGCTGACGAACATGCGTCAGTCGACCTCCGACACGTTCGAGTCGATGACGCCGCCGCGCCAGCTCTCGCTCGAGGAGAGCCTCGAGTTCGCCCGTGACGACGAATGCGTCGAAGTGACGCCCGAGATCGTTCGCATACGCAAGGTCGTCCTCGACGCGACCGAGCGTGGCCGCGCCACGGCACGCCTGAAGCGCCAGGACGCCAACGCGTAAGCAATGACCCGGATGCCGCGGCCGGCGCCTCCCAGAGGTGCCGGCCGCGGCATCGCTGTCAGTCCCGCACGGTCACGGTGACGGACTTCGCCGGCGTCGAACCGGCGGCGTTCGACAGCACCGCGGTGAACTCATAAGTGCCCGGCGCAAGTGCGCCGACGACCGTGACCACGTGCTGAGCGTCCGGCGTCACGGCGGTGAGCGACCGGCGGTCGACCTCGACGCCGTCCTGCAAGAGCACGTACTCGGTCGCGTTGGTGCCCCACCAGAGGTCGGCGGTGATGGTCACGGTTGCGGTCCGTTCCCCTGAAGCCGACAGCACGGCCCGGGCGGGCGCGGCATCCGTCACCGTCACCGTATGGGTCCGCGACGCGGTCTCGCCATAGGGATTGAGCGCCACCACCGTGTACTCGTAGCTTCCGTCGACGCGGCCGGCGATGTCGAACGCGGCGTGCTGCGCCGCAGGCGAGGCGCCGTCGATCCACCGCGCGTCGATCAGCACGCCGTTCTCGTACAGCTTCACGACGGTCGCGTTCTGGCCCCACCACAGGTCGGCGAAGATCCGGTAGTCGCCGTCGCGCAACCCGGTGTCGCGGCCGTTGTCGTCCGACACGGTGAACGCCGCGGGCGCTGCCGTTGCGGCGGGCGTGCCGGACGACAGGATGCCGGCACCCGCGCCCGCGCGGACGATCGTCGCCACGTCGACCACAGGGTCGGGCGTGTAGGTGTACGCGTCGGCGGGATCCCAGCGCACGTCGGGGGAGAGGGGGCTGGCGGCCGTCGCGTTGTACGCCGCCAGCACGTCGAGCGGTTCGCCGTCGACGAGCGTGTCGGTCGCGCGCAGTTCCGTCCCACCCCACCCGGCGATGATGCGCGACGCGCTCGACGGGTCGACGAGTTCGACCGCGTTGGCCTCTGCGACGATGCTGCTCTCCTTGCCCGCGCCCCAGAAGTACTGGAAGAACGGGTGGTCCGCCGACGACGCCGCCGTGGTGGCATCCGTCTGCTCGTAGAGGTTGTTGTAGACGTGCACGTCGCCGAAGCGCACGCGGGGGCCGCGCTGGCCGATGTCGGTCCAACGGTTGTGGTGCTGCGTGACGCGGTGCTGCCCGCGGTCCTGGGCGCGCGAGTCGGACGAGCCGATGATGTCGGTCTTGTCGTGATGCTGGAACCAGTTCCACGACATGGTCACGAGGTCCGAGCCGTGCGTCACGTCGAGGAGCCCGTCGTGCACCTCGAACGGCCGTCCGTAGACGGTGTCGAGGCTCGTCGCCGGGTGCGCGCCGTCGTCGAACGTGTTGTGGTCGACCCAGACGCTCGTCGACGTCCAGACCGAGAGGTTGTCGTACGCGGAGTTCCAGTTGCCGCCCGCATCGCCGGCATCCCATTGCGGGAAGCAGTCGTACGCGTCGGACAGCGTGAGGTTGCGGACGATCACGTTGTGCGCGTCTCGGATGCGCAGGGATGCCCCGACCACGCGCGCCTCGTCGCCCACGCCGACGAGCGTCACGTTCGAGCCGACGTGCTGCAGCGTGAGCTTCGCCTGCAGGGCCGCCGCCTCGACGCGCGCCTGCTCGAGGGGTCCGGACGGGTCGACGGCGGGACCGAAGGCCGCGATGTAGTCGTCCATGTCGAACCGCGCCCCGGTGCCTCCGACCGTCACCTGAGAGGCGATGTCGTCGCACGTGATGCGGCTGCCGTCGGCGCGGACCCACGGATCGAGCTCGCCGGTGACGTAGACGATGCGGGGCACCTGGTTGTAACGCGCATCGTTCTGCGAGCCGCCGGGTGCCCCCGCGAGAGCGTCGCGCAGCTCCTGCCAGTCGTCCACGACGTACACCTGGGAGGGATCCGCGGCACTCCCGCCGCTGACGGGCTCGGCCAGGCGCGGGATGCGTTCGGGAGCCGTAGATCCCGACCACGATGCCCAGCCGTCGCCCGCGGCGATCACTTCGCGTCCGAGGTCGACGGCAGGGGAGACCGCGACCCGCGTCGCTGCGGAGGCCGGCGCGGCGGTGAGCGGCACCGCGGCGAGG
>NZ_DATCVK010000032.1:0-3924 GCF_036566905.1 Microbacterium sp. | reverse complement strand
GCCGGCGTGATCCACACCGACTTCGAGCGCGGCTTCATCAAGGCCGAGGTCATCTCCTTCGCCGACCTCGTCGAGACCGGCTCGGTCGCCGAGGCCCGCGCGAAGGGCAAGGCCCGCATGGAGGGCAAGGACTACGTCATGCAGGACGGCGACGTCGTGGAGTTCCGCTTCAACGTGTAGCCCTGCGCCGCCCGCGCTCCACCCGTACACTGCGAAGTGCGAATGTCGGGCCGAGGATGCCCTCGGCAGGAATCCGCCGTTCGCATGGGGGAGGGGGCACGCTGTGCGTCGCAAGCATCAGGGGTGGGCCGTCGCGATCGCCGCGGCCGTCATCATCGGGTTCGGATCCAGTCCGGCATGGGCGGAAGGGGCGGCTGAGCCGCAGGGCGATCCTCCCGCGACGACCGACCCGCTGCCCTCGTCCGAGGCCCCGAGTCCTCAAGAGCCTGATGAGGAGGCGCCGGCTACTGCGGAACCGTCACCCGGTGACGTGACGCCCACCCCGGTGGTCCCATCGCCGACGCCGACCGATGAGCTCGGGTCGTCCACTCCCGTACCGGCCGCGCCTGACGACGCTCCGCAAGCGCTCAGTCCGTTCGCGCTGACGTCGGTCACACCGTTCGGTCCGGGCGTGCACCGGCTCGCGGGCGTCGACCGATTCTCCACGTCGGTCGCGATCTCGCAGCGGTTCGCCCCGAACGTGCCAGTGATGTACGTGGCGACCGGGGCCGACTTCCCCGATGCGTTGAGTGCGGCAGCGCCGGCGGCGCATCTCGGCGGGCCGCTGTTGCTGACGCACAGCGGCGGTCTTCCGACCGTCGTGCGAAACGAGGTCGTGCGCCTCGCACCCGGCCGGATCGTCGTCGTCGGTGGTGAGGCCGTGATCGGCTCTGTCGTCTACGACGAACTCGCGACGTTGGCGCCTGCCATCAGCCGGGTGGGGGGTGCCGATCGCTACGAGAGCGGTGAAGCGCTGATCGCCGACGCGTTCACCGGGGCAGCGCAGGCATTCATCGCGACCGGCAACGATTTCCCCGACGCACTCGCCGCCTCTGCGGCGGCCGGGTCGCTCGGCGCGCCGGTCTTCCTCGTCGACGGGCAATCGGTGCGACCGAGCACGATCACGGCGATGTACGAGCTGGGCGTCTGGACGGTTCGCATCGCAGGCGGATCCGGCGCCGTCAGCGATCAGGTCGCCCAGCAGTTGTCCTGGGCCGGATTCACCGTGCTTCGTCATCAGGGGGCTGATCGGTACCTCACTGCTGTGGCGATCAACGCGGCGGTGTTCGGTGCGAGCGCTCCAGTGAGCGCTGCGTTCATCGCGAACGGCGAGGGCTTCGCTGACGCGCTGCCGGGTGCCGCCCTCGCCGGCGCGATCGGTGGGCCCCTCTACGTGGCGCAGAAGTGGTGCGTGCCGCAGCCGGTCTCCAGCGCGATCGGCGCGCTGGCTCCGACTGCACGCGTGCTTCTCGGTGGTCCGGCCGCCCTCAGTGATTCCGTGGCACGAGATGCCGTCTGTGCAGCGTGGATGAAGCCGGCCACCGGACGGATCACCGATGTCTTCGGCCCGCGCGAGCCCATCTGCACTCCGGGCGGATGCACGCAGTCCTTCCACCGGGGTGTCGACCTCGGCACCGGATGCAACGCGCCGATCTATGCGGCGGCCGGCGGCCAGGTCGTCAGTGCCGGCTGGCTCGGAACGTACGGCAATTGGGTGAAGATCAACCACGGCGCGGCCACGCACACGGGGTATGCCCATATCGCCAACGGGGGAATCCTTGTGAGCGTCGGCCAATGGGTGCTCCCCGGCCAGCAGATCGCGTGGTCCGGCGCGACCGGGGCGGCGACCGGATGCCATCTCCACTTCGAGGTGTACGAGAACGGCACGCAGGTCGATCCCGTCCCGTTCATGCTGGACCGCGGCATCCGGTTCGGCTGAGCCCGGGCCGCTCAACCTGTGACCCTGCTCCGTCAGCGATACTGTTGGCCGGCATGAGGAGACTTCGCCTGCTCGGCCTTGCTGCTGTGGCGGTCCTGAGCTCGACGGTGTCGGGCTGCTCTTGGGCGTGCACCACCATCGGGTGGATCGATGCGGTCAATGTCGAACTCGACGGGAATGCGGGCGCGGTGGTCGCGGTCGAGGTGTGCACCGACGGCGTCTGCGCTTCGTCGGTTCCGCTTCTGCCGGCGAGCGATGAACCGCTGCAGGTGATGACGGCGGTGCCGGATGCATCCGCGACGCCCTCGAGCGCACCCGCCGATGGCGCGCTGCTGTTCTCCACTGAGCGCATCGACGAAGGCACCTGGCGGATCTCCTTCCCCACGCGGTCGCCGGACTCGCTCACCATTCGTGCCGTCGCGGCGACCGGTGAGGTGCTCGCCGAGCGCGAGGTCACCGTCGAGTGGGAGCGCGTGGGCGGGAGCGAGCAGTGCGGCGGCCCGAGCGAGGGCCAGCCGATCAGGCTCGACATCCCGTCGTGACGCGGCGCATCCGTCGTCGGCTCAGCCGAGCTCCTCGGCGAGACCGATGAGGATGCCCTCGGGCCCGCGCACGTAGCAGAGCCGGTATACGTCTTCGTAACGCACGACTTCGGTGCTGACGAGTTCCACGCCGTGCTCGCGCAGGCGGCTGAGGGTCGCATCGAGATCGTCGACGGCGAACATGACGCGCAGGTAGCCCAGGGCGTTGACCGGGGCGTTCCGATGATCGGCGACGACCGACGGTTCGAGGAAGCGCGAGAGTTCGATGCGGCTGTGGCCGTCGGGCGTGCGCATCATCGCGATCTCGACGCGCTGATGGCCCAGGCCGGTGACACGTCCGGCCCACTCGCCCTCGACGACGGCCTGACCTTCGAGCTCGAGCCCGAGCTCCCGGAAGAACTCGATCGCCGCGGCGAGATCTTCGACGACGATGCCGACATTGTCCATCTTGACGGTCATGGCGCCACCCTACCGAGACGAACGCACGCCTGCGCGGTGCATCGTGGCCTTCCGCGCGGCGCTTCTGCGAGGATGACCTGGTGACCCTGCCGACCCCGATCCTGCACACCGAGCGCCTGCGACTCCGTCCGTTCACCGACGACGACGCCGATGCCCTCTTCGAGTTGCAGAGCGACGCTGACGTGCTTCGCTATTGGGACTCTCCGCCGTGGGTCGACCGGGCCTCGGTCGGACGATTCATGGACGGATGCCGGCGGATGGCGGAGGAGGGCAGTGGTGCGCGCGTCGCGATCGAGCGCGGCGCCGACCAGGCCTTCGTCGGCTGGTGCACCTTCAACAGCTGGAACCCCGACTTTCGAAGCGCCTCCCTGGGGTACTGCCTCAACAGGGAGGCATGGGGCCACGGCTACGCGACGGAGGCAGCCCGGGCACTGCTCGGGTGGGCTTTCGACACGATCGATCTGAACCGGGTCCAGTCCGAAACCGATACCCGCAACCTGGCGTCGGCCCGAGTGCTCGAGAAGCTCGGCTTCGTGCGCGAGGGCACCCTGCGCGAGGACTGCATCGTCAACGGCGACGTGTCCGACAGCTGGGTGTACGGACTGCTGAGGCGTGACTGGACGAGCTGAACGCCTCAGCATCGCGCTCCAAGTGCAGGGTGCCGCGGCCCGCCGCCGTCAGCGACCCTGACGCTTCTTGTACGGCTTCGGCTTGCCCTTCACGACGGGGGCGCGGCCCTTGCCCTTCGAGGCCTTCGCCTTGCCGCCGGCCTTCACCACGGGCTTCGCCTCGGGAGCGGGCGCCGCAGCGATCTCCGCCCTGGCCTCGTCGAGGAGGAGGACGCCGACCTTGGTCAGCTGGGTGTCGCCCTGCCGGGTGAAGAGCGGGTGCCCGACCTCGGCTTCGAGCTTCTCGATCGACGTGTAGAGCGAAGCGAGCGGGATGCCGAGGGCTTCTGCAGCACGCGGGAAGTGCAACTCCTCG
>NZ_DATCVK010000031.1:0-2929 GCF_036566905.1 Microbacterium sp. | reverse complement strand
GAGGGCGAGGTTCGCATCGGCGTCGAGCAGTGCCGGATACCCCTTCGCGCTCGTGTAGCAGCTCGTCTCGAGATAGCTGCCGGCGCCGAGTCCGGCCGCAAAGGAGTCCCCGACCGCCGCATAGGCGAGTTGGGCGTTGCCCCCACCGTTGCCGTTCCCTCCACCGCCACCGGGCTTCCCTTTGCCCGATGGACCCGCCAGCGCTGGCGAGGCGACCGAGCCGAGGGCGATGAGCGCTGCGAGCAGCGTTCCCGCGAGCGCGAACCGCGGGCCGGATGCCGCGTTCACGGCAGTGCCAGCGCGAAGAGGAGCGCGTCGCGGTAGGCGGCGTAGCCGACGGCGTTCGGGTGGAGGAAGGTGATCGGATCGGTCGGGTCGATGCCGAGCCACGGTTCGGCGGAGCCGACCCCGTGACCGGCGAAGAGGCCCGTGACGTCGACGTAACTCACATCGACACCGGATGCTGCAGCGCCCGCGACGCCCGCCTGGATCAGCGAGTTCATCGCGGCGGTGAGCAGGTTCACCTGATCGGTCAGGTCGCTGTAGTCGGGCGCGAACGGAATCGCGTAACCCGTCACCAGGATCTCCGCCCCGGGTGAACGACTCGCGATCGCCGCGACGAGTCCGCCGACGTCGATGGCCAGCTGATCCGTGGAGAGGTACGCCTGCGCGGCCCCGACGGCCGCGACGCACGCCTCGACCGGTGATGGCGGCGTGCACGCCACGAGGATGCCGGTCAGGTCGACCTCGTTCGCGCCGACCGTGAGGGTCACGAGCGTCGTGCCGCGGTTCAGCTGCGAGAGCTGGTCGGCCGCGACATCCGCGATCGTCGCTCCGCTGCAGGAGGGGTTCCGCAGCAGGTTCGTGCGCGGTGCGGCGTCGAGGAGCGCCGGATACCCGTTCGGGCTGCGGAAGCAGGCGTCGATGTAGCCGCCGGCGCCCTGGCCCGCGGCGACCGAGTCGCCGAGGGCGACGTACTTTTCGACGGTCGATGAGGAAGAGGATGGGGACGAAGGTGGCGCGGCTGCTGCCGGGCCGGCGATCCCCGCGGGGATGGCCACGAGGGCGATGATGGCCGCGGCGGCGATGCCGGTGACGCGGCCCTTCCAAGCGAGAACAGCCGTCATGGCTGAACACTAGACCCGATCGTGAGGATTCCACACGATCCCCGAACAGGGGAGGGCCCAGCCGGCCATAGGCTGTCGTCATGACGGAACGACTGCGGTGGGGCATCCTCGCGACGGGCGGCATCGCGCACGCCTTCGCCAACGACCTGAAGCTCAATGGATTCACCGTGCAAGCGGTCGGGTCGCGCTCGCAGGCGAGTGCTGACGCATTCGCCGCCGAGTTCGGCATCCCGAACGCGCACGGCAGCTACGAGGCGCTCGTCGCCGACCCCGAGGTCGACGTGATCTACGTCTCCACGCCGCATCCGATGCATGCGGCAGGCGCCACGCTCGCGCTCGAGGCGGGCAAGCACGTGCTCGTCGAGAAGGCGTTCACCGTCAATGCCGCCGAGGCGCGCGCCCTGGCGGAGCTCGCCGCTTCCAAGGGCCTGCTCGTGCTCGAGGCGATGTGGACGAGATACCTGCCGCACATGGCCCGCATCCGCGAGATCATCGCCGAGGGAACGCTGGGCGACCTTCGCACGCTCATCGCCGACCACACGCAGCTGCTCTCCGACGATCCCGAGCACCGCATCAACGCGCTCGCGCTCGGTGGCGGGGCGCTCCTCGACCTCGGCATCTACCCCGTCTCGTTCGCGTGGGATCTCTTCGGCGCGCCGGGGAGCATCCACGCCTCGGCGACGTTCCGGCCCACGGGCGCCGATGCGCAGATCGCCGTCGTCTTCGGGTACGAGGGCGGCCGCATGGCGGTCACGCACTCCGCGAGCGACGCGCAGGGGGCGAACACGGCCGTCGTGCTCGGCACCGCGGCCCGCATCGAGATCGACCACGTCTGGTACACGCCGACGACCTTCCGGGTCGTCGCCGCCGATGGCACACTGCTCGAGGAGTACCGCTCCGAGGTCACCGGCCGAGGCATGCACTTCCAGGCCGAAGCGGTCGAACGCCTCGTGGCAGCGGGCACCCTCACCGGCGACCTGCTTCCGATCGACGAGACCGTCGCGATCATGGCGACGCTCGACGAGATCCGTCGGCAGGTCGGCCTCGCCTACCCGGGCGAATGATCCGCGGCGCCTGATCGGTACCCGATCAGGCGCATGATCAGGTTCTCTTGAGGATGGCTCGCGTAGGATTCCCGGGTGATCGACGAGACGGATGCCGCGGGGGAGACCCCCGACGATGGCGACCCCTCGAGCGGGGTCGCTGACGCGAGCGCGGCTGCTGAGAGCCACGCAGACGACGAGGCGAACGCGGACGTCGACGAGAACGAGGCAGACGCTGCGACGACCGCGTCGGACGCGGACGCGGCCCCGACGTCGGGTGTGCTCGCCGCGATCCCAGCGTTCGCCCGGAAGCACCGGCTTCCGCTCATCATCGCGGGCGGCGTCGTCGCCTTCGGCCTGATCGGCGCGGGCGCCGTCGCGGCCGGCGTCGCGAGCAACGGAGGGGCAGCGGCATCCGTTGCGGCCGTCACGACGCCGACGCCCACGCCGACCGTCGATCCGGCACGACCGGTGCCCGCGGCGATCGCGGCGGCGGCCCGCCTCCGCACCTGCTCGGTCGCCGATCGCGCGGGCGACGGGCGCCTCGCGAACTTCCAGGCGCAGGTGATGAACGCCGCGACCGGCGAGGTGCTCTACGACCGCGGCGGCACGACGGCTTCGCGCACCGCGAGCGTCATGAAGGTGCTGACCTCGGCCGCGGCGCTCTCGGTGCTCGGCCCCGACTACCGCACCCCGACGACCGTCGTGAAGGGCGCGGAGCCGGGCTCGGTCGTGCTCGTCGGCGGCGGCGACGCGACC
>NZ_DATCVK010000030.1:0-30621 GCF_036566905.1 Microbacterium sp. | reverse complement strand
CGGTCGGTGGTGGCCGCCGTGACCGGTGTCGCCCCGGCGCTGATCGCGTCATCGGCGACCTCGCGGAGTGCGACGTCGCGGAGTGCGACGCCGCGCAGGGCCGGCGTGGCGCGGAGGTGGGACGCGAGCGCGCGCACGAGCGCCACCGGCGACCGCGGGGTCAGCGCCAGCGAGGCGTCCGGCGTGAGGTGGGCGAGGACGGCCGAGAGCACGGGCCGGAGCGTCTCGTCGTGGGAGCGAGCGTCGTCCTCGGCGATCCACGCGATGAGCTCGTGAATGGTCCAATCGGGTGCAACTGGCCCGAGCGTGGCGGAAACGGTGGCGTCTGACGTGAACATTGGACCAGAATGCGGTGCTATGACGACTGTTCACAGGGCCAATGAGCGGCTGGTGGACCACCGGGTGGCACTCGGCGGCAGTGTCGAAGCCTCCCGGCTGGCGGGCCGCCTCGGCCGGTGGGCGCACGGCGACGGCACGCTCACCGTGCAGCTCGCGCAGGCGATCGCCGCGCTCGTCGACGGCGGCGAGCTGCGTCCCGGCGACCGGCTTCCGGCCGAGCGCGCGCTGGCGAGCGCGATCTCGGTCTCGCGCGGCACCGTCGTCGCGGCCTACGCGCTGCTGAGCGAAGACGAGCTCGTCGAGCGGCGGCAGGGGAGTGGCACCCGGGTCGCCGGTCACGTCGGTGCGGCGCTCCCGGTCCGGGAACGGACGGCTCGCGGCGAAGGGCTGTTCTCCGCGCTGCCGTCGGGCATCGACCTGCTGCGCGCCGTGCCGGCGATGCCGCCGCTGGCGCTCGACATCGTGCGCGCGCACGCTCCGACCCTCGATCCGGTGACACTTGCCGAGACCGACCCCGCAGGGCTGCCGATCCTCCGTGCGCGCCTGGCCGCGCTGCTCGAGGAGGAGGGGACTCCGGCGACGGCGGCTCAGATCCTGGTGACGCACGGAGCCCAGCAGGCGATCAGTCTCGTGGTGGACGAGCTCGTCTCACCGGGCGACGTCGTGCTCACCGAGTCGGTCACGTGGCCAGGGCTCGCCGACTCGGTGCGCCGCCGCGGCGGCCGCGTGCACGGGGTGACGATCGGTCCCGACGGCATCGACGTCGACGAGCTCGAGGCGGCGATCGTTGCGCTGCGCCCGGTACTTGTCGCCGTGAACCCGCACCACCACAACCCGACGGGCACGCGCCTGCCGCCGGCAGAGCGTCAGCGGATCGCCGACCTGTCGGCGGAGTACGGCGTGCCGGTGCTCGAGGACCGGGTGCTCGCGCACGTCTCGTTCGACGGGGTGGTGCCGCCGACGCTCGCCGCCCTGCGCCCGGACGCCCCGATCATCGTCGCCGACTCGCTGTCGAAGTGGTGCTGGTCGGGGCTGCGGATCGGATGGCTGCGCGCCGATCCCGTGCTGGTGCGACGCCTCCGCGCCCTGCGCCAGCTCGTAGACCAGTCGACCAGCGTCCCCGCCCAGCTGCTCGCGCTCGATCTCGTCGACGAGGCCCGGGCGCTGCGCCGCTCCGTCGGCGAGACGCACGCGGTGGCGTCGGCCCAGCTGCTCGCGGCGATGGCTGAGCACCTTCCCGACTGGCAGGTGACGCCGCCGCGCGGCGGCCTGGCGGTCTGGGCGCGGCTGCCCGTGGGCTCGGCGACCGCGCTCTCGCGCATGGCCTCGATGCGCGGGGTCGCGGTGGCGGGCGGCACCGAGTTCACGGCATCCATCACCTATGACGATCACATCCGCGTGCCCTACACCGCGCCGGAAGCGCTGCTGCAGGAGGGCGTGCGGCGGCTCGGCGAGGCCTGGCAGGAGTACCGGGCGCAGCTCTGAGGCTCAGCGGCCGTTCTTGGGGCGCGTCGAGACGTCGATGCGGTCCTGCGCGCCGAGCGACGACCACGCGCTCGCGGTGCCCTTCGCCGCATGCTCCGAGGCTCGGACGGCGCGCTCGTCGGCCCACGCGTTGAGCACGTGGCCGGAGTGCCCGCGGACGTGCTCGAGCACGACGTCGGGCATGCCCGACGCCCGCCGCGCGTCGCGGGCGACGATCAGTTGCTCGAGGATGTCGACGTTCTTCGTCGGCGCACCGGTCGAGGTCTTCCAGCCCCGGCGCCGGTGGGCGTCCATCCACTTCGTGTAGGTGTCGATCGCGTACTTCGAATCGGCCTGCACCACGAGGTTCTCGACGTCGGCGTGGTCCTCGATCGCCTTGAGGAGACCCATCAACTCGCCGACGTTGTTCGTGCCGACCGGGATCGCACCGGCGGCCCAGTGGCCGTCCTCGCCGACCCACGCCCAGCCGGTCGGCCCGGGGTTGCCCTTGCAGGCTCCGTCGGTGGCAACGATGTAGCGGGGCGCGTCAGTCACTCGGGCAAGGCTACCGTGCGCCCGAGGAGCGCTCGGCCCGCCAGTCCGCCGCGAGGTGCGGCATCCGTTCCGCGAGGTACCTCAGGAAGTCGGCGACGTCGCGCGCCCTCGCAACGGATGCCGGTGCCGTGTCGTTGGCGTCGGCGATCCGGTCGATGTGGGCCGCGAGTGCGGAGTACAGCGGCGCGTTCGCCGTGATCATCCCCGACCAGGCGTCGTCGGTGAGGTCGTAGCGGTCGCGCCGGTCGCCGGGCCGCGACAGTCGCTGGATCAGGCGCATCGACACCAGGTACCGCACCGCGCCCGACACCGCCGCCGCCGACACCCCGAGGCGGTCGCCGAGCTCGGCCGCGGTGTAGCCCTCGTCGGGCGAGCCGACGAGGGCCATCATCACGCGTGCGGGCATGCGCGCCATGCCGGCGCTGGTCAGCATCGCCGCCGCCTGTTCGGCGGCGTCGACGCCCGGGTGGTCCACCGTCACGTCGGTCCTATCCGTCGGACGCCAGTTCACGGCGTCGCATGAGCACGAGGGATGCGGCCCCCACGGCGCCCACGGCGAGCACCAGCCACCACATCCCGCGCAGATCCACCTCGCTTCCGCTCGGCACGGGCGCGACAGAGAACGGCGACAGGTTCGTCACCCAGTCGGGGAGCCCGAGGAGCGGCCCGAAGAGCCCGAACACGATCGCGGCGGTGACGAGTGTCCAGCCGAGCGGGATGGTCCATCGGGGGGCGATCGTGAACACAAGCGCCGTCAGGACGAGGAACACGGATGCCGCGATGACCTGACCCCACGCGGCGACGAACGCGTCGCCGGTCAGGTCGGCGCCGTTCTCGTTGCCCGTGGCACCGGCCCATGCCCCGACGAACGCGGCAGCGCACGTCAGGACGATGGCGATGAACCCCATGATCACGAAGTCGGCAAGCCACCTCACCCTGCGCACGGGGGAGGCGAGGACAGGTTCTGCGGTGCCGTGCGCCTCCTCCTGCCGGGCGCGGGCGACCGTCTGCACGCCGGCGCAGGCTGCGAGGAGCCCCACCATGGTGAAGAACACGACGACGACCGCCTGTTCGAGGTCGGCTTCGGCCGAGAGCGCCTTGAGCATGTCGGCGACGGCGGGGTTGTCGGCGCCCATCTCGTTCACGACGGCCCCGAGCGATGTCGAGAGCGCGCCGGCGAAGAACGCGCCCGCCATCCACCCGATCGTCGATCCGGTGGCAAGCTTCGCGACGAGCGCCGTCGGCGATGACAGCGCCGGGCGAGCGTCAGTGCGGCCCCGGCGCTCTGGGACGATGCTCGCGCCGAGGTCGCGCACGGCCTGGAGGGCGAGCGCTGCTCCGGCGAACACGACGAACGCGCCGAGGCACAGGAATGCGGGCCACCAGAGGTTCTCGTCGAAGGCGCGAGTGTTCTCGGCCCATCCGAACGGCGAGAGCCATGTCAGCCACGAACTCTCCATATGGGTGAGGTCGTCGCTGGGGGTGCCGACGGCGTTGCCGATACCGGCGATGAAGAAGGTGACCACGAGCGCCCACACCGCGAGCGAGTTCGCGCCGCGCGACGTGCGCATGAGCTGCGCCGAGAAGAGCGCGATGCCCAGGTACGTCAGCCCGCCGCATGCGGCGGTGAACCCGGCGAGCCACGACCCCTCGGCGGGTGACCCGCCGCTGAGGAAGGCGGCGGCGACGAGGACACCGAGCACGAGGTTCGCGAGCACGCCGTGGACGATCGTCGCGACCGTCGGCACGCTCCTTCCCGCGGTCGTCGCCGCGACGAGTTCGAGGCGTCCCGCCTCCTCGTCGCCGCGCGTGTGCCGCACGGCGAGGAACGAGCTCATGAAGGCAGCCATCATCACGAAGAACGGCATGAGGAGGAAGACGATGAAGGCCTGCTCGTCCGGGCCGGACGGCAGCCCGCGGAACAGGAGGATCACCGGGTTGGCCATGACGGTGGCCAGCAGCGCCGTGCGCTCCTGCTCCGTGCCGTAGGTGCTCGCGGCGCCGGAGAGGCCCGCGAGAGCGAGCGCCATCGTGCCGCCGATCCACAGCGTCAGCTGCAGCCAGTCCCGCCGAAGCCGCTGCGCGAGCAGCGTGGTGAGGCGGCTCATCGTCCGTTCCCCTCCAGTGCAGCGAGGTCGTCGCCGTAGTGGCGCAGGAAGAGCTCCTCGAGTGAGGGCGGCGCCACGCGCAGCCCGGCGACGCCGAGGCGCGAGAGTTCGGGGAGCACGCCGGTGACCTGATCGCTGTCGACCGTGAAACGGACGCGGCCGTCCTCGACAAGGGCGTCGTGCGCCGCGGCGAGCGCTGCGACGGGTGCGGCATCCGTCCCCTCGTAGGAGACCTCGGTGCGGGTGAGGTGACGCATGTCGGCGAGGGTCCCGCTCTCGACGATCCGTCCGGCGCGGATGATCGATACGCGATCGCACAGCTGCTCGACCTCCGACAGGATGTGGCTCGACAGCAGCACCGTCGCACCGGCGGCGTGGACGCGGGCGACCTCGCGTCGGAACATCACGTCCATGAGCGGGTCGAGTCCGCTCGTCGGCTCGTCGAGGATGTACAGGTCGGCCGGCACGGCGAACGCCGCGATCAGTGCCACCTTCTGACGGTTGCCCTTGGAGTAGGCGCGGCCCTTCTTGCGCGGGTCGAACTGGAACGCCTCCATGAGGCGGGCCTTCTCGCTGACGTAGGCCTTGTCATGGCGCGCGGCGCCGCGCAGACGCGCGAGCAGGTCGATCGACTCGCCCCCGGACAGATTGGGCCACACGCTCACGTCCCCGGGGATGTATGCGACTCGTCGGTGGATCGCGACCGCGTCGCGCCAGGGGTGAAGACCGAAGACGGATGCCTCGCCTCCGGTCTTGCGCGCGAGTCCGAGCAGCACTCGGATCGTGGTGGACTTGCCGGCGCCGTTGGGGCCGAGGAAGCCGTGGACCTGACCCTCGTCGACCGTGAGGTCGAGCCCGTCGAGGGCGTGCACGCGGCCGTAGTGCTTCGTGAGACCGCTGGTGCGGATGATCGTGGACATGGCGCTGACGCTACGCCGATTTCACAAATTCCTGAATATTCCTCACGCTATCCTCACGGCGACATCGACGTTGTATACCTTGCCGGCAGCCACAGCCGCCACAAGTGCGTTCAACCCAGTTTATGTATACACTGGCCGAGGTGTCGAACGAGGAGGTGATGCGGATGCGTGCCAGTGATCGCGCATACGCGACGCTCCTCGACGAGATCCAGTCCGGCATCCTGCGCCCCGGCGCCGTGCTCGGCGAGGTGGAGCAGGCCGCCCGTCTCGGCGTCAGCCGCACCCCGCTGCGCGAAGCGCTCGGCCGCCTCGCGGCCGACGGACTCGTCGCGCAGCAGTCGCCGCGCGTGACCGTCGTGACGGCGATCGACGCCGGCGACATCCGCGAGATCTTCGAGGTGCGGCGTGCACTCGAGGAGTCCGCCGCCCGCCTCGCCGCCGAGCGCGGCGATGCCGCCGCGTTCGCCGACCTCGCCCGCGACTTCGCCGAGGTCGACCTCGCGGGCGCCGACGCACCAGCCCCCACCTCGCCCGCCACGGATGGCACCGACGCCTATTACGCGCTCATCGAGCGCTTCGACCTCGCGCTCGACTCCGCCGTCGCCAACGACTACCTCACCGCAGCCCTGCGCACGGTGCGCACGCACCTCGTGCGGGTGCGGCGACTAGCACGCGACAACCCCGCGCGGCTGGCGGCATCCGTGGCCGAGCACCGGCTGATCGCCGCCGCGATCGCCGCGCGCGACGCGGATCTCGCGGCCCACGCGACGCACGTGCACCTCCACAACGCCCTCCACAGCATCCTCGAGTCGCTCCGCGCCGCAGCGCTCACGAACACCTCGACTCCGCGTTCGATCTGAAAGGCCCTCATGACCGTCATCCACCACCTCCGCGTCCACCGCAGCGACGAGAACCTCGTCCGCGAAGGTCAGCTCGCCTGGCACATCGCCGAAGTCGCCGCCGACCCCGTGGCGGTCGACGAGGACGTGGTCGACATGATCATCAACCGCGTCATCGACAACGCGGCGGTGGCGGCAGCATCCCTCACCCGTGCACCCGTGAGCGCCGCTCGCCAGCAGGCCCTCGACCACGCCGTGTCGGTCGGCGGCACCGGCGCCACCGTGTTCGGGTGCGCGCTCGACCGCAAGACCAGCCCCGAATGGGCGGCGTGGGCCAACGGCGTCGCCGTGCGCGAGCTGGACTACCACGACACGTTCCTCGCGGCCGAGTACTCGCACCCGGGCGACAACATCCCGCCGATCGTCGCCGTGGCGCAGCACGTGGGCGCCGACGGCGCCGCGCTCGTGCGCGGACTCGCGACGGGCTACGAGATCCAGATCGACCTGGTGCGCGCGATCAGCCTGCACAAGCACAAGATCGACCACGTGGCGCACCTCGGCCCGTCGGCCGCGGCCGGCATCGGCACGCTGCTCGGCCTCGACGTCGAGACCATCTACCAGGCGGTCGGCCAGGCCCTGCACACCACCACCGCGACGCGGCAGTCGCGCAAGGGCGAGATCTCGACGTGGAAGGCGCACGCCCCCGCGTTCGCCGGCAAGATGGCGATCGAGGCCGTCGACCGCGCGATGCGCGGCGAGACCTCGCCCAGCCCGATCTACGAGGGCGAGGACGGCGTCATCGCGTGGCTGCTCGACGGACCCGACGCCACCTACGAGGTGCCGCTGCCCGGTGCCGGCGAGTCCAAGCGCGGCATCCTGGACTCCTACACGAAGGAGCACTCGGCCGAGTACCAGGCTCAGGCGTGGATCGACCTCGCCCGCAAGCTCCACGGCGAGCACCCCGAGCTGCGGGACCCGGCGAACATCGAGGCGATCGTGCTGCACACCTCGCACCACACGCACTACGTGATCGGCTCGGGGGCGAACGACCCGCAGAAGTACGACCCGACGGCGTCGCGCGAGACGCTCGACCACTCGATCCCGTACATCTTCGCGGTCGCTCTGCAGGACGGCGGCTGGCACCACGTCGACTCGTACGCCCCCGAGCGTGCGGGCCGCGCCGACACCGTCGAGCTCTGGCACAAGATCACCACGGCCGAAGACCCCGAGTGGACGCGCCGCTACCACTCGGAGGACCCGAACGAGAAGGCGTTCGGCGGCCGCGTCGAGATCCGGCTCACGGGCGGCGAGACGATCGAGGACGAGATCGCCGTCGCCGACGCCCACCCGCTCGGCGCCCGGCCGTTCGCCCGCGAGGACTACGTGCGCAAATTCCGGCTGCTGGCGGCGCCGGTGCTCGCGGCCGACGAGATCGAGCGCTTCCTCGACCTCGCCCAGCGGCTTCCCGAGCTGACGGCCGCCGAGGTGCAGCAGCTGACGATCGTCGCCGACTTCGGCGTGCTCGCGGGTGCACCGGCGCCGAAGGGCCTGTTCTGATGCGGTGGTCGGCAGGCAGCGTTGCGCACAACTCAGGCAATCCGCCGCGCGTCGGCGTGCGCGCCGCGTTCTCGTCACCGGTCCGCCTGAGTTGTGCACCGCTGAGGGGGGGATGACTGATGCTCTACTCCACCGTCCCGGCGCACGAGAAGCGGCGGCTGTTCCGCGAGCGGCTCGCGAGCGGCGGGCTGCTGCGCTTCCCGGGCGCGTTCAACCCGCTCAGCGCCCGGCTCATCGAGCGCAAGGGGTTCGAGGGCGTCTACATCTCGGGCGCGGTGCTCAGTGCCGACCTCGGCCTGCCCGACATCGGCCTGACGACGCTCACCGAGGTGGCCGCCCGCGGCCAGCAGATCGCCCGCATGACCGACCTGCCGGCCATCATCGACGCCGACACCGGGTTCGGCGAGCCGATGAACGTGGCGCGCACGATCCAGACGCTCGAGGACGCCGGCATCGCCGGCACGCACATCGAGGATCAGATCAACCCGAAGCGCTGCGGCCATCTCGACGGCAAGGCCGTCGTCGATCAGGACACCGCGATCAAGCGCATCCGCGCGGCCGCCGACGCGCGCCGCGACCCGAACTTCCTGATCATGGCGCGCACCGACATCCGCGCGGTGGAGGGGATGGATGCCGCCATCGATCGTGCGAAGGCACTGGTGGATGCCGGGGCCGACGCGATCTTCCCCGAGGCGATGCGATCGCTCGACGAGTTCGCCGCGATCCGGGCCGCCGTCGACGTGCCGATCCTCGCCAACATGACGGAGTTCGGCAAGTCCGACCTGTTCTCGGTCGACCAGCTGCGGGACGTCGGGGTGAACATCGTCATCTGGCCGGTGTCGCTGCTGCGCATCGCGATGGGCGCGGCATCCCGTGCACTCGATACGCTCATCGAAGACGGACACCTCACCGCGAAGCTGGGTGAGATGCAGCACCGGGCCGATCTCTACGACCTCATCGACTACGAGCAGTACAACCACTTCGACCAGGACGTCTTCAACTTCCAGATCGACACCTCCGGTCGTTGAGCGAGGAGCGCAGCGACGAGACGAAACGCGTTTCGACTCGCTTCGCTCGCTCAACGACCGATGGCTGAGCAAAGGAGCAGAGCATGACCGAACCCGACATCAAGAAGGGGCTCGCCGGCGTCGTCGTCGACTACACGGCGGTCTCGAAGGTCAACCCCGACACGAACTCGCTGCTGTACCGCGGCTACCCGGTGCAGGAGCTGGCGGCCACGCAGTCGTTCGAGGCCGTCGCCTACCTGCTGTGGCACGGCGACCTGCCGACCGACGTACAGCTGGCGCAGCTGCGCGCCACCGAGCGTGCGTACCGCCACCTCCCGGCCGATGTGCGTGCCGCGATCGACCTCGTGCCGATCGACGCGCACCCCATGGACGAGGTGCGCACGGCCGTGAGTCTCATCGGCGCCCGCGACCTCGCCGGCACCGGCTCGGTGCTCGACGTGAGCGGCAGCGCGGAGGAGAACCTGGCGCGCAGCGTCCGTCTGTTCGCCGTGCTCCCGGCGATCGTCGCCTACGGCCAGCGCCGCCGGCGCGGCCAGCAGCCGCTCGCGCCGCGCGACGACCTCGACTACGCCGCCAACTTCCTGTGGATGACGTTCGGCGAGGAGGCCGACGAGGTCGTCGTCGACGCCTTCAACCGCTCGATGATCCTGTACGCCGAGCACTCCTTCAACGCCTCGACGTTCACCGGCCGCGTGATCGCCTCGACGCTCAGCGACCTCTACTCGGCGGTCGTCGGCGCCATCGGCGCCCTCAAGGGACCGCTGCACGGCGGCGCCAACGAGGCCGTGCTGCACATCTTCGACGAGATCGGCACCGCCGAGAACGTCGGACCGTGGCTCGACGAGGCCCTCGCGCAGAAGCGCAAGATCATGGGCTTCGGCCACCGCGTCTACAAGCGCGGGGACTCGCGCGTGCCGACGATGAAGGCGGCGCTCGACACCCTCGTCGAGCACTACGACCGGCCCGACGTCGCCGCGCTCTACGACACCCTCGAGTCGGAGTTCGTCGCGCGCAAGGGCATCTACCCGAACCTCGACTACCCGTCGGGCCCGGCGTACAGCCTCATGGGATTCGACACGCTCACCTTCACCCCGCTCTTCGTCGCTGCCCGCGTCACCGGCTGGACCGCGCACATCATGGAGCAGCTCGCCTCGAACGCGCTCATCCGCCCGCTGTCGGAGTACAACGGTCCCGACGAGCGCCACATCGAAGGCTATGTTCCGGATGCCGCGACCCTCGCCGCCGCCGAGCGCGAAGAAGAGGCAGCGGGGTGACCCGATGAGCCTCTGGCACGGTGCCGACGCCGTCGATCTCGGAGCGATGGCAACGGGGACGCTCATCGAGAACCTCGGCATCGAGATCGTCGAGATCCGCGACGACGCACTGGTCGGACGCATGCCGGTGGACCACCGCACCGTCCAGCCCGCGGGCGTGCTCCACGGCGGGGCATCGGTCGCGCTCGCCGAGACGCTGGCCTCGTGGGCCGGCTACCTCGCGGTGGATCGCGAGCGGTTCCACGTCGTCGGGCAGGAGATCAACGCGAACCACATCCGCCCGATCTCGTCGGGCTGGGTGACGGCGACCGTGACTCCGGTGAACATCGGCCGCCGTGTGCACGTGTGGGAGATCCGCATCGTCGACGAGGCCGGCAAGCTCGTGTGCATCTCGCGGTGCACGCTCGCCGTCATCGAGCAGCGCAGCACCTACGCCACGCCCGAGACGCGCGGCTGATCCCGGATGCCGCGACCTGCGGTTGATGAACGGATGCCGCGGCCCGCGGCATCCGGGGCCGTCCTAGGCTCTTGAGCAGGAGGTCTCCATGCCACAGGCCGTCATCGTCGACGTCGTCCGCACCCCGTCCGGGCGCGGCAAGCCCGGGGGCGCGCTGAGCGCCGTGCATCCGGTCGACCTCGTCGCCGGGGCGCTCACGGCGCTGCTCGAGCGCAGCGGGCTGGAGTCGCGCCAGGTCGACGACGTGCTGATGGGATGCGTCAGTCAGATCGGCGACCAGTCCCTCAACATCGCGCGGCAGGCCGTGCTCGCCGCCGGCTTCGACGAGACGGTGCCCGCCGTCACGATCGACCGTCAGTGCGGATCGAGCCAGCAGGCGGCGCATTTCGCGGCGCAGGGCGTGATCGCCGGCGCGTACGACATCGTGATCGCTGCGGGCGTCGAGTCGATGAGCCGCGTGCCGCTGGGCTCGTCGGCCCACGGCGGCACGGTGTCGCAGGGCGTCGCCCGTCGCTATCCCGACGGCCTCGTGAACCAGGGCGTGTCGGCGGAGCTCATCGCGCAGCGGTGGGGTTTCAGCCGCGAGGAGCTCGACGCGTTCTCGGCCGAATCGCATCGGCGGGCGGCCGATGCCTGGACCCGCGGTGCATTCGACTCACAGGTGATCCCGGTGCTGGCCGGCGCCGCCGACGCGGTGGCGTTCGACGAGACCGTGCGCGCGGGTACGACGGTGGACTCGCTCGCCGGGCTGAAGTCCGCGTTCCGCACCGACGCGCTCGCTGCGCGGTTCCCCGACCTCGACTGGCTCATCACTGCGGGCAATTCGTCGCCGCTCACGGATGCGGCATCCGCTGTCCTCATCATGAGCGAGGAGAAGGCGGCTGCGCTGGGCCTGACGCCGCGGGCGCGCTTCCACTCGTTCGCGGTGGTCGGCGACGACCCGATGATGATGCTGACCGGACCGATTCCGGCGACGAAGCGCATCCTCGAGCGCAGCGGCCTGGCGATCGACGACCTCGACGCGTACGAGGTGAACGAGGCGTTCGCGTCGGTGCCGCTCGCGTGGCTGCGCGAGGTGGGCGCCGACCCCGCGAAGCTCAACCCCTGGGGTGGCGCGATCGCCCTCGGCCACGCCGTCGGGGCGTCGGGCACCCGCCTGCTCGGCACCCTCGTGTCGTACCTCGAGGCGACCGGTGGCCGCTACGGCCTGCAGACGATGTGCGAGGGCGGCGGGATGGCCAACGCCACGGTGATCGAGCGCCTGTAGCGGAGGAGCGGTCGAGCCCGCGCCCGACGCGGGCCGGAATGCGAGGGCGCGGACCGGGGCGGCCGTCAGGGACGGACGCGGATGACGGTCTTGCCGGTGCGCCGCGCGGTGGGGTTGAGCGCGGCGACCGCGTCGTCGAGGTTCGCGACGGTTCCGATGTTCGAGCGGAGGCGTCCGTCGCGGATGCGCTGCACGATCTGCGTCAGCTGGTCGGGGACGGACTCGACGACGAAGTCGATGGCGAGGCCGTCGACCGGACGCGCTTCCACGGGGCCGACGACCGACACCAGCGTGCCGCCGGGCCGGATGATGCGCGCGGAACGTTCCTGGACGGCACCGCCGAGCACATCGAAGACCAGGTCGACGCCGCCGATGTCCTCGATGCTGTCACTGTCGAGGTCGAGGAACTCGTGCGCGCCGAAGTCGAGCGCCGCCTGCCGGTTCTTCGCCCGTCCGGTACCGATCACATATGCCCCGAACTCGCGGGCCAGCTGCGTGACGATCGAGCCGACCGCCCCCGCGGCGCCGTGCGCGAGAACGGTCTGCCCCGACTGCAGCCGGCCATGCTGGAAGAGGCCCTGCCACGCGGTGAGGCCCGAGATCGGCAGGCTCCCGCCCACGGTGAAGTCGACGTCTCCCGGCAGCGGCGCAAGATTGCGGGCCTCCACGGCCACGTACTCGGCGAGGGTGCCGTCGCGGTGCCAGTCGGTGATCCCGAACACCCGCTGACCCAGTGACAGACCCGTCGTGCCGTAGCCGAGGGCGGTGACCAACCCGGCGAACTCGTGTCCGATGATCGCCTGCGCCCGGTCGTGGCCCGCGCGATCGACCCAGGTCGAAGGCCACTCCCACTCGGCCGGGACGAAGCCCGACGCGTAGACCTCCACCACGACGTCGTTGATCGCGGGCGTCGGCACGGGCGCCTCCGTCAGGGTGATGCCGGCTGCTTCGGCGGATCGATCAGCCGCGACGATCGCTTTCATGCGGTGCCTTCGAGAACTGTCTGGTATCCCATGAGGGATCACAGTAGCGGGGGGCGCCGCGCAGTCAAGGACCAGAGAAGACTCAGGAGCCGCCCGCTGCGATGCCGAACGTGCAGCCCTTCCATCCGAGCGCAAGCGCGATCAGTATGGGTTCGTCGGCATCGAGCGATGAGGGGTTCAAGATGAGCGTGTACCGAGTGATCGACGTCATCGGCACGAGTGCCTCGTCCTGGGAGGAGGCTGCCCGAGAGGCCATCACAACCGCCGCGGGATCACTGCACGATCTTCGCGTCGCCGAAGTGACGAAGCAGGACGTCGTCGTCGGCGATGACGGGACGCTGCTGTTCCGTTCCCGCGTCCAGCTGTCCTTCAAGTACGCGCCGGAGTAGGCCGACCTCCTGCAAAGAGGCCGGCACCTGTTCGGCTAGCATTCGGGGGTGACCAACCAGCCGCCGATCGAAGATGTCTCGATCGGCGGTGGTGCGATTCGCCTCGGGCAGTTCGTCAAATTCGCCGGACTCCTCGACTCCGGTGGAAACGTCAAAGAGGCGATCATCGACGGCTATGTGCTCGTGAACGGCGAAGTCGACCGCCGCCGCGGACGGCAGCTGCAGCTCGGCGACATCGTCGCGTTCGAGGGACGCCGGGTCCGCGTCTGCCCGTGAGGGCATCGACGCGGACACGGACAGGGACCACCACGACCCGATTGAGTCGGGATGTCGCGGCATCCCGTCACCCGGCCGGTCGACCAGATCGAACGTGCCGGTGTGTCGCCTCGGCTCAGCCGCAGTTCGGGCGGCAGCCGCGCTGGGTGACCGCGTCGACCAGCACCGTGCCGATGTCGGTCGGCTGCAGCGCCTGATAGGCCGCACCGTCGGTGGCAGCGGCGATCTGCTCGAGGGCGGCCTGATCCGTATCCGGCCCGTAGCCGATCGCGATCACGGCGACCGGCTTCGCCGGATCGCGGAGCGTCTCGAGCTGCGCGAGCAGCCCTGGCAGGTCGAGGCCTTCGTCGTCCTCGTTGTACCCGTCGGTGTTGAGCAGGACCAGGTTCACCTGACCAGGGACATAGGTCTCGCGCATGTACTGCACCGCGGCGAGCACGCTGTCGTAGAGTCCCGTTCCGCCGCCGACCAGGCTGTCGAGCCCGTTCGCCGTGTCGATCGTGCGCTGTTTGTGCGCGGGATCGCCCAGCGGACCGAACGGGACGATCTCCTGCCAGTCCTGCCCGCCGATCCGTCGGCTCGAGAACACCCAGGTGGCCAGCGACGAGTCGGCCGACAGCGAGTTGATGGCGCGGACGGCAGCCTGTTCGAAAAGGTCGATGCGTCGCATGTCGGCGGTCACCGGCTGCAGCATGGAACCCGACACGTCGTTGAGCGACAGCATCCGCGACGGCGCAGTGAGCATCTGCCAGGTACGCAGCGCTTCGGCCTGGTTGGCGCTGTCGACGGGCTCGGATGCCGTGCCGGCGTCCTCGGCGCCCTCCGCGGTCGAGCCCAGAGCGTTCCCCGCGGCGTCGCGCAGTCCGAACTCGGCGAGCCGGTCGCTTCCGCCCGCCAGGGCCACGGAGAACTCCTTCACGGCCGCGAGTGTGTCGTCCGAGGCATCGGCGAGCGTCACGAGGGAGACGCTCACCGCAGGCTTCACATCGGCCGGATATATCGGCACCAGGGGTGTCCCGGCATCCTCCCCGTACTCCAGGACTGCCTGCTCGGTGGTCACGGCGATCGTCGGCGTCGTGGCGGTGGATGCCGCCGCGAGCGCATCGGCGGCGGTGGGAACGACGCCGGTGTCGAGGCCGAGGGCGATCGCCGTGAACACTCGCGCGTCGCCGGCGACCGCCGTCTGCAGAGCGAGCAGCGCGGCGGAGCTCGCCGCGACCGTCGACGGATCCGGCAGCACGGCGGCGACCGAAGGTGAAGCCAGACTCGAGAACCCAGCGCCCGTGGCCTGGAGAGCAGCCGCCGTCGCCTCCGTCGCGGCGAAGACGACCGGCGTGCTGGCCACAGGATCGCCGACGACCAGTTCCGCGGCGTCCACGCCGGTGAGCTCCGCCTGACCGGTCGCCCGGGCGGGCCACATCGCGGAGTCAGGCACCCAGACGTCGAACTCCGGCACAGACCCCGCGGCCAGAGCTGCCGCCGTGGCCGAGCTGTCCTCCACACTGATCGTCACGCCCGGGCAGTCAGCGCCGGATCGGGTCAGGTCGGCGACGGCCGCCTCGACCGCGCCCGCGACTGCCGGATCCGCAGTGATGCGCAGGCTCGCAGGCAGACAGTCACTCGTCGATGCCGACGAAGTGTCCTGCTCGGGTTCACCGGGGGCTCCGCGCAGGAAGAACGCGCCGAGCACGACCGCGACGGCGACGGCGAGAACCAGGATGACGCCCACGAGGATCAGCGAGCGCCTCCGCTGCTGCGCAGCACGCGCGGCCGCGCGAGTGGGCGCACTGCCACTGTCGGGCGTGTTCGGCTGCACTCGAACCACATGCACTCCGATGGACGGCGGGTGGGTGCCCGCATGGGATACGACGTCGTATCGGGGGAATACGGCATCGTACGTGGGGGGATACTTCAGTGGAGTATAGGCGACGGGGGCCAGGGCTGAAGCGGACCGCCCGACGGAGAGGCTTCCTCGGCCGCGATCGGTCCTCGGGCGAGCGATGAGCCGTGACATGCATCGGTGATGCTGGCAGGATGACGGCATGGCACGCGCCCTGCGGGTGATCCTCCGTGGTCGTTCACCCGCCTCACCCGATACTGCGGCGTGGTCCTCGCCGCGGGGGACCGAGAGGTGGGGCCGGTGAGGTGGTCATGACGACCTCGCACGTGATCAAGCCGCTCACGCCCGAGACATTCCCGGCCTGGCTGGCGCTCGCCCAGAAGCACAATGGGGTGTGGGGCGGGTGCTACTGCTCGTATTTCCACGACGACACCGAGCACACCGTCAAGAGCGAATACGACCGTCCGACGTTCAAGCAGCGACTCGTGGACGAGGGCGTCGCGCACGCGGCGCTCGTGTTCGACGGCGACGACGCGATCGCGTGGTGCGAGTACGGCAGTCCGGCCGAACTGCCGGGCATCTACCACCGCAAGCAGTACGACGCGGGCGAGACCAACCCGGCGCCGTGGCGCATCACATGCTTCTTCGTCGACCGCGACCATCGGCGTTCGGGAGTGGCACGGGAGGCTCTGGACGGCGCGCTCGAGCTGATCGCGCAGGCCGGAGGAGGTGAGGTGGTCTCATTCCCCAACGAGCTCGTCCCCGGCAAGAAGACGTCGTCCTCGTTCCTCCACAACGGCACGAGGGCGATGTTCGAGAAGGCGGGATTCACGTTCGAGCGCCATATCGGCAAGAGCAAGACCGTGATGCGCAAGACGGTCTCGCCTGCCCAGGCCTGACCTCGGCTCGGACGCGCCCGCACGCGAGGCCACACCACCTAGGCACGGCCAGGCGGCTACACCGGCTCCGTGGTGCGGATCAGCCCGCAGTTCACGCACGACCAGGCGACGAGGAATCGCTCGTCGTCGAGGATCTCGAACTTCAGCGGGTCACCGCAGGTCGGGCAGACTCGCCGATCCGCAGCATCCACCGTCATACCGCCAGCCTAGGGACCTGACAGGCACGGCGCACCGGATGAGGTGATCGTGGCGGCGCCTCGGGGGTTCGCCCGTCGAGCACAGACGTTCGAGGCGGGCCCCGTCGGCGACGACCTGCGGCGGAAGCGCCGGCGGGACCCACTCGGCGAAGCTCAGGCGGCGAGGGCCTTCGCCTTCAGAGCGTTGTACTCATCCGGCGTGATGGCGCCCGAGTCGAGGAGCTTCTTGGCGGATTCGATCTCGGTCGCCGCCGACGAGCCGCCTGCGACGCTGCGGATGTAGGCGTTCGCCTCGCTCTGCGCCTGTCCGCGGCGCTCGAGCTCTCGCTGGCTCATGCCGCGGCCGCGGGCGATGAGGTAGATCAGGGCGGCGAGGAACGGGACGACGACGAGGAAGATCACCCACAGGGCTTTGCCCCAGCCGTTCAGGGTGTGGTCGCGGAACAGGTCCACGATGATCGTGATGAAGATCCAGATGCACGCGAAGAGGATGTAGAACCAGAAGATCCACAGCAGAAAATCCCAGAAGCTGCCGGTCATGATGATGTGCCTTTCGTTCGGGCGGCGTACCGCGCGGGCGCCCGCGTTCAGCGGTTCGCGCTGAGGCCACCATCCTCCGGATCGCCCGGGCGCTCATCACCCGCGAAGGGTGACACCGAACTTCGGGGCCGGGCGCGTCGTCACCCGCCCGTCAGTACCGGATGCGGTAGCGGAGGTGGGTCACGCCGCCTTCGCCGGGGAGCACCCTGATCCGCTCGAGCTCCCGGCGCGGCGAGCCGAGGTGCTCGAAGAGCCGGCGACCTTCTGCAAGCAGCACCGGGATGAGGTGGATCTCGATCTCGTCGAGGAGGGCGGCCGCGATGGCGCGCTGGGCCGTGGCGGCGCCGTGCACCAGGACGTCCTTGTCGCCCGCAGCCTGTCGTGCGTCGCGGAACGCGGCGGCGATGTCGTTCGTGTAGTGCACGGCGGACATGTCGCGCGCCCAGGCCGGCATCGGCCGGCGGCTGAGGACCCAGATCGGCACGCCGTCATGGTGGTCGCCGTGCCAGCCCTCGGCCGGCTCGAACGTGCCCCGGCCGGCGACCACGGCGCCGGTGGACATGAACTCGTCGACGATCTGCGCGTTCGCTCCTCCCTCGGGAGGAAACACCCATTCATGGAGCCTGCCGCCGCCATCGCCGAGACCGTTCTCGTCGGTCTCGTTGGGTCCTGCGATGAACCCGTCGAGCGACATGGACATGTACAGCACCGTGTTACCCATGCAGGACTCCGCTCTGCGTCGATGCAGGCATTGTCCTCCCATTGCGGCAGCCCGGCGAGTACGCCGGGGTCGCCGCGGTCGCTGCGGTCGCCGCGGTCGCCGCGGACCCCCGGGACGCCGGAGACGCAGTCCGGGTGGACGTCGGCCGGATCAGCTCGCCTCAGCCGGCTCCCGTGGCGGATTGTGCATGAACTCGATGCGGATGCCGTTGTCGTCCTCCACGAAGGACGCGTAGTACCGATCGTTGAAGCGCGGGTAGAGCTTCGGCTCCCGCACCACGGACCAGCCGGCGCCTACGGCGACCGCGTGGAGGCGATCCACCTCGGCGCGGGAGTCGACGGCGAACGCGAGATGCTGCCACCCCACCCGTCCATGCCGGTGCGGGCCGGTGCCGGGTGCGCGGGCGGGAAGGAGGATGAACTCCATCTCACCCTCGGTGTGCCACGACACGCCGTTGTCGGCGTCGTACCGGGTGAATCCCAACGCCGTGAAGATCGGATCGAATTGCGCGATCGAGGACGGAAGGTCGTCGACGCTGACGCCGAGGTGGTCGAAGACAGGCATCCCGGAAGTATTCCGCACTTCGCCGGCTCGCTGAGGCACGACACTGCAAGCGATTGCGCCGCTGACGAGAGAGCGGATGCTGCAGCGCTCAGCATCCGCCAGATGAGCGCGTCCTCATCATGTAAGCGCTTGCAGTTCTCGCTGGCCCGCTGCTAATGTCGGCCGCACATCGCACCATAACGGGCACGTCGCCGTGCCCCACATTCAGGAGCTCCTGTGTCGAAGTCGACCTCAGCCCGTGCCCGCATCGTGACCGCAAGCCTCACCGCTGCGGCACTCGTCCTGACTGGGGGTGTGGTCGCGATCGCACCGGCCGCCGCAGCCGAGCGCACGTTCGCGCTCGTCGGCAGTCTCCAGTCCGAGCTCGGCTGCTCCGACGACTGGCAGCCCGCCTGCGCCGCGACCGAGCTCGCCCCGACCGGAACTGCGAACATCTCCGCCGCCGAGTTCGAGGTCCCGGCCGGCTCGTACGACTACAAGGTCGCGGTGAACGACGCGTGGGACGAGTCGTACGGGCTGAACGGGGGCAACGACAACATCCCGCTGACGGTCGCCGGTCCGTCGACGCTGCGCTTCGTGTTCGACGACAGCTCGCACCGCGTCGGCGTCGAGGTGAAAACCCTGCGGGCGGGCTACACCGCCGACGACGACGCACTCGTCGCGGCCCCGGTGCGGCAGCCCGGCAGCCAGGAGCAGTTCTACTTCGTGATGACCGACCGCTTCGCCAACGCCGACGCGTCGAACGACGAGGGCGGATTGACGGGCGACCGCCTGACGACCGGGTTCGACCCGACCGACAAGGGTTTCTACAACGGCGGCGACATTGCGGGCCTCCGCGAGAAGCTCGACTACATCGACGGCCTCGGCACGACAGCGATCTGGCTGACGCCGAGCTTCAAGAACAAGCCCGTGCAGGGCGAGGGCGCGAACGCGAGCGCGGGGTATCACGGGTACTGGATCACGGACTTCACCCAGATCGACCCGCACCTCGGCACCAACGCCGAGCTCGAGGCGCTCATCGCCGAGGCGCACGCCAAGGGCATCAAGGTGTACTTCGACATCATCGCGAACCACACCGCCGACGTCATCTCGTACGCCGACGGCCAGTACGGCTATGTCGACCAGGCGACGGCGCCGTACCGAGACGCCGCCGGCGCCGCGTTCGACCCGGCCACCTATGCCGGCACCGACTCGTTCCCGGCGCTCGACCCGGCGACCTCGTTCCCGCACCCGCCGGTGATCGCGTCCGACGACGCGGACGCGAAGACCCCGGCCTGGCTCAACGACCCCACGCTGTACCACAACCGCGGTAACTCGACATGGACGGGCGAGTCGGTGACGTATGGCGACTTCGACGGCCTGGACGACCTCATGACCGAGAACCCCGCGGTCGTGAACGGCTTCGTCGACGTCTACCAGGACTGGATCGACCTCGGCATCGACGGCTTCCGCATCGACACCGCCAAGCATGTGAACTTCGAGTTCTGGGAGCGGTGGACCACCGAGGTGCTCGACTACGCGCGCGACGTCAAGGGCAAGGACGACTTCTTCATGTTCGGCGAGGTCTACGACGCCGACCCGGTGAAACTCTCGCCGTACGTGCGCGACACCGACATGTCGAGCGTGCTCGACTTCACATTCCAGTCCTCGGCCGTGAGCTACGCGTCGGGCAACAGTGCCAAGGGGCTGCAGAGCCTCTACGCCGGCGACGACTGGTACACGACGCCCGACTCGTCGGCGACGGCGCTGCCGACCTTCCTCGGCAACCACGACATGGGCCGCGTCGGCTACATGCTGCAGTCGACGCCGAACGCGCTCGAGCGCGACCTGCTCGCCCATGACCTGATGTTCCTCGGCCGCGGCCAGCCCGTCGTCTACTACGGCGACGAACAGGGCTTCGCGGGCGCGGGCGGCGACAAGGACGCCCGCCAGACGCTGTTCGCGACACAGGTCGCCGCGTACCAGAACCAGAACCTCATCACCGGCGCGACCGCCGGCTCGGTCGACCGCTACGACACCTCCGCGCCGATCTACGAGCGGATCGCCGCGCTCGCCGCCCTCCGTGAGGCGCACCCGGCGCTCGTCACCGGCGGGCAGATCGAGCGCTACGCCGACAGCGGCGCGGGCGTCTACGCCTTCTCGCGCGTCGACCGCGACGAGAAGGTGGAGTACCTGGTCGCCCTCAACAACACCGCCTCCGACAAGACGGTGAGCATCACGACGCTGACCCATGGCGCGTCCTTCGAGCCGGTCTACGGCACGACGACAGGGATCTCGACGGACACCGCAGCCGCGGCATCCGTCACCGTCCCGGCTCTGTCGGCCGTCGTCTACCGCGCCGACCGGCCGGTGACCGCGCCCGAGGCGCCGCTCGCCGTCACCGTGTCGGCGCCCGGCGCCGGCGCAGCGGTCACCGGCTCGGCGCCGATCGCCGCCGACGTCGACGATGCGACGTGGACCGAGACCAGCTTCGCGTGGCGCGTGGTCGGCTCGGAAGAATGGCACGCGCTCGGCACGGCAGAAGACACCGACCCGCGCGTCTTCCACACGGTGGATGGCCTCGCCGACGGCACGCTCGTGGAGTACCGGGCGGTGACGACGGATGCCGCCGGTGCGCACGCCGCCTCGTCGACCTACGCCTCGGTCGGCAACGCCGTGACGCTCGACGTTCCGGAAGAACCCGAGTCGCCGATCTCAATGGTGACCGTGCCCGGCAGCCTCAACTCCGAGATGGGCTGCGCCGGAGACTGGGCGCCCGGCTGCGAGGCCGCGAGGCTCACCCTGCGCGCCGACGGCATCTGGGCCGGCACGTTCGACCTGGCGCCCGGGGATTACGAGTACAAGGCCGCCATCGACGGGTCGTGGACGATCAACTACGGCGCGAACGGTGTGCCCGGTGGCTCCAACATCGCCATCACGCACCCGGGCGGCCCGATCTCGTTCTACTTCGACCCGCGCACGAACATCGTGCAATCGACCGCCGAGGGCCCCATCGTGACGGTTCCGGGCTCGCACCAGAGCGAGAGCGGCTGCGCCGGCGACTGGGCACCGGACTGCCTCGCGAGCCTCATGGCCGACGGGGACAAGGACGGCGTCTACGAGCTGACCCTCGACCTGCCCGCCGGTGCGTACGAGGGCAAGGTGGCGCACGGCATGAGCTGGACCGAGAACTACGGCGTCGGCGGCGTCGCGGGCGGCTCCAACTACTCGTTCACCGCCGAGGCCGGCGTGCCCGTGCTGTTCCGGTACACGCTCGCGACCCACGTGCTGCAGATTGGCGACGGCCTCCCCGGCCTCGGGGAGGAGCGCGCGCACTGGATCGATGAGGAGACGCTCGCGTGGCCCGCCGACCTCGGCGCCGATCCCGCCGAGGCGTCGTGGCAGCTGCACGCGTCGGCGGCGGCATCGCTCGCTCTGGAGGACGGCGAGGTCGTCGGGGGCGAGACCGCCGAGCTCACCCGGATCGAGGGCGATCTCACCGACGCGCAGAAGGAGCGGTTCCCGGCTCTCGCGAGCTACGTCGCGCTGAAGGTGGCGGACGGGACGGATGCCGCGGCCCTCCTGCGCGGTCAGCTCCTGGTGTCGCAGCGCGACGTCGACGGCACCGTGCGCGCGTTCACCGGGGTGCAGATCCCGGGTGTGCTCGACGACCTCTACGCGGATGCCGTCGCCGACGCCGATCTCGGTGTGACGTTCGCGAAGGACAAGCCGACGTTCCGCCTGTGGGCGCCGACCGCGCAGAGCGCGACGCTGCTGACGTGGGATGCCGGCACCGACGGAGAGTCCGTGCGTCACGAGGCGACGTGGGATGCGGCATCCGGAATCTGGGCCGTCGCGGGCGCCAAGGCGCGGAAGGGCGACGAGTACCTGTGGGAGGTCGTGGTCTACGCGCCGACCACGGGGGCGATCGAGACGAACCAGGTCACCGACCCGTACTCGCTGGCGCTCACGACCAACTCGGAGCGGTCGGTCGCGATCGACCTCGACGACAAGCAGTGGCGCCCCAAGGCGTGGGAGAAGACGAAGGCGCCCGTCGTGGACCGGCCCGTCGACCGCGCCATCTACGAGCTGCACGTCCGCGACTTCTCGATCACCGACGAGTCGGTGCCCGAGGCAGAACGCGGCACCTACCGGGCGTTCACGCGTGACAGCGCGGGCACGGCGCAGCTGCGCCAGCTGGCCGACGCCGGCATCAACACGGTGCACCTGCTGCCCACGTTCGATATCGCGACGATCGAGGAGGACCGCTCGCAGCAGGCGGTGCCCGACTGCGACCTGGTGTCGATGCCGGCCGACAGTACCGAGCAGCAGGCCTGCGTCGAGAAGGTCGTCGACGCCGACGGCTTCAACTGGGGCTACGACCCGTACCACTACTCGGTGCCCGAGGGCTCGTACGCCGTCGACCCGGAGGGCGGCGCACGCGTCGCCGAGTTCCGCTCGATGGTGGGCGCGCTCCACGGCATGGGGCTGCAGGTCGTGCTCGACCAGGTGTTCAACCACACGTCGGCGTCGGGGCAGGCCGACACCTCGGTGCTCGACCAGGTCGTGCCGGGGTACTACCAGCGCCTGAACGCCGCCGGCGGCGTCGAGACGTCGACCTGCTGCCAGAACGTCGCCACCGAGCACGAGGTCGCCCAGCAGCTCATGGTGGACTCCGTCGTGCTGTGGGCCCGCGAGTACAAGGTGGACGGGTTCCGCTTCGACCTCATGGGCCACCATTCGAAGGAGAACATGCTGGCGATCCGCGACGCGCTCGACGAGCTCACGCTCAAGCGGGACGGCGTCGACGGCAAGGCGATCTACCTGTACGGCGAGGGCTGGAACTTCGGCGAGGTCGCGAACAACGCCCTCTTCGAGCAGGCCACGCAGGGTCAGCTCGGCGGCACCGGCATCGGCACGTTCAGCGACAGGCTGCGCGACGCCGTGCACGGCGGCAGCCCGGTCGACGGTGGCTCGAAGTTCTACCAGGGCTTCGGCACGGGCCTCGCGACCGACCCCAACGGCAGCGACCAGTCGGCGCCCGGCGATCCGTTCGCCGACCTCGCCCACAAGACCGACCTCGTGAAGCTCGGGCTCGCGGGCAACCTGCGCGACTTCGCGTTCACGTCGGCGGACGGCACGCTCAAGGCCGGCGACGAGCTGGACTACAACGGCTCGCCCGCCGGATACGCGGACCAGCCCGACGAGGTCATCACGTACGTCGACGCGCACGACAACGAGACGCTGTACGACCTCTCGGTGCTGAAGCTGCCGGCCGACACCCCGATGGCCGACCGCGTGCGCATGAACACGCTGTCGCTCGCGACCACCGCCTACGCCCAGACGCCGTCGTTCTGGCACGCCGGCACGGAACTGCTGCGCTCGAAGTCGCTCGACCGCAACAGCTACAACTCGGGCGACTGGTTCAACCGCATCGACTGGACCGGGCAGGAGTCCACCTTCGGGTCGGGCCTCCCGCGCGAGGCCGACAACGGCGACCACTGGGACGACCTGGCGCCGCTCCTGGCCGATCCCGCGAACAAGCCCGGCGCATCCGACATCGCCACGGCCGAGGCATCCGCTCTCGATCTGCTGCGGGTGCGCGATGAGGTCGGCCTGCTGCGGCTCGGGTCTGCCGCGCTGATCGAGCAGAAGGTCTCGTTCCCCGACAGTGGGACGGATGCCGCTCCCGGCCTCATCGTGATGCTCATCGACGACCTCGTCGGCAAGGACGTCGACCCGAAGCTGAAGGGCGCGCTCGTGGTGTTCAACGCCGGGACCGAGCCCACCACGCAGACGGTCGCCGAGCTCGCCGACCGGAAGTTCTCGCTGACGCCGGCACTCGCCCAGGGCTCCGACCCCGTCGTGAGGACGACGACGTGGGATGCGGCGACCGGCACGATCACGGTGCCGGCGCGCACCGCGGTGGTGCTCGTCGAAGCTCAGCCTCGCTGATGCTCCCGGCGCTCGCACGTCTTGCGACGGGCGAGCGCCGGGACCTCGTCACATGTTCAGTCGGGTGACCAGAAGCTCGGCGGCGCCCGAGATCGCGTTGAGCTCGTAGGGCACGACGACGAGGGCGATCACGGCGAAGATGGCGATCGTCGAGGCGGTCGCGCGGCGGATGATGCGGTCGACGAGCAGACCTACGACGGTCGCGATCGCGAGGGTGGCGCCCGCGACGGTCGCGAAGGCCATCCGCACGTAGGCCTCGTCGTCGGGTGCGGTCCAGCTGTTGAAGAGGAGGCCGAAGGCCACCGGCACCACGACGAGAGCGCCGACCAGCAGGATGGGTGCCGAGAAGCCTCGCAGGCTCGTTCCGGGCCGGGGCTTCGTCGCGACGTCCGTCATGGCGTGAGCCTAGCGTCAGAGCGGGCTCCCGACGCGGACCAGATTTCCGCTCCGGTCGACGACGGCGAACTCGCGCATCCCGTAGTCCGTGGTGACCGGGGCAACGATGCGGCTGCCGGTCGCGGGGTCGGGATCGACCGCGTCCGCCCAGTCCTCGTACACGCGCTCGGCGTCGTCCACGTAGAGGTAGCACATCGACGATGTGCGCAGCGGATCGACGGAGAGGTCTTCGGTGAAGTGCAGCTCAGCGGTGCCGCGGCCGATGATGAGGTAGCCCCACTCCTCAGGCGGGGCCCCGCGGTTCTCGAACCCCAGCCTCTCGAAGAACGCGAGTGTCTCACGCAGATCACGGCTGAGGAGGATCGGGACGGCGCGCTCGTTCACAGACGCAGGCTAGCCCGGCGGTGCGCCTGCGCGACAGGGGATCAGAGGGCGTCGAGGATGCCGGGGCCGAAGACGGCGACGGCGGCGACGGCGACGCCGGCCACGGCGAGGGCGGCGATCCCGATGACGAGGATGTTGCCGCCGATCGTGAGCAGCAGCGCGGCCGCCGCGGGCAACTCGCGGCGGCGGGCGATCGGGACGGTCGATGTGGTGCTGGCCATGCTTCGACGCTACGGAGCCGCGTGTCGCAGCGCGTCCCTCCGGAGTCTCATCATCGTCCGTCCACAGGATGATGCTCGTCGCGCGAGCGTCCGACCCGTTGGACGTCGGCGCCGGGCCGAAAAAAGATTCTCGACAGAAGTGTCGACATCGTCCGACCCCGTGCGACGACCCGAGTGAGGCTGGCGTGCGCCCGCCCGCAACGGAAGGATCACACCATGAAGTACATGATGTTCGTCGTCACCTCGCTCGAGCCCGACACCGAAGTGGACGACTCCGACGTCGACCTGTGGGTCGATCCCCTCGACGCCAGCGGCAAGCGCGTGATCGGAGAAGTGCTCGCCCCCCAAGCCGAGTCCACCGTCGTGAAGGTCCGAGGCGGCAAGGTGCTCACCGCTCGCGGCCCGTTCGTCGAGACGGCCGAGGTCATCTGCGGCTTCGACATCCTCGAGGTCGACGACCTCGAAGAGGCGATCGAGATCGCGTCGCGGCATCCGATGGCCCGCAATGGACAGCTCGAGCTGCGGCCGTTCATGGTCTGGCCCGAGGCGGAGCCGGCCGCCGGGGCCTGAGCAGCGGGATCCGCGATCACGAAAGGGCGGCTCCTGCGGGAGCCGCCCTTTCGACGAGGCGGGGAGCGCGATCGCCAGTCGTTCCATGGTTTCCCTAACAGATAGTTGGAAGTCCATGTAAAATGACCGATGTGCCAATGCCGGCACGATCGCGTTGATCAGGATGCCCCACGAGGGCGTGCTGCATCTCTGAAGGAGCAACGGTGTCCACGATCACCCCTCTCACCTCGAGCCTGACCACCGAGGAGCGCGACGCGATCCTCGACGCCGTCCGCGATTTCGCGCAGAACGAGCTCGCGCCGCACGCGCTGGAGTGGGACGCGAAGTCGTTCTTCCCCCGCGACACGCTGCGCAGCGCCGGCGAGCTCGGGCTCGGCGGCATCTACGCCCGCGACGACCTCGGCGGATCGGCGCTGTCGCGCTCCGACGCGGCCGCCATCTTCGAAGAGCTGGCGAAGGGCGACCCCGCGATCGCCGCGTACATCTCGATCCACAACATGGTCGTGTGGATGATCGACACGTACGGCAGTGACGCGCAGCGCACCCAGTGGCTGCCGCTCCTCACCTCGATGGCGGGGTTCGGCAGCTACTGCCTCACCGAGCCGGGGGCCGGATCGGATGCCGCGGCCATCACCACCAGCGCGATCCGGTCGGGCGACGACTACGTGCTGACCGGTGTGAAGCAGTTCATCTCGGGCGGCGGCGAGGCATCGGTCTACATCGTCATGGCGCGCACGGGCGAACCGGGTGCACGCGGCATCACGGCGTTCCTCGTCCCCGCCGACGCCCCGGGACTCTCGTTCGGCGCGATCGAGCACAAGATGGGCTGGAACGCGCAGCCGACCCGCCAGGTGATCCTCGACGAGGTGCGCGTCTCCGCGGCGGACATCCTCGGCGGCGAGGGCCAGGGGTTCAAGATCGCGATGTCGGCGCTCGACGGCGGCCGCATCAACATCGCCGCCTGCTCGCTGGGCGGCGCGCAGTGGGCACTGGACCGCGCGCTGCGCTACGTGCACGAGCGCTTCACGTTCGGCGAGCCGCTCGCCGAGAAGCAGGCGGTCGTGTTCGCGCTCGCCGACATGGCCACCGAGCTGCACGCCGCGCGGGCCCTCGTGCGCGGTGCCGCGGCGGCGCTCGACGCGAAGTCGCCCGACGCGTCGCTGCAGTGCGCGATGGCCAAGCGCTTCGCGACGGATGCCGGCTTCACCGTCGCGAACCAGGCACTGCAGCTGCACGGCGGCTACGGCTACCTTCACGAGTACGGGATCGAGAAGGTGGTGCGCGATCTGCGCGTCCACCAGATCCTGGAGGGGACCAACGAGATCATGCGCGTGATCATCGGACGCCAGCTGCTTGCCGACTGACGGTCGCCGAGCATTCGCGCAGCACCGACGAGGAGGTCGGAAATGAAGATCGCATTCCTGGGGCTCGGCCATATGGGCCTGCCCATGGCGAAGAATCTGGCGGCCGCCGGTCACGAGGTGACGGGCTTCGACGTCATGCCTGCCGCCGTCGCCGCCGCCCGTGACGGGGGGCTCACCGCCGCGGAGTCGGGAACGGATGCCGCCACCGGCGCCGACGTCGTCATCACCATGTTCCAGACCGGTGCGCAGGTGCTCGACGCCTATCGCGGTTCGGACAGCGCTGCGGGCCTGCTCGGTGTCGCGGCATCCGGCGCACTGTTCATCGACTGCTCGACGATCGCCGTCGACGAGGCGCGCGCCGCGCACGCGCTCGCCGAGGCGGCCGGTCACCGGTCGCTGGATGCCCCCGTGTCGGGCGGAGTGGTCGGCGCCGAGAACGCCACGCTCGCCTTCATGGTCGGCGGGACGGACGAGGACTTCAAGGCCGCGCGCCCGCTGCTCGAGGCGATGGGCCGACGCGTCGTGCACTGCGGCGGAGCGGGGCTGGGGCAGGCCGCGAAGGTCTGCAACAACATGATCCTCGCCGTGTCGCAGATCGCGGTCGCCGAGGCGTTCGTGCTGGGGGAGCGGCTCGGACTGTCGCACCAGGCGCTGTTCGACGTCGCGTCGAACGCGTCGGGCCAGTGCTGGGCGCTGACGACGAACTGCCCGGTGCCGGGACCCGTGCCCACCAGCCCGGCGAACCGCGCCTACCAGCCGGGCTTCGCCGGCGCGCTCATGAACAAGGACCTCGGGCTCGCCGAGCACGCGATCTCGGCGACGGGCGTCGAGGCGCGGATGGGCATGCTCGCCCGCGAGATCTATGCGCAGTACGCCGCCGGCGACGGCGCGGGCCAGGACTTCTCCGGCATCATCAACACCATCCGCGCCGAGAGCGCCTGACCGCCGCTGCCCAGATCTCCTGTTCTGGCGAGAACAGGTCGATGAGGGCGGGATCGGCCTCTCCCAGCCGGATCACCTGTTCTGGTGGAATGTTCACGACCCTGAGACGAAAGCGGGAACCGATGACCGAGTACGAGACGATCCTCGTCGAGACCCGCGGCCGCGTCGGCTGGATCACGCTCAACCGGCCGGAGGCGCTCAACGCGCTGAACACGCAGGTGTGCTGGGACGTCGTAGCCGCGGCATCCGCCTTCGATGCCGACGAGGGCATCGGCGCCATCGTGCTCACCGGCTCGGAGCGCGCTTTTGCGGCCGGCGCCGACATCAAGGAGATGGAGTCCAAATCGGGGCTCGAGATGCTGATGGGCGACCACTTCGGCGGCTGGGCGCAGTTCGCCGCCGTGCGGACCCCGGTCATCGCCGCTGTCTCGGGCTACGCGCTGGGCGGCGGGTGCGAGCTGGCGATGATGTGCGACATCATTCTCGCGGCCGACTCGGCGAAGTTCGGGCAGCCCGAGATCAACCTCGGCGTCATCCCCGGCATGGGCGGCTCGCAGCGGCTCATCCGCGCGGTCGGCTACTACAAGGCGGCCGAGCTGATCCTCACCGGGCGGATGATGGATGCCGCCGAGGCCGAACGCTCCGGACTGGTCTCGCGGGTCGTGCCGACCGCCGACCTGCTCGCCGAGGCGCAGAAGACCGCCGAGACCGTCGCGTCGAAGAGCCTGCCGTCGCTGTATGCCGCGAAGGCCGTGCTGGATGCCGCCCTCGAGACGTCGCTGGCCGAGGGCCTTCGCCTCGAGAAGCACGTGTTCGCCAGCCTCTTCGACACCGCAGATCAGAAGGAGGGCATGGCTGCCTTCCGCGAGAAGCGTGCTCCGCAGTTCGAAGGTCGCTGAGCAGTACCGGTCGCTGACGTGGGGCGGTCAGAGGGGCTCGGGCTGGGGCTTCGGATCGGTGAAGTCGCCGGCGTCCTTGCGGAATCGGGCGATGATCCGCACCAGCTCTGTGGTGTCGGCGTCGGTGAGGCCGGGATCCTCGAACACCTCGCTGTTGAGGGCCGCGGTCGCCCGTTCGACCAGTTCGCGACCGGTGTCGGTGAGCACGAGCATCGCCGCGCGCCCGTCGCCGGGGTGCGGCTCGCGCGAGACGAGGCCGTCGCGGGCCAGCCGGTCGACGGTGTTGGTGACGCTGGTCGGGTGCACCTGCAGGCGGGCGATGGCGCTGGCCATCGGCATCCGTCCCTCCCGCGTGAAGCCGAGCAGGCGCAGCAGCTCGTACCGGGCGAACGAGAGTCCGAAGGGTCGCAGCGCCGTGTCGATGCGCGCGAACATGAGCTGCTGCGCCCGGATGATCGACGTCACGGCGGTCATGCCCGCGGCTGCGGGTTCCCAGCCATGGGCGATCCACTGGCGCTTGGCTTCGGCGATCGGGTCGACCGGAAGACGCTTGGGTGCTGCCATGACGACCTCCTCTTTCCACCGTACCGGTCCTCGGTTGCAGCGACCGATCCGGGGGCCGCGAAGGGGCGTTTATGTATACACACGGCGGGTCAGGGGTCGGTCCGGTCGGTGCATTCCGCGGGATTGGGTACATTGCGCGCCGCGCCATAGACTCGTGCCCAGCGTGAGGAGATCGTCATGAAGATCGTCGTCCTGGTCAAGGAAGTCCCGGATACGTACGGGGATCGCAAGCTGTCGCTGGAGACCGGCCTGGCCGATCGCGCCGCGAGCGAGACGGTGCTCGACGAGATCGGCGAGCGTGCCCTCGAGGTCGCACTGTCGTATGCCGACAAGACGCCTGGCACCGAGGTCGTCGTGCTGTCGATGACGCCGGAGTCCGCCTCCGCGACGGTGCGCAAGGGCCTCGCGATGGGCGCGTCGTCGGCTGTGCAGGTCGTCGACGAGGCGCTCCTGGGCGCCGACCTCGGCCTGACCGCCGAAGTGCTCGCGGCAGCCCTCCAGCGCACTGGCTTCGACCTCGTCATCGCCGGCAACCAGTCCACCGACGGCACGGGCGGCGTCATCCCCGCGATGGTGGCCGAGATCCTCGATGTGCCGAGCGCGACCTACCTCAGCACGGTCGAGATCGCCGGCGACGCCGTCTCGGGCGCACGTGCGTCGGACGGTGCGACGCTGCAAGTGACGGCACCGTTTCCCGCGGTGATCTCGATCACCGAGGCGCTTCCTGACGCACGATTCCCCAACTTCAAGGGCATCATGGCGGCGAAGAAGAAGCCGTTCGAGACGCTGTCGCTCGCCGAGCTCGAGATCGAGCCCCACGACCCGACCGCGTCGCGGTCGATCGTCATCTCGCTGAGCGAGAAGCCGCCGCGCGAGGCCGGCGTGAAGATCGTCGACGAGGGCGACGCGGGCCAGAAGCTCGCGGAGTTCCTGATCCAGAACCGGCTTGCGTGAGGGTGCGTGCGTGATGACGTTTGCAGATGACTCCATCCTGGTCTTCCTCGACACGACCCCGTCGGGCGGGCTCGCGAAGTCGGCGGCCGAGCTGCTGGGCGCCGCCGCCACGGTCGGCACGCCGGTCGCGGTGATCGTCGGCGACGCCGCGCTGGCCACGGATGCCGCCGCTCTCG
>NZ_DATCVK010000029.1:0-8691 GCF_036566905.1 Microbacterium sp. | reverse complement strand
ACCAAAAACGAATATCAAACTGACATCCATGAATTGATCCAAAAAGGACCCCCACCAACCAAACAAATGGTCAGCGAGGATACAAAAATTGGCATTTGACAAGTGCACGCTGTTGAGTTCTCAAAGATCGGACGCACCAGCTTTCCGGTCTTTCAACCTTCGCCGCTGGGCAACTTCTCTATCTTACACACCCCGTTCCGCCTGTCAAACCGACGCAGCGAGGCACAAGACCCCACCACAACGCCGACCGACGCACACGAGAGTGGAAGACACCCATCCTAAGCCGAAACCGGCAGACTCACCAGGAGCAGTTCGGATGGGGTTGTTCACTGCTTGAGGGGAGCCAGGCCTTCCGGCCTTCCGCTCTACCCTTTGGGGCGAACAAGTAATACTTTACGTGCGACCGGCCGACCCGTCGAATCCAGCCCGCACCCCGGGCGTGTCGCACCCCCACACCCGCGGAAACATGCGGGAACCGGGCCAGGCCGACCGCGCTAGCGTGGAAGCATGACCGAAGAACGATGGGTGTGGGGCGTGGGCCTCGCGACGACCGCAGAAGACGGAACCGTGCTCGACACGTGGTTCCCCTCCCCCGCGGCGGGACGGATCCCGCTCGGGTTCGACCCTCAACTGGCGCCCGATCAGCTCGACCATCTCGCGGTGGCCGATCCGCGTCGCGCCGTCACCGTGGACGTCGTGGCGGTCGAGGCGGACCTCGATGCCCCGCCCTCGTCCACGCCGGATGCATATCTGCGCCTTCACGCGCTCTCGCATCTGCTGGTGCGTCCCAATGAGGTGAATCTCGAGGGTGTCTTCGCGCACCTGCCGAACGTCGCCTGGACCACCGCCGGCCCGATTCATCCCGACACGCTGACCCGCCTTCGTCCGTATCTCGCGCGCGACGGCATCCAGGTGCAGGGTCTCGACAAGTTCCCGCGTCTGCTCGACTACGTCACGCCCCCGGGGGTTCGGATCGCCGACGCCTCGCGCGTGCGCCTGGGCGCGTACCTCTCTCCGGGCACGACTGTCATGCACGAAGGGTTCGTCAACTTCAACGCCGGCACGCTCGGCCAGAGCATGGTCGAGGGTCGCATCTCACAGGGCGTCGTCGTCGGCGATGGCAGCGACATCGGCGGCGGCGCGTCGATCATGGGCACCCTGTCCGGCGGGGGAACGCACAAGGTGTCCGTGGGCGCGCGCACGCTGCTCGGCGCGAACGCCGGCATCGGGATCTCGCTCGGCGACGACTGCGTGGTCGAGGCGGGCCTCTACGTCACCGCCGGCACCAAGGTGGTGCTCCCGGACGAGCCGCGTCGCGCGGACGGCTCGCCCACGACCGTCAAGGGCGCCGAGCTGTCGGGCGTGGCCGGGCTGCTGTTCCGTCGCAACTCGCTGACGGGTGCCGTCGAGGCGGTCCGCCGAGCGGGTGTCGGCGTCACACTCAACGAGGCACTGCACGCCTGACATCGGCCGGCGGGGCCGCATCGCGACGTCGGCGATGCGGCCAGCCGTCGAGATCAGCGGCGGATCGCGTTGATCGCCAGATTGAGCACGCGCTGGCGCTGAGCCTCGTCGTCGAACGACGCCACGGCCGCGACTCCCGACACGAGCTTGACCACGTCGCCGATGGAGATGTCGGGATCGACGACACCGGCAGCCTGCGCGCGCTCGAGCAGCGGCTCACCGGCCGACAGCATGATGGTCCGGCACTCGGCGAGCACCGGAGATCGGCGGTTCAGCCCGTCCAGGAGCGCGTGCTTCGTGCCGACGTACGTCACGAAGCGATCGAGCCAGGCGCGCAGCGCGTCCCAGGGCTCGAGATCGGCGACCTCATCGGCGGCGCGCGCGAGCGCATCGACTTCGCCGAGATAGAGCGTCTCGATCAGATCGTCGCGGGTCGGGAAGTTCCGGTAGAGCGTGCCGATGCCGACCCCGGCGCGACGGGCGATGTCTTCCAAGGAGGCGGCGGAACCCTCCTCGGCGAACGCCTCGCGTCCGGCGGCTACCAGAGCGTCGAAGTTGCGCGCGGCGTCGGCCCGCTGGGGACGGCGCGCATCCAGCGCGGATACCCGCTCGACGACCGACATCCCGACGACCTCCCGTGGTGGTGCTGACCGCGACCGCCGAGGCGATTGCGGACGAAGTTGTGGTTGCGAAACGGAGGCATCCTCCGCTAATCTCAAAGCGGAGGCTTCCTCCGTTCGGAGACCTACCTCCACTTTACTCCGCATTCATCGGATCCGCACCCATCGGAAGGCCCGTCGATGCCCACCATCCCCTTCACCCCTCGCGCAGCGTTCGCGGCGATCGCCCTCAGCGTCGCCTCGCTCGCGCTGCTGCAGAACCTCGTCATCCCCGTCATCCCCTTGATCGCCGCCGACTTCGGCGTGACGGCGGATGCGGCATCCTGGACCAACACGTCGTGGCTCATCGCCGCCGCGGTGGCCACTCCCCTCCTCGGCCGGATCGGCGACCTTCGCGGCCGCCGCAACACCTTCCTCGCCGTCCTCGGCGTCGTCGCGATCGGCGACATCGTGGCGTCGTTCGCGCCGAACCTGCAGATCCTGATCCTCGCCCGCGTGCTGCAGGGAATCGGCGGTGCGCTGTTCCCGCTCGCCTTCGGCCTGCTGCGCGACGTGATGCCCCGCCACCAGCTCACCGGGGCCATCGGCGCCACGAGCGCGATCATCGGCATCGGCGGTGCGGCGGGCAGCGTGCTCGCCGGCCCCCTCGCCGAGTTGCTGGGCTGGCAGGGCATCTTCGCCGTGCCGTTCGTCGCCGCCGTGGCCGGCATCGCGCTGACCGCGATGCTCGTTCCGCCGGCAGGACTCCGCGCCACGGGAAGCGTGAACGTCGTCTCGGCGGTCCTGCTCTCGGGCTGGCTGATCGCCCTGCTGGTCCCGCTCAGCTCGGGTGCCCGCTGGGGCTGGACGTCGCCGCTCACGCTGGGCATGTTCGCCGCGGCGGCGGCGCTCGTCGTCGCCTGGGTGGTCGCCGAGCTGCGCTCCGACAACCCGCTCGTTGACCTGCGCCTGATGGCGACGCGCGCCATCTGGCCGGTCAACACAGCCGCACTCCTCATCGGCGCCGCCGCCTTCGGCTTCTGGGGCTACCTGCCACAGTTCCTCGAGACGCCCGCCGACTCGGGATGGGGCCTCGGGCTCGGCGTGCAAGCGGCAGGACTCGCGCTGCTCCCGCTCCTCATCGGCATGTCGAGCGTCGGCTTCGCCACGGGAGCGATCGCACGCGTCATCCCGCTCCGGCTCATGATGGCGCTCGGCGCGCTGCTCATGGCGGGCGGCGTGGTGTTCGCCGTCTTCGACCACGAGACGGTCCTCACCCTCGCCATCGCGGGCGGCGTGTTCGGGCTCGGCATCGGGCTCGCCTACGCCTCCACCGCGAGCATCATCGTCGAGAGCGTTCCGGCGGACCGCACCGGCATCGCGACCGGCGTCAACGCCAACCTCCGCACGATCGGATCGGCGATCGGCTCGGCCTTCACGACCGCGATCGTGTTCGGCTCGGTCGCTCCCGGCGGATCCCCCGCCGTCGACGGGTACGCCGTGGCGTGGCTGACCCTCGCCGCCGGCGCCGTGGTCGCTGCGGTCATCGTGCTGGGCGTCCGGCCGCGTCGATCGACGGATGCCGCGACCACGCCCACCGACGCGGAGAACGCGGACGAGCCCGCGACGCTCGCCGAGGTCGCCTGATCGCCGCGCGACTCGAACAGCGGATGCCGCGCCCTGAGGGGCGCGGCATCCGTCATTTCTGCCGTGATTCGTGCACGACGCACGCGATATCGAGCGCCGGGTCAGGAGAGACCCGGGTAGTTCCGCTCCTCGGCGCCGACGTACAGCTGCTGCGGGCGGCCGATCTTGGTCTGCGGGTCTCCCGCGGCCTCGCGCCACTGCGCGAGCCAGCCGGGCAGGCGCCCGATGGCGAACAGCACCGTGAACATGCGGGTCGGGAAGCCCATCGCCTTGTAGATCACGCCGGTGTAGAAGTCGACGTTGGGGTACAGCCGGCGCTCCTGGAAGTACGCGTCGTTGAGCGCGATCTCTTCGAGCTCCTTGGCGAGGTCCAGCAGCGGGTCGCTGACGCCGAGAGCGTTCAGCACCTCGTCGGCCGACTCCTTCACGAGCTTGGCGCGCGGGTCGTAGTTCTTGTAGACACGGTGCCCGAAGCCCATGAGCTTCACGCCGTCTTCCTTGTTCTTCACGCGCTCGACGAAGCGCTGCACGCTCTCACCGGAGTCGCGGATGCGCCCGAGCATGTCGAGCACGGCTTCGTTCGCGCCGCCGTGCAGCGGCCCGTAGAGCGCGTTGATGCCGGCTGAGATCGACGAGAACTGGTTCGCGCCGGTCGATCCGACCAGGCGCACCGTCGATGTCGAGGCGTTCTGCTCGTGGTCCTCGTGGAGGATCAGCAGACGCTCGAGCGCACGGGACATCACCGGGTCGACCTGGTAGACCTCGGACAGCACCCCGAAGTTCAGCTTGAGGAAGTTGTCGACGAATCCGAGCGAGTTGTCGGGGTACAGGAACGCCTGGCCGATGCTCTTCTTGTGTGCGTACGCCGCGATGACGGGCAGCTTCGCCAGCATGCGGATCGTGTTGAGCTCGACGTGCTCGGGGTTGTTGGGGTCGGACTGGTGCTCGTAGTAGGTCGAGAGCGCCGACACCGCCGAGGAGAGCACCGACATGGGGTGCGCAGTATGAGGAAGCGCGGAGAAGAATCGCTTGAGGTCTTCGTGCAGCAGCGTGTGCCGACGGATCTTCTCGTCGAACTCCCCCAGCTGGTCGGCGGTCGGGAGCTCGCCATAGATGAGCAGCCACGCCACCTCGAGGTACGTGCTGTTCTTCGCCAGCTGCTCGATCGGGTAGCCGCGATAGCGCAGGACGCCCTGGTCGCCGTCGATGTACGTGATCGCGGACTTGGTCGCCGCGGTGTTCACGAAGCCGTAGTCGAGAGCCGTATAGCCGGTCTGGCGGGTGAGGGTGGAGAGGTCCACGCTCGGCGAGCCGTCGGTGCCCCGCAGGAGCGGGAACTCGGCGGACGTATCACCGATCGTGAGGGTGGCCTTCTCCTGCTGGGTGCCCGCGTCGCTCACGGCGCCTCCTCGCGATTTCTGGTCGTACCGGGGGGTGTCGTCCGGTCCTGAGCGACACCGTGGGGCGGTCTGCGTCAGAACGGAGGGGCGGGACGGGGCATGCCGCGTCGCCGCGTCCTTACAGCCTAGTCCGCCGCTGCGCCTACTGCTGACACGGCCAAAGGGACGCGGCATCCGATGGAGGAATCCTCAGCGAGGGGCGATGGCGCCCGCGTCTTCGCCGCGCCGAGTGGACCCCGCCGCGCGCAGGCGCTCGGCGGCCGCGGCGATGCGGTCGTCGGTCGCGGTGAGCGACAGCCGGATGTGCTGCGGGAAGTGCACGCCGTAGAAATGGCCGGGACCCGCGAGGATGCCGAGGTCGGCGAGGCGGTCGATGCTCTCCCACGCGTCGCGGCCCTCGCTCGCCCACAGGTACAGGCCCGCCTCGCTCGCGTCGATGCGGAAACCGGCCGCTTCGACGGCCGGCCGCAGGATCTCGCGCCGGCGACGGTAGAGCTCCTTCTGGGCGGCGACGTGGACGTCGGCCGTGAGGGCGGCGACCATCGCGACCTGCACCGGCAGCGGCAGCATGAGGCCGAGGTGCTTGCGTGCCGTGAGCAGGCGCGCGACGACGGAAGGATCTCCGGCGAGGAACGCGGCCCGGTAGCCGGCGAGGTTCGACTGCTTGCTGAGCGAGTACACCGACAGGATGCCGCGCAGGTCGCCGGCGGTGACCCGGGGATCGAGCACGGACGGCACCGGCTCGCGATCCCAGGGGGCGTCCCAGCCGAGCTCGGCATAGCACTCGTCGGACGCGAGCACCGCGCCCAGCTCCCGCGCACGTGCGACGGCCGCACGCAGGGCATCGACGTCGAGAACACGGCCGTCCGGATTCCCGGGCGAGTTCACCCACACGAGGCGGGTGCCTTCCGGCCACTCGGCGGGGTCGTCCGACGCGACCGGCGTGGCGCCGACGAGGCGCGCCCCCACCTCGTATGTGGGGTAGGCGGCGCGCGGATGGACCACGACATCACCCGGGCCGAGGCCGAGCAGGAGCGGGAGCAGCGCGACCAGCTCCTTCGAGCCGACGGTGGGAAGGACGTTGTCGGGCGTGAGGCCGGGAACGCCGCGACGGCGGTGGTACCACTCGGCGATCGCCGCGCGCAGCGACGCCGTGCCGACGGTCTGCGGGTACGCAGGGGCGTCGGTCGCCGCGCGCAGCGCGTCGGCGACGACCGCGGGCGTCGGGTCGACGGGCGATCCGATCGAGAGGTCGACGATCCCGTCGGGGTGCGAGCGTGCCTTCTGCGCGTACGGAGCGACGGCGTCCCAGGGGTAGTCCGCGAGGTCGGCTACCGCCACGTCAGTGTTCCTGCGGCGGGAGCGCCTCGATGATCGGGTGGTCCTTGTGGATCACACCCACCTTGGCCGCACCGCCCGGGGAGCCGACGTCGTCGAAGAACTCGACATTGGCCTTGTAGTAGTCCTGCCATTCGTCGGGCAGGTCGTCTTCGTAGTAGATCGCCTCGACGGGGCAGACCGGCTCGCAGGCGCCGCAGTCGACGCACTCGTCGGGGTGGATGTACAGCGACCGGTCGCCCTCGTAGATGCAGTCCACGGGACACTCGTCGATGCAGGCGCGGTCCTTGACGTCCACGCAGGGAAGGGCGATCACGTACGTCACCCGCTCAGTCTACGTCCGAGCGGGGTCGACCCCACGCCCCGTCGCGCATCGGAACGGGGCGGAGCCTCCGAGCTGGGCCGGCCACGCCCGGAAGTCGCGTATGAGCGGCGCCGGTCGTCCGCTCAGGCGGCGGCGCGGACGCGCTCGGGCCAGGCGACGGCGAGGGCCACCAGGATCGGCACCGCGAACGTCCAGACCACGGCGAGGCCGGTCTGCGGCACCACCACCGAGCCTCCGGGTCCGCTCCCCGAGAACACCAGCGTGGAGATCATCATGCCGCCGCCGGTCGCGAGCGTCGCCCACCTGTCGGAGGTGAGGAGCCGAACCGCCAGCAGCAGTGCCGCCGATCCGATCACCGCGAGGATCAGCCCGAGCGGGAACCAGCCGATCGCATACGCGTGGGCGACGGTTCCGGCGACCCCGTACACCAGCCCGACGAGCAGTGCGACGATCCAGCTGCCGACGCGGGCGGGGACGGAAGGACGCATGCCTCGATGGTACCGACCTCGCCTGTGAGGGCGGGCGCCGGCTCACGCGGTCGGGCGACGGCCTACGCCGCCCAGCCCCACAGCCGCAGCAGCGCCGCCACGAGGGCCGCGGCGATCACCACCACGAGGAACGGCGCGCGTAGGAGGAGCAGCCCCGCGGCGACGAGCACGGCGGGCACGCGGGCGTCGACCACGACGGCCTGACCCGCGCCGAGCGTCTGCACGGCGACGAGAGCGGCCAACAGTGCCACCGTCAGCAGGTCGGCGATCCTGAGTGGAGTGGGTGCCTCCACCCAGCGGGGCGGGATGAGATAGCCGACGGTCTTGAGCGCCACGCACACGATCGCGGCCACGAGCACTGCGGTCCACATGGTCACGGCAGACCCTCCCGCTCCGCGACGTCGTCCGGCTCGGCGGCATCCGCCGCATCGTCCCTGCCGAGCCAGTTGGTCCAGCCGACGAGGATCGCGACGGCCGCCGCGACGATCACCGGCAACCCGGGCATGAGTACCGGCGTCAGCACCGTCGCGACGACGGCGGCGGCGACCCCCACGACGATCGGCTGCCGGGCCCGGAGACGCGGCCACAGCAGGGCGAGGAAGGCGGCCGCCGCCGCGGCATCCAGCCCGTACGCCCGCGGGTCGCCGAGCACGTCGCCGAGCAGGGCGCCGGCCAGCGTCGACAGGTTCCAGCCGACGTAGATGCCGATGCCCGTGACCCAGAAACCGAGGGTGCGGGCGCGCGGCGTGCGCTGTGCGAGCGAGACGGCGGTGGACTCGTCGATCGTGAACTGCGCAGCCGCGGCGCGGCGCCAGAAGCCCGGGCCGATCACCGGGGACATCCGGATGCCGTACGCGACGTTGCGCACGCCGAGGAGGGCCGCGGAGGCGATCGCGGCGGGTGCGGCCGCCAGTCCCCCGGCGCCGACGATCCCGACGAATGCGAACTGGGACCCGCCCGTGAACATCACGAGGCTCATCACGCAGGTCTGCCACACGTCGAGTCCTGCGGCGACCGCAAGCGCGCCGAACGAGATGCCGTAGGCACTCGTCGCGAGGGCCACACCCAGCCCCTGACGAACGGCCCGCTTCGCCTCTCCGGCGCTGTGCGCGTCATCGAAGTGGGGGTCGAGGGTCACGTCGTCATGCTACCGACGGGTGCGCGGCGTCACGCCGGTCCGCCTCGAGACGACTGGCCCATCTCGCCGGCACGGCATCCGCTCTCCGGGATTGCGTTTTCCACCCGCCCGGACCATGCTGGTCGCACACGCAGAAAACGCTTCCTCGCTTGTGGGTGCCACCGCCCGTTCTCATCACGGATTCTGCTTCCGGACGAAGGAGTCCCATGAGAACGACGCTGCCCGTGCGCGCCCTCCGCAGCCGAACGCCCCGGCGACCACTCACCAGAGCCGCCGGCCTGGCGACCGCCCT